>JAEZZR010000010.1 GCA_023418505.1 Actinomycetes bacterium
GGACGACCAGCTCTCTACGACAACGGTATCGATACCGAGTACACCCATTCAATCGGTATCCAAAAAGGCCAAATCTAACACGACTGCGACACGCCGAAGCGGACACACTTTTTGACCCTTAACCCCAGCTTGATGTCATTTGTCTGCTGTCTTCTTTGGTCAATTTCGGGTAACAGCGCTGTCCACGCTCCGAAAGTTGATCCGGCTACATAGTCGTCATGACATGGGGTCTCATCTCTAGAGATATACGAGCGCCTACTCATCCCTCTGACGATCTCATCTAAGTCCGAGCACGGCTCAAGGAACCATTCGCGAGATCCATTCCTCGCTTCGTTCCATCGCCCAATAGATCTATCGATCGTATTGCGAAACCCAACCTCGACATAGCCGATGGTTCTGTCCACAATCGCGGCAGCTTCGAAAAGAGCATTCACATCTTTTTCCGATAACTTCCATAGCGTAATTTCTGGTTCCACCACAGTCCCCCTATTACGATCCCCCTACAGCTATTCAATCTATTGAAAGCCTAACGGAGACGGCGGACTAACACCACGAAAAAGATCTAACCTTCCCCGCTAACAGACCCTAGATATAAAAAGGCGCTCAGCACCGGGGGGGGATTGGTGCTGAGCTAACGCCCGAGGCATCGGGGGGGGGGATTGTGCCCCGGACGTGGCGGCCGCGCATTTAAGGGGCCGTCCACCGCCAAGTATGGCATACATTTTCTAAAAAGCAAGCCCCCGGCAAGAATTTTTTCAGAATTTTTCCTGCTCATTATCCACATAACTCATTTCCGCAGTTCAAAGCCAGAAAACTCAGCACCACCACAGCGCAGACTTCCCCCGAATTCTCCCGATCAGAGACCGATGCCATTCCGTCGATTCATCTACCCTAGAACGCAAGAGGAGGCACCGCTTATGGGTTCATATAAACCGCGCTGGCAGCAGTCGCTTCGGCAGCAGCAGTTCGCGCCGTCACACAGTCGTTCGCGTCCCACCCGCACCAAGCGCGCGGCCTTCTTCGACTTGGATAAAACAATCATTGCTCGCAGCTCTGCCTACGCCTTTCACCGGAAGTTCCGTGAATCTGGCCTGATCAGCACCAGTGGCATGATCGAATTAGCCTTTAGCCAGGCGCTTTATATCTCCCAAGGCCACGATTCAGATCAGATTGAAGCCGCCCGTGAACGCATGTCCGCTCTGGTAAAAGGCTGGCAGCCCGATGTGGTGCGCAAGATTGCCGAGGATTCTCTGCACCAGGTGATCTCCCCGTATGTGTATGCCGAAGCACGAGAGCTCATCAACCACCACCGACGCCTCGGCCACGATGTTTATGTGGTTTCCGCTTCGGCCACTGAATTAGTAGAGCCAATCGCCCGTGCCATTGGGGTCAACCACACGGTGGCAACTCGGATTCAGGTGCGTGATGGCGTCTACACCGGCGAGATCGAGTTTTTCTGCCGCGGTGATAACAAAGCCGCGGAGCTCCAACGCTTGGCGGAGCTACATGGCTACGATCTCAGTGCTTGCTACGCCTATTCGGATTCCATCACCGATGAACCGATGCTGGCCGCTGTCGGCTTCCCCATGGCAGTCAACCCCGATAAGAATCTGCGCGCCCTTGCTCAGCAACGCAGCTGGCCGATCCGCGATTTCCACAACCCCGAGCCACTATTCACTCCCCCGCGTAAGCGCGCTACCGTTGCCTCAGCTGCTTCGATTGCAGCAATCGCCGCTGCTATTACTTTTGCTTTACGACGACGTTAACTGCGCCTCTATCCCACTGGTTAAAAATTGCCCACAGCCTAAGTGCAGCCTAAGCATTAAACGGCTTGCGCGATACCGCGGGCTTCCGTTGCTCCTGCGGTTAACCCTTCGGCGTGCATAATCAGCCACTGGCGTACCCCTTCGGGAGTGCCTTGCACGAACGCTTCCGCCGCTTGTTCGTAGTTTTGCTTATGACGCGTCCAATAGACCTCGGGCACCCCTAGGCCACGGGGATCAATACCGGTAGTTACGCTGGCCAGCCGAGAAGCCGCTCGCGCAATCAAACCGTTGTTGGCTGCGAACGGGCGCATGGTCAAGATTTCTCCGTGAATTACCCCGGAGAGCACCACACCGTTGACCTGGGTACCGCCGGTGATCATCCGTCCTAAAAGGTGCAGACGTTGTTCTTTCATGGCAGCAGATAGCTTATCGTCGCCAACTGGCTGGCCTACTGGGCTGCTTTGTGCCTGAGCGAAGCTGGTTTTCGAATCACCATCTGCCACCAAAGCGAATTTCGCCAACACCTGCAGTGGAGCGCGCTGCCAAATGCGGGCTGTTTCGCTAATCGTTTCTGGCGCTAAAGGCTCATAGGTACGCAGCGAGGCTGCAAGCACTGGGTCGGTGACGTGCCCGTCGTCAGGCAAATCTCGGCGCCCACCTGCCAACCACGCCGAGGCACGTGCCCCGCGCAATACCGACTCCGCACCCGTGAGATTATGCTTCCGCAAGTTCACCTTATGGCGGTGTACTGCAGACAACGCATCGATGGCTTCGTTAGTGGCGTCCGCAACTCCTTCAAGTTCCATCAGAGGTGCCAGTGGATCGGATGCTGCAGTCATAACAAACGATATTAGATGAAGAATAGATGAAGATATCGCCGATATTTTCTAAGCTAGTGCACGAAACTTACCCAGCGATGGGTAGGATACGAACTTAGATAATCGCTTAGATAAGCGGCAATTAGTCAAACGAACCAGACGAAAATAAACATGCCCAGGAGGATCGGCGTGAGCAAAGACAACAACGAGGGACTTTTCACTGACGGCGGAGAGGTCAATGAAACCCGCGTCACCGGCATTCCACTAAATGATGTCGATACCTACGCCAAGGGTGAAGCCAGCATTGGGCAGCTAGTTTCCTCCGCATCCGAGCAGGTTTCTACCCTGGTGCGTTCCGAAGTGGAGCTCGCTAAAGCCGAGATCATCGGTGAAGTAAAGAAGGGCGGCGTTGCTGGTGGCCTGTTCGCAGGCGCTGGTGTCATTGCTTTGTACTCCACCTTCTTCCTGTTCTTCGGTCTGGGCTGGTTGCTGGCCCTTTGGCTACCAACCTGGGCAGCCTTCCTGATTATTTTCGCTGTCATGCTGGTAGTGGCTGGCGTTTTGGCTCTGATCGGCGTGAAGAAGGTGAAGTCCATCCGTAAGCCAGAAAAGACCATTAACTCGGTGCAAGAACTTAAGGGCGTAGTACCTCAGAAGAAGAGTGGCGACTCCAAGGACGCCACTGCCAACAAGCACGGAATGTACACCTAAGCCAGCTCACGCCTGGCATTAAAGGCCGTATGTGCTTGAAGCTCAAGGCTTGAACTAGCACAACACGCCTATCAGCCTGGTTACTGTTTTCGTGTCTGATCTCTTACTCGCCGGCCCCTGGCAGCACCGTATGGTGCACGCCCACGGCCAGCGGTTACATATCGCCCAATGTGAGCCCTCTCGCGGATCTGCGTCGGCTCCATTGGTTCTTTTCTTGCACGGCTCCACTGGGGGATGGTTCGAGTGGTGCGACGTGCTCACCGAACTTGCGGGTGGCAATAGCGGCGCCCCCAATCCTGATAGCGCTCAAGATGCCCGCGACGCTCATAACCCCACCCCTGCACTAGACGCCCACCTCGTGGCGGTTTCTTTGCGTGGCTATCCTCCGTCTGATCGCACGCCACAGGGGTATTCTCCTACTCTGGCTGCCGACGATATCGCCAGCCTCATTCGAGCTTTAGGCCACACCGAAGCCCTGCTAGTTGGCCAAGGTATGGGTGCCTGGATCGCCTGGACACTGCAAGCCCAACACCCAACATTGGTTCGCGGCATCATTGCAACGGCGGCAGCCCATCCGGCTACGTTTTTGAGCGAATTGTGGCGTCAGCCGTTTTCGGCAGAATCCCGGGAGCTGATCGGCACTTCGCTCAGCACCCCCGGACGCACGATTACCCGCCTGCCCTCGCCAAAGCGCCTTGGTAAAAAGATCCTGCAACCAGCGCAAGCGCAGCAGGAGCTTATCGACGATATGGTGGCACACTCCTTAGCCCGGTGCGCTCCGATTGATGGGGTAGATTTTGCGGACACCGAACGGGGTAAAAACCTCGGCGAGCTCATGCACGCGTCGTCGTCTGCTGGTGGCATCACTACTGCCGTGGAGTACGCCAATTGGTGGGCAAAGCCGGGGCCGCAGCGGATTATGAAGTGGCTGTCGAAACTCAGTGAAGCCCCGCTACCGGAAGCCATTTTGATTGCTGGTTCTTTGGATTCCACTGCTCCTCAGCGTTTACTAGAGGCCTCGATTCCTGCGGAGGGAAATTCACAGATCGTTATTGCCCCTGATGTGGGCCACTTCCCTGCCCTCGAAACCCCGCACACCGTGGCCGATATGGTGCGCCAGCAATTGGCACAGAGTTAAACCACTTACCTCGCTACTAATTCACTACACATGCGCCAGTGCCTACTGGAGCAGTAAGCCCCGTCGCAGCGTCGATAGCTTCCCGCGTTTCCCGCTCAGTCAGTGCGTAGCCTGTTTCGTCGTTGTTAATGCCCGCGCCGAAGATCAAGCCGAAGACGCGGCCGTCGGTGGTCATCAACGGACCACCTGAATTGCCATGACGCACATCAGAGCGCAGTACGTAGGCCTGCCGGTCATGCTGGCCTTGGGAGTAAATATCAGCGCCGCGGATGGTCAGCACGGTGTTCACGCGAGCGGCGGTGGCCTTAAACGGCCCGGATTCTGGGAAGCCCAGCACCACAGCGTCGGTACCTGGTGGCATCTGATCGCCTGCCCAGGTAATCGGCGTAAGCGGCAAATCCCACGAGTACAGCACGGCAATATCGTCCAGCGGGTCGTAGTAAACCACATCAGCATCTACCAGACCGGCAACCGTCTCCATGCGTACGGTTTCCGCACCAGCGACGACGTGGGCATTCGTTACCACCATATTTTCGCCCACGACGAACCCAGTGCCTTGCAGCAAACGCTGGCACTGTTGTGCCTCACCCATCACGCGCACGATCGAAGGGCGCACGCGGTCTACTACTTCTTGAGAGATCACCGAAGGATCGGCGGGAACATCAGGCTGGTTGGTATCCCACTGCGGCGCGATCAACGGCATGCCATTTTCCGTTAAGTTGCCCAGGATCGTGGACATCACGTTGTCCGAGCCCTCAGGCGTTAGTTGTCCCACGACGTCCAATACCTTGGAGTCCCGGATTTCGTCGCCCGCCCTACCCGGCAACACGGTGGCCAGCGGCGTTAAAACCACCCACGTGACCACCAGGAAGGTAATCGCGCGCACCACAGCACCCAGGCCAGCATCGATACCTATTGCCACCGGGGTGCGAATCACATTGCGCAGCGATTGTCCCGCGCTTGCACCTACGGAAAATCCGATGATGACCAGCAGCAAGAACGTTGCCAACCCCACGGTGAGCTTCGCCATCGGCTCGTCCAAGTAATCCATCACGTAGGGCATCACTTGGATGGCCAAGAAGCCACCAGCAACCACGCCGACGATACCCATCACCGTAGAGATCGCCCCTTGGCGCCATCCCACCCACATGGCGATGATGACGCCGATTAGCAGCGCTAAGTCCACTAGAGACACCGTTGCCAAAGCGGATTGTTCCATCAGCGCAGCCTTCCATTCACACCAAAAGACTCTTGATTGCGCGATCGTGCCAAGGTCTCTCGCAGATCATAAATCTTGTTATCCTGCCAGGGTTCGCTCCAGCCTGCCACATCTAGCACATGGTTGAGAACACCCGCAGTAAATCCCCACACCACAAAACCGTCAACGTGGAACGCCGGCCCGCTCCACGCATCGAAGCCCACACGCAGGCGGTTCTTCGGATCGATCAATTCACTAATCGGCACGGTGAGCACCAAATCCGTCTCCGCGGGGTCCATCGCTTGCAACGGATGCGGCTGTGCAAAGTGCGCGATCACGGGATAGACCGCATAACCCGTGCGCGAAATATCGATTGGATCTAGCACTCGTAGGACAGACACAGCTTCACGACGCAAGCCTGTTTCCTCTTCAGCCTCCCGCAATGCTGTATGAACCGGCCCGCGATCCGTATCGTCCATGCGGCCACCTGGGAAAGACATTTGCCCAGCATGTTTGCGCAGCGTTGTTGCCCGATGCATGAGCACCACGGAAGCATCTTCCGGGCGCTGCGTGGCAGTACTATCACCGGAAAACAGGATCAACACCGCCGATCGATCCGGATTATCCAGTGGTTCTTTTTGCGTAGACGCAGCGCGTTTGAGTGCCTCAAGCTGAGAACGCGAACTCGTTGGCACAACACCACTGCCCGGCGTGGGTTCCACAAGACTTTCCAGCCAGGGCGGCACCACTAGTCCAGCCGGTGTGCGCACATCATCCGGAAAGGCACGCTGGAACTGGCCGGCTGGATCGGAAGCAGAGGCAGAGGCATTCATGATGCTCCCACCTTACTTGCTCGCACGGATTAACTAATTTGGCTTGAGGCGCGCTTATTGGCTGCCTGCTGATCGCCGGCTGGCTAATTCTGGGTGGCGTTCAGCGCGTCGTTAAGCGCAGCGTCGAGCTCTTCATAGGAGTCGAAGGCTTGGACGAATTGCTTTACGACGTGCCCGTTTTCATCCAGCACCACGGTAATCGGCACCACTCGGGGCAGAGCTAGAGCTACGCCGATGGCATCGTGAGAATCCTGGAAGGAAGTGAACTCCGGCTGAACTTCGGCGAGGAAATCCAGTCCGCGCTGCGCAGATGCGGACGCGTGGATGCCAACGACGTTAACGTCCGGGTGCGCGGCTGCCCACTGCGTGAGCAATGGGATTTCCTCGCGGCACGGGCCGCAGTTCCATGCCCAGACGTTCAGTACGGTCGGTTTACCGGCAAGAGCCGTGGACAGAGGGATTTCCGCATCAGCATTTTCGGTGGCAGGATTTTCGGTGGCAGTGTCTCCGGCGCCGGCTCCGTTTACGCCTAAGCACGGCAACGCAATATCCACCAGCGGGGAATCGGCAGCAAAGGTCTGCCCAGTGCCACTGTCTGTGGGGCACGCTGCGACGAGCTCGCGGCCATTCCAGACGGCTGGATTATCGCCACCGCCTGCACCATCTGCTTGGCCATTCTGATCGGCGGTTTCCACCTCGCTGGCAGACCCTTCGGCAGCAGAATCCGAATCACTGCTGGTTGAAACCGTATTCCAGATGGCAAAACCAATAGCAAAGCTGATGCCAAACAGCATCACGGCGAAGACCAACAGATTGCTACGGCTAGTTTTCATCTTCAGTCTCCTTTGCTTGCTCTTCAGCACCACCAGCAGAGCCGACCCCACCAAGATAGAGCAGCCACTCGCGATCCTCCGATTTCACCAAGCTATCGGCTTCCGCGGGATCCGCCGGCCCCTCTAAACCAAAGGAAGGGCACAGTGCAGCCAAGAAACACACACCACAAGCTGCTTTTCGCGAATGACAAATCCTACGGCCATGGAAAATCACCCGATGGCTAAAGCGCGTCCAATCTTGGCGCGGAATCAGCTCGCCGATTTCGCGTTCTACTCGCACTGGATCGTCATCATCGGTCAGCCCCCAGCGCCGCACTAAACGCCCAAAATGCGTATCCACAGTGAGCCCAGGCACGTCGAAAGCATTACCCAACACCACGTTCGCGGTTTTGCGTCCCACACCCGGCAGCTTCGTGAGCTCCTCAATCGTGCCCGGCACTTGCCCACCATGATTGGCCGCTACACCTTCAGCAAAGCCCACAATGTTCTTCGCCTTCGCGCGGTAGAAACCGGTGGGGCGAATGATCTCCTCGACTTCCACCAGCTTGGCCGCAGCGAGATCCTCCACGGTGGGATAGGCGGCAAACAACGCCGGAGTCACTGAGTTCACACGCACGTCGGTGGTTTGCGCGGACAAGATCGTGGCCACCGTCAGCTCATAGGCATTGCGGAAATCTAGCTCGCAATAGGCAGCCGGATACGCCACCGCCAACTCGCGATTAATTTTGCGCGCCCGACGCACCATGCCCAACTGTGTCTCACGACCCTTCGCAGCAGCGTGCGCCCCAGGACGCTTACGACGACGCTCGCGGATTTCGGCCACCTGCTTCTCAGTTACCCCCTCGGGCAGTTGACCGTCGGCAAGCACAACTGCAGTGGCATCACCACGCCGAGAAACAGCGGAAGGAGCCTGCGTAGACGGGCGCTGCGAAAAGGACGGCTGAGAATTTGGCATACGTAAAATTCTAACCGCCACAACGGATAAGAATATTCGCGTAAAATTCGAAGTACTATCTAAAAAGTAAATTGGTAAGAGTGTTAGCAGTTAGCTGCAGAAGGAGAACTTGAAGATGGACGATGTCAAGGAGATACTCTCGCGAGCTGGCGTCTTCCAAGGCGTTGACCCACGAGCGGTCAACGCTTTGCTCGACGAACTAGAGACCATTCGCTTCTCCCGCGGCACAACTATCTTCAACGAAGGCGAACGGGGCGACCGCCTCTACATCATCATCGAAGGCAAGGTGAAGCTTGCCCGGCACTCTTCCGATGGCCGCGAAAATCTACTGGCCATCATGGGTCCATCCGACATGTTCGGCGAACTGTCTATCTTCGACCCAGGCCCGCGTACTTCCTCGGCAGTGTGTGTCACGGAAGTGACCGCCGCGATGATGGATAACGAACAGCTGGAAAAGTGGCTGGGCGATCATCCAGACATCACTTCGCAGTTGCTGCGTATGCTGGCTCGCCGCCTGCGCCGCACCAATAACTCGCTGGC
>JAEZZR010000006.1 GCA_023418505.1 Actinomycetes bacterium
CGGTCAATAAACGCCACTGGCACAGGAGCTGAAGCGTCTATTCGGTTGATTTGTCCGATAGTAGGTGCATCAGAGAGGAAATCGAACTTGGCAAACGCCTCAGCCAACGAAGCCTCATGGGCGCGTAGTGCTGTTTCCAAACGGCCAAGATTATCCGATGCCCACGTCAGCTGATTTTCCATCATTTGCGCAATAGCGACAGCGGAACCAAAGCTTCCTGAGATCGCAGCTTGGTGTTGAGCTGCTACTGCTTGCATGGAAGATACTGGCGAATACCCAGTCAACGAAACTGAAAATCGTAGTGCTTTCCTCGCTAAACCACCGGATATTAGAAGATTCTTCTGCCCATACTGTATCGAGCTAAGCTCGGCGTGAAATTCCAACATATCTAGTCCCCCTTAAAAATCGTTAGAAAATCTCTCGTCGCGCGATCACATGCCTGGTCGAAATTTTCAAAGACGTTATGATCCTGATCCTGTTTTAAACCAACTGGAGCGGTTACGCCCAACGGTCCAACCTGTGTTTCGACAAAGGCATAGCATTCCTGACCGCTCAACTTCGGTAGAGAAATCAGAAGATGCTGAAAACCGTCAATCTCACGTAGATCAAAGCTGAGCAGATTCGCATCCCCGTTACTTCGATCGTATTTATAGATCACGAGATCTACTCCCATCGAATCCCCGAAATCCAGCACGCAACTCTCGTTCGACGGATTCCAACCATGATATTTCTCTTCGAAGTCGATTACTTCGTACCCAGAATCAAGGATTCTCTGTCTCAGTTCCGGGATGCCGCATGGATAACGCATTTCCCACTGCTCGCCCTGGTAGTCCCATAAACCATCATCACGTAGCGCAGCATCAACCGGTGATGTTGCTGTGTTTAAGCGGTAAACACCCGGAGCCATCCCGTCTTCTTTAATCAGAAGAGGATCACTCAGCGCCTCTCGGATTTCATTTTCCAACGCTGGATCAGGCTCAGACGTTTCGAGCACCTCAGGCTCTAACGACTTATACGACGTCAGCACCGGCAATCCATCATCGGCATCTGCTTGCGTACAGCCAGCTAAAGCTACAAAGCTACCAAGAGCACCGGCTACAACCAATACGCCAACCATGGATTTTCGTTGACACCACCGCCGATGCACTGCACGTACTGCACGCGATCTGTTAAGCGTCCAACACACTATCCCTCCCCGTATTTCAGCTATCCCCACGACTTCTTGCCCTACGACAAGAACTTGCCAACGTTTATAGCACGAAAAGCTAACTGGCGCCTCGCTGATTCCACCAAGGTAGAACTGTGTCCAAAGTGACACCTCAGTGGACTGCGTATTTAAGCATGAAATGCCGAAAGAAGTTTGTGCGACCGTTCGCCCGAATGGTTGAAAGTGGTCATTCAGCACGATAGATCAGCAATCAGAGATCGGTTCAGCCCCAACAGAGTCTCCAAAAAACGGTGTCAAAGGTACCCGGTTTCACAAAGACAGATGTCCCTAGAAACACCATGGTGCAGAATGCACAGTAAACCACGCTGAAAAGCTGGATTAGGCAGGGAATCACTGTGCAAACTGCATCATGAGGATGCAGAAACGTCCAAAGAAATCGATAAAAATGCCGATCTGAGCCATAAAAATTGTGCAATCTGCACCTTCGATGGTGCGCAAACGCACAGTGATTATGGCCCAGGAGGCCTTCACGGCGTGTATGACTGTGCATTCCGCACCAACTTGCTGGTGGAGGCGATTTTCAAAATAAGCGCATCTTGCATCACCAACGAATATTCGAGAAGCCGAATTAATTCGTCACAGTGACGCATTATAAGCTAAAGCAGGTTGCGCGAGTATTCCCATCGCTTTAAATCGCGGATAAATGCTTCCACAGCAACCGACGAATGGATGAAGCGACTACTGGAAGTCAATAGGACTCCAGAAAGGGCCACACCATAGCCACATCATAGCCACCGAACCGTTAAAGCCCCGCCTCCAGTCGGCCGAAACACGGGGAACAGACCAAGGGCGGATTAAGGGTTAAGGGTTGGCCAAAGGTCGCAGCCATAACGACCACCAAACCCTCCCGCCGCCACGCGAACAGTGAAAGCTACCGCCACACCAACGGCGAAAGCCCTCGAGCCAAAAAGACTCGAGGGCTTAAAGCGTACCCCGTACGGGATTTGAACCCGTGCTACCGCCGTGAGAGGGCGGCGTCCTAGGCCGCTAGACGAACGGGGCATGTTCACTTATCTGATCCGAAGCCGAACTCGACCACCAGCACATCAATCCAACCGAATCGATCGCCGATCACCGACTACTTTTCAAATAGTGGCTGGCCTACCAGGACTCGAACCTAGAATGACGGTACCAGAAACCGTAGTGTTGCCAATTACACCATAGGCCATTGCGCATCACGCTGAGGATCGGCAATTCCTTACCGGAACCTCACCGCGCTTGCAACGGAAGATAATATAACCAGATCCGCTGCAAAGAAACAAACATGCAGGTTATAGGCGTTTTATTACGCTTTACGACGAAAGACTACTCGCTAACCTTCCGCAGCATCTGCCTCCGCAGCAACAGCCTCTGCATGAGCCAGCGCCTTCTCCAACCGCTGAAGGCTACGTTCGCGCCCCAGCAGCTCCATCGACTCGAATAGTGGCGGGGAAACCTGGTTGCCGGTCACAGCCACACGTACCGGACCGAACGCCTTCCGAGGCTTCAGTTCCATCTTGTCGATCAAAACGCCATGGATCGCCGCTTCCAGCGCATCCGTCTTAAACGCAGCATCGTCAAGCCCATATACCGCGTCGATGGTGGCGCGCAGTACCGCTACGGCGTCGGCCTTCAGGTTGCGGCGAGCGGAACGCTCATCAAACTCAAACTCGGCTTCATCGACCACAAGGAACCGCACCAGATCCCACGCATCGCCCAAGGTCTTGATGCGAGTTTGAACCAGAGTAGCCAGCATCGAGAAATCCTCCGCAGGAAAATCTGCAGGGAAGCCCTTGTACTCTTCCAGGTACGTACGCAAACGTGCTTCGAAGTCCGCAGGGTCTAGCAGCCGGATATGATCGGCGTTAATGGCGTCTGCCTTCTTTTGGTCGAAACGCGCTGGATTAGAGTTCACGTCCGCCACATCGAAGGCAGCGATCATCTGCTCCATGCTGAAGACTTCGTTGTCCTTAGACAGCGACCACCCCAGCAACGCCAAGTAATTCAGCAGCCCTTCAGGGATGAAGCCGTTTTCGCGGTGAATAAACAGATTGGACTGAGGGTCGCGCTTCGATAGCTTCTTGTTGCCCTCGCCCATCACGAACGGCAAGTGGCCAAACTGTGGGGTGAATTCGGCGACGCCTATCCGTCGTAAAGCACCATAAAGAGCAATTTGGCGCGGTGTGGATGGCAGCAAGTCTTCGCCGCGTAGCACGTGGGTGATGCGCATCAAAGCGTCGTCGACGGGGTTAACCAGTGTGTATAGCGGCTCGCCGTTGGAGCGGGCGATCACGAAGTCTGGCACGGTAGAGGTCTTGAACTCGATGCGGCCGCGGACCAGATCGTCGAACACGATGTCTTCGTCAGGCATGCGCAGGCGAATCACAGGCTTGCGGCCCTCGGCGCGGAAGGCTTCTTTCTGCTCTTCGGTGAGGTTGCGGTCGTAGTTGTCGTAGCCGAGCTTCGGATCGCGCCCAGCGGCTTCGTGGCGGGCGGCAACTTCCTCGGCGGTGGAGAACGCTTCGTAAGCCTCGCCGGAGTCGATCAGCTTCTGCAGTACCTCGCGGTAGATGTCCTTGCGCTGCGACTGCCGGTACGGACCGTGCGGGCCGCCTACGTTGATGCCTTCGTCCCAGGTCAGGCCAAGCCACTGCAGGGCGTCGATGATGGCTTCGTAGGATTCCTCGGAATCGCGCTGGGCGTCGGTATCTTCGATGCGAAACACCAGCTTGCCGCCCGTATGGCGCGCATAAGCCCAGTTAAACAAAGCAGTACGAATCAGCCCCACGTGCGGGGTCCCGGTTGGCGACGGGCAAAAACGAACACGAACTTCAGACATACTTCCCCACGTTACCGGTTGGCGCGGATTGGTTTTAATTCGCGTTACGGCTGCTACGGTAACCATCATGGCCGAGAAGAATTCTTTCGACGACATGCCCCAGGAGCACGCCGACGCCAAGCAACAAAGCCAGCAAGGCACCCAGCAAGGCACCCAGCAACAGAGCGAGCAAGGCACCGTGCAAGGCACCGTGCAATCCGCTGCCGACGACACCGCCGACGCCCACCACGAGGCCACCGATTCGGAAACTGGCGCCGAGCACAACAGCAGCTTGTATCAGCGTCTCGCGCACACACCGTTGCAGTTGTTCGCGATGGTGATGGGTACTTCGGGTTTGGCGTTGGCGTGGCAGACCGCCGTCGAGCAGTTCGATTTCCCCGAGGTCTTCGGCCTGATCTTTTACTTCACGGCGCTGGTGGTCTTCGTTGGGCTGGTTTTCGCCTACCTCGTGCGCGTGATTGATAGCCCGCGCCACTTCTTGGAGGACATCCGCAATCCGCAGCAGCTTCCTTATCTTGCGACGACGACGGTAGCCCTACTCCTTCTCGTAGCCGCCAGCGATGGGATTCTGTCCGATTCGGTAACTAAGGGATTTTGGTGGCTGGCGACGATTGGCCACTTCCTTGTGCTGTTAGTAACGCTGCGTATGTGGATGCGTCCGCGTTTCACTATTAATGATGTCTCGCCGGCTTGGTTTATGCCATCGGTGGGTGCGTTGTTGATTCCGGTGGAAGGCCTTTCTATGGGGCTGATTGAAAACCGAATCTCGGTGTTGGCTTTGGCGATTGGTTTGACCTTCTGGATTGGTCTGCTTCCTGTGGTGTTCTATCGCATGTTCGCTGCGGAGGAATCCATTCCGTCGAAGTATGTGCCCACGCTATTTATTATGGTCTCGCCACCTTCAATTGCAGCGAATGTTTTCTACAACGGCACTCCATCGGTAGTGCCAACAATCCTCTACCATGTTGCCATCGCGATGCTGCTGGTGGCGTTGTTGCGCCTGCCAGAGCTCTTCACGGCGCGGTTCGGCATGCCACATTGGGGTCTGACCTACCCGCTTACAGCTCTTACTGCCGTGAGCCTGAAGATGGATTACCCTACAATCGGCCAGACAGCGTTGTTCGTGGTCACCGCAGTGATCTTACTGATTTGGGCACTGACGATCGTCAATCTCCTTCAGGGTCGCGTCTTCCACATTGCGGGTTCGGAGGAAGTTGCGCAGCAGGCTGAAGCCGAAGACGGCGAATCCGCCCCGCGCGAGGAAGAAAACACCAACCCTGTGGCCGATTCGGACCAGGATCGCTAGCTAGGCTCTTTCGGAGGTTTTGTGTCTTCTTCGCATCAGCCAGCGCGCGGGGCTTCAAGTGGCTCTGGATGGCATCGTTTAGCTACTTCACCGGATTTTTATCTGTCGCGCGCGGGTGGCTCGTTGCGCTCGCAGGGTGCACTGGCCACCTACACGGATCCCTGGGAGGCCGCCGCTGCTCTCCAGCGCAAGCGCCATCAGTACATTGTGGGTGCAATTCCGTTTGATACCGATCATCCGGCAGCGCTGACTGTCCCGCGCGATGTGATCCGTTCGGATAGCCCTTTGGAGCCTCCGGCTGCGTATCGTGGTTCGTCGCCAGCTTCTGGGCGCATCACCAGGGAAATTCCCACCCCCGCGGATCATCGTGCGGCGGTTGCGGCGGCGGTGGGTACGATCTGTAAGCCGGGCAGTCCCGTGGAGAAGGTTGTGCTGGCGCGCGCGGTGGAAGCTGAGTTCCAGCCGGGGTTGGATCCGTTGCGGTTGGCGGCGTTGCTTCTCGACGGTTCCCCTAACCGTGACGGCTTTTTGGCCGACCTCAGTCCCGCCGGCGGAGCTTTCGAAAATCAGCTGTTTGTGGGTTCTTCCCCAGAGATGCTCGTGCGCCGACATGGCCAGATTGTGGAAGCGTTTCCCCTGGCCGGCAGCTTGCCACGTCACGGTGCCACTAAAGATGAAGCTGCCGCCCGCGATTTCCTCTACGGCTCGCAGAAGAACTTAAGCGAGCATGCCTTCGTTGTCGATGACATCGTCGCCTCGTTGGCACCCCTCTGCCACGATATTTCGGCGCCCGCGCGCCCGGAGCTGATGTCTACCTCCGAGATGTGGCACCTGGGTTCCCGGATTACGGGGCGCCTGCGCGATCCGGAGACCACCGCCCTGGATCTTGCGCTGGCCGTCCACCCCACGCCCGCGATTTGCGGCACGCCCACAGATGCTGCTCGGATGCTTATCGACGCCGCGGAGCCGACAAATAATCGCGGCTTCTACGCGGGCGCAGTCGGTTGGTGCGATAGCGATGGCGATGGCGAGTATGTGGTCGCCATTCGGTGTGCCCAGATTTCTGCCGACGGCTCCGCTGTGCGAGCTTGGGCCGGCGGGGGCATTGTGGCGGACTCTGATCCCGACGACGAACTCGCCGAAACCTACGCCAAATTCCAAACCATCATGCGGGCGCTGGGGTTGCGCTACTAGCCCGCTCTAAGCCCGCTCAACCGGGTTGCTCAAGCGGCCGATCCCTGGAATCTCGATCTCGATCCGGTCTCCTGGGAACATCGGTGCAGTGCCCGCTGGCGAGCCCGTGCAAATCACATCGCCTGGCAGCAGGGTGATCGATGCGGTAATAAATTCGATGATCTCTGGGATGGACATGATCATCTGGTCGGAGTTGGAATCCTGCTTGGTTTCGGTCTTGCCCTCGTGCGTCAGGTGCGCCTTGATGGGAAGGCCTTCGTAATCTAATTCAGTTTGAATCCATGGACCTAACGGGCAGAACGTATCGATGCCCTTTGCTCGCGCCCACTGTCCATCAGCAAATTGCAGGTCGCGCGAAGAGACGTCATTAACGATCGTGTAGCCGAAGATTACGTCGTGAGCATCTTCTTTCTTCACGTTCTTACACGGCTTGCCAATAATCAGCGCCAGCTCGCCTTCAAATTCCACGTTGGTTGCGAACGACGGAATGCGAATCGGCGCGTCCGGGCCTACGACGGCCGTTGGCGGCTTGATGAACATCGTCGGCGGCAGAGCTTCCGCGGACTTCTTAAACACCTCGGCTACGTGGTCCGCGTAGTTGCGGCCGATGGCGATAACCTTCGACGGCAGCATCGGAGCCAGCAACCGTACGTCTGCTAATGGCCACGAGCGGCCGGTTTTCGAAACCTGGCCAAACGGGTGACCTTCGATTTCGTGCAGGGTAATTCCGTTTTCAGTTTGGTTTTCAGTTTGGTTTTCGTTGTTGCCTTCAGCGGAATCGTCGCCTTCGACGAGGGCGAAGCACATTCCTTCTGGATGGGCGATTCGAGCGATACGCATGAGTTGTTAGTGTACATGACCCTAACCTGCCATCCCCCGTAAACCTGCTTAGTTTTTGCTTTACGACGGCTCCTCGCAACAGTGCTTAACGACGATGGGCTGCCTGCGCAATCCACAATTCCGCACAGGCGAGAGCATCGGTGAGTGCGTGGTGAGCTTTGTACGTCGGCAGCCCATAAGTTTCCCGGAGGTTCCACAGCCGGAGTTCGTCACGGCCGGGATCACGGCCGGTGGTGGTGATGGCGTCGTATTCGCGAGCCATGGTGTCTACCGTGGCGACGATCAGTGGTGCGCCGAATTGTTGCTCGCAGGCGTGGTTTAAAAATTTGGTTTCCAGTTCGGCGAAGTGAGCGAGCATGGTGCGTCCGGCTAGTGCTTGAAGGAAGATGCCTAGGCCTTCTTCGAGGCTGACACCTTCGGCGAGCATGTCGTCGGTGATGCCGTGGATGGTAGCGGATTCTCCTACGGAATCCTGGCGGGCGGTTTTACTGCCGAGCACCACGTGGCCAGCACCTTCAAGTTCGATCGCTCCGTTGGTGATCGGTACCCAACCGATGGAGAGCATCCGATCTGTTTGCGGGTCGAAGCCAGTGGTTTCGATGTCTACGGCAAGGAGGTGGGTGGCGAATTTGGGGTCGCTGCTTTTGTTGGTGGCGCGATTGTTGCTGGCTTTGCTGCTTTTGTTGGTGGCGCCACTCTTCGAAGCACTGGCGGCGAATTTTTGCCGCAGCTTTTCGTCGCGCTGATAGAACTCCGCCAAAGCCCCCTGAGCTTTGGCTGCTGCTTTCTTACGCGCGCGGTTCTTACCACCAAATCCAAACCAGGACATTGTCGCTACTCACTCCCCTTTCGCTGCTCTGCTACTCATTCGTCTCGTTAATTCACTGCTAGCTCATCGCTCGAATTGGGTATTTCGTCGCTAGCGATTGCTGCATTTTGCGAATCACGCTAAATGCATCGCGCAGGTGGCCACGTTCCAGGTGCGACAGTTCCTTCGGATTCAGGTGATTATCGGGTTCATCACCCACGCGCACCAGTAGTTCTTGGTGCGCGATCTGAACGTTGGACAGAAAATCGAAGGCGTCGATCAAGTCGGCGGACCCTTGTTTGCTCACCACTCCGGCGCCAGCGGCTGCGTGCAGGCGTTCGCGGGTGCCCAATTGCGTCAGACCTGCGTCGACAGCAAAAAGTCGTGCCATCTGCACAATCGCTGCGATCCCACCTTTCTTCACATCCAAGGTCTGAGCGTGGCTGCCGCCCTTTTCCAGCACCAGGCCGCCAAAGAATCCAAGCGGTGGCTCGCGCCAGGCGGCCAACTTCGCCAGGTGCGCGTGCAGGCGCCGACTATTCGACGCAATAGGCACATACGCCTCGCGCACCTGATCCATCAAAGCGGTTTGGCCGTGGATGCAGCGCATATCGAAGAAGGTCTGGGCGTGCAGCAGTGCATCGCCATCGGGTGCGGTAACCCAGCGGTGGAACATCTGTTGCCAGCCGGATACCGTCATGCGCCAATTCGGATTAGAGGCCATCATATCGCCTGGACAGAGTGGATAACCCACTTCACTTAAGTTCTTGCAGACTATCTCGGAGAGCCGTGCGAAATACTGGCCGTGAGCTTTTTCGTCGTAAGTGTCATCGAGTACTAAGGCATTATCTTGATCGGAGGCCAACCCCATCTCGCGGCGACCGTGCGAGCCCAGCACCACGAAGGCGTACGGCACGGGTGGCTTGCCCAGGCCTTCGTCGGCGAGTTGCGCTTCGGCCAGAACGAGCAGGCGACGAGCGACGGCATCGGCGGTGACGGTGAGCAGCTGAGAGACCTCCTCGGCACCAACGCCGCGTTCAATGTAGCGGCCCACCACGCGACGGGCGTTGGAGGCAACTTCGGCAATATCGCCGATGGATTCTTTGCGTGACAACGTTGCCGTGGCATAAACCGGATCGGTGTGCAGGGTGCGTAATAGGTCGCCGATGACCACCATGCCTAGGACTTTGCCGGCTTTGGCGGTAGCAATCGGGGCGGTGGCTGCTGTGTCTGTGTTGGCTGAAGAAGCGGAAGTACCTGCAGCTCCCGTCCCAGCTTCTGCTTCCGCAATCGGCAAGTGGTGATAGCCCTTTTCGGCCATCAGTAGCATGGCTTCGAAAGCTAGCATTTCTGGTGGTACGGTCAGTGGGTTTGCTGTCATGACCTCGCGCACCGGAGTATCTGAGCCCCGGCCGGGGGCGAGAACTCGGCGGCGTAGATCGCGGTCGGTCATGATGCCAGCTAGGGCTCCGGAATCGTCGACAAGCAAAATGGACGAGACGCCACGGTCCGTCATTACTTGGGCGGCTTGTTGGATGGTGGCACTAACGTCGCAGGTTACGGGAGGCCCGGACATAATGTCCGCCAGGCGCGTGCGCAGCGCTTCGGAAGCCGCATTGGAACGCATATTCGAAGCCACCGCACGGATCCGCGCATTCTCTCCGCCGTAGAAGCGGCTGATGGCGGGGATGCGCTTGATCAGATCGTTGAAGACCTCGCGGGAAATGGCGATCAGCAGGCTATCCTCCACCGCGGACATCGTGTACAGCGAAGCCTTATCAGACAGCAACGTGGAGTAGCCGAAGTGATCGCCCACATCGCGACGATCCAACAACGTACCTGCAGGATCGAAAACATCCACCAGCCCGGAGCGAACCACGTAAACGTGATCGTTGGCGCCACCCGCGGTGATAATGGTGTCGCCTCTGCGTACGTAGCGCATCGTACATTTCGCTGGCAGCGCGGCTAGCTCCGCTTCGTCGAATTCGTTGAAGGGGCGAATTTGGGCGAGGAAAGAGCGGATTTCCTCGAGCTCCACAGACATACGAGACCCAGACATAACCCCATACTACTTACTTTCAAAAACGATAGGAGGGGTTTGCGCTGGGAGGCGGGGTGTCTGCTAGCGCGATGAGCACTAGCGCGATGCGCGCACCGCCGCCGCAATCCGATCCCCAATCGCCACAGTGGAGGGAGCCTCTTGGGATTCCGCACGCCCTGCGATATCTGCAGCCACCGCTTCTTCGATGCGCTGTGCGGCACTTGGGCGCTGCAGATGACGCAACATCATCGCCACAGACAAAATCGCCGCCGTAGGATCCGCAATCCCCTGGCCTGCAATATCAGGCGCCGAACCATGAACCGGCTCGAACATCGACGGATTCTTACCCGAGGCATCGATATTGCCCGAAGCAGCCAGGCCGATACCTCCAGAGATCGCTCCTGATTCATCGGTGATGATGTCGCCGAAGAGGTTATCGGTAACAATCACGTCGAAACGCGACGGATCGGTAACCAGGTAAATAGTTGCTGCATCGATGTGCGAATAATCGACTTCTACCTCGGGGTATTCCTGTGCCACCTCATCAACACAGCGCTGCCATAAGCCGCCACCGTGAACCAACACGTTGGTCTTGTGCACCAGCGTGAGCTTCTTGCGTCGCGTGCTGGCCAGATCAAACGCGTAGCGCACCACGCGCTCCACACCGAAGCGAGTATTCACCGAGGTCTCGTTGGCTACCTCATGCGGGGTACCTACGCGAATAGCTCCGCCGTTTCCGGTGTACGCACCTTCGGTACCTTCGCGTACGACGACGAAGTCCACCTCACCCGGATCCCGCAAAGGCGAAACCACACCCGGGTAAACCTTGGTGGGCCGCAGGTTCACGTGGTGATCTAAAGCAAAGCGCATCTTCAGCAGCAGGCCACGCTCTAAAACTCCCGGTGGAACCTTCCGAGGGTCGCCTATTGCACCTAATAATATGGCGTCGTGTTCGCGCAATGATTCCAGATCCGCATCAGTGAGCAGTTCGCCGTTGCGCTGGTAGCGCCGTGATCCGAGGTCGTATTCCGTGGTCTCAATAGCTTCCACTTCACCGTCGGCGCCAGCTTCCGCCTCTAGTGCAGCTTCCAGCACTTTTAGCGCTTCGGCGGTTACTTCAGTGCCGATACCATCGCCTGGGATCACAGCTAATTTCATTTTTTGAGATTCCCTTCTCATTATGTGGACTTCAAGAAGCATAACAGCCCCGCCCCTGCACGCGACACAAACCTTCCAAAACCACTATTGATAATCATTTTCATTTAGCTAGAGTGGGATGTCATGGCTACGGAACATCCCAACACCACACCCAATCCCGCCTCACTCAATCCCACCTCAACCAAGTCCACCCCACACAAACCCACCCCAGTAACCGTGCTGTCCGGGTTCTTGGGCTCGGGCAAAACTACCCTGCTGAACCAGCTGCTAAAACAAACCCGTGATCGCAAAATCGCGGTGATTGTCAATGACTTCTCCGAAATCAACATCGACGCCGATCTCATCGCCGCCGGCAGCCACCTCCACCGCGACGAAGAACGCCTGATCGAACTATCCAACGGCTGCATCTGCTGCACCTTGCGCGAGGATCTGGTGGAAAGCGTCGGCAAGCTCGCTCGCAGTGGAAAATACGATCAGATCATCATCGAATCCACCGGCATCAGCGAACCAATGCCGGTTGCCGCCACCTTCGAGTGGATCTTCGACGATGGCACTCGCCTGGCCAACATCGCCCCCATCGACACCATGGTCACGCTCGTCGACGCCACGTCCTTCCTCCATCAGATGACCACCAACCGCAGCCTCGCTACCGCCGATCACACCGCCGACGCCGATGATCCCCGCACCGTCGCCGAGCTACTCACCGACCAGGTGGAGTTCGCCGACTTAATCCTCATCACGAAAACCGACCTGGTCAGCGCCGACATCACCCACGCCACCCACGACGCCATCGCCGCCATGAACCCCCGCGCCCGCATCGAGCAGGTCACGCACGGAACGATCGGGGCACATCACATCTTGGATGCCGGGCTTTACGACGAGAAAACAGCCGCTACTTATCACGGATACTCCGAGGAACTCGCTAACCCACACATCCCAGAAACCGAAGAATACGGTATTTCGTCGATTGTCTTCCGCGGGGATCGCCCCTTTGACCGCGATCGGCTGCTTGAGGCGTTGCGCTCGACGACTGGACTGATTCGCAGTAAGGGCTATTGCTGGATCGCCGATCAGATCGAGTATGCCCAAGTATGGAGCCAAGCCGGCACCAACTTAACCATTGAACGTGCAGCTCATTGGGTAAATACCGGGGTAACCCCAGGCAATGAAATCGTGCTGATCGGGATTCATTTTGATGCCGTTGCCGCCGAGCGTGCGTTTACCGCAGCGATGCTTACCGACGAGGAAGCTGCTGCGTTGCTGGGATAGCTACGGCGCTGATGTGGTTTGCGGGCAACACCCGTCGTAAGCGAAATCCCGCAAGAAATTCGTGTGACCTAGGACATTGAACCACGTCACAGTTTTCGGTATATTCGTCTGCAAAATATAGAGTGGCTCTGATTTATAAATGATCGTTTTATAAAAGGTTCGAGGGGCTACTCGTGAAACAGGAGGATAAATGTCACACCGCATTGCTCATCCAGGGCTAAAAGCCAAGGTCATGTCTGCAGACGACGCCGCAGGGTTCATCAACAACGGCGACCTGATCGGTTTCTCCGGCTTCACCGGCGCCGGCTACCCAAAGGCAGTTCCAGGTGCATTGGCCAAGCGCCTCACCGAAGCGAAGGAACGCGGTGAAGAATTCCGCGTCAGCGTTTTGACCGGCGCTTCCACCGCACCTGAATTAGACGGCGTATTGGCTGAAACCGGTGGCGTGCAGTGGCGCATGCCTTACCAGTCCGACCCAGAGCTGCGTAAGAAGATTAACGACGGCACCACCTTCTACTCGGATATGCACCTGTCGCACTCCGGCCCGCAGTTCGAGCAGGGCTACTTCGGCGAGTCCGGTGTCGCTGTGGTCGAAGCAGTGCGCATTAAGGAAGACGGCTCGATCGTGCCTTCCTCCTCGGTGGGCAACAGCGTGTCCTTCCTGAAGGGTGCCAAGAAGATCATTATCGAGGTCAACCACTGGCAATCCGAAGACCTCGAGGGCATGCACGACATTTGGACCCCAGGTTTGCCACCAAACCGCGACATCATTCCAATTACCGAAACCGGCCAGCGTATCGGCTCTGCTTCGATCCCAATCAACGTGGATCAAGTGGTTGCAGTGGTAGAAACCGACGCACCAGACCGCAACTCCCCATTCAAGCCATTGGATGATAACTCCAAGGCTATTGCTGGCCACTTGATTGAGTTCTTCGAGCACGAGGTAGCTCAGAAGCGTCTGCCAGAAAACCTGCTGCCACTGCAGTCCGGTGTGGGCAATATCGCTAACGCTGTGTTGGCCGGTTTGCTGGATTCCAAGTTCGAAAACCTGACGTCCTACACCGAGGTGATCCAGGACGGCATGGTGGAACTGCTGGACAAGGGCACCATGAGCGTGGCTTCGGCAACCTCATTCGCACTTTCGCCTGAAGCTGCAGAGCGTATGAACGACAAGGCAGCGGATTACGCGAAGAAGATCGTGCTGCGTCCACAGGATGTTTCGAATAACCCAGAGGTAATTCGTCGCCTAGGTGTGATTTCTTGTAACGGTCTGATCGAAGCCGATATCTACGGCAACGTGAACTCCACCCACATCATGGGTACCCGCATGATGAATGGTATCGGCGGTTCCGGTGACTTCACCCGTAACGCTTACATCTCTACCTTCGTTTCGCCTTCTACCGCGAAGGATGGCGACATCTCTGCGATCGTGCCAATGGTTTCGCACCACGACCACACTGAGCACGACACCATGGTGATCATCACCGAGCAGGGTCTGGCTGATCTGCGTGGCTTGGCACCACGTAAGCGTGCGCGCGTAATCATCGACAAGTGTGCACACCCTGACTACAAGGATGCGTTGACTGAGTACATCGAGCGTGCAGAGAAGTCTGGTACTTCCGCACTGCACACGCCACACGACCTGAAGGAAGCTTTAGGCTGGCACCAGCGCTTCGTTGACACCGGCAGCATGAAGCAGAAGTAAGTGGTGGAGGATGGTGGCTTGGCTGACTGCCAGTAGGTGCTGGCAGTTAACCGGCTACTGAACACTTAAAACCCCGCGGTGGGATCCGAACCGGATTCACCGCGAGTTTTCGTATGGAGATAACAAACATTGAAGTCCATTAGACATTGAAAAACCGACAAGCTATGAGGGGTTTCCCGTTTTTGAGTCCAGATCCTATTTGAGTTTACTAGTACCCTCGAAGGGGTACCCTGGCCTGCTAGAAAATTCCAATGTTGATACGGTCTCGCCGAACCCCAGAACAAACCGTTCGAC
>JAEZZR010000007.1 GCA_023418505.1 Actinomycetes bacterium
CCCGAATCCGGATGCAGTGATTGTTAGCCGGGTATTCGAGACGGCCTGACAACACAGGCACATAGCGTTGATCACACAATAAAAACGGAGCTTTCTTGGCTCCCGCCCCAAGTTGCAACAGCACCCACTTGCATTCCCGGCCGCAGCCCGAGCTGCGACATGCGCCGAGTCAGATCAGTAGTCATCGAAACTGATCCGATAATCACATCGGTACCCAAAGGGACGTGGTTTAACGTGGTTTTTCCTTGCATTGCAGCAAGTGAGGGTCCGGTTCTTCTACCGGCTCGGACGAGGCGGGTAAACCTGCGGGAGCTACTAGTGCCGCCAGAGGCTTGTTCCCCGTCGTTATCGGAGCTGGATTGGTTGTCGTAGAGGCTCACGACTACTCCTAAAATAAGGGCATTTCACATGGCATTACATCATGCGGTGTAACGCCTTCAATTTTAGTGTTCTTGCAGCGCAAAGCAGAATTTTAAAGGTGCCGCTGGGCTATGAACCTAGTCACAGCGCACTCCCACTACGCAACTGCCGATACCACTTCGAATTCGATTTTTCGAAGGAGTAAAGTGGGCAGTTATGACTCAGGATCTTCGTAGTATCGGTCTCGACTATCCCAAGTGGCAGGACGCAATCGAAGCCGCGTTCGGTAGTGGCAATCTCTCTGTCATCGGCGAGCCTCGCGGTGGCCAGCTCGTCCGCTTCGAAGATCCTTCCGGCGCCCGTCTGCACATCCTCACTGTTGAACCCTTCCCTACCTTCGCAGGTTTTGCTGGCTCCACGCACGTGACGGCTCATGTTTCTGGGCTTGACGACGTATTGGCGCTGGTAGAAATCGTGGGCGACGATCCATCCTCTGATACTTTCGACCAAGTTTTGGGCACGGCAGTCTGTGCTCTTGCTCAAGGTCCGCTGATTGTCGATGAGGGTACTCAAACTTTCGAACACGTTAATCTGGCTGCTCTTGCGGTTGACGTAGCGGTCTCTAATGGCGAGGGCAAAAAATCGCACTGCTCGTTCACCGGCGCTGAAGCAATCACCGCTAACTCCGGTTCTCAGCAGCCAAGCGCATCAGCCCGATTGGGTGGTGAAGTGGAACGAGCTGAGCGTCGCGTAAACGCCTTGACTGGGCAAGAATTCTGGGTAGTTGTACTAGACCTGCCATTCAGTATGGAGGTGCTGCTGCCAGTCTCGGCTGCGCCAGAGTTGCATACCGGCGATTTCTTAGAGGGCACCTTCCTGCTCGTCGGCGATATTTTGGCACCACAAGGCTGTGGTACCGGAGGCGGCTGTGGGGGTTGCGGTGGCGGTGGCTGCGGCTGCGGTGGCCACTAAGATTGTCGCTGAGATTGCCACTAGCCGTGTCACTAGCCTTGTCACTATTTCCGAAGCTTACGATCCGCTAGCGCTTCCTGAGCTTCACGCCACACTGATTCCTCCCCGGCTGTAGCATCAAGCCATTGCACCCGGGGATCTTTGTGAAACCAGGACTTCTGACGCCGAACATACTTCCGAGTACCAGTGATGGTGCGATCGACAGCGGTGTCGTAATCATATTCACCACCCAAATAAGCAAGCACTTGGGCATAACCAATCGCTCGTGCTGCTGTAATAGTCTCACGCAAACCTTGCTCTTCGAGCCCCTGCACTTCGGCAACAAAGCCTTGTTCGAACATCAAGTGGGTTCTGCGTTCAATCCGAGGATTCAACCACTGCGTTGTGGTAGCCAACCCCAAAATTGTGGTGTTCCATCGCGGCGCCGAATTCATGTCCGGTTTACTTGCCGCATATGGTTTGCCGGTGAGCTCGATGACTTCCAGTGCCCGAATAATCCGCCGGGGATCTTGGGGTTCGATGATGGCAGCCGCTGCCGGATCTACGTCGCAAAGCAATTCATACATCGCTGCCATGCCTTCGGCTTCCTGACGGCGACTCCATTTTTCCCGCACCTGTGGATCAGTGGGCGGGAATTGCCAGTCATCTACCAACGCCTGCACGTACAACATCGAGCCACCAACCAGGATCGGCACGTGGCCGCGCGCTATGATCGCTTCGACGTCGGCGACCGCTTCCTGCTGATATTTCGCAACCGACGCACGATCGTGAATATCCAGCACATCTAGCTGATGATGTGGAATACCCCGGCGCTGCTTTACCGGTAGCTTCGCCGTGCCAATGTCCATTCGCCGATACAGCTGCATGGAATCAACATTGACCACTTCCCCATTGAACTTTTCAGCTAGATCGAGACCTAAAGCAGATTTGCCGGAAGCCGTCGGGCCGATGACTGCAATGGGACGCAAAGCAGGATCGAATTCATGCGGATGGGTTTGCTCGGATGACATAAATTCCACTCCTATCCGTTGTGGCTTGCTTCCCAGCGACAACTAGCCACAAAATATTCGAACCCAGTACTACTATCTTGCAGCCAGATCTTCGCCTCGGTATTTCGTAGCTCCCGCAGGTTGCTGAACAATCCAGCTAATTGCTGCCATAATTCGGGTTGCGCAACCGACGCTGCACGCAAGGTATCTAGATCGACTTCCTCAGCAGTTATATGTCCTTGGATAATCTGCTGGCAGATCTCGGATGCTGCCGGCGCACTATCTGATAGCTGCAACGGGCCATCTGGATCGGAGGCGCGCGAGCCTTCTAAAACTACGAACACGACGTCCTCGTCGTGAAGCAAATCTGGCTGCGGCATCGTGGCACTCACTTCGAGATCCTGGAATATTAGGCCGCGTTGATTGCAGATATATCGAGCAACTAGCTCGGGCAGGTAGAGCGCGTGGCAGGGATCGTCGGCAGCTAACTTATCTACGGTTGTATCCCACGCACCCCACGGTGCCAACGAGTTTTCGCACTCTGGTGCCGTGCATTCGGCGGGTAACGGCTGGAAAACTAGGTAGCACGTACCAGCGACCTGCGTCCCGTCAGTATACCCAGCTTCCTGCAGTGCCGAACTGACCGCAGAACGCAGTGCTAGCCCTACAGCGTCCGCCCCCGAGATCTCAGGAATCAGCAGGGGCGAACCTGGAAATACAAATACAGCCGTCACGAACTTCTACCCTAGCGCTAATACGCAATGTAAAATTAACTAGTCGCAAGCCGACAACGAATCTTATGTATGGCAGCCGTGTTGCGCGGCACAGAACGAAAGTGGAAAGAAGCATCCATGAACTCCACCCCGTCCAGCCCGAAACCAACCCCCGGCCCAAGCCCTGCAGCAATGGCAAAAAAGGCGAAGCCTGGTGCTGCCTCACCAGCGTCCCTGGCACGTGCAGCTTCTTCTCGTAACACGGGTGCAGGCAGCCAAAAAGCTAAGGCGGCACAGCCTCATCACACTGACCCAAAGCAATTCGGCCGAATCGATGACGAAGGCACCGTTTGGCTGAAAACCCCCGAAGGCGAACGCGCAATCGGATCGTGGCAGGCCGGCAGCAAGGAAGCTGGATTACAGCACTTCGCAGCTCGCTACTCGGATCTAGAAACCGAAGTGGATCTGCTCAATGCTCGCTTGGATACCCACCCAGGTGATGCTTCCCACGTGAAGGAAAAGGCTGAACAGCTTTTGGCCGAGCTGCCAACCGCAGCTGTGATCGGCGATGTGCCTGCGCTTTCTACCAAGCTCACCGAGGTCATCAACCGGACCGATAGCGCCGCGCAGAAGTTCGCGGAGGATAAAGCTGCACGACGTCAGGCTGCCATCGAGCAAAAGCAACAGCTGGCTGCAGAAGCCGAAGACATTGCCGAAAACTCCACTGATTGGAAGGCTGCTGGCGATCGGCTGCGCGAGATTCTAGGTCAGTGGAAGCAGATCCGCGGTATTGATCGCGCTACCGACGACGAGTTGTGGCGCCGCTATGCCCGCGCCCGCGACTCGTTTAACCGCCGTCGGGGTGCGCACTTCGCTGAATTGGATCGCAATCGTGCTCAAGCCCGCCGCGTGAAGGAAGAGCTGGTCGAGCAGGCCGAGGCTATCCAGGATTCCACCGATTGGGGTGGCACCGCGCGGGCATACCGCGATCTGATGCAGCAATGGAAAGCTGCCGGACGTGCTCCACGAGAAATTGACGATAAGTTGTGGAATCGATTCCGAGCAGCGCAGGATCATTTCTTTGCAGCTCGCGACGAGGTGAATGCCGCACGTGACGCGGAATTTGAAAATAATGCCGCGTTAAAGCAGGCCTTGATCGATGAATACACCCCACGTATCGATCCAGATAATGACTTGGATCAGGCTCGTGTGGAGCTACGCAAGCTGCAGACGGCTTGGGATGAGATTGGATTTGTTCCTCGTGGTCGCGTGCGCGAATTTGAGGACAAAATCGGTGCTCTAGAGCGCAAAGTCGCGGGCGCTGCGGATGCGAAGTGGCGTCGCACTGATCCAGAGGCGAACGCTCGAGTACAGCAGTTCGTGAATCGAGCTAAGGAGTTTGAGGCTCGTGCCGAAGAACTAGAAGCAGCCGGTAAGGCCGATAAGGCTGCTGAAGCACGTAGCCAGGCTGCTCAGTGGCGTTCGTGGGCTGATACCGCCGCACAAACAGTTGAGGATCTATAGAGGGGTACTTGGCAAATAAGCGGGAAGCAACCCGAAAGCATGCGAGAAGCTGAGCCGGATCTAGCCCCGTTGAGCTAGTTGAAATGACCAGTAAGACTATTCGAGTCTTACTGGTCTTACTGGTTTTATCTTTCTTATTTTTCGCCGTGCTGCTTTTCGGCCTGTTCCCTACGCCGGCGGGAGTAGGATCGGCGGTCGTCTTCTAGCGCCGAGGTATCCGTGTGCGTATTCGGAATTACACCTTGACGTAGGTATTGCTGTTGAGCGCGCAGCACAGGATCTTCGTCGGCTTCTTTCCGCCGTGCGGATTCGATCGCAGTTTGTGCCCGTGACTTCTTGAAGGTCACGAAAGACATCACGATCAGTAGACAGAGGCTGAAGAAGATACCGATGCCAAGCCCGTAGCTGATACCGTCGCTGAGTTGCTCTGGTGGGCGCGATTGCCGCATCCATCCTGCGAATACGGAGTACACCGCTGAAATGCCGGAGAAGATCCAGGTTACGAACGACAGGATCGAGGTACGGGTAAAGATAGTGGCAAACGTCAACAGCACGGTGACCAGCATGACGATGGTGTAAATCCGCTCTGGCACCATGGTGAAGTTTTGCTCGGCGATATCGGTATCGAACAACACATCGAAGCCCAGTACTTGCCCTGAGTGAGGCAAGAAGAACGTCGAAACCAGGCCAATGGCACAAATCGCCATTGGTGCTACGGCGAAGCCTAGTTGTAGTTCACCGGCAGCTTCTTTTTCAACAGAGCGAAGATCGGCTTGTTCTTGTTTCTTCACAGCCACGTTCCTACCTTAACAACCGCATCCGCCAGTACCGCACTGAGAGGTGCTTGCTGGCGACGGTACCGCTGCTACTTTCGGACGCTTTCCAATCGATGGAATGCCGAGCCCAACACCAACTGGTTTCGTCGTAGGCGTCTTACCAAGTGCGGACATATCCCCTGCCTTAGTCCGTCGGTGTGTGTGCACTCCAGAGTCTGCGATCAAGAAGAATGGTGCAGACTTGGTGATGGTTACCTCGACGAAATCGCCAGGGCGGATATCCCGATCGATTGCACCTCCTGGTGCGGCGGTTGGCGTGAAGTGCACCAACCGTCCATCTTTGGCGCGACCGGACATCCGATGGGTTTGCGAGTTCTTTCGTCCCTCGTTTTCGGCGACTAACAGTTCTACCCGCTTGCCTACGAGTTTCTGATTTTCCTGGGCGCAGACTTCTTCTTGTACCGCTAACAAGCGCTGGTAGCGATCTTTAACTACCTCCGGTGGCACCTGTTCTTCCATATCCGCTGCTGGCGTACCTGGTCGCGGTGAATACTGGAAGGTGAATGCCGAGGTAAACCGCGCTTTACGCACCACATCGAGGGTTTGCTGGAAGTCTTCTTCAGTCTCTCCCGGGAAGCCCACGATGATGTCGGTAGTAATTGCAGCATCTGGCATAGCTTCGCGCACTTTCTCCAGGATCCCCAGGAACTTCTTCGTGCGGTAGCTACGGCGCATTGCTTTGAGAATCCGATCCGAACCGGACTGCAGCGGCATATGCAGCTGTGGCATCACATTCGGAGTTTCGGCCATCGCCTCGATGACATCATCGGTAAATTCTGCCGGGTGTGGCGAAGTAAACCGGACGCGTTCAAGCCCTTCGATCTCACCGCAGGCGCGTAGCAACTTAGAGAAAGCAGAGCGATCGCGTTTAAGTGAAGGATCCGCGAAGTTCACGCCATACGCATTAACGTTTTGGCCTAGCAGCGTAACCTCTAGTAGGCCTTCATCAACCAGAGCTTTTACCTCAGAGAGAATCTCGCCTGGGCGACGGTCGCGTTCTTTTCCTCGTAAGGAAGGCACGATACAAAAGGTGCACGTGTTATTACATCCCACGGACACACTGACCCATCCGGCGTAGGAAGATTCGCGCTTAGCAGGCAGTACCGAGGGAAATACTTCTAAGGCATCTTTGATTTCCACTTCGGCGCGCTGGTTATGCGCGGCACGATCTAACAACGCTGGTAGCGAGCCGATGTTGTGAGTACCGAAGACCACATCTACCCAAGGTGCTTTTTCTACGACGACGTTTTTGTCTTTTTGTGCCAAGCAGCCACCAACGGCAATTTGCATCCGTGGGTTCGCTTCCTTGGCGGGCTTCAGCTGACCCAGCGTGCCGTACAGACGGTTATCGGCGTTTTCGCGTACGGCACAGGTGTTGAATACAACCAGATCGGCTTGCTGGCCGTCATGCGCACGCACGTAGCCGTTGTCTTCTAAGAGCCCAGAGAGCCGTTCGGAGTCGTGTACGTTCATCTGGCAACCGAAGGTGCGGACTTCGTAGGTGCGCTGCTGGTCGATGGTGGTATTTTGCGTCATAGGGGTTTGCATCAGGGGTTTGTCAAGGGACACGGCAGAATAGTCTAACTTATTCGCTGCCTTCTACCAGATTGTCTAAAACTTGGCGTGAATAGGACAAAGCTTCTCCACTGGGATAGCCACGACGTACTGCAACTCCAACCAATTTCCGAAGTGCTTTTTCATATTCGCCGCGATCAGCGGGGGCAGTTTTGAGGGTACGAGCCTTCTTGTCGATAACGGCAGTCATATTGTCCCATTCATCATCGGGAGACACTTGATCTAGCGCTTCGATGATCAGAGGCTCGGCAATTCCTTTTGCAGCCAATTCTCTGCGCAGAATCGCCGTCGATTTCTGGCGGTACTGATGCCGCTGGCGTACCCATTCAGCCGCGAACTCGGCATCATCAATCAGATGAGATTGCTCTAGCTGATCAAGTACCCAATCGATCAGCTCTGGGGTGGCGTCTTCGACTTCTGAGAGCCGTTGTTTCAGCTCCCACCGGCTGCGCCGGCGGCTATTAAGTAGGTTGATCGCTTTTCGATGCAGCGGTGCTGCTGCCTGCCGCAGATCCTCTTCAAAAAGATCAGAGTTAATATTGCCAGCTGCATACTGTGCGAGAGCTTCTTGCAGCTGGGCAATTTTGTCTTGATCTGGTTTTGATTCAGTCACGGCAATTCTGGGCAGTTACTCGTCGTCCAAACTGATATCTGGGACAGCGTCCTCTGGATTCTCGGTGTTTTCTTCAGCAGCGTTCTTGTATTCACCTAAGCCGAGTTTAGTAAGAATCTTGATTTCAATTTCCTTGGCTAGGTCTGGGTTTTCCCGCAGGTACAGACGGGCCTTTTCCTTACCTTGACCAAGCTGATCACCTTCGTAGGTGAACCACGAGCCGGACTTCTTCACGATGCCGTTATCCACACCCATATCGATCAGCGAGCCTTCACGGGAGATACCCTCGCCATAAATGATGTCGAATTCGGCAACCTTAAATGGTGGCGAGACCTTATTCTTCACGACCTTGAGCTTCGTGCGGTTACCCACCGCATCCTGGCCGTCTTTCAGGGTTTGAATCCGTCGCACATCGCAGCGTACCGATGCATAGAACTTCAGTGCTTTACCACCGGTGGTGGTCTCTGGGGAACCGAACATCACGCCGATCTTCTCACGCAGCTGGTTGATAAAGATCGCGGTAGTACCAGTAGCCGATAGGGCGCCCGTCATTTTACGCAATGCCTGACTCATCAAACGTGCCTGCAAACCGACGTGGGAATCACCCATTTCACCGTCAATTTCAGCCTTTGGTGTCAAAGCTGCGACAGAGTCCACCACAATAATGTCAATGGCACCGGAGCGGATCAGCATGTCGGCAATTTCCAACGCTTGCTCGCCCGTATCAGGCTGGGAGACCAGCAGGTTATCCGTATCTACGCCAAGCTTGCGGGCGTATTCGGGATCCAAGGCGTGCTCGGCATCCACGAAGGCAGCAATACCACCATCACGCTGTGCGGAAGCGATCGCATGCAGCGCCACAGTAGTCTTACCGGACGATTCCGGGCCGTAGATTTCTACGATACGACCACGTGGGAAGCCACCAATTCCCAGGGCTACGTCGATCGCAGTATTTCCGCTGGAAATCGCTTTAATAGGCGGGCGATTTTCCTCGCCCAAGCGCATCACGGCACCTTTACCGAAGTCCTTTTCGATATTGGCTAGCGCCAGATCTAATGCCTTCATCCGGTCTCCACCAGCAGCTGCTACAGTGGAGCTACTTGCGGACTTCTTTCGAGCCATATCTATTGTCCTTCCGGTTACTTAAAACTAAATCGCAGAGTAAATCTACAAAAACTGACGCGCCGGTAGCGCAATACGTTCCGCCACAGCATCAAAAAATCCAGACCAAAATCTCAGATACCTGAAGTGTAAGAAAACCGCCGGATCACCCAGCAGCCAAGTTCGAATAAATATTCGAAATTACCGCTCATCTGGATTGGGATCCGGACCTAAACGACGGCTTTCTGGGACATCAAAATCGTCGCAAAGCATAAGCCACACCACGCGAGGATCGGTGCCATCTTGTAGCATCTCCCCCGCGGTGCGCCCCGAACCTAAAAGCACATGCGAATCGACCAGCCACTTACCGTGAGTCTGGCCGAATTCGTGCTCTACGCAAGTATGAAACTCAGAAATTCGCACGGAAAAATTATTGCTCGTTACGCAGCTGCTTCAGCTTTTCTTGCACAGCAGGATCAGCAGCCGTTTCCTGGGATTCTGCACCAGATGGCAAGGCCTCGGCCTGCTTGTTTTCCAGCTGGTTGCCACCGCCCATTTCAGCACGGATCTGTTCTAGGCGCGAGTGTCCCGCCAACTGAATGCTAGCCTGCTCTACCTCAGCCATCCGTCCCTGGACGGAATTCTGAGCCAACTCAGCCTGCCCCAGCGCGTTGGCGTAGCGACGTTCAATCTTGTCGCGCACCTGATCCAAGTTCGGAGTGGAACCAGAGGAAAGCTGGTTCATCGACTGCAAAGACTCCGAAACTTTCTCCTGCATCTTTGCCTGTTCCAGCTGGCTGAGCAACTTAGTCCGTTCTGCAACCTTCTGCTGCAGGGCCATGGAGTTGCGCTCCACAGCCTTCTTAGCTTGAGTAGCCTGCTGCAACGCTTGGTCGTGCAGCCCCTTCAAATCTTCTACCGATTGCTCGGCGGTAACCAACTGCGCTGCAAAAGCTTCCGCTGCGTTTTCGTATTCCACAGCTTTGCTTTCGTCACCTTGCGCACGAGACTTCTCTGCCAGCTGCAACGCCTGGCGGGTATTTCCCTGCAGCTTCTCGATCTCGGCAAGCTGACGATTCAAACGCATTTCCAACTGCCGCTGATTGCCAATCACGGCAGCTGCCTGCTGAGACAACTCCTGATGCTGGCGCTGCGCATCCTCAATTGCTTGCTGGATCTGCACCTTCGGGTCGGCGTTTTCCTCGATCTTGTTGTCGAACGCCGCCATTAGGTAATTCCAAAGCTTGGAAAATGGATTCGCCATGGTGAGAGTCTCTGGCCTTTCGTAAAAGTTGCTCGAATTGATTAAAGACGATGGGCACGAAAATACGTGGTCAAACAATCAGTTTACTGCGTTGCAGTTACACGGCGCGTTTACATGACGGCCATCTCTGGGCTTGCCGCGTGCAGCACCATAGCACCAGCTGCTTCGATAATTACGTCTGAGACCGGAACTTCCAGGGCATGACACACCGAAGCTAATAATTCCGAGGACACTTCCTTGCGCCCCCGCTCTAGCTCGGAAAGGTATCCCGGGCTCATCGCCGCACGATCGGATAGCTCTCGAAGCGTATATCCACGACGATTTCGAATATCACGCAGCGCTTCCCCCAACGCTTCGCGCAATAGCGGTTCACGGGCGGGAGCAATCGCGCTCACGTCCACGCCGAGATCACGCTTCGACAGCGGCAAAGTCATGGTGTTGTTAGTCATCAATGAATGTAACGGTTCACGCCAGCGTTTTGTTCCATGGCAGTTGGGACAATAATGCGATTGCTTCTTGAGTTGCTTGACGACGGATCTCGAATCTCGAAGCACTGGGTGAAAACTGCCAGCGCACTGCAAACGTGCCGTCTATTGAACTGCTTGTGATATCCCCTGGCTGCTGCGCAACACCTGGTGACACCGCGGCGGTGGGACCTCGCAACAATTCAGCGTGCGTCGGGGCACTAACACCACACCACACCTCCCCTACCGAATGACCATCTTGGGGATCAGGGCCTGCAACACCGGTAAGGGCAATGCCAATATCTGAGTGACAACGCAGCCGAATTCCGTCGGCAAGCTCTACTGCAGTCTGAAAACTCACCGGACCGTACGCAGTGAGCGTCGCATCTGAAACGCCTGCAAGTTCGTGCTTCATCTCGGTGGCGTACACGATCGCGCCACCTTGGAAAACCTGGGAGGCTCCGGGAACGCCGGTGAGTGTGGCACCCAACAAACTACCGGTGAGCGATTCGGCGACGGCGATCGTGAGTTTGGCGTCGCGTAATTGTGCCACCAGCGCTGTTGCGCGGGTACCGGAAATCAGCGGATCGGCTGCCACGTTGAGCTCTTTGAGTTTTAGTTCTTCTTCTTGCTGTCCACGAGGTACTGGATACCCGTTGCCACGGTGACCACGATGGCGGCAAGCATAACGATCCAGCATGGCCACAACCACCACGAGCCCGATTGCAGTGCCAAAGGTGCGATGAACATCGCAACAGCCACAGATTGCAATACGGTCTTTAACTTGCCGCCTTGTGAGGCCGGAACCACACTGCCGGAGCGCAACAGCACCATGCGCCAAATGGTAATTCCGAGTTCGCGGATCAAGATGATCACCGTCACCCACACTGGCAAAGCACCAATGATGTTCAAACCAACCAAGGCGGCGATCATCAAAGACTTATCCGCGATTGGATCAGCCACTTGTCCGAATTTGGTGATCAGGTTGCGGGAGCGCGCAAGGTGACCATCCAGCTTGTCTGTGAGCATCAGCAAGGAGAAGGTGGCAAATGCCCACCAACGCAGCGCGATGCTATCCCCACTGTCGGCTACCAGTAGCCATAGGAATAGCGGTACCCCCAAAATACGCAGCACAGTTAGAGCGTTGGGCAGATTCCAGTTCGACGGCTGCTTCTTTAGACCGTCTACTCGATTCTGTGGCAACACAGCTCCTTAAACCTTCGGGCGACGATTACCGACGATTACGGGTACCGTCGGGACGCGGCCAGACAATTGATTGAACATGCACCAGTGTAGAACTTTTTTCACTAGTGCCTCCGAAAGCTCTGTGAGCTTTAGAGACGCTTTGGAGCAATCGCACCCATGTTCTCGTCGCGCTTGACCTTCAACCAGGACGCAAGCACGGTAACGGTAAGCACGATCACGATGAAGCCCAGCGAGACCCAAGTACCAATTTCCGGTACCGCCACATCGGAGCCACCGTTGATAAATGGCAAGTTGTTTTCGTGCAAGGCGTGGAGCAGCAGCTTGATACCAATGAAGCCCAAGATAATTCCCAGGCCATACGGCAGGTAGACCAATCGATCCAGTAGGCCATCCAACAGGAAGTACATCTGACGCAAACCCATCAGCGCCAAAGCGTTAGCCGTGAACACGATATATGCTTCGTTCGTTAAACCATAGATCGCTGGGATCGAGTCGAACGCAAACATGATGTCGATAAAGCCGATAGCTACCAAAGCAACCGCTAGCGGCGTGAACATCAGCTTGCCGGCCTGGCGAGTGGTCAAACGATCCTTGTCGTAATCCGAGGAAATCGGTACTACTCGCCGCAACCACTGAATGATCTTCATGTCGTTCGGATCGGTTTGTGGGGTGTGGCGTGCTTCGTCCCAGATCGTCTTGAATGCCGTGTAGAGCAGGAAAATCGCAAATAGGTAGAAAATATCGGACCAGGCTTCAATCATGGCTGCACCCAGGACAATGAAAACCGTACGGAAGATCAGTGCCATTGCGATACCGAACAGCAGTACTTTCTGCTGGTACTTCCGCGGAATCTGGAATGCCCCAATGATCAACGCAAAGACAAACAGGTTATCCACACTCAATGCTTTTTCAGTGACATAACCTGATAAGAATTCCACGCCTCGGTGGTGATCCCAAAAGACCCAAATAAACCCGCCGAACACTAACGCCAAGACCACGTAGAACAGCGTCCAACCGCCGGCTTCTTTCATACTTGGCTCGTGCGGGGTACGAACGTGGGTGAAAAAGTCGAAAGCAATAAAGCCAACGACCACGACTGCCGTAATCAGCCATACGTAAAACGGCACGTGCATATGATGCATCCCTCCGGTTATCCGAATATTGAAACCGGAGGTCTCTCCCACTTAAAGCCTCTGCTCCGATTCGGGCAAAATTTGGACTTCAAGCAGCCGATGCCGGAAAAGCCCTACTTAGCGTACGACGTTTTCGTGCTGACGACAGCGGCGTTGTTAGGGATACTCCCCTCCATCAAGCCGTAACTGTACACGAAGTTTTCATTAAGGCTTCACCACGGCGAAAAAATGGAGTCTAGGTCACACCGTGGTTGGGATCTGCGTCCACGACGTTGGTTTCTTCCTTGGGTGCGTCAGCTGGGTCGGCGCCTTTGAGCATCCAGAGAATCGTCTCTAGTTCCTCCGGTTTGACCAGCACTTCGCGTGCTTTAGAGCCTTCCGACGGGCCGACGATGCCCTGGTTCTCCATGAGATCCATAATGCGTCCAGCTTTGGCGAAACCGATACGCATCTTGCGCTGCAACATCGAGGTGGAGCCCATCTGAGCAGCAACCACCAACTGCGTTGCCTCGAGCAGGTCGTCCAGATCATCACCGATTTCTGGATCGACCTTGGCCTTGGCTTCAGCTTCTTTATCTTCGGTGACACCTTCGGTGTATTCCGGTTCTGCCTGAGCCTTGGCTGCTTCGACGACGTTGTAGATCTCTTCGTCGGTAACGAAGGCACCTTGAATTCGCCGAGGCTTGCCAGCACCTTGCGGGATGAATAGCCCATCACCCATACCAATGAGCTTCTCTGCACCCCCTTGATCCAAGATCACGCGGGAGTCCGTGAGCGACGAGGTCGCGAACGCCAAACGAGAAGGCACATTGGTCTTAATCAGACCAGTAACCACATCCACCGAGGGACGCTGCGTCGCCAGCACCAAATGGATACCAGCAGCGCGAGCCTTCTGCGTAATCCGCACGATAGCTTCTTCGATGTCGCGCGGAGCGGTCATCATCAAGTCCGCCAACTCGTCCACCACACAAACGATGTATGGATACGGCCGGTATTCCCGTTCGGATCCCAAAGGGGTCTGAATTTCGCCAGCCTTCACCTTGCGGTTAAAGTCCTTGATGTGACGCACGCGGGTGGACTTCATGTCCTGGTAGCGCTGTTCCATCTCTTCGACTAACCACTGCAAGGCAGCCGCAGCCTTCTTAGGCTGTGTGATGATCGGCGTAATCAGGTGTGGAATGCCCTCGTAAGGAGTCAGTTCCACCATCTTCGGATCGACCAGGATCATCCGGACGTCGTCAGGCGTAGCGCGCGTCAGCAAAGACACGAGCATCGAGTTCACGAATGCCGACTTACCGGAGCCCGTAGAACCGGCTACCAACAGGTGAGGCATCTTCTGGATCGAATGCGAGACGAAATCGCCTTCGATGTCCTTACCCAGGCCGATCAGCATCGGATCCGGGTCCGCCACAGTCTTCGGCGCGTTCAGCACGTCGGCAAGGCGCACCATTTCGCGGTCATTGTTCGGAACCTCGATGCCCACGGCAGACTTGCCAGGAATCGGCGTCAAGAGTCGAACATTGTCCGTTGCTACCGCATAGGCGATATTCGACTGCAGGTTTGTAATCTTCGAGACTTTAACGCCAGGACCAAGCTCAACTTCATAACGCGTCACCGTAGGACCGCGAGAAAAGCCGGTAACTTGCGCGTCTACCTTGAACTCAGCAAATACATCAGTGATCGCCTCGATCATCCGAACATTGGTTGCAGTACGAGTTTTCGGTGGCTGTCCAGCGATCAAGAGATCAGTGGCGGGCAGGACATATTGTTGCGCATCGTCTACGTCGGAAGTCGCGTTCTGCGCGGCGCCAGCGGTGTCGGTATCTTTATGCTCCGGCTCCTGGGCTTCTGGCAGCTCAGACTTTGGAATCGACGCTGGGATCTTCGCCGCATCGATGCCACGAGCCTTCAATGCAGACATGGTGCGTCGCGTGGTTTCGCTGACTAGATCGTCGTTGCTCTGATCAGCCGCGACATTTTCGACCTGTTCAGCCGGCTCAGTTTGCTCAGCCAGCTCAGCACGCTTCAGCTCAGCTTGCTTCAGCTCAGCTCGCTTCGGCTCCGCTTGCTTCGGTGCAGGCTTCGTTTCCGATTGCTTCGGACGCTCAACCCTACGTTGTGGCGCCGACTCTGGTCGGGAAGCTGGCCGAGATTCTGGCCGAGATTCTCGTCGGGACTCCGTCTCGGTAGTGTCCTGGCTTTCAGCTTGCGTTGCCGATCCGTCGTCAAGCAAGTCGTACAAATTCTCATCGCGACGTTTCGGCGCCCGGGTACGGTGCGTAGATGCCGGACGTCGGTGCGAGATCGGCTGAACATGATCCAGAACTTCAGTCTGAGAAGTATCTGGCGCGGGAGCATCATCGTCGCGGTAGTTACGGGCACGCGTTTCCAGCAGGGAATTCACGTTGCCGTAGCGGTCGTCGTCTTTCGTCTCGTCTGCGCTGTCGAATAGATCGGCACGACCACTACGACCGGACCACGCACCGATGTTGAAATACTCTCGCGAAATATCGATGAGCATCCGAACCGAGGTACCGGTAGCTAGCAAGGCACCATAGAATATGAATCCGACCAACAGGATAATCGCTACCCATGGAGTAAAGCCTGCGGCCAATGGCGATCCTGCGTAAGCCCCGATAGCACCACCGGCCTGGCGACGGCCAGCCCAATCAGCAGGCACGCCCGCAACGATATGGAAAACGGCGAGCATGCCGATCACAATAATTACAGCACCAAGCGCCACAGAACTTAGTTGAGAACGCGCCGGCATCCGATCCAGCATCAAGCCCACAGCAATTACGCCCAGCAACACGGGTAGCGCATAAACTCCAACGCCAATAATCGAGCTAACCAGACGTGCGAACGCCTCACCCACTACCCCAGCAATACCGAACCAGGTTGCACCCGCAAGCACGACTGCCAATGCAAGTAGTACCAGCGCTACCCCATCGTGGCCGCGTTGTGCGCGATTATCTGGAGCTGACTCCGAACCGTGAGACCCACCCGGTGCAGCCATCTGAGTGGTGGCGGAATCAACGATCTCACTAAACGCAAAACCACGATCAGTCTGCGCAGCCTCAGCTGAATCAGAGCTTCGCCGCTCGCGCTTGGAAAAGCCGCGCAATTTGGAAAACAATCCAGACTTCTTCTTTCGTGGCTGTCGATTATCGTCGCCAGCCTGCTCTAAATCTGAGTGAACCGCGTACGTATCGTGGGTTTCGGGGCGTTTAGCAAAATCATTATCGGGATCGTAATGATAAGACTCATCTGCCCGCGAACCCCCGGAGCGACGGCCACCCGAGCCCATCGCACGAGCAGTAGCCCCCACACCTCGTGCAGTGGTATTCCAGGCAGAAGTAAAAGCGCCTCCGACTGCTCGGTAGGCGCTTCCGGTGCGAACGAAGTCGTCACTCAAATCTGGCATGCCCATACTTTAGCGTGAATTAACCTCAAAATTCACATTAGTAACATGCGTGTCAGTATTAACTCAGTATTAACTCTGTATTAACTCTTAAGAACGTTCTGTGGAACCTTCTGAAGCACTTTCTGCAGAGGCCTACATCTGTGCTCTTTTAACCTTCTTCAGGTCTTCCGCAGAGCCTTCGAATGTCACTTTGCAGTGATCATCACGGCCGAAAAGCCACAGCAAAAGCTCACCGATCTCGCCATGTACCTCCACGGTTGGAGTGTCCGAGCCTTTGCCGGCAGATACCTGCCACAGCCGGTCAGGCGTGTACAGCGAAACGCGCACCGGACTTTGCCGTAGCAACATCTTGGCAATACCGGTGGTAGCGCGCTCTAATGCTTTCTTTTGCTGCGGGGCGAGCGTCCGTGGCTGCCAATCCGGCTGAGCACGGCGCACATCCTCGTGGTGCACGAAGTGCTCGGTGACGTTGGCAAAACGATCCGCGTAGCGCATCGGGTTCCACGCCTTCGCACCCTGGCGCCACTGGCGTAGCAGGTCTTCGAAGTCGTGCTGCTGATATTGCTTGGTCACTTTATCCAAGTGCCCGGCCTCCGGTGGCAGAAACATGCCCAAAGCGGCATCCGGGCGATTTTCCCGAAGCAGCAGATGAATTAGCAGATCTTTGGCAGACCAGTTGCCACACAAGGTAGGCGCATCAGAGCCTACCTCCTGGAAGGTCTGCACTAGCGCCATTCGTTCAGTGCGAGCAAAAGAAAGCATGGGTTATAGACTTTCGCGTGAATCTTCAACGTCCGCATCCGTCACCGAATCCATCGATTCCGAGGACATCGGAACGATCGTAGGCACGATCATCGGGCTACGGCGCCACTTCTGATTGACTTGCTTTTCGACGCGACGTCGGACTTCTTGAGCCATACGGTAAGGATTGTTCTCCCCTTGGCCCGCGAGGTCGTACATCGTGTCGTCGACAAGCTTGACCACTTCGGCCAGCACTTCCTTGGCATCGTCAGAAAAGCCGCGTGCCTGAGCGGTTGGCTTTTCTAGCGGCCGGCCAGTGCGGTTATCGATAACCACGGTGCAGGTGATCAGGCCGCCTTCACGCATCTCTGCGCGGTCGGCAAGCACATCAGCATCCACATCACCCATGGTGATGCCATCGACGTAGAGGTTACCCACAGGGATCTGGCCAACAACTTGGGCTCGGCCATCTACCAAGTCTACGACCACACCGTTTTGCGCCAACACCACGTTTTTTTCTGGCACACCGGTAGAAATTGCGAGTTCCTTATTCGCCCGCAGGTGGCGCCATTCGCCGTGCACTGGCATAGCGTTAGATGGACGCACTGCGTTGTAGAGGAACAACAGTTCGCCGGAGAAACCGTGACCCGAGGTATGTACCTTGGCATCCTTGCCGGTAATAACCGTGGCACCAATTTGCGCCAGCATGTTGATCACACCGAAGACCGCTTCTTCGTTACCAGGTACCAGCGACGAGCTCAGGATGATCAAATCACCATCGCGCACCGTAATCTGGCGGTGCTCGCGACGAGCCATGCGCGATAGTGCTGCCATTGGCTCACCCTGAGTACCGGTGGTAACCAGCACCACCTTGTGTGGCGCCATACGAGCGGCTTCGTTCATTTCAACGATGGTGCCGTTCGGCGCCTGCAAGATACCCAGCTGCTCTGCGATACGCATATTGCGGATCATGGAACGGCCGTTGAACGCCACCTTGCGGCCAGCAGCGACAGCAGCATCGATCACTGCCTGAACGCGGTAGACATTCGAGGCAAACGCAGCCACGATGACGCGCTGTTTGGCATCGCCAATCAGACGACGCAGGGTCGGCGCAAGCTCCGATTCCGAGCCCGAAAAGCCTGGAGTGGTGGCATTCGTCGAATCACAGAGAAACAGATCCACCCCTTCGTCGCCTAGGCGTGACAGTGCCGGCAGATCGGTTGGAGTTCCATCCGGTGGAGTTTGATCCATCTTGATGTCGCCGGTGTGCACTACCAAACCAGCGCCGGTCTTAATGGCTACGCCCAAGCATTCTGGAATCGAGTGATTCACATCGAAGAAGCGCAGATCGAAAGGTCCGCGCTGGACGCGGGAGTCTTTATTGACCTCCATGGTCTTTGGACGCTGACGGTGCTCGCCCGTCTTAGCCTGAATCAGCGCAAGCGTGAATCGCGACGCGATGATCGGAATATCGTGACGCTGCTTGAGCAACCACGGAATTGCGCCAATATGATCCTCGTGACCGTGGGTAACCACTAGAGCTTCCACTCGATCCCACTTGCCCTCTAAGTAAGAGAAGTCCGGCAGAATCAGATCCACACCAGGTTCATCCGAACTTGGGAACAGCACACCACAGTCGACGATTAGCAGGCGCCCCTTGTACTCGAACACGGTCATATTGCGACCGATTTCGGAAATACCACCGAGCGCAACGATGCGCAGGCCATCTTTCGGAGCCTTTGGCGGGTTTGGCAGACGCTGAGTCAAGTCTGCACCCTGCATCGACTGCACTACGTTGCGACGCCGATTGTTATTCCGGCCGCCACCGCGGTTCTTATTCGAATTCTTACCGCCGTTGTTATTGCCGTTATTACCGTTGTTACCACCGTTGCCGTTCTTGCCACGGCTCTTGTTATCGCGCCGGTTGCGGTTCTCACCGCGGTTGTCGCCACGGTTACCACCGTTATCGCCACGACCGCCCTGCTGCTTGTTACCAGCCTGGTTGTCCTTAGCGGACGCGCTTACTTCGCTGTCCTTCGGCGGCCCGGCTTTGCGGGTTACCTTGCGAGGTCGATTGTTTTTGTTATCGCTCATTTACAACACCCCGGCTTCGTTCATATCTGCTGCTAGCTGTGCTAGTTGTTCGTCGTTAGGCGCAATCTGCGGCAAACGAGGTTCTCCTGTCTCTATGCCCTGCAAACGCAAAGCTGCTTTCGCGAAGCTCACCCCACCAAGACGTGCCTGGGCACGCAACAGTGGACGCAGCGACGCGTGTGTCTTTCGAGCACCGGCAAGATCACCACGATTAAATTGCTCGCGTACTTGGGCTAACTGCGCTGGCGCTGCGTGGCCAACAACTGAAATGAACCCGGTGGCGCCGATGGACAGCCAAGGGATATTCAAGGGGTCATCACCCGAGTACCAAGCTAAATCGGTTTCTTCGATTAGGCCTGCTGCAGCATTCAAATCGCCTTTGGCATCTTTAACCGCCTGGATATTTGGATGCTCAGCTAACCGAAGAATGGTGTTGCTTTCAATCGGTACTACTGATCTAGGTGGAATATCGTACAAGCAGATCGGCAGGTTTACCGAATCAGCGACCGCCATAAAGTGGCGGTACAGGCCTTCTTGGCTGGGCTTCGAATAGTAAGGCGTAACTACCAGTAGCGAATCTGCTCCGGCTGCTTCGCTGGCTTTAGCTAATTCAATGCTGCGCGCGGTGTCGTTGGTGCCAGCACCGGCTACCAGCTTGATCTTGTCGCCGAATTCAGCCCGCACCGCGCGGAGCAGTTCTAGCTTTTCCTCGGTGGTTGTTGTCGGCGATTCGCCGGTGGTACCAGCAAGGATCAGGGAATCAACCCCGTTTTCGTACAAGTGGCCTGCAAGCTTCACACCAGCCTGGATGTCTAATGCGCCGTTAGCGTCAAATGGCGTCACCATCGCCACAGCAACGGCACCAAAATGCTCGATGCCACGGGTGGATACGAGGCCGCTCGTGCCACTAATTTCCGGGTTAATGTCGGTTTCCATCACGGTTTTCGTTTCACGCTACTTTCATTAGCTACTTCAGAGTTCTACTGCTAATTCTCTACGAGTTTTTCAGCCTTCAAACGCATACGGACTGGAAGCCACGGGCGAGCCATCGGCAAGCGCAGAAATTTCAAAATCTCCAAAAGCCACGGGGGCGATTCCACGTAGTTGGCGGAGACACTCCACCGCGAGGCCACGCATCTCGGCGTCGGCGTGTTCGGTTGCCCGCATGGCAATAAAGTGCCGCCAAGTCCGATAATTTCCGGTCACTACGATACGCGTCTCGGTGGCGTTTGGCAGGACTGCGCGTGCGGCCTGTCGCGCTTGTTTCTTGCGCAGCAACGCGTTTGGTTCTTCAGCCCACTTTTCTTCCAGTGCTTGTAAAAGCTCCTGGTAGATCATTCGGGAATTGTCGGTTGCTTGTTCGAATAAGCGCAATAGTTCTTCGTCTTCCGCGATTGCTTGCGGCGCTACTACTTGATTGCCAGCGGCAGGTACGAACCGTTGCGATAACTGCGCGAAGGAAAAATGCCGATGGCGCACGAGCTCGTGTGCGCACGACCGGGAGAGACCCCGGATGTACAGCGACGCCGTCGCATGCTCGAACAACGCCACATGCCCCACTTCCAGTACGTGACGCAAGTACCCCGCATTGTGAGCCGTACGCGGGTTCGGCTTGTGCCAGGTCTCGTAGCAGGCACGCCCGGCAAATTCGATGAGGGCTTCTCCCCCTTCTGCATCCGTTTCCCACTCGATGTCGGCGGGCATATCCATTTGGGTTGCGGCAACTACGTCTACCTTCAGTGGCATTAGCTCGGCCATAGAATTGTTCAGTCCTGCTCTAAATTCCCAAGTAGCTTTCCAAGCCGATCGTCAGTCCTGGGTACTTTTCAATGTCACGCACCCCAAGCAACACACCGGGCACGAAGCTGGTGCGCGAATACGAATCCTGCTTAATAGTTAATGTCTGGCCTTCTGTGCCGAAGATCACCGTCTCGTGTGCCACGGTGCCACTCATGCGCACGGCGTGTACCGCTACCCCCTCGACGTCAGCACCACGGCTGCCCTCTAATTGCGTTTCCGTAGCATCAGGTGCGGGATCCATTTTTGCTTCACGACGCGCCTCGGCGATCTTCTCTGCAGTGTGCACAGCTGTACCCGATGGCGCGTCTTTTTTGAATGGGTGGTGCATCTCGATAACTTCAGCAGACTCAAAATATGGTGCCGCTAGTTTTGCGAAGTGCATCGTCAGCACGGCAGAGATAGCAAAATTGGGCGCAATCAGTACGTTTACGTCGTGTTGCGACTCTGATATCCACTGCTTCACAGTTTCAATGCGCTCTGCAGTGAAACCGGTAGTTCCCACTACGGCGTGAATACCGTTGGCAATGCAGTACTCTAAGTTGCCCATCACCGCATCGGGCTGGGTGAAATCTACTACCACGGAAGCTTGAACCTCTGTGAGCTTGTCCAGGCTATCGTCGCGGTCGATTTTCGCAATTAATTCCAGATCCTCAGCGGCCGTCACCGCGTCGCAAATAGTTGCTCCAACCTTACCTTTTGCACCTAAAACTGCAACGTTAATCATGTAGTCCACTGTAACCCGGTTTCTAAAAACCTCTGTAAATAATTCCAAAATCCGCCATAGGTACTGGTAAAAATTACAGATAGCTAGTGGCGGAGACGTTGTTAGCTGTTGACCAAAAGTCAGTGTCCCTTACATGAACGCGACGAACCCATGATCAAGTATTTGCTTAAGAAGGTTGCCTACTGGGTAGTGGTGATCTTCCTTGCGACGAACATCGCTTACTTTATGGCAGCGACGTTTTTGGATCCGCGATCCAATTTTATCGGCCGCCGTCCTCCACTTTCCGAGGATCAGATCGACCGAATTCTCACTCCTTTAAATCTCTCCCCGAATACGCCACTGCTTGAACGTTGGTGGACGTGGCTTACTGGAATCCTCACCGAATGGGATTGGGGTAAGTCTCCTGTTGGCGTTAGCGTCAACGATGAAATCTCCCACCGCATTTGGGTTTCCGCGCAGTTGCTTCTGCTGGCCACCATTTTGTCTGTGATTATCGGTGTGGCCATTGGTGTGTACACCGCATCGCGCCAATACAAGGCTGGCGACCGCTTCTGGCAGGGCGCTTCCATTATTGCGATGAACACCCACGTGGTTGTGGCATCGCTGTTGGTTGTTGCTGCTGCTTTGGCTATTAACGACGCCACTGGCCGCCGCGTCTTCTACGTCACCGGCGCTTCTAGCCCTGGTGTGGAAGGGTTCTTCCCGAAGCTGATCGACTACGGGCAGCACTTAATCTTGCCGACGATCTCACTGGTAATCATTAGTTACGCCAGTTACCACTTGATGCAGCGCACGTTGTTGCTGGATAACTTGAATGCAGATTATGTACGCACAGCTCGAGCTAAGGGTCTTACCCGCAGCCAGGCCATCCGTCGTCACGCTTTGCGTACCTCGATCATTCCTGTGGCAACGTCGGTAGCGTTTTCCATTCCAGGTATTTTCACCGGCGCCGTGATGACAGAACGTATTTTCGCGTGGCGCGGTATGGGACAGTACTTCATCGAAACCATCAGCAAGAACGACGTCCATGGCGTGGTAGCCGTAGCCGCCTTCGGCGCGTTTACCGTAGCGATTTCAGCAGTATTAGCGGACATTATCGTGGTGATCTTGGATCCACGTGTCCGCGTCAACTAGGCAGGCTGGGTGAATATCACATGACTTCTCCTAAAGTTTCCACCCCCGCAGAAGACGTAGCATCGGTCAAAGACGCAGCACAGGACGCCACCATTAAGGGCCGCAGCCGGTTGGCGTTGTATCGCCGTCGTTTCTTCCGCAACAAGATGGCGGTAGTTGGCCTAGTGATCTTCGGCTTCTTGGTCTTCATGTCCCTCTTCGGTGGCTTTTTCACCCAGTGGGACTACCGGCAGCCAGACTTTATGAACATCGCTACCGGCCCGTCTCCTGAACACTGGTTTGGCACTACCGACGCCGGTAACGACCTCTTTGCCCAAACCGTGCATGGTCTAGGACGCTCCCTGATGATTGCAGTTAGCGTTTCTCTGGCGGCCACGATTATCTCCGCGCTGATCGGTACTGCAGCAGCCTTGCTTGGTGGCGCATTCGAGCAGATCGCGTTGACCATCATCCACTTCATGCTGGCTATTCCATCCTTCTTATTGATCGCCTTGTTGGTAGCCGATTCCGGTGGCGACTGGAAGGTGCTGATCGTGGTGCTGATTTTGTTCAACTGGGTCTACCCTGCCCGTGTGATCTGGGCTTTGGCGTTATCGGTGAAAGAAAACGATTACGTGCGCGCCGCTCGCTTTATGGGCGTAGGTACCTTCACCACTTTGACCCGCCACATGATCCCGAACATCGGTTCGTTGCTGATCATTCAGTTCACCCTGTCTGTAGTGGCAACCGTGATGTCGGAAACCGCCCTGTCCTTCTTGGGATTGGGCGTGAAGCTACCAGACGTCAGTTTGGGTACGTTGCTCTCCGTCGGCGCAGGCGCCCTTGGCTCTGCTCCATGGCAGTTCTACTTCCCTGCAATCACCTTGACCTTGCTTACCGTGTCCATGGCATTCATCGCTGATGGATTGCGAGATGCGCTGGATCCGAATTCCAAAGCTGGAGGCAAAGCATGACATCCGAAAACCAGCAAAAACCAATCCTAGAAGTCCGCAATCTTTGCGTGTCTTTCCCTTCCGAAGCCGGCCGAGTCGACGCCGTCCGCGATGTCAGCTTCGATCTCTACCCCGGCCAATCGCTGGGCATTGTGGGTGAGTCTGGCTCCGGTAAGTCGGTGACCTCCATGGCTGTGATGGGCTTGCTGCCCGAATACGCGAAGGTCACGGGTTCAATTAAGTTCCAAGGCGAAGAGCTGGTCGGCAAAACCGACAAGCAAATGTCCGCGATTCGCGGTGCTGGCATCGGCATGATCTTCCAGGATCCTCTGTCGGCTCTAACTCCGGTGTTTTCCATCGGCGATCAGATCGTAGAGGCGATTCAGTGCCATCAGGATGTCTCACGTCAACAGGCATGGGATCGTGCCGTAGAGCTACTTGATCTAGTTGGTATCCCAGAGCCTGCTACCCGCGCGAAGGCCTTCCCGCACGAGTTTTCCGGTGGTATGCGCCAGCGTGCTGTGATTGCGCTGGCGATTGCGAATAATCCAAAGGTGATTATCGCCGACGAGCCCACCACCGCACTGGACGTGACCATCCAGGCTCAGATTCTCGAGGTACTCCAGACCGCTCAGCGCGAAACCGGGGCTGCCACGATCATGATTACCCACGACATGGGTGTGGTTGCTGGTACCGCTGACGACGTGCTGGTGATGTACGCGGGCTCTCCAGTGGAGAAGGCAAACGTGTATGAGCTTTTCGAAAATCCGAAAATGCCTTATACCGTCGGTCTACTTGGATCCACCCCTCGTATCGATGTTTCTTCCGACGACGCACTGACTCCAATCGCTGGTACCCCACCCGTATTGATCGATTTGCCAGCCGGGTGCCCTTTCGCACCGCGCTGCCCCGTCGCCCTCGCCGAGTGCAAGACCACCACGCCGGGATTAACCAAGGTGGAAGACACCACGGAAAAGACTGCTGGCGACATCATTAGCCCTGATGAGTCAGTAACTCGCCACCAGGCTGCCTGCTTGCGCTCTTCTGAGATTCACGCTGGCAAACTCGATGGCGAAGCCCTCTACCCGGTGCCAGAGCGCAGTGAAGACGTGCTGGCAGGTGTGCCACGTGAAGACCGCAATAAGGTGCTAGAGGTAGACAACTTGGTCAAGGAATTCCCTTTGATCAAGGGCGCGGTACTGAAGCGTCGCGTGGGTACGGTCTACGCAGTCAATGGCATTTCCTTTGATATCCACGAAGGCGAATGCATGGCTATCGTGGGTGAATCCGGCAGTGGTAAGACCACTTCCCTACTCGAGATCATGAATCTCGATCCTGCCGATGGCACTACTTTAAAGCTCAATGGAGTGGACACAGCCAGCTTGAATTCGCGGAGCCGTCGTAAAGCTCGAAAAGATATTCAGATGGTGTTCCAGGATCCAATGAGCTCGTTGAATCCGCGTCTCACTGTGCGTGAGATCATTGCCGAGCCGCTGCGATCGCTGGGCTACGACGGTGATGTGGATGCGCGCGTGTCTGAATTGATGCGCACGGTGGGTCTTGATGCTTCGCAGATTGACCGATTCCCGGGTGCGTTCTCGGGTGGACAGCGTCAGCGCATTGGTTTGGCACGTGCCTTGGCAACCCGTCCGAAACTGATTGTTTTGGATGAGCCGGTCTCAGCTTTGGACGTCTCCATTCAGGCTGGCATGTTGAATCTCTTAGATGATCTTAAGCGCAGTCTTGGCCTGTCTTATCTGTTCGTCGCACACGATTTATCGGTGATTCGTCACCTATCGGATCGTGTCGGCGTGATGTATCGAGGCGAATTCGTCGAAGAAGGCCCCATTGACGAGGTCTTTGACAACCCGCAGCACGACTACACCAAAGCGCTGCTATCTGCGATTCCGATCCCAGATCCGAAGATCGAGAAGAACCGCAAACGTTTAATTTGGAAAGATAGTCAGCCAAGTGCGGTAAAAACTGACGAAAAATCCTCACTGTTTAGTAAACTGCGGTTTAAGAAAAGTTAATCTTTTCTACACAAGAGGATAATCCTCTCTGTGCCCGCCCCTTTAGGAGTTTCCATTGAAGATATCTCTGAAGAAGCAGGCGTTCGCTGTATTAGCCGCGTCTGCGCTTGTACTCACCGGCTGCAGTTCCAGTGACAGTAATGGTCAAGGTGCTGACATCGGAGAGATGAAGGCAGGCGATTACAACCCACAGGATCGCGACAATATCCAAGACGGTGGCGAGTTGACCCTGGCAATTTCCGAGTTGCCAGAGCAGATGCTGCCTTTCCATGCCAACGCAATTCTTACCTCCACCGATTTGTGGCGTTGGTCCAACCCAGTGCTTGCGCTGTACGACGCTGAGGGTGAATACACCCCGAACCCTGACTACATCGAGGATGTAGAAGAAGAAGTCGTTGACGGCAAGACTGTGGTTACTTACACCATCGTCGAGGAAGCTAACTATAACGATGGCACTCCTATCGACTGGCGTGCGTTCGAAAACACCTGGAAAAAGAACAACGGTTCAGACCCTGATTACACCGTTAACACCACCGATGGCTACAAGCTAGTCGAGTCCGTTACCGCTGGTGATAACGACAAGCAGGCTGTTATTACCTTCGACCGCGAATACGCCTGGTGGCAGTCCATTTTCAATACCCTGGTACCACCACAGGTTGAAACCCTCGAGCAGTTCAACGAGGCATACCTGAAGAATGTAAACAATGACTGGGCTGCAGGTCCATTCATCGTAGAAAACGCAGACTTCAACCGTGGCGAATTCACCTTGGTGAAGAACGACAAGTGGTGGGGCGACGAAGCCAAGCTAGACAAGATCAGCTTCCGCGCGATGGAAGATCAGGCTAGCTTGAACGCGTTCCGCGCTGGTGAAATCGACGCAACCGGTGTAGCTAACCGTGAGCGCTACAACACCGCTCAGGAAATGGGCGACCAGGCTGAGATCCGCACCGCTACGTCTACTGCGAACCGTCTGATCACGCTGAACTCGGATGCTCCTGTTTTGGGTGACGACCAAGTTCGTGAAGCTATCTTCGATGCAATCGACCGCGCGCAGTTGGCTGATATTCGCTTCAACGGCTTGGACTACTCCGAGCCACTACCAGGTTCTTTCGTGAACTACTCCTTCCAGGATGGCTACGAGGACAACGTTGAAGGCATCGTAGACTTCGATCCAGAAAAGGCTAATCGTCTGCTGGATGAAGCAGGCTGGGAGCAGGATGGCCAGTTCCGTACCAAGGACGGCGAAACTCTGGCTCTGCGTTACGTCATGTTTGGTGACGATCCTTTGATCAAGGCGCTGGCAGCTGCTATGCAGTCCATGCTTGCCGACGTAGGAATCCAGCTCAACGTGGAAGAAAAGGCTAGCTCCGACTTCTCGAACGTGATGAGCGAACGTGATTTCGACATGATTTTCTCTGGCTACGCTTCGATCGACCCATACGGTGTTGCTGGCTTCGCCCAGATCTACGCATCGGACTCCACTTTGAACAAGTCCGGTACCGGCACCCCGGAAATCGATGAAAAGATTGCTGAACTGGAAGCTATCGGTGATCCAGATGAGGCTATCAAGCGTGCTAACGAGATTGAAAAGGATGCCATGCGCAACTACGGCATCTTGCCAATCTTGAACGGTCCGAACATCATCGCCGTAAAGCCTGGCCTGGCAAACTTCGGCCCTAAGGGATTCGCAGTTGTTCAGCCACAGAACGTTGGCTGGGAGAAATAATTCTTACCACTAGCTGACGAACCGGCTTTCCTACTCCGTTCCACTTTTCCAGTGGGACGGAGTATTTTTATTCTTCGGACATTTCACAGCTGGGAAGACGAACTGAAAGTTTTATGACTCGTTCTTATATCGCAATCTACGTGCTACTAGCAGCCACCTTCTTGGCGATTCTCAACGAAACAGTGATGAGTGTGGCAATCCCCACCATCCGCGACGATTTGGGGATTCCGGCGTCTCAAGCCCAATGGGTAACTACCGCATTCTTGCTCACGATGGCGGTGGTGATTCCCACAACGGGCTACTTGATTGCACGGTTTAGTTTGCGCCAGCTGTTCGGCATCGCAGCGGGTCTGTTCCTGGCAGGCTCGATTTTAGGCTCGATTGCACCCACGTTTGCGGTAATTATTGCTGCCCGCGCTATTCAGGCCGGTGGTTCCGCCATTATGATGCCGTTGCTGATGACCACCGTGTTACGCCTGGTTCCCGAACATGAACGCGGCAAGATGATGGGCAACTTGATGGTGGTGATCGCGGTAGCCCCCGCGGTAGGTCCGACGATCTCCGGTGCCATCTTGAAAGTGGGCAACAACAATTGGCACTTGCTATTCGACGTCATGATCCCACTGGCACTAATCGTTCTGGTGGCAGGATTGTATTTATTACCTCGCGACGATACTAAGGAAAGCAAGCACCTAGACCTTATTTCCGTATTGCTGTCTGCCATCGGTTTCGGTTCTTCGGTCTTCGCAGTGAACTCTGTCGCCGGTGAGAGCGGCGGCGATCCAGAAGTAACGGCTCTCACCGCTATTACGTTAGCTTTGGGTGTCATTGGCTTGGTGTTGTTCGTTCGTCGCCAGCGTCGCCTGGTTCGCGAGGACAAGGCTCTGTTGAATCTCGACGTGTTCCGTATCCCAAGCTTCCGCGTGTCTGTGATACTAATGTGCCTCGGCATGACAGCCATGTTCGGCGTGATTATCGTATTGCCGTTGTACTTGCGACTACTTGACGTTTCCTCCCTAACCATCGGCTTGATGTTGATGCCAGGGCCTTTTGTGATGGGTCTGATGGGACGTCCAGTAGGCCAGTTATACGACAAGATCGGCCCTCGCCCGCTAGTCATCCCCGGTACTGTTTTCGTGCTGGCGGCGATGGCAGGCATGAGTTGGCTTACCACTACTACCCCGCTGTGGTGGCTGATTGCTTGCCACATCACCTTGCAAATCGGATTGGGACTACTGTTTACCCCGTTGTTCAGCTGGGGCTTGAACGAAGTTCCAGAGCCTTTGCAGCCAGATGGATCTGCGATCATGAGTACCGCCAACCAGCTTTTCGGCGCCGTGGGTACCTCGATTTTCGTAACTGTTGCGGCGTTGGCAGCCCTTGATTCGTCGTTAGCCGGAACGATTGCCGGCTACCGGGTAGCCATGCTGGTAGGTGTCGCACTTTCTGCGGCTCTATTGGTGCTTGCCGTGTTACACGTGAAGAAGAAGGATCAGCGGTTCGAACTCAAGGCTTAGTGTCGCCCTATCTACTTTCCCGTTTAACTTTCCAATTCTCCTAAGACGAGAGACGAAAAATGCCCTGGGAAATTCCCAGGGCATTTCGCTTGTCAGTCGCTTGTCAGGGCTAGTCCTTAACCAGCACCAAAGAGATCTTGCCGCGGTTATCAATGTCGGAGATCTCTACCTGTAGCTTGTCTCCTACGTTGACTACGTCTTCGACCTTGTCGATCCGCTTGCCATCGCCCAGCTGAGAGATGTGTACCAAGCCATCCTTGCCTGGTACCAGCGAAACGAAAGCACCGAATGCGGTGGTCTTAACCACGGTGCCCAGGAAGCGTTCGCCTACCTTTGGCATCTGTGGGTTGGCGATCGCATTGATCTTCTCTAGCGCCGCGTCCGCAGACTTGCCGGACGTCGCAGAGACGAATACCGTGCCATCGTCTTCGATCGAAACCTCAGCGCCAGTTTCTTCAGTAATGGCGTTGATGGTCTTGCCCTTCGGGCCGATCAGCTCGCCAATCTTGGAAGCTGGGATCGAAACCGAGGTGATCTTTGGTGCCAGATCACTCATCTCGTCTGGCTGATCGATGACATCCGCCATGGTGTTCAGAATGGTCAGACGCGCATCCTTTGCCTGGTTCAAAGCATCCGCTAGCACCTTCGATGGAATACCATCAAGCTTGGTGTCTAGCTGCAATGCGGTGATGAACTCAGAGGTACCTGCGACCTTGAAGTCCATGTCGCCGAAAGCATCTTCTGCACCCAAGATGTCGGTTAGAGCAACATACTTGGTTTCCCCTTCAACTTCGCCAGAGACCAAGCCCATGGCGATACCAGCCACTGGAGCCTTCAAAGGCACACCAGCGTTGTACAGCGACATCGTGGAAGCACATACCGAGCCCATCGAGGTAGAACCATTGGAGCCAAGTGCCTCAGAGACCTGACGGATGGTGTACGGGAACTCTTCCCGCGATGGCAGCACTGGTACCAGTGCACGCTCTGCAAGGGCACCGTGGCCGATCTCGCGGCGCTTTGGCGAACCAACACGGCCGGTTTCGCCAGTGGAGTATGGCGGGAAGTTGTAGTGGTGGATGTAGCGCTTCGATTCCACAGCACTCAAAGAATCGATCTGCTGCTCCATCTTCAGCATGTCCAAGGTGGTCACACCCAGAATCTGGGTTTCGCCACGTTCGAACAGTGCAGAGCCGTGGGCGCGTGGAATCAGTTCCACCTCGACACCTAGGTCGCGGATAGCAGTGGTTTCACGGCCATCAATGCGGAAGCCTTCAGAGAGAATCATGTCGCGCACGATCTCTTTCATCAAGGCGTTGTACGCGGCTGGGATTTCCTTTTCACGCTCAGGAAAGTCTGCCTCGAGCTTTTCGATGATTTCTTCCATCAAGGCATTCGTTGCCTCGTCGCGCTCGGCCTTAGTTGGAGCCTTCAGCACCTTTGGCAAACGACGGCCTGCGAGCTTGCGCACGCGCTGGTAAACGTCGTCTTCATATGGTGGGAACAGTGGGAACTCACGACGTTCCTTCGCTGCTTCCTTCGCCAAAGATAGCTGTGCCCGGCACAATTCTGCGATGAATGGCTTGGCTGCTTCTAAACCTTCGGCGACCACGGACTCAGTTGGGGTTGGTGCACCCTGCTTCATCAAGGTGGTGGCCTTTTCGGTAGCACCAGCTTCCACCATCATGATCGCTACATTGTCGTTGCGACGCCCACGACCGCGACCACGTCCCCGGCTGCGGCGATTACGGCTCTTTGGCTTGTCGTCGGTCAGACGGCCAGCAACGATGATTTCGAAGACAGCTTCGCTGCGCTGTTCCTGCGTAGGGAATGCGATCCACTGGCCGTCTTTATGATCCTTGTCAGACATCAAAGCCATACGCACGCCGCCAACAGGGCCGGAAACTGGCAGACCAGACAACTGGGTTGCAGCAGAAGCAGCGTTGATCGCCACTACGTCGTACATGTCCTTTGGATCCATGGACATCACGGTGATGATGATCTGCACTTCGTTGCGCAAGCCTTTAACGAAGGTTGGACGCAACGGACGGTCGATCAGCCGAGCTGCCAAGATTGCTTCGGTGCCTGGGCGCCCTTCGCGACGGAAGAAGGAACCTGGTACACGGCCTGCTGCGTACATGCGCTCTTCCACATCAACAGTCAGTGGGAAGAAATCGAATCCTTCACGAGGGTTGTTGGATGCGCAGGTGGTGGCCAACATCATCGTCTCGTCATCCAAGTACGCGGTGACGGAGCCGTCTGCTTGACGGGCTAGCTGGCCAGTTTCGAAACGGATCTCACGCTTACCGAAATCCCCATTATCGATAACGGCAACGGATTCTACGATGTCATCAAAATCGTCGTATTCGTACTGGGTATCACTCATGCGGGAAATATCCACGCCTTTCACTTGCTTGTGCTACCTCTGAAGGGCGATCGTCGGTGCCGCCCGATAAAACTTCTTTTCATTGAGGTATCGTGCCCAGCGTAACAAAAAATCCGCCCACCTGCTGAATTAATACCTTCAGACAGGTGGGCGGATTAAAAGATTCGATTAGCGACGCAGACCCAGGCGCTCGATCAAGCTACGGTAGCGCTCGACGTCGTTGTCCTGCAGGTACTTCAGCAGACCCTTACGGCGACCAACCAACAGCAGCAGACCACGACGGGAGTGGTGATCGTGCTTATGGAACTTCAAGTGCTCGGTGAGCTGACGGATACGGGTGGTCAGCAAAGCGACCTGAGCTTCTGGGGAGCCGGTGTCGGTCTCGTGTAGACCGAATTCCTTTAGAACTTCTGCCTTCTCAGCTGCAGAAAGAGCCATAAGACTTCTCCTTTAAACGATGAAGTTATTTACCTATTTCAGTCCGTGATGAAAGATGAAAGCTACAACTGCTCACGAACCACAGTCGCAACCGGATGTAATCTACCAGCTTCGCCGATCGCTGTCCAAAATTTCTGTTGCTTCAGCTACGTCCTGCTTCATCTGAGCAACCAGTGCCTCGATGCCATCGAATTTCTCCATGCCACGGATATGTTCAATAAATTCAATACACCCTTGTGCACCATAAAGATCAGCATTTTTGCCGATGACGTAGGCTTCCACAGTGCGCTCGGTCGCTTCGAAGGTCACGTTCGTTCCTACCGAAATTGCAGCAGGATATGCGATACCGAATTCCATATCCCCCTCAACTTCAGCACTAGTCTCGCCGTTTCCTGAGGTTGCTGTAAACCATCCGGCATAAACCCCGTCGGCAGGCACTGCTAGCTCTGCAGAGAAATCGATGTTGGCAGTTGGGAAGCCCAACTGTGCGCCTCCCCTGCCTTGGCCACGAATCACTTCGCCGCACACACGGTAGGGCCGTCCCAAGCAACGACGAGCCTCGGCAACATCACCAGCCGCTAGCGCCTGGCGAACCCGAGTAGAAGAAACTCGAGCGCCGTCAAGCTGGATCAGATCCGCGATATGCACCGCGATGCCCAGACGCGAACCATCTGCTACCAAGGTCTCGGAAGTACCGGCGGCCTTCGCGCCATAGGTGAAATTCTGGCCGACGTAGACGGCCTGCGCTGCCAGCTTCGTGGCCAAGATATCGGCGACGAAATGCTGCGGCTCCATGGCAGCGAAATCACGATCGAACGGAACGATCAGGAAGTAATCCACTCCGAGCTCTGCGGCGATCTCCGCGCACTGCGCATCACTGATCAGCGATACCGGAGCCTTATCTGGTGCGAATACCGCCATTGGGTGTGGTGAAAAGGTCATCAGAACTGTCGGAACGCCACGACGCTGTCCATCTGCAACAGCCTGGGAGATCAAGTTGCGGTGGCCGATGTGGATGCCGTCGAAGACACCGATCGTCACTACGCTGGCGTTGAAGTCTGCCGGGATGTCCGATAATCCGTACCAAATTTTCACGCATCACACCATACCCTCTTAAAATGCGTCTATGACTAATAAGCCTGCCTCAGCGGCAAAAACCTCAGCGGCACAGACTTCTGCAACGAAACCTTCCGCTGGGATCGTGGTTGTCGATAAACCGGCAGGCTGGACCAGCCATGACGTGGTAGGCAAGCTCCGGCGTATTTTCCATACCAAGAAGGTCGGCCATTCGGGCACGTTAGATCCAATGGCAACCGGTGTGCTGGTCGTTGGTATTGATCGTGGTACGCGCTTTTTGCCTCACGTGCATGCCGATACCAAGGCCTACACCACTACGATTTCTCTGAGCACTGCTACGCATACGGATGATGCGGAAGGCGAGGTCATCTTCACGGCAGCACCTGATACGCTTCGGGGCATCACCGCTGATCACATTCGGCAGGCCGTTGCAGCACTTACCGGCGACATCATGCAACGCCCCGCAGCTGTTTCCGCTGTGAAGATCGATGGTGTGCGGGCTCACGAACGTGTGCGTCGCGGTGAGAAGGTAGATCTTCCCGCGCGCCCTGTGACCGTTTCTGAGTTCAATATTTCGGAGATCCGTTTCGATTGCACCGATGGGTTTGGCAATCCTGCAATCGAAATCGACGCTGCAATCTCCTGCACCGCTGGCACTTTCGTCCGCGCGTTAGCTCGCGACCTCGGCGAAGACCTTGGTGTTGGCGGACATTTAATTGCTTTACGACGGACACGCGCCGGCGTTTTCGATCTCTCGTCCTCCCGTACGATCGAACAATTAGAAGCCGAACCCACGTTGTCGATGTCGTTGGACACCGCTTGTGTCACTTGCTTCCCTACCCGTGAAATCACCGAAGCTGAAGGTAAGGATTTATCCCAGGGAAAGTGGCTGTCTCCCGTTGGACTAAAGGGAATCCATGCCGCTGTCGAACCAGGTGGCCGCGTACCCGCGCTGATCGAGGAAGCCGGTACCCGCGCCAAGACGGTCTTCGTGGTTCATCCGTCGACGCTGTAGCTAGCGGTGCTATTGCTAGCACCGGTAGCTACATTTGGTTCGCAGTCCACTTCGAACCGCGGTAGCGCAGCACGACGAAGACCAAGCGCAGCACTAAGAAGGCCAATAAACCGAGCCAGACGCCAGTTAATGGCCAACCGTTTAAGTGCGTCAGCCAAATTAGCGGCAAGAAGCCGAAGACCACAGCTGCAATAGTGATATTGCGCAGATAAGCGGCGTCGCCAGCTCCCAACAACACGCCGTCGAGGGAAAACACCACGCCACCAATTGGAATCATTGCAACCAACACCCACCATGGCCCGGATTGCATCGCGTTAATAGTGCCTACTTCTTCGGTAAACATCCGCGGAATGAAGTGCACGCCAGCAGCAAAAATTGCTGCTAATACCGCAGAGATGCCGACAGTCCACGCCACCACTTTCTTAGCTGTCCAACGTGCCACGGCAATTGAGCCATAGCCCAAAGCAGCGCCCACCAGAGTTTGCGCAGCAATTGCTAGCGAGTCCATCACCAGCGTGAGCAGATTCCACAACTGCAACAGCACTTGGTGAGCTCCGAGCTCATAGGCACCGATTCGCCCAGCTACTGCTGCGGCAGAAAGAAAAGCCACCTGGAACGCGACAGATCTAGCAATCAAGTCACGTCCTAGAACCAATTGCTTCTTAATTAAGTCCATCCGTGGCCGCAGACTAACCTGATCCCGTCGCGCGCGTTTAATCAGCTCGCGTAAGAACAAAGCTGCGGTGATGCTCTCGCCGAAGATGATCGCTACTGCCGAACCTGGAAGGCCAAGCCACGCTACTACCGGAATGATCACCAGTGCAGCCGGCCCCAAGCCACATAACACGAATAACAAGGGCTTGCGCGTGTTTTGTACACCACGCAACCAACCGTTACCGGCCTGAGCAATCAAGGTTAGTGGGATACCGAATGCTGCAATATGCAGCCACGTTGCTGCCGCTTGGTACACCTGAGGATCTGGTGATAATAGCTGCGTTAGCTGTGTAGCGAAGACACCAGCAATGGCGAAAAGCAGAAGGCCAACCCCGATAGCTACCCAGGTCGCTTGCACGCCTTCTTGCACAGCTTTTTCTGGATGCCCTTGTCCGAAGGCTCTCGATGCTCGCGCGGTGGTGCCATAGGCCAGGAAGGTCAGCTGTGTGGTGACCATCGCAAAGATTGTGGCACCAGCAGCTAACGCTGCCAGCTCAATGGCACCTAAGCGGCCAACGACGGCGGTATCCAGCAGCAGATACAGCGGAGGCGCAGCCAAGACACCAAGAGCAGGCAACGCCAGGCTCAGGATCGTCCGAGCTGTTACTTCTGGTGGTTGGTTCTGGGGCTTAGTCTCGGTCATCGTAGGGTTGTCTTTGCCGTCTTCGCTGTAGTTACCGCGTTGCTTCGGCGACATCAGACGTGCTCAGCAAAGCTGCTAATAATTCTTCCCGGGAACCACGGAAGCTAAAGCCAGCGGCACGCAAGTGTCCACCACCGCCAAGCGCTAACGCCACCGCGGAGACATCAACCTTAGCCACGCTACGCAAAGACACTGTCCAATACCCGCGCTCGTACTCTTTCATCACCACCGTGACATCGGTGTCGTTGGTAGTGCGCACCACATCAACCACGGCTTCTACTTCGTCGTGGCCGACTGATTCCTGGTCTTCATAAGACACCGTGACGTGCACTAATCCAGCACCGCCACCCCAGCTGATTTCACGTTCGGCGGTAGCGAGTACGCGTCCCAAGAACGGCAGGTATTCAAATGGGTGATTGTCTAGCAGATCAGCACCGATAGCCCGTGGCGAGAGCCCCTTGTCTAATAGGCGTGCCGCTGCAGTATGCATCCGGGAGCGACCAAACTGGAAAGACGCCGTATCGGTGAGCAATCCCGCATACAAAGCGTGTGCCATTTCCGTCGTCAGCTTAATGCCCCAGACTTCGAAGAAGTCCAGTAGCACCATCGTGGAGGATTCCGAATGGATATCAACCATATTGATGGTGGCGTACTGCGTGTTGGTGTTGTGGTGATCGACGTTAATCACGCGGTCGGAAGCTAAGATGCGCTCGCTTAAAGCTCCCAAGCGATCTGGAGACGCACAATCGACGGTTACCCACGTATCGATTGTTGCGGGCAGCTCGCGCATGTTCACGAAACTGTCCCAGCCCGGGATGGTCAGTAGCGATTTGGCTGGCAGCGCATCCTCGCCATAAGTAGCAACGGCTGGTACTCCGCGCTGACGCAAAGCCATCACCATCGCCGATGCCGCACCAATCGCATCCGCATCCGGATGAATATGGCACACCACTGCAACGCTGCGCGCCTGGCTCAACATATCCATCGCCTTTTGGAAGGATCCAGCCATCTTTCTACTAATCGACTGGGAAAGCTGGTGGGCTGCAATATCAGCTGCGTGGGCGGAAGCTGGCATGAATAAGGCTCCTTGGAAGCTTACGGTTTGCTGGAGGGGTTTATCTCAAGGTGCGAGGGCTAGAAAGCGGAAAGGCTAGGAAGCGGAAATGAGCGGGCCGCGAAAACTAATCTTGCTGAGTCTTGTACGGATCGGCATCACCTGCCGGGCGCGCCTGGCTGGCTTGCTCTGCTAACTCCGCATCACGCTTGCGCGCCTGAGCCAGCAGATCTTCCATATGCGCACTTGCCTGTGGCACGGTATCTACTTCGAAGCTCAGCGTAGGCGTGTAACGCACGCCCGTTCCGCGGCCGACGAGAGAGCGCAACAATCCCTTAGCGGAGTGCAACGCCGTAGCAGCCTGATCCCAATCTGGTTCTTCATCGACAGTCTTGCCGCGCACAGTGTAAAACACGGTGGCGTCGTGAAGATCGCCGGTGACTTTACAATCGGTAATGGTGACGTAATCTAACCGGCGGTCTTTGATCTCCCGTTCGATGCTGGTAGCCACGATTTCTTGGATTCGCTTGGCTAGTTTCCGGGCACGTGCTGCATCAGCCATGATTGATGCGCTCCTTTGCTTTAGCTTCGTATTCGGGGGTTATTTTTATTCGACTTTATCCGACTTGCCGGGCTACCAGAGTAGTAAATGCGCCGTCTGTCGCACGTAACTGGCTCTCTGTTCCCTGCTGAACTACAACGCCAGCATCAAAGACGATTATTTCATCGGCATGTTCTAGGTGAGTCACATCATGGGTGATCTCTACAACCAGGGCATCTGGGAACCACGTAGCAATCGTCTGGCGCAGTTTCGGTGCCAAGGCATTGCCAACGTGGGCAGTAAATTCATCCAAAATCACTAACGCCGTGTGGTGCTCTTTGGTAGTTTTCAGCAGTGCCTGTGCCAGTGCCAGCCGTTGCCGCTGTCCACCCGATAATTCGGAGCCGCCATCACCAATTTCGGTGTGTAGCGTTACTTCGTCGTTAAGCCCTACTGCTTCTAGGGCAGTCCACATCTCTGCGTGGGCAGCATCTGGATTTCCCAAGCGCAGGTTATCTGCGACGGTTCCTGACAACAGGCTATAATTTTGCCCGACGTAGCACACGCGACTGCGGAATTGTTCCAGATCGAACGACGCTAGATCGTGACTACTAGTCTGGCCACCCGGCGCGCTGTGAACTATCACGTTGCCAAGGTTTGGATCCCAAGCTCGAATGAGCAGGGTTGTCAGAGTCGATTTACCAGATCCCGTGGTCCCTACTACTGAGTACCAGTGCCCACTGCGCAAATAGAGGTTGAGGTCTTTGACGATCCATGGGTGTGCCATTGGAACGTCTACGGCGTGGTTGTCTGAGCTGCCCTGGTTAGGGGTGTCTTCGTAGTTGAAGTAGATGTCTTTTATTTCCACCGCTGTGATCTCCGGCGGGAAATCTAGTTCGCCGCTAGCTGGCCGTGGTGCGCCGTTAGCCAGCACGTAGACGCGTTGGCAAGCAGTACGAGCATTACGCCAATGATGTCCCAGCTGGGCGATGTCGTCGATCAAATCCCAAGATCGCCACACCGCAAACATCAGTGCCACGGTTAATGCCAGAGATATATCTGGCTGGGTAGTCCCGATGAATGCTAGTGCTCCCAGTGTGAGGTACTTCAGACATTGCACCATCCCGGTCTGAGTGCCGTTGGCAATACCACTGACGGTATTGGTGCGAATCGCTTGGTTTTCTAGTTTGCTCAGCTGAGCTAGACGACGTGGTTTGCCGTTGTAGGTGGAAATATCAGCCACCCCAGAGATCGAATCCGTGACAAAGGCTGCGATTTCTCCTCTGTCTTGCGCATTGCGGTTGGCGCTGATCGATCCCACAGGTAGCAACACAACGCAGATGACCAACACAAACGCCACTGCCAACACTAGGGCAAACCACCCGGAAATAAATGCTGCCCAAATCACCAACAAGGTCGGAATAATTAGAGCACTGATCACCGGTGCTGTGGTGTGGGCGAAGAACACTTCGATCACTCCGATGTCGCGAGTTAGGCGCTGCAGCAATTCGCCAGAAGTCAGACCACCAGAGCGCCTGCTTAACACTGCCGGTACTTGTGGCACCAGGCGCTGATAGCAGTGCAGCCGAAGCATCTCGAGTGCCTTAAAAGCAACCTTGTGGCCGAGATAATGTTCGAGGTAGCGCAGTACCGCCTTGATAGCGGCGATCACTATCAACAGCACCACTAGCAGCCAGATATGGTTGCTAAGTGTTGCTAGCCAGCCACCTGCACTATCTCCTACCGCATGGAATAGCACTAACACCGGGATCACATACATCGCTAACCCCAGTAGGTAACCGATAATCCGGGCACAGGTCGATCCCACCAGCGGCGGCAGCACCGACTTCGTGGTGCCAATCAGCCAGCGCAATACTTCGCCAGTAGTTGGATTTTGCTCCGAAGGGGTTTGCACTTTTACTCCACTAGCTTTAGCTCCACTAGCCACAATCAATCACCCGATCCATACTTTGCGCTGCAGCTTGCCGGTGGGTTGCCATCACAATCGTCACATCGTCATCAATCGCATCGATTGCAGCCAAAATTGCGCGTTCGCTGGCCAAGTCCACTTGAGCAGTAGGCTCATCGAGCAACAAAATTGACCGTCCCGAGAGCAACGCCCGTGCCAAAGACAGACGCTGCGCCTGGCCGCCGCTTAAGCCCACACCGTTTTCGCCTACGGTAGTGGCTAGGCCTGCTGGGAATTGACGGATATCACCGGCGAGGTTGGCCTTTTCCAAGGCCAGCCACATCTCTTCTTCGCTGGCGTCTTCCTTAGCAAGACGCAGATTTTCGGCAATCGTGTCATTTGCCAGCCACGTGTGCTGCTGTACTACCGCTGCTTGGCTTGCGACGGATATCGAACCAGACGTAGGCGCCAATCTCCCCTGAGCTAGCCCGATAATCGTAGATTTACCCGTTCCTGAGCGGCCAACCAGAGCCACCTTTTCCCCTTGGCTGATTTCAAAGCTTAAATCTTGCACCACAGGCTTATTGGAAGGCTTACCGCTACGTGCTGTCGGATAGGCGAAATCCACCTCGTCGAAAGCAATGGCTGCATCGGTTTGTTGGGCAGCCGAAGGAGTCTGCAGCTCACGCATTGGAGCCGACAAGAAGCCACGAATCGCCTTTTGCGTTCCGCGTCCAGCCATACCGATGTAGAAAAACGCCCCAATATGATCCATCGGCTCTAAGAGCAGGATCGAAAGCCCCAACAACGTGACTGCCTGGCCATAGCTGAAATTACCGCTATTTACCTGCCATACCGAGATCACAGCTGCGATAATCACCACTGCCATGCTGAAGGCAAGATCAACCACCAGGATGATCATCTGGTTGCCTTTCAGCAACCGCATAATTGCTTGGCGGTTTTTCTCTCCGGCATCGGCAAGTCGATTCCCCACCAGATGGGCGGCACCAAGAAAGCGCAACGTCGGTAGCGCCTGAAGAGCTTCTAAGTATTGTTCTGCCAACACCTTACGGGCGTCTTGGGATCCGGTGCCCACTTTGGACACCATCTTCCGAAAGCCCATCACCATCGCTGGTACCAAAGGCATCAGCACCAGGAATACCAGTGCTACCCACCAGCGCAACGTAACCGCCATGAATAGCAGCACAATAATGGGAGCCGTCACTGATGCCACCAGTCGCGCAGCAAAAGACTGCCATAACGCCATCATCTTCTCCGCAGCAGCTGTAGCCAGCGACGCAGTAGCACCCGGACGTTGCACTGCACCCCGATCGAACACACGGCTGAGAATCTGGCTACGCACTCGAGCTTCCTCGCGGGCACTGCCACGGGCTTCCACAGTTTCGCGCACCGCAATAGCCACACCGATGACTACGGCACCGACCACCACAATCGCCATACTGGCGGAACTACCAATCAGCGCTACCTCGGCGCCGGTGGAAAACCCTCGTGCGGTTGCCGCCTCGTCGACAAGCTTTCCTAAACCGACCGCAACAAAACACATCGCTGCCGTCGCTACCCACGTACAGCAAAAGCTTATCCCCAGCGTGGTCCAACCACGTGGGGATAAAGAAACGCTCCGAATGCTCATAAGGTCTACCTTAGAGCTTCGGAGCGCTAGCAGAAACTACCCTGCTTAACTAAGCACTGCTTAGGTGCGAGGTACCTCGACCATTTCGAATACCTCGATGATGTCGTCTACCTGAATGTCTGGGTAGGACAGCACCATACCGCACTCGTAACCAGCAGCAACCTCGGTAGCATCGTCCTTCTCGCGACGGAGCGATTCGATGGTTGCCGATTCGGTAACCACCTGACCATCGCGCACTAGGCGAGCCTTCGCATTGCGACGCACCTTGCCGGATTCGACCATGCAACCTGCAATCAGACCCACTGCGGAAGACTTGAACAGCGCACGAATCTCGGCGCGACCCAGTTCCTTCTCTTCGTAGATTGGCTTGAGCATGCCACGCAGTGCTGCTTCGATTTCCTCCAGTGCGCGGTAGATCACCGTGTAGTAGCGGATATCTACGCCTTCGGCGTTAGCCATCTCGGTGGCCTTGCCTTCAGCACGAACGTTGTAACCAATAATCACGGCGTCGGATGCAGCAGCCAAGGTGACGTTGGTCTGGGTAACAGCGCCCACACCGCGGTCGATGATGTTCAACTGAACTTCATCGTCTACCTCAATCTTCAGCAGCGCCTCTTCCAAGGCTTCTACCGTACCGGCGTTATCGCCCTTGAGGATCAGGTTCAAGGTGTTGGTTTCCTTCAGAATCTCATCCAGAGATTCCAAGGACACACGCTTGCGGTTCTTCGCCTGCAGAGCGTTACGACGACGCGCGTCGCGACGATCCGCAATCTGGCGTGCCGTGCGATCCTCGTCAACTACCAGCAAGTTATCGCCTGCGCCTGGTACCGAGGTCAAACCAAGAACCTGCACTGGACGCGATGGGCCGGCTTGATCCACATCGTTGCCGGATTCATCCACCATGCGACGCACACGACCGTAAGCATCGCCCACGACGATAGAGTCGCCGACGCGCAACGTACCGCGCTGCACGATAACAGTAGCCACCGGACCGCGACCACGGTCGAGGTGCGCTTCGATGGCGATACCTTGTGCGTCCATATCTGGGTTCGCACGCAGATCCAGCGAAGCATCCGCAGTAAGCAAGACTGCTTCGAGTAGCGCATCGATGTTCTCGTTCTGCTTTGCAGAAATATCGACGAACATCGTGTCGCCACCCCACTCTTCGTCCGTGAGGCCGTATTCAGTGAGCTGGCCACGAATCTTCTGCGGATCCGCGCCTTCCTTATCGATCTTGTTCACCGCAACCACGATTGGCACTTCGGCTGCCTTTGCGTGGTTAATAGCTTCCACGGTCTGAGGCATGACACCGTCGTCGGCAGCAACTACCAAGATCGCGATGTCGGTTGCCTGCGCACCACGGGCACGCATTGCGGTAAAGGCCTCGTGACCTGGGGTATCCAGGAAGGTCACGCGACGGGATTCGCCGTCGAGATCCACACCCACCTGGTACGCACCGATGTGCTGGGTAATACCACCGGACTCGGAGCCGCCGACGTTCGCCTGGCGAATCGAGTCCAACAGGCGGGTCTTACCGTGATCAACGTGACCCATCACGGTTACCACTGGTGGGCGTACCACGAGATCATCTTCGTCGCCTTCATCTTCGCCGTACTGCAAATCGAAGGATTCGAGCAGCTCGCGGTCTTCATCTTCTGGCGAGACAACTTCAACCTTGTAGTCCATCTCGTCGCCGAGCAACTGCAAAGTTTCATCGGAAACAGAAGCCGTTGCGGTAACCATCTCGCCGAGGTTGAACAGTGCCTGCACTAATGCTGCGGCATCGGCACCGATCTTCTCTGCGAAATCGGATAGAGAGGCACCACGAGCTAGGCGAATGCTTTGCCCCTTACCGTTAGGCAGCTTAACGCCGCCGACGACGGAAGGTGCCTGCATTGCCTCGTATTCGTTGCGCTTCTGGCGCTTCGACTTACGACCTTTTCGTGGCGCACCACCGGGACGGCCGAAAGCACCAGCCGTACCGCCACGACGGCCACCGCGACCACCACGAGGGCCGCCGCCACCTGGACCACCGCCGGGACGTCCGCCACCGCGACCACGGCCACCGCCGCCACCTGGAGCAGACGAAGGCATCTGACCTGGGTTTGGATGGCTAGGCATCATCGCTGGCGATGGACGCTTAGCACCGCCACCGCTGCGGCCTGCACCCTGTGGGCGTGGGGTACCTGCGCGATTGCCGCCTGGCTTTGGACCTGGCTTCGCACCAGGCTTGGCACCTGGGCGATTACCGCCCTGTGGGCGTGGCATGTTCGACGGACGTGGAGCGGGACGCGATGCCTGCTGCGAGCCCGTAGAGAACGGATTGTTTGCCACTCGTGGTGCGCGACCACCTGGCTTTGGGCCTGCTGGCTTTGGACCTGGCTTCGCACCGGGCTTGGCAGCTGAAGCACCGGCGTCACCTGGCTTCGGTCCTGGCTTTCCAGCGCTAAATTGTGGCTGGCCGCTGCCAGGCTTCACAGCTGGCTTGGCACCAGGCTTTGCGCCTGGCTTCGCAGCAGCTGGGCTAGGTGCACTCTTTGCTGCAGCGCCAGTGGTTGTCTCCCCTGGACCTGCTGGCTTACGAGTTACTGGTGCACCAGGCTTTGGCAATGGTGGCTGCTTTGCAGCCTCAGCCGGCTGGCCTGGCTTTGCGGCAGCTGGCTGTCCTGGCTTGGCAACAGGGGTTGCTTTGGTAGCGCCTGGCTTTGGACCCGGCTTTGCGCCGGGCTTCGCAGCAGCACCTGGTTTTGCAGCAGGCTTAGCTGCGGGCTTTGCAGCAGAATCTACTGCAGTCTTTGGTGTAGCAGCTTTCTTAGCTGGCTTCTTTTCGGAAGCAGCCTTGGCCGCTGGCTGGCTCGCAGCATTATCTGCAGCACCGCCAGCTTGTTCTTCGTAGAACTTCTTCATCTTCTTCACTACCGGTGGTTCCACCGTGGAAGAAGCAGTCTTAACAAACTCGCCCTGCTCTTTGAGCGTGGCGAGCAATTCCTTGCTGGTGACCCCGAGCTGTTTAGCTAACTCATGGACACGAAGCTTTCCGGACACTCTTCTCCTTACTTTGGGAGTCGAGTTGTCGCATCCGGAAAGGAAGCGAATGGGCTCGACTCCGCCTTAATTGTTGACGTTCATCGCTGATGCTTCATCGTGTGCTCATCAGTGGTCATGTCTCTTTCTTTACGTGGCCTGCTTCAGACGCGTTGCTTCGCACAAAGGCTAAAACAGGTTCTGCATCTACAGGTGTAGATACCTTAAACGCACGATTAAACGCGCGTCGCTGTTGCGCTTGCAGCACAGCAGCCTCATTTGGTGTGATCCATGCTCCGCGACCTGGAAGTCGCCGCGCTGGATCTGGAATGATCTGACACTGTCCATCTTCGCGTTTGCGAAGTACAGTGCGCAAAAGTTCAGTCTCGGGTTGAACAGAACGATTAGCGATACAGGTGCGTTGACGTAGGTGAGAAACCGCCATCATCCGAACCGTGTCACCAACCTTTCACCGTTTGCCCTTTTTAGACCGTCCACTAGTTTAACCCGAACCGGGCACTAGAAGACAATTGACACGAGTGAGATTTACACCGCCTCCGGATTAATCCGTTTCGGTTTCGGCTCCGGGATTCTCCACCGGTTTCTCTTCCGCTTTCTCTTCTGGAGCATCAGAATGAATATCGATACGCCAGCCGGTCAAGCGGGCAGCCAAACGCACATTCTGCCCTTCGCGGCCAATAGCCAACGACAGCTGATAGTCAGGAACGATGACTTTAGCTTGGCGCTCGTCTTCATCGAGCACCTCAGCCTTAATAACCTTTGCCGGTGCCAATGCATTCCCAACCCAAGTGGCGCTATCTTCGCTGTAGTCGATGATGTCGATCTTTTCGCCACCAAGTTCTTCCATGATGGTGTTTACGCGAGTGCCACGCGGACCAATACAAGCGCCCTTCGCGTTCAGGCCTTGCACCGATGGGCGTACTGCTACCTTGGTGCGGTGCCCGGCTTCACGGGCAATAGAGACAATCTCTACCGCTTGATCGGCAACTTCTGGCACTTCCAGTTCAAACAACCGGCGCACCAACTCTGGGTGAGTACGCGAGACATTAATCTGCACCCCACGGTTGTTCTTCGATACGCCTACCACGTAGGCCTTTACACGCTGGCCGTGGGTGAGTTCCTCGCCAGGAATCTGCTCCGCCGGCAATAAAATCGCATCGCGACCATTAGCTTCCGAGCCAATATGAATGACCACCATGCCCTTTTCATTGGCATGCACGTCGCGCTGCACCACGCCAGAGACCACTTGATTTTCCAAGTCTTGGTATTCCTCCAAGACCTTATCGGCTTCCGCATCACGCAGACGCTGCAAAATGGTTTGACGCACTGGCCAGGCCGCAACCTTTTCAAATTGCTCCGGAGTATCGTCCCATTCGCTAATCAGGTTGCCTTCGTCGTCACGCTCTTGCGCGAAGATCACCACATCGCCGGTGTCGTAATCAATATCTACTCGCGCGTACCGAGCTGGCGACGGAGTCTGCGCGTAAACCTCACGCAATTTACGAGCCAACAGGCTCATCATTTCGCCAAAAGGAATGCCCCGTTCTCTTTCCAGAGTACGAAGAGCGGCTAATTCAATCTTCACTTATACGTCCTTCACTAACGCTTCGAATGGTTGCTCGGTTGCGCTAACAATTGCTGCAGCTGGTGCAGAGAACTCAACTTGTACCACTGCTTGCTGCACTTGCGCTAGTGGCAGAGCAACCGTGTCCAGCTTGATCTGACCTTTGCCACCTTTGTTCACCACAATGGCTACGGTATCTGCCTCGTCGTTAAGCGCTGCGATATGCCCTACTACTTGATCGCCGTCCTGGGTGCGAACCTGAACCAGGCGCCCACGGTTGCGCTTGTAATGCCGCGGCTGGGTCAGTGGCATATCAATGCCAGGAGTGGTGACCTCCAGGCGGTATTCGGTATTACCCAAATCCACGGTGCCGTCTGCCTCTAAGGCGTCGAGGCGCTCCGACAAACGCACAGAAACCTGCTCTAAGTCTTCCAACGTCGGGCGCTGATCACCATCAACGGCAATCACAATCGCCGAGTGCTTCCCTGAACGATTCGCCTTCAGCTCCTCGATATCCAAACCAAATTCAGCCACAAAAGGTGCTAAAAGTTCTTCCAGTTTTTCTGCTGTAGGGAAAGCCATGTGGTGCAGTGTAGCCGTTCGCTGTTACGCCGTCACTCTGGCACCATAGTGGGAGTGAGTGATCTTGGTCGAACCCCTACCCCGATTGTTTCGCGGCGCGCTTTCCTTGGTTTTAGTGCTACTTCTCTGGGCGTGGCCATTGCGTCTTCCGTTGCGGGTTGCGGTTCGTGGCAGCCGAAGCCGGATCCGGTGTTAGAGGCACAATGGGCGCGGGCTTTGGCAGATCAACGCTTTTTAGCTCCCGACGATGGTAGCCCGGCAGCAGGGGGTGCGGATATCTCTTCCGAGGTAGCCGCGTGGCTTAACTCCTCCCGTGGCGCTGCGGCGGAGGCCATCGGTGTGGAAGTAGAACGCTCATGTGGTGTACATCCCAATGGCACGGTCAGCCAGTCGTGTGCTGGGCAGCCAGACTATGATCCCGAAAAGGTCGATCAACTTGCCAGCAGCACCGAAACCACCATCGCTGCGGTGCAATCGCCTGTATCAAAGCGGATTGTGGGCTCACGCGGTACCCAGCAGCTGTTGGATGCTTTGGATGCCCGCACTGGCCTGAAGGAAGAATACGAAACGCTGCTAGCGGCCAGTGTGGATGGTGGCTTAGTACTTGCAGCACGCGAACTATCGGTGCCTTGGGATGTCTTGGTGCCGCAGCTAGCTACCCCGGAATCGCTGGGCGGGAAATCCGCTACCGTGAATCAAGCGCTGATCTCGGAATACGAATTAATCTATGCTGCGGTCGCTACGATCCCACAGCTTGAGGGCTCAGATCGCACTAATGCCATGGATAGTGCAGATCGCCACCGTTTGATTCGCGATCGCGTGGTAGCAGCTTTGGAGCTTGGTGGCATCACACCACCGACAGCTCAGCCTGGATATCTGCCTACCGATAGTTCCGAAAATCCGAACCAGATTATTGCGCAGCTGGAACAACGCTGCGCCCAGGCTTGGCGGGACGTGGTGCTCACTTCCGCCGATGGTGGCTTGCGCCTTTTCGCCCTGCAAGCAGCTGGCTTGGCGCAAGCTGGAAGTGCCATCTTCCAGGGCAAAGCGGAAGCTTTCTTGCCCGGATTGGAAGAAGGCTAAGCCACCAATTCCCCGATAATCGATTCGGCCTCATCTACTGGGATAGAGGTGGTCTCGCCGGTTAGACGGTTGCGTAGCTCTAGCTTGCCGTCGGTGTAGTCGCGTCCAAAGACCACTACATATGGCATACCTAGCAGTTCGGCATCCTTGAACTTCACGCCTGGGCTAACTTTTACTCGATCGTCGTAAAGCACCGAAATACCCTGGCTATCCAGGACGGATACAAATTGCTCGGCACCTTCTGCAACTTCGGCATTCTTATTAGCCACCACTACGTGCACTGGATAAGGAGCCACGGATACTGGCCAGCGCAGACCAGCGTCGTCGGCGTACTGCTCGGCAATCACCGCCACCAAACGGGAAACACCAATGCCGTAGGAACCCATCGTAGGGCGCGCACGCTTGCCGTTTTGATCCAAGATGTCTAGCTCGAAGGCGTTGGTGTACTTTCGCCCCAACTGGAAGATGTGCCCAATTTCGATGCCGCGTTCCAGGGTCAAGGTACCTTCGCCGTCTGGTGCTGGATCGCCTTCGCGCACCTCGGCTACGTCGATCACGCCATCGGGAGTGAAATCGCGCCCGGCCACCAGGTTGATCACGTGATGATCGGCCTGATCCGCGCCGGTAATCCAGGCGGTGCCCTTGACTACACGGGGATCGGCAAGTAGCTCGATACCAGCTTCTTGCAGTGCCTCTGGGCCGATAAAGCCCTTCACCAGCGTTGGGTAAGCAGCGAAATCCTTTTCTTCTGCCGCACGTACCGTAGCGGGTTCGAAGTAAGCTTCCAGGCGCTTTTCGTCGATAGCGCGATCGCCAGGCACGGAAATCGCCACCAGGCGCTCTGGCAGTGGGTTGCCGTCTTTATCGGTCTTCTTCTCGTCGACAGCCACCACGTAGTTCTTCAAGGTATCGGCACCGGTAACTTCGTCGCCAGCGACTACCGCTTGGCCTGCCAAACCATTGTCATTTGCCCACTGCACCAGCGAGGCAATCGTGCCTGCACCTGGGGTATGTACCACGGATGCCGGCGGCTTGTCGTCGATAGGCTGCTCTGGGGGCGCTGGGATAGTTACGGCTTCCACGTTGGCGGCGTAATCCGAGGCCGTCGAGCGCACGAAGGTATCTTCGCCGGAAGGGCTAATTGCGAGGAATTCCTCGGAGGCCGAGCCACCCATCGCACCAGAGGTCGCCGCACAAATCGCATATTTCACACCAAGGCGGTCGAAAATGCGCTGGTAGGCGCCGCGGTGTAGCTGGTAGGAACGCTCTAGGCCTTCGTCATCCATATCGAAGGTGTAAGAGTCCTTCATTGTGAACTCGCGGCCACGCAAAATACCGGCACGCGGACGTGCTTCATCGCGGTACTTGATCTGAATTTGGTACAGGTACACAGGGAAATCCTTGTAAGACCCGTACATATCCTTCACGGCCAGGGCAAAGACCTCTTCGTGGGTGGGACCCAACAGGTAATCGGCATCGCGGCGATCCTTCAGACGGAAGAGATCGTCACCGTATTCCGTCCACCGGTTCGAGGTCTCATAAGGTTCGCGTGGCAGCAATGCTGGGAAGCGAATTTCTTGTGCGCCGATGGCGTCCATCTCTTCGCGCACGATGTTCTCGATGTTCTGCAGTACACGCAGTCCCAGTGGCAACCACGAGTAGACGCCCGGTGCTTGGCGTCGCACAAAGCCGGCGCGCACAAGGAGTTTATGGCTGAGCACTTCAGCATCTGCTGGATCTTCCCGCAGGGTGCGCAGGAATAGGTGGGACATGCGTGTAATCATGCGGAACATCTTACCGGTTTTAGTGCTGGCTTCTTTCTTCGCGTTTCGCGCGCTGTTGATAGGCGCATTAGCAGCTTCAGCGCTTCAGATTTAGTATTGCCCTATGTTGATTTTGTTGCCTCCCTCGGAGACGAAAGCTGCAGGTGGCGCTGAGGCTCCTCTGAATCTGGAATCGCTGTCTTTTTCCTCGCTGAACAGCATCCGCCAGACGATCATCGAGGATCTGGTTGCCCTATGCGCCGACGAAGACCAGGCTCTGGCCACATTGAAATTAAGCGCCAAGCTCTTGCCTGAAGTACAAGCAAATCAACAACTCTGGAACGCTCCTACTATGGAAGCGCTCGATCGTTACACAGGAGTGCTTTACGACGCGTTGGCGGCCAGTACTCTTTCGGCCGACGCGCGCAGCCGGTTAGCCGTCGGTTCTGCCTTGTTTGGTGTGGTAGGCGGTACCGATCTCATTCCCCACTATCGGCTTTCTGCTACTTCCAAGGTGCCAACTGGCGCAGGAGAGCTGCCGACGATGCGTACCCGTTGGGGCAAAGCAATCACAGAGACGCTCACCGATCCCAAGCTGGGTATGATCTTTGATTTCCGCTCTGGTGGTTACCAAAACTTGGGCAAAGTGGCTGGTGCGGTCACGGCAAAAGTGGTGACGCCAAATGGCAAGACAGTCTCGCACTTTAATAAGCACCATAAGGGGCTGCTGGCTCGGGCTTTGGCTACCAGCGATCAGCCGGCGGAATCTATTGTAGACGCGGTAGAGGTCGCCCAATCGGCTGGATTAAAAGCTTGGAGTGAAGGCGACGTCATCGTAGTGGAATACGAGGGCTAGCACTTTTGCACGTTCTCTTTGGCTAGCCGGCTAATAAAAGTAGCCGGTGATGCACCGCTTGGCCACAACTTAGTCGCGGTAGTAATCCTGGTACCGCTTCCAACCTGCTGCCGCACCAAGGCCAACGGAGATCACTGCAATGATGATGTAGTCGATGGTGCGCTTTTCCCCAGATACCAGCACCAAGCTCATGATCAAGGTGGTGCCCAGATAGGCAACCAAGCCTACAGCGAAGAACGTCCAAACAGCGGACAGCAGACGTGGATCAATCATTCGTTTCCTTCATTCGCGTGGCAAGTTCACCGATCACAATAGTCGCAGGCGGTTTGATCCTTTGATCATGAATCGTGCGACCCAATGTGTCTAAAGTACACATGATCTGGCGCTGCACTTTCAAAGTGCCATCTTGAATCACAGCAACTGGCGTATCCGCAGCCCGGCCATGCTTTATCAACACATCGGCGATCTTTCCGGCGTTTTTCACTGCCATAATCAACGCGATGGTGCCAGTCATTTTTGCCAACGCCTGCCAATTCACCAGCGACTTTGGTGAGCCCGGCGAAACATGGCCACTGACCACGGTGAAATCGTGGTTTACCCCACGCAACGTCATCGGAATCCCGGCTGCAGTTGCTACCGAAGTTACAGGGCTCACTCCTGGCACTACGGTAACTGGGATCCCAGCATCAATCAGGCGCTGCTGTTCTTCATAACCACGGCCGAAGATATAGGGGTCACCTCCTTTGAGGCGCACCACAAACAACCCTTGTGAGGCTCGATCAACCAGCAACTGGTTGATTCGTTCTTGTTCTTTCGCTCCCCCGAAAGGCAATTTGCCAGCATCGATAACTTCAACATCTGGCTCTAATTCCGAGAGCAACGCGGTCGGCCCCAAGTGGTCTGCCACCACTACATCGGCAACGCGAAGCAGACGACGGCCTTCTACCGTAATCAACCCTGGATGTCCTGGGCCACCACCGACCAGAGCCACAGTACCGGCCAGGTTTCCCGCCCGCGAGGCTCGTCTGCCGGTAACTGCCACTGGAGTCAGTGGCGCAGCTACTCCAGTTTCATCGTCGACTAGGATGCCGCGACGCTTACCTTCTAAGGACACTTGGCGCAGCCACGCTGGATCACATACCACCATTAGAGCTTTACCCCAGCTCATCGCGGGGGCGAAAGCTGTTCGATACAGGTCGATGGTGCCGTCGTTGGCCCACGCTTCAATCACCGTGGTGACGTCGCCAGCTTCACACACAGTAACCTGTGCACCAGCGTCGATAAAGCGAGGGATCACTCGTTCGGCAACCGACGAACCGCCGACCACCAGCACCCCGCAACCTTTAAGTACTAAACCCATCGTGTCCTGTCATTGACGAAGGTAAATCGTCTCCTCAACCGCTACTGGAAAGAGAAACCCGCTTTCCGCGGGCTTCATAACCTACTTTGTAATCTACTTTTTCGGCTCGAGCTTCAAGGTCTTCTGAGATTCTGCCCACACCTCGTTGAACAGCGCCTTGTCCTGGCTGAGCTGGCGACCGTAGGAAGGTACCAGTTCACGCAAGCGGTCACCCCAGCTGACCATCTTTTCACCGAAGCAACGCTCTAGCACGTTGATCATCACAGCCGGTGCAATCGATGCACCAGGCGATGCACCCAGCAGACCTGCGATGGTGCCCTCGGAGTTGTTGATCACAGAGGTACCGAATGCCAAGGTGGAGAACGACGGACCTGCCACGGGTTGAATAGCCTGAACGCGCTGGCCGGCAACGATCAGCTCCCAATCCTCTGCCTTGGCAGCTGGCATGTACTCGCGCAGTGCTTCCAGGCGAGCTTCCTGATCCTTCAGCAATTCAGTGACCAAGTACTTGGTTAGTCCCATTTCCTGCACGCCCACACCGACGTAGGACAGCAGGTTGGCTGGACGGATCGACTTAACAAGGTCGAACCAGGAGCCTTGCTTCAAGAACTTTGGCGTCCAGCCAGCGTATGGGCCGAACAACAGGCCACGCTTGCCGTCGATGACACGCGTATCCAGGTGCGGTACCGACATTGGTGGTGCGCCCACCGATGCCTTGCCGTAGACCTTGGCCGAGTGCTTCGCAATCAACTCTTCGTTGGTGCAACGCAGCCACTGGCCGGATACTGGGAAGCCACCCCAACCACGGATCTCTGGGATTGCGGACTTCTGCAGCAATGGCAGAGCCATACCGCCGGCACCTACGAATACGAAGTTTGCCTTGATGACGCGCTTGTCACCGGTGTGGAGGTTCTTTACCTCAATCAGCCACTTGCCGTCCTTCTGGGTGAGGTCGCGTACTTCGTGGCCGTAGCGGATCTCTGCACCATGGTCAGACAAAGCAGCCAAGTACTGCTTGGTCAAGGCGCCGAAGTTCACGTCGGTGCCATCAGGGTTAGCAATCGATGCCACTGGATCAGAGAAGTCGCGCCCCTCTGCCATCAAAGGCAGGTATTCAGCCCACTCGTCTGGATCGTCAATCATGTACTGATTGGCAAATAGTGGGTGATCCTTCAGCGCCTTGTAGCGGGCGTTCATGTAGCGGACTTGATCTTCACCATGTGCGAACGTGGTGTGATCCACCTGGTTGATGAACTCACTTGGGTCGCCCAACATGCCGTCTTTCACCAAGGAAGTCCACAACTGGCGCGAGACCTGGAACTGCTCGTTGATCTTTACTGCCTTGGCAATGTCGATCTTGCCGTTCTTTTCCGGCGTGTAGTTGAGCTCACATAGAGCCGAGTGGCCTGTACCGGCGTTGTTCCAAGGGGAGGAGGATTCCTCGGCAGGCTGATCTAGGCGTTCGAAAATTACCTGCGACCAGGATGGTTCGAGCTCCTTGAGCAGCACACCTAGGGTTGCGCTCATTACACCTGCGCCGATTAGCGCAACATCAACTTCGTCACTTGGAGTGACTGGAAGCTTGCTTTCAGCCATGGCTGTCAACATCCTTCAACATGTAAAAATTAGACTCTCTGCTTCCATCCATTGTGTCACAGGACACTTGGACGATGGGCGTTGCCCTCTCTTCACGCTACGCTTATGGCTATGAATTGTGATCCACAACATGGCAATTTCGCCGATGAATTTTCCCAGTGGACTACGGACATCCTGGGTGAGCCCTACCAAGCAGCGGTTTTAGAGCTGGGTAATGATCCCGATCACGAGACCGACATCGCTGCAACGCTGGTACGCGTCGATCCCACGTCCGACCTTGCGCAGAGTGCGGAAAACTCTGATTTCAATTCGCCTAAGCCCGCTTTGTTGTGGATCCACGGCATGAGTGACTACTTCTTCCAGCGTCACGTAGGCGAAAAGTTCGCCGCCGATGGTTACGGTTTCTACGCCATTGACTTACGCAAATGTGGCCGTTCGCTGCGCCCCGGCCAGCGTGCCCACCACATCACGAACCTGGATTATTACTTCGAAGAGCTATCCGCTGCAGTAGATAAGATCGCTAACGACGGATACCAAACTATCGTCCCAGTGGCACATTCAACTGGCGGTCTGATTGCTGCATTGTGGCTGAATTACCTGCGTCGCCATGATCAGCAACGCTTCAGTCATATCGCCGGTTTGGCGCTGAACAGCCCGTGGTTGGATCTGCAGCTGCCACAGCCTAAGCGCACTGCAGCTCGCATCATTGCCCCACTAGCTACGAAGTTCCGCCCGGATGTTTTAACCCCCGACGATGGACTGGGCGGTTACGGCGAATCCATCCACAAAGATCACCATGGTGCGTGGGATTTCGATGTGAAACTCAAGCCGATCGCTGGACATGAAAAAGTCTGGTCCTGGTTGAATGCGATCCTGCAAGGGCAAAAGCAGATTCGCAAAGGTATCGATACCGGCGTGCCCACATTGGTAATGCACTCGTCTGGTTCCCTACTGGATCAGCCTTATCGAGCTGAATTAGACACCGTGGATGCAGTGCTGGACACCGATCAGATTGCACGTCGCACGAAGAACCTGGGCTCGAAGGCCTTTAACGTGGTCATCCCGCAGGCGCTCCATGATGTGTTCTTGTCGGAGGATTATCCGCGTCGCCAAGCCTTCGAAGTAACAGAAGAGTTCCTGCACTCCCTTCGATGATAAGTGCTCCCCTACTTCCTCCCCTCCCACCAGCCTGCCACCGTCGCTCCGAGCCCGCGGGAATGATTCCTACCTGTGGCACTGTTGCTTCTAAAGAATCAACAATTGCGAATTAACTGGCGCATTAATTGGGATATTTATGAAGGAGCTTTCGTGACTGCATCAAACCCGCTGGTGGAGCAAGCCAAGCACTACGACGTCATCATCGTGGGAACCGGTTCTGGCAACGCGATTCCTGCGCCGGAATTCGACGGGTTAAAGATTGCGCTGGTGGAACAGGATCGCTTCGGCGGCACCTGCCTTAACGTCGGCTGCATTCCAACGAAGATGTTCGTGCTTGCGGCCGATGCAGCACGCATTATCTCCGAGGCTGCCAAGCTCGGAGTGCACGGCACTTTAAATTCCATTGACTGGCCGAGCATCCAAAAGCGTGTTTTCGCTGATCGCATTGATCCCATCGCTGCTGGTGGCGAGGCATACCGGCGCGGACCTGAGCAACCACACATCGACGTCTACGACCAACATGCGCGTTTCGTCGCCCCCAAGGTGCTAGCCATTGGTGCACAGAGCAAGGACGGCGCGGATAAGCAGACTCTGATCACCGCCGACCACATCATCATTGCTGCCGGTTCGCGCACCACTATTCCGCAGTTCGTCGCCGATTCTGGTGTGAAGTACTACACCAACAAAGACATCATGCGAATTCCCGAGCTGCCCAAGAAGCTCGTGATCCTCGGCGGTGGCTTTATTGGTACCGAGTTTGCCCACGTCTTTTCTTCCTTCGGCACCGAAGTGCATGTGGTGGTTCGCTCCGGCGCGATGAATCGTCAGAGCGATCCCGATATTTCCGCTCGTTTCACTGAAGTTGCCAGCCAAGATTGGCATGTGCACTTAAACACGCAGATCACGGCGCTAGAACCTGCTACTTCACAAGCTGATGGCGCTGAAGATGCTCCTGAAAACGCGGTACGGATTGCGCTTGACGACGGTACGGAAATCATCGCCGATGCTTTCCTCGTCGCATCCGGGCGTACCCCTAATGGCGACTTAATGGATCCAGATCTCGGGGGCGTGGAGTTAGATGAAGCCGGCCGCATCGCAGTCGACGAATTTGGGCGAACCTCCGTTGAGGGAGTTTGGGCTCTGGGTGATGTTTCTAGCCCATACCAGCTGAAGCACATTGCGAACCACGAGGCGAAGGTGGTTTTTGCCAATGTGCTGGCCTCGATCGAACAGAAACGTCCGCAACGTACGTTCGACCATCGCGTGATTCCTTCCGCGGTGTTCTCGCATCCGCAAATTGGCCAGGCTGGCATGACCGAACCGGAAGCTAAACAGTGGGCAGAAGCCAATGGCACCGAATTGACGGTGAAGATCCAGAATTATTCGGATGTGGCTTATGGCTGGGCGTTAGAAGACAAGCACGGTTTCGCCAAGCTTATTGCTGATAAGAACACCGGCCAGCTGCTTGGTGCTCACTTCATCGGCGAGCAGGCTGCTACCTTGATCCAGCAGTGTGTTCAGATGATGGCACTGAAGCTCGACGTACGCGAAGTAGTCAGTGGCCAGCACTGGATTCATCCAGCCCTGCCCGAATTGATCGAAAATGCCATTCTGGGGCTGGAATTCAATGGCGCTACCTAGATAGCGCCAGTGCCAAATTACTCGGCGAACACCACGCCACTGAGGCCGGTACCGTCGGCAGGCTCATAAACCTCGCGGTACTGCTGGCTAGGCAGGGTTAGAATCTCGTAGCCGGAATCCGTGACTAATACGGTGTGCTCGAACTGCGCCGACCACTTGAAATCGGTGTTTTGAACCGTCCAGCCGTTGTCCCAAATTCGGTAATCCAGCGCGCCGAGGTTGATCATTGGCTCAACAGTCAACGTCATACCTGGCTCTAGGATGGTGTTCTGTGTTGGATCGTCGAAATGCAACACCACCAAACCATTGTGGAACGTAGTACCAATACCGTGACCCGTGAAGTCGCGGACGGTCTGGTAGCCGAAGCGCTTAGCATACGATTCGATCACTCGGCCGATCACGTTTACGGGACGTCCCGGTTTAATGGCCTTAATCCCGCGCATCGTCGCCTGGTAGGTGCGTTGTACCAGTTCGCGGTGTTCATCGCTGACGTTGCCAGCAAAAAACGTAGCATTCGTATCACCATGAACGCCGCCGATATATGCCGTGACATCGACGTTAACGATATCGCCATCTTCAATTACCTGCGTATCCGGGATGCCATGGCAGACGATCTCGTTGAGCGAAACACAACAGCTCTTCGGATAGTGGCGGTAGCCCAAGGTGGATGGGTACGCCTGGTGGTCGAGCAAGTACTCATGTACTACGCGATCAATATCGTCGGTGGTCTTCCCTGGTGCCACAGCCTTGCCGGCTTCTGCCAATGCATCGGCAGCAATCCGGCTAGCTACTCGCATCTGTTCAATCACCTCTGGCGATTGAATTAAGGGCTCGCCTACACCTTCGGCTACTTCGTCTTTCCACGCGTATTCGGGGCGTTCGATTTGGGCAGGAACCACGCGGATTGGGGTGTCCTTCTGTTGAGTCAAAGGTGCTCGATTAACCATGGCACACACCTTACTCGCCAGTTACGGTTGTGGTTCTAAGGAGGCCACTGCATCGAGGTTGGCAAAGAAGGCGTCGGTGATAGCGATCGCATGTTCCGATCCACCGCCGTGGACGATCAAAGTGGCAAAAGCAATATCGTCACGATAGCCGGTAAACCATGAATGCGAGCCCCCTGCTACTTCGGCCTCACCGGTCTTGGCATAGATTTCACCGCGACTAGAAATCCCCGTGGCCGTACCGGAGGTCACTACCGACCGCATCATCCGGCGCAACTCGGCCAACGTGTGTTCATCTAGAGGCTGCGACACCTGGTCTTGCACGGTTCCTGAAGTATGGATCAACCGTGGAGTTGGAGTCACACCACGAGCCACCGTTGCCGAGGCCAAGGCCATCCCAAATGGCGAGGTCAAGTCGTAGCCCTGCCCGTAGCCGGCATCGACTTTCTCGGCTGGGTCTTCCCCTTTCGACACCGAACCGGTAATCGTCGAAAGACCTGCAACGTGATAATCCACGCCGATACCGAATTGGGCGGCTTCCTGCTGCAACTGGCCTTCTTCTAATTGGTAGGCAATATCGCCGAAGGTGGTGTTGCACGACCGTGCAAAGGCCGAATCCAGCGAGGTATTTCCCCCGCCTTGGCCGTTGTAGTTAGTCACAATGCGGGTGCCAATCTCCATGGTTCCCGGGCAAGGCACCACTGAATCGGCGTTCAAACCCAGCCGGTTCACTCCAGCCGCTGCGGTAATGATCTTGAATGTCGAACCGGGTGGGAATTGTCCCGAGAGCGCCAAGTCGCCCTGCTTATCCGCTTCAGCGGTTTGTGCTACTGCCAAAATATCGCCGGTAGAAGGTGCGATGGCGACGATCATCGCTTGTGCGTCCGACCGCGAATCCACGGCTTGCTGGGCTGCATCTTGGACTTTTTTGCTTATCGACGCACGAATCGCCGGCTGCACTTGAGGCGCCACGGTGTACAAAACTTTCACCACGGCACCGTTTGGATTCGCTGCGACAACCTGCCAGCCGTCGACACCAACGTTGGTGTCGTCGATAGCGCTTTCGAGCCGACTCATCAGATCAGGCGCAAACCCTGCATCCGGGCGCACCATCGCAGCTTCATCGTTGACGGTCACCCCATCAATTGACGCCAATCGTTCCTTCACCTGATCCGGCGTACTACCAGGCAGGACAAGTACGGAATAAGGTCCAGATCCAGCACTGGCTGCCTTCCCCGCGGCTCGTGCATCAAGAGTGTCTGGATCAAGTTCGTTATTCACAATGGTGGCAATCCGATTGATCGAGCTCTGCACATTGGTCACCGCTGAACGATCTAGAACTACGCGATGCACCATGCCCGGCTCCAACAACGTTGCCCCATCAGAGCCCACGACGGAAGCGCGTGGCGCGGCCACCGAACGCAACTCCGGATGTTGGTTATTGCCTAATTGTGGATGTAGCAGATTAGGTGCCCAGCGCAGCGCCCACGCGCCATCGGTTTTTGTTAACAGCAATTTGGTTTCGTACTGCCACACTCGATCGTTGGGAAGTTGCCACTGCATTTCTGTAACGATGGTCGACTGGGTTCCGTCGCTAGTAACTTCACCCAGGTGTCCGACGAAACCTTGCGCTTGTAAGCCCGAAACAGCAGCTTGAATGTCGGTCTCAGCTGCACTGGGACGATCCGCAGTTTTTGCAGCTTGCTCTACTTCAAATTTGCTCAGTGCGTCCAGGAAATTCTGAGCCACATTTTCGCCGGTATCTGCGCGCGGGGTGCATGCCAACAAGGCAAATGTCATTGCCACAGCAACAACAGCAGCAAGCATTCGGCGTGCTGCACCGCGGAGAGTAGACCAGCTCATAAAGCTAAAAACTAGCAGTGCAACTGCCTAATCAGTTCTTGGCGCGCCCAAGAACATCAAGCCTTGCTGGATGAAGTGCCAGAGGGCCTCGGTGCAACGAGCCCCGGTTAAAGCCCAGTTAAAGCCACAGTTAAAACTACAGCTAAAACAGTCTGATCGGGTTAACCACGTCGGCAGCGATCACTATCACACCAAAGAACAACAATATGACTGTGAAGAACATCGTGATTGGCATCAACTTGTTGTAGTCAGCCGGCCCTGCTGGTGCCTTGCCGAAGAGGCGCCGAATCGCATCACGGATCTTTTCATAAATCACTACCGCGATATGGCCGCCATCAAGAGGCGGTAGCGGCACCAAGTTAAACAGCGCCAAGAAGAAATTCAGGTTTGCTAGCAGCATCAAGAAGCTCGACCAGAGGTTGTTCTCTGCCATCTCGCCGCCGATACGCGACGCCCCCACCACACTCATCGGGCTATCTTGGGCACGATCGCCACCGAAGATAGAAGCCACTACTCCTGGGACTTTCGACGGCAGCGACAGCAGACCTTCCCACACTGCTACGAAAAGGTCTTTAGCAAACAAGACCGTAACGCCTACGGCTGTGGCCGGGTTGTATTCGGTAATAGAGGTATCAGGACGGGCAAAGGCCACACCGATCGCCGCTTGGTCTTGGATTTCGCCACTGGTGGTGCGACGCTGCACGATGTCTGGCTGAATATCGATCGTTTGTTCTTGATCGCCGCGCTGCACCGTAATTGCCACCGCATCACGTGCTGGCCGGATTTGTTCCACCACATCTAGATAGGAGTTAGTTTTAACTCCGTCGACAGCCACAATCACATCGCCTTGCTGCAAACCTGCCTGTGCCGCAGGGCCGGAGCCTTCACAGGGCGTCAAAGTGCCGTCGGCATTTTGAGCAGCAGGCACACAGGTGGTTGATTCCACACGCGGGGTTAAATCCTGGCGGATATTCGGCAGCCCCCAAGCCACCGCCACCAGGTAGATGATGATCAAGCCGACAAGGATATTCATCAGCACACCGCCGGAAAGCACGAAAATGCGGCGTAAAGCGGACTGCTTATACATCGCGTACGGCTCTTCTTCGGGGCGCACTGGATCTTGTGCAGTCATGCCTGCAATATCGCAAAAACCACCCAGCGGAACGGCCTTCACACCATATTCAGTGATATGGCCACCAGCTCCTGGATGACGACGTTTAGTAGACCACAAGGTGGGGCCAAAGCCGATGAAATAGCGTCGTACGCGCATGCCACAGACACGCGCAGCCATCATGTGACCCCATTCGTGCAAAGCAATTGTTACTGCAATGCCTAATGCGAAAAGCGCTACTCCAAAGAAAAACGTCACCTGGCTAACCCTAGTCGGATCTGCTGAATCGACGGCAATTACTCCGTGCGAAACGCACCACACTAACAACTAGGAAACTTAAGAACTTTTGAGGTATTCTTAGCTCTAGTTCAGATAACTATGACCTCATCCAGCATGACCGCAGGAGGAAACATCGTGTCAAGCGCACCTCAAAAAGAAGAAGTCTTCGACGGTGTCAGTACTGCCGACGTGCCCAACGCCAAGTGGGGTTGGAGTGGCCTAAGCGAACGCTCGCTGCAAATCTCCGGTTGGATTTCTGTTGTTTTCCTCATCGGCATGATTAAGGGCAACCACCACGGCAATGTGGAAAACATTTGGCTTATCTCCATTGCTGTACTGATCGCTATTGGCTTGCTACTACGCGCGTTCTCGCCAAAGGGCACCCAAGTCACCAAGGTAACCGCACACAACAAGCCAGTTGGCCACCAGGAACCGGACTGGGCTCGCGACCAACGCGAAGGCACCGGCGTCTACGCAGAACTTACCGAATCCCAGCTGCGTTCTTGGAACCGCGAGCCAGGTGTAAACCCTCGCCTGTCCTCGCAGATCGAAAAGTAATTTTTAGTGTATAGTTAAAGACATCCCCCTAAAAAAGTCCGTCACCGGGAGTGCACCCCCGCTCCTGGTGGCGGCTTTTTCATTTGTGCTGGGCCTTTAAGCGCTGGCTTCAGCACCTTCGGCTGCAAGCTGACCACCCGCCGCTGCAATCTCATCGCCTCGAGTGTCCCGGACAGTACATGGCACACCTTGCGCTTGAACCCGACGGACGAACTCGTCTTGTTGTTCCTTCGGCGAGGCATCCCACTTTGATCCAGGTGTGGGATTCAAAGGGATCACATTGACATGCACGCGCGACCCCAGTCGCTTATGCAGCTTCTTGCCGAGCAAATCCGCTCGCCATCCGTGATCGTTAATGTCCCGAATCAGGGCGTATTCGATGCTGACACGTCGACCAGTTTGATCGGCGTAGTAGCGCGCAGCATCGAGCACCTCGTCCACGGTGAACCGGTTGTTGATCGGCACCAGTTCATCACGTAACTGGTCATCAGGAGTGTGCAGACTTACTGCGAGGGTAACCGAGAGTCCTTCGTCGGCAAGCTTCTTAATAAGCGGCGCGAACCCCACCGTAGAGACGGTGACGTTGCGCATCGAAATACCAAAGCCAGCCGGAGCCGGATCTGTAATGCGATGCACGGCGGCGATCACGCGCTTGTAGTTCGCCAGTGGCTCACCCATGCCCATGAAGACGATGTTGGTCAGCCGTCCGCCCTCGTCTGCCATGTGGGCAGCAGCGTCGCGCACTTGATCCACGATCTCGGCGGTGGTGAGATTGCGCTGTAAACCGCCCTGTCCCGTGGCACAGAATGGACATGCCATCCCGCAACCGGCTTGCGAAGAAATACACAGTGTCGCGCGATCCGGATATTTCATCAAAACCGACTCAAGCATTGTGCCATCACCGGCTTGCCACAGGGTTTTACGCGTCTCTCCCCCATCGCACTCCACGTGGCGCACCGGGGTCAACAGTGGTGGAAACAACTCATCTTTGACTTGCTGACGCACAGCTTCCGGCAAGTCAGTCATCTCAAGAGGATCCGCCACATAGCGGGTGAAATATTGACGGGCAATCTGGTCTGCGCGAAATGCAGGCAGACCCAAAGCAGTGACCGCGTCTTTACGTGCTTGCGGATCTAAATCTGCGAAATGCTGCTTCGGCATTCCGCGCTTAGGGGCATTGAATACAAGGGGAAGGGCTTTGCTCATGGTATTTCATAGACTACCGGTGACCAGCACTTCCGTAGTAGCTGCCAAATCCTAGCCGCTATTGGTGTGGGTAAGCTTTTTCTGTTCAGAATCCCAAGCTTTAGTTGCCTTTGAAGTATTGGTCGCAAGAACAGATATTGCTTTAATAGATACATGGCAAGAAAAAACGATCGCGAAGCTGAAGCAACTACCGCTGAAATGCGCGCTACCGACACCCACGGTTACGAATTACAAGCAACTGAACCTGCTGGGCAACCACCGGCGCCTTACGACGAGCGTCAACCGGAAGAAGTTCAGGCTAACGCGCGAGAAAAGGAACAACCTCGCCAGCGTACCGTGGCATCATCCACTTGGGCTGCGCTGATCATTGGCGCAATTTTATTGATCCTGCTGCTGGTGTTCATCATGCAGAATCAAGATTCCGTGGAATTGCAAGTGTTTGCCTGGCAGTTGAACTTCCCTATTGGTGTAGGCATGTTGCTCTCTGCCATCACCGGTGCGCTGATCATGGCTATTTTCGGTGGCTGGCGCATGGTGGAATTAAACCGCGAAGTAAAGAAGCTACGCCGGAAATAAGAGCCGCTACAGCGAGATGGGCCGCTACAACAAGATGGTGAGCACTAGCCACGTCATCGCAGCTGCGGGCAACATACCATCAGCGCGATCCATCACCCCACCGTGACCGGGCAACAGCTTAGACATATCTTTAACGCCTAGGTCTCGTTTAAACTGCGATTCCACAAGATCACCTAGCGTGGCAGCAACTGCCAAGCAGAGGCCGAAAATGGTGCCCACCCACCATTGGCCGCCGAGGAGGAACACCATCGCAGCGGTACCGATCGCGCTAGCTAGGATTAGCGATCCGGCGAACCCTTCCCATGACTTCTTCGGGCTTATTGCCGGAGCCATTGGGTGGCGGCCGAAGAATACCCCGGCAACATAGCCGCCGACGTCGTTGCCCACCACGCAAAGGATCATGGTTGCGATAACGAATTGCGGAGCTACCTCCCACGGATTGTCCATGGTGGACAGCATGCCTGCCAGTGCTAGGCAAAGCGGGATCCACAACACCACAAACAGCGAGACTGAAGCGTCCCGCAACCAATTTCGCGGCACCTGGTTTGAGCCCAACATGAATAAGCGGAACACCAGTACTGCCATCATGGTGGCAACCAAACCCATCATCACTCCGGTTGTGCCACAAAAATACGACAACCAGATGATCAGCTGGCCACCTGCTATCAACGCAAGTGTATGAACCTGCCAGTCTTGTTGCTTCAGCCGATAGGTAACTTCCCACGTAGCAATAGCTGCCACGATGGCGATAAACGGATACCAAGCCAATGGGCCTACAATCAGGCATCCGATAACGATGGCGCCTAAGATTACGCCAACGGTTATCGCTACAGGGACGTTTCTGCCGGCCGAATTTCGCGGTTTGAAAACTTGCAGATCTTCCAGCAGATGCTCGCGATCAAACGGCGGCACTTAGACCTCCATCAATTCCTTTTCTTTGCGGTCTACCAGCTCGTCGACCTGCTCGACGTACTTCTTAGTAACGCCATCGAGCTCTTTTTCAGCTGCCTGTACTTCGTCTTCGCCGGCGTCGCCATCCTTCTGGATTTTCTTCAACGCTTCCATACCCTTACGGCGGATATTTCGAATCGCGATCTTGGCATCTTCGCCCTTGGACTTGGCAAGCTTGACCATGTCACGGCGCCGTTCCTCGGTTAGCAGTGGCACGGTTACGCGCAGTACCTGGCCATCGTTGGTTGGGTTAACGCCGAGGTCGGAATTGCGGATAGCGTTTTCGATCTCACCCATCACCGAGCGCTCGTAAGGCTTAATCAGTAGCATGCGTGGCTCTGGCACCGAAATGGTTGCCATCTGGGTAATCGGAGTAGGCACTCCGTAGTACTCGGCCATAACACCGTTGAACATCGAAGGGTTAGCGCGACCAGTTCGGATCGTGGTCAGATCCTCGCGACAGTAATCCACGGATGCAGTCATCTTTTCTTCTGCATCGAATAGCGTTTCATCAATCATAAAAGTTTTATCCGTTCCTTTAATTTTCGAACTGCGGAAGTTTTTCTGGAGGGAGCTTAGCTGCGGGCAGCTTAGCTAGAGCTTTTGGTGTTGCCCTTAGCTGTGCACCAGGGTGCCGATTTTTTCACCCGCAACGGCACGCGCAATATTGCCCTCGGTAAGCAGGTTGAATACCAAGATTGGCATATCGTTATCCATGCAGAGAGAAAATGCAGTGGCGTCCGCGACTTTCAGGCCACGTTCGATCGCTTCGCGGTGCGTAATTTCGTCGAAAAGCTCAGCATTCTCATCTACCCGAGGATCCGCGGAGTACACGCCGTCGACGGCCTTGGCCATCAGCAAAACGTCGCAACCAATCTCCAAGGCGCGCTGTGCAGCGGTGGTATCGGTGGAGAAATACGGCATACCCATACCGGCACCGAAGATCACCACGCGCCCCTTTTCCAGGTGGCGGTCTGCGCGCAGTGGCAAGTATGGCTCGGCAACCTGAGCCATGTTGATAGCGGTCTGAACTCGACAATCGATGCCCTCTTGTCCGAGGAAGTCCTGCAAAGCCAAGCAGTTCATCACAGTGCCGAGCATGCCCATGTAGTCTGATCGCGCACGATCCATGCCACGCTGTTGCAGTTGTGCACCGCGGAAGAAGTTGCCACCGCCGATAACTACGCAAACCTGCACCCCGGTGCGAGCAACTTCTGCGATTTGGCGAGCCACATTTTGCACCACATCCGGATCAATACCAACGTTGCCGCCGCCAAACATTTCGCCGCCCAGCTTCAACATCACCCGTCGATAACCAGATCGCTGCGATGATGGAATATCCGTTGTGCTCACTTTCGCAAACTCCTCAAACATGTGCGTACCTATTGATAGTTACTCGCGCCAATCTTACCGTGCCTGGAAACTCTATGGCATCCCGTGTGCAGGCATGGCTAAAGATGGATAAAAAAAGAACCCACTCTCTTGAATAAAGAGAGTAGGTTTTCAATTTCGGGCTAGCGAGCTAATTAGTGCTGGCCTACCTCGAAGCGTGCGAAGCCGGTGAGCTCCACGCCAGCGTCCTTCATCAGCTGGCCGACGGTCTTCTTGGAGTCAGCAACAGATGGCTGATCCAACAACACGACGTCCTTGTAGAAGCCGTTCAAGCGACCTTCCACGATCTTTGGAATAGCCTGCTCTGGCTTGCCCTCTTCGCGGGTGATCTTCTCGTAGACAGCGCGCTCTTTTTCAACACGCTCTGCAGGAACATCCTCGCGAGTAAGGTACTCAGCCTTCAGTGCAGCAATCTGCATTGCAGCATTGTGGGCAGCTTCCTTCGCAGCATCGCCTTCGCCGGTGTAAGCAACCAGCACACCCACGCCTGCTGGCAAGTCAGCAGCACGACGGTGCAAGTAAACAGAGATGTTGTCGCCGTCCAGGGTTACTGCGCGACGTAGCTCTAGCTTTTCACCGATCTTTGCGGATAGCTCCTGGGTAGCGTCGGCGGCGGCCTTGCCGTCAACCTCTGCAGCAGCCAACTCTTCTGGAGAGTTTGCCTTCACTGCAGCAGCAGCTTCTGCAACCTTGTTAGCGAAATCGATGAACTCACCGTTCTTAGCCACGAAGTCGGTCTCAGAGTTAACCTCAACCATGGTGTGGCCGGATACGGCGATCAGGCCTTCAGCAGCGGTGCGCTCTGCACGCTTGCCTACGTCCTTTGCACCCTTGATGCGCAAGATCTCGACAGCCTTGTCGAAGTCGCCGTCGGTCTCTACAAGGGCATCCTTGCAGGCCTTCATGCCGGCGCCAGTCATCTCGCGCAGCTTCTTTACATCAGCGGCGGAAAAGTTTGCCATTTTGATTCTCCTTCGTATTTGGCGAGGTTGAAATTACGCCTCAACCGATGGAGTCTGAGTTGCAGCTGAACCCTCAGCATCCATCTTTGCAGCAGCGTCGACCTGATCTTCAGCAGCAGATTCTTCTGCTGCATCCGCTACTGGTTCGTCCCCTGCAGCCTGGCGGGCAGCCGCAGCATCGCGTTCAGCCCGAGCTTTGAAGCCTTCTTCAACAGCGGTGGACACAACACGAGTCAGGACAGAGACCGAACGGATCGAGTCATCATTACCTGGGATTGGGTAGTCAACATCGTCTGGATCACAGTTCGTGTCCAAAATTGCCACTACAGGGATGTTCAGCTTCTTAGCTTCTGCAACGGCAATGTGCTCCTTGTTGGTATCAACCAACCAGATTGCGGAAGGCACTTTGCTCATGTGCTGAATGCCGCCGAGGGTGCGCTCCAGCTTGGTGCGCTCGCGAGTCAACATCAAGATTTCCTTCTTGGTGCGACCTTCGTAGCCGTTTTCTGCAGCTTCCATTGCCTGAAGTTCCTTCAAGCGAGAAAGGCGCTTCGAAACGGTCTGGAAGTTGGTGAGCATGCCACCTAGCCAGCGGTGGTTTACGTAAGGCATACCAACGCGCTCAGCCTCGTTTTGCACAGCTTCCTGAGCCTGCTTCTTGGTACCAACGAACAAGATGTTGCCACCGTGAGCGACGGTTTCCTTGACGAACTCGAAAGCATCGTCAATGTAGGTAAGCGTCTGCTGCAAATCAATGATGTAGATGCCGTTACGCTCGGTGAAGATGTAACGCTTCATCTTTGGGTTCCAACGACGGGTCTGATGTCCGAAGTGGACACCAGCGTCGAGGAGTTCACGCATGGTTACAACTGCCATGGAATTTTCAGGGAAGTTCTCTCGACCAACCTGACTAGGGCTGCGGCTTCTTCCCTTCCTCTCTTTCGATCTTCCGAATGAACAACTTTTGGTTAGAAATATGCAGGTTTTCCCTACATCCTGGCGCTATCGTGCAATATCAAACGCTACGTTTTACGTAGACCGTGTTTGATGCCGCCGGAATCAATAGCGCGCGAATTTTTCACAGCATGATCTAGGTGAACTTCTAAGAGCCGTTGGCTCCGATTAGCTACCCCGCCATACTGCAACGCAACACTTTACTACTAGTTGCTCTCATTGACAATAGATAATTCCGCGTTTTCCAGCGATTTTTTGTGGTTCGAGTTTTCACAGACTCCGGTTCATCCACAGATAGTGCCTGGGTTAGCTCTCCGCGTCGCGTTTGCCACTAAGTTTCCCTGCACGCTCGGTGGTATGACACCTCGTACTATTCAATCTCGCATGGTGCCTTACGACGGAACAGCATCGGCTTTTTCGTGCGCCAGCTTCATCCGAATCGCGCTTACCTTTGTTCTATTCGTAGCGGTGGCGATAACAGCTAACCCTCCTGCCCTACATGAGGAGCCGGAAGAAGCGATTAACTATTACTCAGTTGCCACCAACCAAAAGATCCCACACAAATTTCCCGCAGGACCGGCGGTTACCCGAGGCTACGATCCACCAGAAAAACGCTGGCAGTCCGGACACCGTGGCGTAGATCTACAAGCTGTAGCTGGCCAAGAAATAACAGCTTCTGCGGACGGCGAGGTCTATTTCGCTGGCGTGATTGCAGGCCGGCCATCAACCTCGATCATGCATGCCGACGGGATTCGCACTACCTACCAGCCAGTACGAGCTCTTGTGGCGAAAGGCGATCCCATTCGCCAAGGCGAAGTAATTGGGATCCTGGAAGAGCCTGCAGAATTCAACGAAACCGGCTTACATTGGGGCGCACTGCGTGGCAAAGATTATCTGAACCCCTTGGATTTAATCGAAAGACGCGAGATTGTATTAAAGCCCGTGTGACATCAACTACGCGGATGCGCTTGTCGGTGGATCTCACGCAATCGATCAGCAGAGACGTGGGTATAGATCTGTGTCGTGCCCAGAGAACTATGACCGAGGAATTCTTGTACAACGCGGATATCGGCACCGGCTTCCAGCATGTGAGTCGCTGCACTATGGCGCAGACTGTGCGGAGACAACTGTTCGCCTAGTTCGGCGGTGACTTCATTAACTATTCTTCGCACTTGCCGCGGGTCGATACGCTTACCGCGTACCCCGAGAAACAATGCGCAGCGATCTTCGGAGGAAAGTTCGTCTTTGATTAATTCGTGACGAGAATCCAGCCACCGATGTAAGGCTGTGGTCGCATCTTCACCGAACGGCACCGCGCGTTGTTTGTTTCCTTTACCAGTAACGGTTAATCGTCGATCTGACAGATCGACATCTTCCAAGTTCAAGCTACACAGCTCTGCCACACGCAGGCCACTGCCATAAAGCAACTCAATTATCGCCTTATCTCGGATAGCTACGATACTTTTCGCACCATTTGAATCGGCATCCTGAGCAGTATCGAGCTTTTCCAACGCTTCGGAGACTTGCTCGGCACTCATGATTTCCGGCAAGTGACGGCCACCCTTCTTCACAGTGATCGTGTCACTTAAGTCAGTTGAAAGATAACCGTTGTCATAAGCCCAAGCAGAGAACCGACGAATCGCACTAGCTGTTCGATTGATCGTCGCCCGTGAGGCATCTTTGCGATACAGCGATGCCAAGTGGGTACGCACCACTGGCTGGGTGAACTGCTTGATATTCACAATTTTCTTCAGCAGTTGCGTGAGATCCGAGCGATATGCTTTCAGCGTTGCAGCTGACAGTCCCCGAACATCGCGCTGATAGTCCAAGAAATCGCCTAGTACTGCCTCTAGGTTTGGGGATAACACCATACCGCCTGGGTTGAACTCAGACGGTTTCGAATCAGCCTGCGCCCCAGAATCTGTTGGATTGGTATTCCCTGCCATGAGGCAATCATACTGACTGCCCCTCCACTGCCCTTTGGTGCTTCCCCACCCCTCGACAGAATCCAAGTCAAGGCAGAGAATACGGCGACGGCACCCTCGAGGAGGAGGAGCTTCTCGAGGGTGCCGTCATTGCCTCACCCATGATGCAAAACCCTATCCCTGTGCGTAGCACGAACACTATATGCCGACCCCTGCGACGACAAACAGCCCGTAGTTCGTACCACTCGCCACAAGTGCGAAGAGAAAATGAAGAAGAGGAACCAGCCCGAACCTCGACTTCTTTTAGGCTTGCATTGGTTAGTTTACATAGTGTTTTCCAAATTGCAATGGCTGTGCGCACATTTTTTAAAAATTTTTCCTAACTTTTCACAACAGCCCTGTTCAGAGCTGTAATTTCTCAGAAATAAATCTTGAAATTACACCTGCAAACGCTGCCACAAGTTCTTATTTCGCTGCACTAGTCCTGCGCGTTCTAACACCACCAACAGGTGGACGGTAAGCCCTAGCGTCAAGCCAGCATTCTGCGAAATTTCCTCGGCTGTACGGCCTTGCTCCGGGGAGGTGGCATCGTAAACCCGCAATTCCGAGTGACTAAGTTTTTGCACCGGGCTGGCCTGCCAATCGATTTCCAGTTGCGAGTCTTCGTCAACCGCCCCAATCGGTTGGTACAGCGCCCGCACATTGGCGGCGTTGACTACGAGTGTGGCTTCATGATTGCGGATCAAATCATGGCACCCCGTAGAACTCGCGGAAAACACATTTCCGGGTACCGCGGCAACATTGCGCGCCATTCGAGATGCCCATAACGCAGTATTGCGCGCGCCAGACCGCCAACCAGCTTCTACTAGTACTGTCACGTCACTCAGCGCTGCCACCAAGCGATTGCGAGTGAGGAACCGATGTCTAGCGGGTCGCTGCTGAGGCGGATATTCAGTAACCACAACTCCTTGGGGCACTCCCCCTTGCATCACTGCCCCTTGATCCGGCACACTTCCCGCAATGTGGGCAAATAACTGCTTATTGGCTGCCGGGTACGTCACGCCAGGCCCATTCGCCATCACCGCAATGGTTGCTCCACCTTCTTGCAGTGCAGTTTGGTGAGCAACCGTATCGATTCCTAGAGCAGCTCCACTAACTATTGTGACACCGTCGGATGCAAGATCTTTTGCCAAGTCTCTGGTCACGCTTATGCCGTAGTTCGTAGCAGCGCGTGTGCCCACGATGGCTACCGCATCACGGACAAGTTCCACTAAAGAACCTCCGGCGACCCACAATCCAGTTGGTGCAACTTCGTTGAAATGCGCCTCATCCAGGTTGTTCAAACTTCCGAGTTTGTCCGGCCACTCCGGATGCCCTGGCCAAATAATCCGAAATCCTAGCTGTTGCGCCTGACTGATATCCTCCGCCCAATTGGATTGCGAATATCGACTCTCGGTTGAGGCCTCCAGCTCTTTACTAATTCCCTGTCTGTGGCTCACCCTGCGCGCCGTCTCGATGATTCCTACTTCGTCGATAAGTTCGACGGCATGTAGGTGTGTTCCTTCAATTGCTCGGCTGAGGTACGCGGCAGCTTGTTCTTGGCGGTTTATTTCTTGGCGGTTTATTTCTTGGCTCTGTGTTTCTGTGTTCATGCGGGCATCACTTGGTTTGCTGAGGTGTGTAGCTCAATTGCGCGGGCTACTTGGTCAATACTGGGTTGATCGATTTCGTCGAGGTCGGCAATGGTCCAGGCGACTTTGAGAGTTCTATCGACACCACGTTGGGTGAGTTCCCCGGCTCGCCAGAGTGCGCTGAGGTAGGCCATGCCTGCTTCGTCTGCAACAGCGTGACGCCGGAGGAAAGTACCGGCTACTTCTGCATTAGTGGTTGCTGCGATGTTGTGTTTGCTCCATCGTGCTGCTGCGCGTTGGCGTGCTTCAACTACTCGCTGCTGAGTAGCTGCCGACGTTCCACTATCGGGCGCCCCACTGCTTCCACCTGTCTCAGCTTCGGATGCAGGGGTTGGCGTTAGACCACCGTGATTGGTTTCAGCCACAGCGATATTCAGATCGATCCGGTCGCGCAGTGGACCGGATATAGCTGCCGCATGTCGCCGTCGGATAGCTGGGGTGCAATTGCAGTCTTCAGGTTTCTTCGCAGTACAGGCGCACGGGTTTGCGGCCATTACTAGCTGTGGCCGAGCCGGATATTCCACCTTGGTGTTACTACGCAGCAATGAAATCTTTCCGGTCTCGAGCGGGGTACGTAAGTTATCCAGCACATTGGGCTTAAACAGTGTTACTTCATCGAGGAATAACACCCCAGCGTGGGCTCGGCTGATAGCACCTGGGCGTGCGGTATTACCTCCACCAATAAGTGCCGCAGATGTTGCACTGTGGTGTGGCGCTACATACGGAGGATGCAGCGGCAATTCACTCATGCCAGCTAGGTCTTCCGTAATGGATCGAATTGCAGTAAGCGCTAGAGCATCCCGGTAAGTCAAAGGTGGCAGTATCGTCGGCAGGCAGCGAGCCAACATGGTTTTGCCACTGCCTGGAGGACCTACAAAGAACAGGTTGTGAGCACCAGCTGCCGCAACTTCAAGACCGTACTTCGCTAGTTCTTGGCCGCGAATGTCTGCCAGATCAGGTGTATCGGCCTGGATTTCCTCCTCCCGCTCTGCCGATCCTCCCCTGCTAAACCGCACTGAACGGGCAGGCGTCAATCCATTTCCCGATATCGCCCAATGCCACAGCTGCGCTAAGTCACCGGCACCCAGAACATGTATTCCATCGATTAGGTTGGCTTCTCTGGCGTTTTCTTCCGGCACTACCACCACAGGAAATCCGGCCTTCTTTGCCGCCATTACTGCTGGAAGGACACCACGGAGTTTTCGTAGTCTGCCATCGAGGCCTACTTCCCCGATAACCACAGCATTGGCGAGGCGTTGTTGCACCGCATCGCCTTCGGCCTCACCATAATGAGCACCTACTGCTGCACGCAGATTATCGCGTCGCTGGGCAGCCAAAGTTGCCAAAACGATGGCGGCGTCAAAGAATGATCCGTGCTTCCTCAAGCTGGCGGGCAACATCGACACCACGATTTTCCTGCCGGGCCACGCTAATCCCGAGTTCTTCGCGCCAGCACGAACTCGCTCGCGTGCCTCTGCTACGGCAGCATCTCCTAGGCCACCGATATGCATCCCGGGCAGACCATTGCCTACGTCAGCTTCTACTTCCACGATTGTGCCGTCGATGCCGTGCAATGCAACGGCGAATGCTCGTCCGATCGCCATTAGAACGCATCCTGTACATGAGTAATCTGATCGGGATAATCCAAAGCCACCACATCAAAGCGGATCGCCGGAAAACTCTGATTTGATTCCCGCAGCCACTGTGCCGCCGCACATCGGATGTGCCTCTGTTTACGGTGACTGATCCCCTCCAACGCCGTACCATAACGCACAGAGTTGCGTGCCTTGACCTCCACGAAGACCACCACAGAAGCGGTATCAACAAAGATCGCATCAATTTCCCGGTGGCCTTGGTAGACATTTCTCGCTAATAATGTCCACCCCAAGCCCTTTAGATATTCGATGGCTCGGTCTTCGCCACACTGGCCTTTAAACCGGTTATGTTCTTTTCCTTTGGTACCCACCAGATGATCCACCCCTAATTCATCGTTTTCGAAAAACTCGTCTGCAACCACTCTGACGGATCACGCATGCGAAAACCCGCTCGCAACCGGCAATCGCAAGCGGGTCTGTGAATGAATTAGTGGGTGTGGATAAAAGCTAATGCAGCTGTTCAGGCTATCTCAAACCTAATTCGGCAAGCGCAGATCGGGGTTATCCAACTCTTCGATATTGACGTCCTTAAACGTAATCACACGCACATAGCGCACAAAGCGCGCCGGGCGGTAGATGTCCCATACCCATGCATCGGACATGCGTAGCTCGAAATAAACCTCACCATCGGTGTTGTGAGGGATTAACTCCACCGCATTGGCCAGGTAAAAGCGTCGCTCGGTCTCTACGACGTAGGAAAACTGGCTTACTACATCGCGGTATTCCTTGAAAAGTGACAGCTCAACTTCAGCCTCGTAGTTTTCCAATTCCTCGGCACTCACGGTTATTTAAATCCCTTCAAGGTGCAGCTGGTGGGCAGCTCGAACGTTTTTATAGCTCATTCGGTGATGGTCGCTGGCTCCCAATTTCACTATGGCGTTGAAATGATCTCGGGTGCCATATCCCTTATGCAGGGCAAAACCATATCCGGGGGCGTTTTTGTCTAGCTCAACCATAATGCGATCACGTGCTTGTTTGGCTAAGACACTCGCAGCAGCAATACACCGGGTTTCCAGATCTCCCCCGATGACAGCCAACGAAGGTGCTGCAACACCGCTAATCCGCAGCGCATCTGTCAGCACAAATCCTGGTTTCGGATAAAGCTGCGCAACCGCCCGACGCATCCCCTCCGTGTTGGCGTACTGAATGCCGCGCACATCAATATCCGCAGCACTAATCACCACTACGGACCACGCGAGGGCATGTCTCTTAATTTCCGGTTCCAGAGCTTGCCGACGACGTGGGCTCAACTTCTTCGAATCCGTCAGTCCTGCTAATGCGGGAATAATCTTCGCAGGCAAGAGACAGCTGGCAACTACTAGCGGGCCGGCGCAGGCGCCCCGGCCTGCTTCGTCTACTCCAGCAACCGGGCCTAATCCCGCATTGATTGCTGCGACTTCTAAGGTGCGCTGATCTTTCAGCTTCCGAACCTTCGGCCGGGGAATATCTGCAAGGCACACGCTTGGTACCGCAGTGGCGGAAACATCCATCAGGTTAAAGAACGACCACGTTTAGCGGTCGGCCTAGTTATCTTGAATGTCTGGATCGGCCACGCCACCGATGCGACTAAATGGCAAGATAATGGCGCGCACTTTGCCTACCACCATGTCTTCCGGAATCGTGCCTTGGTACTGATCGCCAATGTGATAGCGCGAATCCAAAGAGTTTGTCCGGTTATCACCCATCACCCACACGCTGTCTTCGGGTACTTGGATGGGGCCAAAGTACGGCCCACCACAGGCTTCGGAACCGGTTAGCGGATCAACTGGGTTTTGTGGCGGCTGGAGGGTGTAGGAATTGTCGATTAACCGCCCGTCGACAAGCACTCCTGGATCTCCTTCGCGACATTGCACGGTCTGCCCACCAGTGGCAATTACACGCTTGACCAGAGCATTTTCATTCGGCGAGACTACTCCAATCCAACTGCCCAAAGTACGGAAAGCATTGGTGACCGGGCTGCTGGCCTGCTGCGAAACAAACGCACTATCCCAAGAATCCGGGCCGTTGAAAACCACCACGTCGCCGGCATCAATATCGGTAAAGCGGTAGGTCATTTTATCTACCCAGATACGGTCGCCGGTACAGCCTTCACAGCCGTGCAGCGTAGGTTCCATGGACTCGGACGGGATGAGATAAACGCGACCAATGAAGGTCTGCACACCAACGCTGATCAGCAGTGCGATCACAATGATGATCGGGATCTCGATGTACCACGGGGTGGACTTTTCTTCCTCGCGCAAGTCGCCGAACTGTGGCTCATTCTCGTTTTCCAGCTCTTCGCTACCGGCTTCCGTACGCCGGGGACGCCGGCCGAACCGGCTTTCCGAAGAAGCGCCCGCGCGGTGTCGCTGGGAATCTGCATCGCGGTGAGAATGTTTCGCCATAGTCTGCGATCTTACGCGATTGAGATGGGTGGAAAAGAACTAAAAATAAAGCAAACCCCGGCGGCGTGTATACAAAAAACCCGGTGCAATTCCGGGAGTTCTTTTCGAACCCCCAGTGCACCGGGGTAAATAAAGGTGTCGCGAATTTAAATTAGCGACGTTCCTTAATACGTGCAGCCTTACCGCGCAGGTTACGCAGGTAGTACAGCTTCGCACGGCGCACATCGCCACGGAAGGTGACCTTGATGTGGTCGATATTTGGCGAGTGCACTGGGAAGGTACGCTCCACGCCGATACCGAAGGAGATCTTACGGACGGTGAAGGTCTCGCGGATTCCGCCACCCTGACGGCGGATGACAACACCCTTGAAGACCTGCACGCGCTCGGTCTTACCTTCAACGATCTTGACGTGTACTTCTACGGTGTCGCCAGCGCGAAATTCTGGGATATCGTCGCGCAACTGCGCTGCATCAACTTTGTCGAGAATATTCATGGACAAACTTCCTTAAAACTTTCATATAGACAGAGGACCCTGGCGGCACTTCCCTTGACCACTAGCTTTCATAGTGTTTCTAGTGTTCATTGCAGGGCGCTCGGCCGGTTCATGCCCGAGACAAGTAAAGCTGCATTACCGTTTGACGGCATACAACTTTGCAGATACTACTAGAAATTTATGGCTTAACCAAAACCGGCTTGCCGCAGCGCATCGGCCATAGAGCCACCGCTTTGCGCTTGGCGCCGGTTCCGCTTATTGCCACCATGCTTGGCAGCCTGCCCCTTGCCTTTAGATTGGGTGTTCTTTGCTTGACGACGAGCACGCGACTGGTTGCTCTGGCTACTACCGCCCTGGCCACTGTCCTGATTTAGTTTGAGAGACAGGCTGATGCGGTGGCGAGCTTCATCGACTTCGAGCACACGGACTTTCACCACTTGGCCTGATTTCACAATCTCGTGCGGATCAGAGACAAACCGATCTGCCAACTGCGACACATGCACTAGCCCATCTTGGTGGACTCCGACGTCTACGAAAGCTCCAAAGGCAGCTACGTTGGTAACCACGCCCTCCAAGATCATGCCTTCACGCAGATCAGAGAGCTTTTCGACGCCTTCTTGAAATTGTGCGGTTTTGAAATCTGGACGTGGATCACGGCCGGGCTTATCCAGCTCGGCCAAAATATCGACCACGGTAGGGATACCTACGCCAGCTGAATCATCGACGAAATCTGCGGGTTGAATCTGACTGAGTACCCGCGAATTGCCGATCAGTTCTGCCACGCCCACCCCTTCACGTGCGGCAATGGTATCGACTACCGTATAAGACTCCGGATGCACTGCCGAGGCGTCCAAGGGGTTTGCGGATTCGCGCACCCGGATAAAGCCGGCACATTGTTCGTAGGCTTTGGGACCCAGCCGTGGTACTTTCAACAGCTCTTTCCGGGAGCTAAACGCGCCGTTTTCGTCGCGGTACGCCACGATATTGTCTGCGATAGTCGAGGAAACTCCGGCCACGCGGGTGAGTAAAGACGCCGAAGCCGTATTTACTTCCACACCGACAGCATTTACAGCATCTTCGACTACTGCCGAGAGGCTCTGATTGAGCTTGGTCTGGGACACGTCGTGCTGATACTGCCCCACGCCAATGGATTTCGGCTCGATTTTCACCAGCTCCGCCAACGGATCCTGCAGGCGGCGCGCAATCGATACTGCACCACGCAAGCTCACGTCCATCGTCGGAAATTCTGCTGCCGCCACTTCTGAAGCCGAATACACCGAGGCGCCGGCTTCGCTTACGACGACTACCGTCGGCTTAGCTCCAGTGTTGCTGGCTTTACCAATTAACTGGGCAACTTCACGTCCCAAAGCTTCGGTTTCTCGCGAAGCGGTGCCGTTGCCCACGGCGATCAGCTCTACCCGATGGGTCGCACATAACGTGGCAAGCTCGTTGCGCGCTTGCTCCCAGCGGTTTTGTGGTTGATGTGGGTAAATAATTGCCGTATCGACAACCTTGCCGGTGCTATCGACTACCGCACACTTCACACCATTGCGGTATCCCGGATCAAGGCCCAAGGTGGCGCGTTGGCCAGCTGGTGCTGCTAACAACAGATCACGAAGATTGCGCGCAAAAACAGCAACTGCTTCGTCTTCAGCACGTTCTTTAATCTTCATCCGTACATCCAATGCTGCCGACACTTGTAGCTTGGTTCGCCATGCGAAATGGATAGCCTTGTTAATCCACGGGCTCGAGGCACCACCAATCGCGTCGCTAGAGCGGATCATCTCTTCGTAAGTTTCGTCGTCTCCGCTAGCGATGTTGACGTGCAGCACACCTTCAGCTTCACCACGCAGCACGGCGAGCACGCGGTGGCTAGGTAGATCCTGCAAGCTTTCCGAGAACTCAAAGTAGTCCCGGAATTTTGCCCCCTCTTGCTCTTTGCCCTCAATTACGGCAGATCCTAATTCCCCGTGCTGCCACACTTGCTCGCGGATCGCACCAACGAGGTCTGCGTCGGTAGCTACTCGGTCGACAACAATTGCTCGGCCACCATCGAGCACAGCCTTGGTATCGGTAAATCCTTCTGTCTGGAATTTGGTAGCAACAGCTTCTGGATCTGCTTCCGGGTTGCTGAGTAGCTCGTCGACCAGCGCATCCAAGCCAGCTTCGCGAGCCACATCTGCCTTGGTCTTGCGCTTTTTCTTAAACGGCAAGTACAGGTCTTCCAGGCGGGCTTTGGTTTCGCACTCTTCGATTAGTGCGCGTAGCTCGTCGGTTAGTTTTCCCTGTTCGGCGATGGATTCCAGGATGGTAGCTTTGCGTTCTTCCAATTCCCGCAGGTACTGCAAGCGGCTTTCCAGGGTACGCAGCTGTGAATCGTCTAATCCACCAGTGGCTTCCTTGCGATACCTGGCGATGAAAGGCACAGTGTTGCCGTCGTCAAGCAATTTCACAGCAGCTTGAACCTGATGCAACTGCAAGTTCAACTCACGGGCAATGAGAGATTCAATCATTCTGACCACCCTAATAGGTAGCCGGAAGATACCGGAAGAATCCCAGGATATACATCGCGCTCAGGTATCCGATCAGGCCAGCGATGAGCCCGCCGACAACATCAGTGAACCAATGTGCCTCCAGCCAGATACGGCTTAAGCCCACGGTGAAGATCACCAGGAACGTGAGGAACCGGATCAGCCGATAGGTACGGCGTCGCAGGGTGCCCAGCGCATTGCGCACTAGGGCAAAACCGATCGTGGCGCTTATTGCTACATGTGCAGAGGGAAAAGCTGCATCGGGCAAGCCGAAGATATTAGTGGTGGGCTGATCAAAAGGGCGAGAACGATCAGTCAGCCACTTCAAGCTATAGGTGATTAACAGAGTGCCACCGATGGAAAGCGGGATTAGCAGTGCCCTCCAGCGGATCCAGGGGATAGCTCCTAATGCTGTGGCCGCGAGCAATGCAATCGGAATCAGCGCAGCTGGGCGCATCACACTGGAAACGACGTGCATCAGTGAATCCATCACCTGATACCCTGGCGGCGTATTGCCCAGTTCAGCCTGGAAACGCTGGATGTTGGCTACTACCCAGGAATCGAGGCTTCCGCCAAAACTGGTCGTGGTCAGCCAGGCCAGCACAGCCAGAGCAATACACCAGCGGATGATTTGCGACGGCGCAACAGTACGAATGATCGCGGGGCGACTAAACGGCGTACGGAACATCACGGTCCGAATGATCGCACCCTAGAGCACTACAAGCCAGACGGCGATCTTGTGGACGATCGCGGCGATAATCGTGGCGGCGTGAAAATGCTCGTGGTAGCCCACGTATTTGGCATTTCGTCCTGGCCACTTCGTGGCGTAGAGGATTGCTCCAATCGAGTAGATCACACCACCGGCAACGATGAGCCAGACGACGGCAGGCCCCGCATTAGCCCACAGTTGTGGCGCTAGCGGCACGATCATCCAACCCAGGGTGAGGTAGATAGCAACAGCCAACCACCGCGGATGATTGATCCATACGAAATTCATGACAATGCTGGCGATCGCACTTACCCAAATCACTGAGAGCATGATGGCTGCCGAGGTTGGTGACAGCACGACCAAACACAGTGGTGTGTAGGTTGCTGCGATAAAGAAGGAAATAGTGGCATGGTCTGCTCGGCGCCACCATTGCACTGTACGTTCTTGCCGCCAAGGCCATCGGTGGTAGGCAGCCGAGATACCGAACAGTACCACTACTCCAACGGCATAGACCGTTACTCCCAGCGCTTGCCACCAGGGACGGTAAATCCACGCCATCGTGGTGAGCACAGTGCCTGCAATCAGGAACGCAAGGCACGCCCAGAAGTGGAACCAACCACGAGCTTTTGGCCTTTGACCTCGATCGAAAACCCAGCGGGTGATTTCAATTGAGGATTGTGGCGCAGCTGCATTGCCTGGCTGCGTGGCTAGAGACTGCATTGTCACCCCTAACAGAACGAAAACCTACAAACCTACAACGGTGTATGTTTCTTCATGTTAGCACCGAGGCGATCAAGGCTTCTATCTTTAGAGCTTTCTAGCTCTCCGGATCTCTCTTGCCCGCCAACAAGGCGCGGTCTTCGGCAGAAAGTTCTACTGCTTCCAGCAGCTCCGGACGGCGCTGTTGTGTGCGCAGCAAAGACTGATCGCGTCGCCAGCGAGCCACCTTCCCATGGTTGCCGGAGAACAACACCGCCGGCACTTCCCTATCCCGCCACACACGTGGCTTGGTGTAGCACGGGCCTTCAAGCAGACCGTCGGAAAAGCTATCTTCCATGTGCGATTGGGCATTGCCCAGCACGCCCGGAATCAGCCGCACGATTGCTTCAGCCATCACAAGCACGGCCACTTCGCCACCGATTAAAACGTAATCGCCAATGGAGACTTCGTGGACATCGTACTTTTCTGCAGCATAATCAATCACACGTTGATCGATGCCTTCGTAGCGACCACAGGCGAAAACCAGATGCTGCGCCTTCGCAAAATCCTGCGCCATGGCTTGGGTGAAAGGCACACCGGCAGGTGTGGGCACAATCAACACTGGCTTTTCATCAGTCGCTGCGCGGTCGCCGAAGTCGGACGCTGTTGACGCTGGTTCGACTACGGTTGGCGCTTTCGGTTTGAATTTGTGTGGCACCGCCGAGGTTAAATCCGTAGCTAACGACGCATCTCGCCCAGCGGTCTCACCACAGTTGCGGCTAGCGACGTCGTCAAGCGCATTGCCCCATACGGTAGGAGTCATCACCATGCCTGGGCCACCACCGTAGGGCGAATCGTCAACGGCCTGATGAACTCCCGTTGCCCAGTTGCGCAGGTTATGCACGCCAACCTGCAGGATATTTTGCTCGATGGCTTTGCCCAACAGAGCGTGGCGCATCGGTTCCAGGTATTCAGGAAAGATCGTGACTACATCAATGCGCATGAGTTAGAGCTCCAGCAGTCCATCGGGCGGGGTGATCACAATAGCTTCGTTATCCAGATCCACGATCGGCACAATCGCGGCGACAAATGGGATCATCGCGATGCCATCCTCGGTGCGAACTTCCAACAGACGCTGGGTCGGACCGCGCACCACACCGACCACCTGGCCGATGTCCTCAGGTTCCGGCAGAGCACCTTCATAAGCCCGTGCGTTCGCAGTATCGGAATCGACCGCCCCACAATTGAGTACGTGAAGACCAATCAACTCGTGGTCGTAGTAGCTTTCATCGTCGTCGAAGACGGGATCAGCAAAAAACTTCATGCCACGAAAGCGTTCCGCGTCGTTGCGGTCGGCGATCTCCTCGAAGCGAATCAACAAGCGGCTTTGATGTGGGCGAACAGTGGCAATCGTCAAGGTGGTGGTTTTGCCCGTCTGCCTACCTTCGAGGGTGGCACCTTTGGCAAAACGTCCCTCGGGATCATCGGTTGTAGGATCGACAACTACTTCCCCGCGAACTCCGTGAGGTTTAATCACCCGGCCAATTTGCACCTGCGAATCTGCCACTTACTGCCTTTCTCTATTGGTTCCAACGGATAGGCCTGCTACCTGAACTGAATCTGTTTCCTACCCGTGCCCGGCTGAAATACAAAAAATCCACCGCTCTACTGCTTCCAGCTATATTAGCCGGATTAAATACCAGGATCTGGTAGCAGTTGCGGTGGATGATGCTCTACCCAAAGGGTAACAGCGAAAATTACTCTTCGTCTTCAGACTCAGCTGCGGCTTCAGCCTTTGCAGCTTCCTGAGCAGCCTTAGCTTCACGACGCTTTGCGGAAACAGATTCGGCCGAAGAAGCGTTGTTTGCCTCTTCCAATGCCTTGTTGAACAGTTCCAACTTGGATGGCTTTGGCTCTGCAACCTTCAGGGTGCCTTCTGCGCCTGGAAGACCCTTGAACTTCTGCCAGTCGCCGGTGATCTTCAGCAGTGCCAATACTGGATCGGTTGGCTGTGCGCCTACCTTCAACCAGTGCTGTGCACGCTCGGAGTCGATCTTGATGATCGAAGGATCGGACTTTGGCTGGTAGATGCCAATGTTCTCGATGACCTTGCCGGAACGGCGGGTGCGTGCATCCTGAACCACGATGCGGTATTCAGGGGTGCGGATCTTACCTAGGCGCTGCAGCTTAATTTTGACTGCCATGGAAACCTCGAAATCTAACTAGTCGGTCACGGACAATACTTGTGACACCTTCACTGCTGGCCTTTGCAATTCGAGCTACTTGGCTCGATCAGGCAGATCAACAGTGTTGGCCGGTTTTGCCCTTTGATTTAACTGCAGGTGACCATTAGGCGGTACGGAACCGGTTCTAATGTTCTGCAGCGTTGCCAGTGGTGGCAACCTGAAACACAATACCAGCGCGGATACGTGATGCCAACTAGGCGGTACAGCCCCTCTTAACTGTCGCTGTTTCATAGTCTTCTACTATTCTAGGTGCGTCTTTGAAGCACCCATGCTCCGAAGCTAACCCGAGAAACAAACCCGAGAAGCAAGCCCGAAACCCACTCTGAAACTTACTCCGTAACCCGCCCAGCCCCTCACCCAGGCAACGAAGAACAGATACAAGAGAGTCCCTGCCACCTTTATGTCAGCCCCTTCCTCCCCTAGCGCCCGTGTGCAAGGCAAGCCATCGTCGTATCGCAATGACCTAGACGGCCTACGTGGCATCGCCATCGCGCTAGTGGTGGTGTTCCACGTTTATATGGGTGCGGTTTCCGGTGGCGTGGATGTTTTCTTGTTGCTCTCTGGTTTCTTCTTCACCGGTGCGCTGATTCGCAATGCCGGCAATCCGAAGCAATCGATCAATCCGTGGTGGGCGATTTGGCGCACGATTCGTCGTTTGCTTCCTGCGCTTCTATTAGTTCTGGGTACAGTGACCCTCGCGATGTGGACGGTGTTGCCGTCGCTTCGCGGCAGTGAACTAACCGCACAATTAACGGCCTCGCTACTGTACTTCCAGAATTACGAGCTAGCGTCGCAAGGCGCTGCCTATGCTGCCGCCGATATCGAAGTCTCACCCTTGCAGCACTTGTGGTCCATGTCCGTACAGGGGCAGTACTACTTAGGCGCGATCCTGGTAGTCACTCTTGTGGCCTGGGCTTGTCGCCGCCACCCTGTCGACCCAGGAACCTCGCGCCCTTTTTCCGCGTCTAAATTCGCACCTGCCTTGGTACCAACGATGGCTGTCATCCTGGTGCTGCTTACCGTCGCATCGTTTTGGCGTGCGATTTATATGCATAACACCGAGCAGAGCTTCAACTACTACTCCACAGCGTCGCGCCTGTGGGAGCTCACGCTTGGCGCACTGCTCGCGCTGATCACATCCAAGGTGGTTCTGAAAGGCATTTGGCGCAGGATCGCTGCTCCTATTGGGTTGGCGATGGTGCTGTCGACGGGTTGGCTTCTGAACGGCGCTGCTTTATTTCCAGGCCCTTGGGCACTCTGGCCGCTGATCGGTGCGATGCTGGTGATCATTGCCGGCGGTGGTAATACCTGGACGGCACGATTTTTGTCCTCGAAGCCGCTGCTCTTTTTCGGCCGTATCGCCTATGCCCTGTACTTGTGGCATTGGCCGTTGTTGATTGCAGCAGCGATCTATTGGCATCAGAATCCTCCTTCCTGGCAGCTGGGTACGGCTGTCATTGCGGTATCGATTCTGCTGGCCTGGTTGACCAACCGTTTCGTGGAACAGCCACTGGCTCAGCATCGTCGCCGACCCAGCCGCATTGAACCGGTCTGGCGCAATACGATCGATCAGCTGCGCTCTACCCCGAAAGCTCGCCTTCGTGCCGGTGGCGGAGTGCTCTGCGTGCTAACTTTTGCCACTTTGTTGGCGATGCAGCCGATCCAACAGCACCGTTTGCTAGGTGCGATCGGTGGCACGTTGAATCCGATTGAATACCCAGGCGCACTGGCCATCTCCGATGGCATTAATGTGCCACAGGATGTGAAGTTCAAGCCTAATCCGGATTACATTCGCGATCTTTGGCCACGCCCTGCTGTCGACGGTTGCATAGGCCTTTCTGGGGAGCCTGCCGACGAAATCATCACCGAAAAGCGTCGTACCGACGAGACCCCATGCATCTATGGTGATCCAAATGGCGAGAAAACGATGGTGCTTGTGGGTGGCAGCCACTCCGAGCATTGGTTTACGCCACTAAACGAGACCGCAAAAACCGCCGGTTACCAGCTGCATGTTTATCTACGCCAAGGCTGCCCGGCAACGCTGTCGCCGATCCCGGATGTCGGTGAAGTCTGTGTGGAGTGGACCGAATCGCTGGTCGATTTCTTGGAAGACTTGAACCCCGATGTGGTAGTAACTACGTCGACACGCCCTGGATCCGAAATCCTCGACTACACCCCAGAGGGCTACCAACAGTTCTGGGACGCTGTCGACGACATGGGTGCTCGGATCATCGGTATTAGGGATAATCCGTGGGCTTACAACCTAGAGGGCGAACAGTTTTCGCCAACGGCGTGCCTGCAAGATAGCCGGGCACCGGAAACAATGGATACCACTGAAGCAGATACTCGAAAAGCTTTCGGTGGCAACGGCCCGACGCGCTGTGACATCTCCCGCGACCTCGTAGTTAACCCGGTTAACGAGGGTGACAGCGTGCTTGCACAATATCCAGGCTCGCTCAGCCTCGATTTCACTGACTACTTCTGTGATAGCCGGCGCTGCCCCGCCGTGATTGGCAATATTTATGTCTATCGGGACAGCAACCACATCACGGATGAATACATGCTCACGCTCAGTGAGACGATGAAACGCCAGATGCTGCCTTATCTACGCAGCAGCTAGCGCTTCGGATTTCCGAAGTCGAGGTCATCGAAGTTAATACCGTCCATTCCCGGAGGCATTTGTCCCTTCATCTGCTTTTGCAGTGCCTCTAGATCCGGCATGCCACCTGGCATCCCGCCACCGGGCATACCTGGCATCCCCGGCATACCGCCACCAGGCATTCCAGGCATTCCTGGCATTCCTGGCATACCGCCTTGGCGCATTGCCTTTGGCTTCGTCGGTCCGCGGTTTGCCTTGCCGCGACGCTTGTTCTTGCCCTTGCCCTTCTTATTGCGGCGGTTCGATGGCCGGTTACTGCCACCACCCATGCCGAAGCGTCCAGCCATGTGGCTCATCATCTTCTTAGCTTCAAAGAAGCGTTCCACCAATTGGTTCACGTCCGAGACCGTCACACCCGAACCATTGGCAATACGCTTGCGACGCGAGGCGTTCAAAATCTTTGGATCTTCGCGCTCAGCTGGGGTCATGCCGCGAATAATGGCCTGGATGCGGTCGAGCTGCTTTTCATCGACCATGTCTGCCATCTCGGCCATTTGGGAACCGCCGGGCAGCATCTTCAAGATGTTGCCTAATGGGCCCATGTTGCGCACCATCATCATCTGCTCGAGGAAGTCATCGAGAGTCAATTCCCCGGAGCCGATCTTCTGTGCGGTGCGCTGGGCTTTTTCTTCGTCGATTTCTTTCGACGCCACTTCCATCAGCGTCTTTAGGTCACCCATGCCCAGGATGCGACTTGCCATGCGGTCTGGGTGGAAGACATCGAAGTCTTCGAGCTTTTCACCAGTAGAGGCAAACAAGATTGGCTTGCCGGTAACTTCACGAATCGACAGTGCGGCACCACCACGGGCGTCGCCATCCAGCTTGGTCAAGACCACGCCGGTGAAATCAACACCATCACGGAACGCCTTGGCGGTATCGACAGCGTCTTGACCAATCATCGAGTCGATCACAAACAGCACTTCGTCTGGATTAATCGCATCGCGAATATCGGAAGCCTGTTGCATCAGAGTTTCGTCGATACCTAAGCGACCCGCGGTATCAACAATCACTACGTCGTGACGATGCTGGCGGGCATACGCCATACCCCGCCGTGCTGCCTCAACTGGATCATCACCGGAAGTTCCCATCTCGTGGGTGGAATCAACTGCGGTGCCTGCGAAAGGCGCAAAGCAAGGTACTTCAGCTTTTTCTGCCACGATCTGCAGCTGCTGAACCGCTCCTGGGCGCTGCAAGTCGCAAGCAACCAATACAGGAGTATGCCCTTGGCCAGAAAGGTATTTAGCTAGCTTGCCGGCCAAAGTGGTTTTACCAGCACCCTGCAGACCAGCCAGCATAATCACCGTTGGTGGGTTCTTCGCCAGATTAATCCGGCGAGTTTCACCACCTAGGATGCCCACCAATTCTTCGTTAACAATCTCGATAACTTTGTTGGCGGGGTTAACGGTCTGCGACTGCACTACTTCGTTGGCGCGCTCTTTAATACGCTTTACGAAGCTGCGAACCACCTGTAGCGATACGTCTGCTTCCAAAAGCGCCATACGGATCTCACGCGCCGTGGCATTGATATCAGCCTCGGTGAGCTTGCCTTTGCCGCCTAGCCCTTTTAAGGCTCCGGTGAGACGATCGGACAGTGATTCAAACACGTACTGCTCCCAATTGATCAGCTAGGTATTTTGCTAAAGATTAGTCATAACTGGTGAAAAGCCCGAAGCGGGCTTTCCAAACAATTGTTACACGATGCTAGTGCACTACCTAACTTGCACTGCCTAATCTGCACCATCCAGCCGATCAAATTATTAGACGGCAGATTCTCCTTGCTCGCCAGTACGCACGCGCACAATGGTTTCTACTGGGGTGACCCAAACCTTGCCGTCGCCGATTTCACCAGAGTTGGTCCGCGCGGAGCTTACTAGCGCATCGATGACTTCCGATACTTCGTCGCCAGGCACCACAATTTCTAAACGAAGTTTGTTGGAAAACGTGACGTCATATTCTGCGCCGCGATAAACCTCGGTGTGGCCTTTTTGCTGTCCGAACCCGTGGGTTTCGGTGACGGTCATACCGCGCACCCCTGCTTGTACCAGGCCTTCGCGCACGGTTTCGAACGCTTCTGGCTTGATAATTGCTGTAATCAATTTCATGAGATCGCTCTTTTCTTCCGCAACTTCTACCGCAAGAATGCGCTGGTTGTATCGTATGCCGACTCACCGTGCTGAATAACGTCGGTGCCCAAGTAATCGTCTTCGTTTTCTGGACGCCATCCGATGGTGACCTTCAGTAACAAACCGATCAGCAACGTGCCCAATCCGGAGATAATCATCGCAACTACGGCGATCACGATCTGAACGATGAAGAGCTTCAGTCCGTCGGTGCCACCTCCGGTGAACCAACCTGCATCGGTAGCCAGCAAGCCCACGCCTACGGTGCCCCAGAGTGCGGCAACAAGGTGGACGCCTACGACGTCAAGCGAATCGTCGTAACCGAATTTATATTTCAGGCCGACACCTAGCGCGGAGAGAATACCGCCGATGACACCGATGATGATTGCCGTAACTGGGGTGAGATCTGCAGCGGCTGGCGTAATAGTAACTAGACCAGCAACCACACCCGAGGCTGCACCCAGTGAGGTGGAGTGCCCGTCGCGAATCTTTTCTACTGCCAACCAGCCGAGCATCGCCGCTGCAGTTGCCACCGTTGTGTTCAACCAGGCCAGACCAGCTTCACCGTTCGCACCCAATGCGGAACCACCGTTGAAACCGAACCAACCGAACCACAGCAGTGCAGCACCGAGCATCACCAGGGGCAGGCTGTGCGGCCGGTGTGCGACAAACGGGAAGACCTTGCGTTTGCCGATTAGCACAGCCAGCACAAATGCTGCGGTACCTGCAGAGATGTGCACCACGGTGCCGCCTGCGAAGTCAATCGGCGCGATGGTTGCTTCCCCATCGGTGGTGCCGAACATCCAGGACGCGAAGCCGAATTCTTCGTGTGCCAGGATGCCACCACCCCAGACCATGTGAGCCAGTGGGAAGTACACTACGGTCACCCACAGTGCGACGAAGATCAACCACGTGCCGAACTTCACGCGCTCTGCCAATGCACCAGAGATCAGTGCCACGGAAATAGCAGCGAAGGTGAGCTGGAATCCGATGTCAATGATGTTGGCGTAGCCGTTTTCGCTGATTAAGAACTCTTCGCCGGAAGGATCGAAGATCGCATCCTTTAGGCCAAATAGTTCAAATGGGTTTGCGAACAGTCCGCCGATGGATTGGGATCCGTAGGACATCGACCAGCCCCACAGCACGTAGACGATTGCCACGACGCCTAAGGCGCCGAAGGACATCATCATCATGTTCAATACGGACTTTTGGCGGGACATGCCGCCGTAAAACAGGGCTAGCGCTGGTGTCATGAGTAGCACTAAGGATGCAGAGATCAACATCCAGCTAGCATTGCCCGCTTGTTGAGAAACTACCTCTTGGGCCAAATACCCCGTAGCCATTTGTGACCTCCTCGAAGTTCTATCGCGACGCAGGGGGATCTGTCCTCTGCGTTTTCGTACCGACAGTCACAGCAATAGTCGAGAAGATTCGATCGGCATTCCAATGCCTTGTCTTCGACAAAAACCAATCAAGCCCTATCAAGCATTGCGAACCAATCGATAACGGAAATGCTATTTTGAGATTTTTTATCCCGTCAAATGAGATAACGCCCTTAGTGCCAAGTTTTACCCCTATTTTGGGGCCAAGAGTTCTCAACGGCGGGCTTTGAATGTTCGGAACACCGAACTTCAGAACAGTGTGCATCGAACTTGCACGACGCACCCCACCATCCCACCAGTTGACGCTTAATTCCCAGCTCACCGCGCTAAATCCACGCGCACATAGCGATGCAAAAACGAAAAAGAGCGGCGGTGCATTCACCTGCCGCTCATATTCGGTCACGCATGCCGATCCACTAAGAATCTGTGACTCATTTCATAGCTAGCTCTCAGCTACTTTTTACCCCCGAGTAGCGCATCCACAAAGCCTTCCACCTCGAATGGCGCCAAGTGATCCGCACCTTCACCAAGGCCCACCAGCTTCACTGGGACACCGAGTTCATGCTGCACCTGGAAGACGATGCCACCCTTGGCCGTACCATCCAACTTGGTCAGAGCCACACCGGTGATGTCCACTACATCACGGAAGGTACGCGCCTGCGCCAGACCGTTTTGTCCCACAGTGGCGTCTAGAACCAGAATTACCTCGTCTACCTGGGATTTCTTTTCCACTACACGCTTGATCTTATCCAGCTGATCCATCAAACCTGTTTTGGTGTGCAGACGCCCAGCGGTATCGATCATCACCACATCAGAGCCTACCTCGATGCCATGGCTCACCGCGTCGAAAGCAACAGAGGCTGGATCTGCCCCTTCCTTGCCGCGCACAGTGGCAGCACCTACACGACGTCCCCACGCTTCCAGTTGGTCGGCTGCAGCTGCACGGAAGGTATCGGCAGCACCCAGCACCACATCGTGGCCTTGGGCTACCAGCACACGCGCTAACTTGCCGGTGGTGGTGGTTTTACCCGTGCCGTTGACACCAACCACCAAAATCACCGCTGGCTTACCCTCATGTGGCAATGCACGGATAGAGCGCTCCATCGACGGCTGGCATTCCTCGATTAGCACCTCACGCAGCATGGCACGAGCGTGCGCTTCAGACTCCACCCCTTCGCTGGCAATCCGGTGCCGGAGCTTTTCGACGACGGTCATCGTCGTTTCGGCGCCAAGATCGGCCATGATCAAGGTGTCTTCGATTTCTTCCCAAGCATCTTCATCCAGATCCCCTGCCCCTAAGATGCCGAGCACTGATTGGCCGATTGCCGATTGCGAACGCGACAGCCGACCGCGCAAGCGCTGCAAGCGTCCTTCTGCTGGCTCAATCTCGTCCAGCTGCACTTCCTGTGGCGCTGGCTGCGCTTCTGCTTCGGGTTGCTGTTCCGGCGCGGGAACTTTTGCTTCAGGTTCCGTTGGGTCTGCAGTTTCCTCGAACGCAGCTGCCGGAGCTTCCGGCACACCTTCTGCTTCTGCAGCAGCTTCGGCTACCTCGGCTTCGGTTGCCCCGGCGATCGGTTGTGGGCTGGCATCTTCGGTGCCTTCGATAACAACCGACTCTGGAGTTTCAGGCTTGTCAGCAGTGTCTTCAATCTCTACAGCTTCAGGCTCAACATCTGCAGGCGGCTCTTGTTCTACTGGCAGTTGCTGTTCAAGGGGCTGCTCCTGCGGAAGCGCCTGCTCCGGCGGAAGCGGCTGCTCCTGCTGTGGCTGTCGATCCAACCGCTGGCCTGGTAGCACTTCCTTTTCCGGCTCGTCACGGTGTGCCGGAGCGAAATTAAAACCGCTTTGTGCTTGGTAGTTACCGGACTTCTCTAGCTGCGTCAGCGCTTCAGGCTCGGTCTTTTCCTCGAAAGAAATGGTGTTTTTCTTTCGTCGGGAGTATCCAATCGCCAAAACGATCGCAATCAGAACCACGATTGCGATGACAATAGCCAGAATTAGGTAACTAGTTTCCATAGCTGCCATGGTAACGCAGCCCCCGTAACCGGCAGCTCAGAGTGAAACCGTTATGCGATTCGATCGTCTTTAGCTAGACGACGCAATGGCACGCGCAGCCGTCGCCAAGCTAAAACCGCTCCCGTAAAACCAACGCCAAGATATACCGCCAACGCAGCCAACCAGCCACGACCGGGCGTCGTTTCTGCGCGTTGATACTTGGGCTCCCTGCCGGTGTCACCCCAAACGCCGAAGTTATCAGTAACGGAGCGAGGTGTTTCAGTGAGTTCTTGTTGCAATTGCTCGCAGGTAGACGCGCGTTGGTCTGATTCCTGTGGTTTGGCGTTGGCTTGCATCAGCAGCATGCGTCCCCAAGTGGTAGGACTGTCGCCGAAACTTCCCGTGGGCAACGCGTCGGAAAGCAATAACAACGGCTGCCCGTAGAGCAACCACCCCACGCGGTGTGGCTGTACGGAGGTATCTTCGCGGGTGACAACCTCGCACCACTGCTCGGTGGGAACCGCGCCGTAATCCTCTACGGAATAATCGGTGATTTGTGCGACGGGGCGTTGTTCGTTGGTTGCGGTGAAAGGCAGGCTCATCAGCACCACGATCGGAATGCCGATGAGGACGGCGACGAGCACCAAGTAGCTCATCAGCGTAGAAGCAACCGGACCGGCCGCAATCGCGGAGAACCCCAGCGCCATCACACATACTGCAAGCAACACCAGTGCGACGACTACCAACCCCAGCACGAGATCCCACCAGCGAATGTCACCGAATGCCAACAAACCCAACAGCACTGGCAGGCTGACCACCAAGAACAGCAATGAAGCAAACCAGGCTGCCAATAGCTTCGCAATCACCAGCTGATGGGCTTTTACCGGCGTGGCCTGCACTAATGCGAGAACGCCATCACGGCGGTCGCCATTAATTGCGGTAGCTGCGAGTGCTGGAGCAATCACTAAGCCGACTAGCATCAGAATCAGAAGGTTGAAGCCAGCGATCGCACCGGCGGCATCAGGCTCTTCGACGCCGGGAATATTCGGCTGATTGGCCTGTACGTATCCGAATTGCAACGCCACAAGACCAAGCAGCACTACCAGCCACAGACCAAGTGCCCAGCGCCATTTAGACGAGCGCAAGCGTTGCGTTAGTTCGAGTTGGAAGACGGTATAGATTTCACGCATCAGGCACCACCAAAGTAGCGGGATTCTAAGGATTGCCGTGAAAAGTGCACTACTGGTACGCCATGCGCCACTGCGTCGCTGATTAGCTGTGGGGCGACGTCCGCCGTAGTGAAAATCTGCACCGTGGCTACCCCGGGCAGCTGGCGAATCTCTTGGACGGATTCAGCGGTAATCGGGCGGATTGAGTCGCGGAATTTGCTAGCATCCGCCCAGCGCTGCAGCGCCGCAGGGTTACTACTGGCCAAGATCCAGGGGTGATTGGTGGCTGTCAGTAGAGTTGTTGGCTGATGCGTGTGCTGGCCAGAAAACATTTCATGCGGTTCCACCGGATCCAGTGCAGCCGATCCGGATCGACTGCCCGCCAGATCAGTGCTGCTGGACGCAGTCCGCCCGGCGCGCATCATCACGATGTCGTCGACGATGTGTTCGAGCTCGGGCAGGATATGGGAGCTCACCAAGATCGTGGTGCCGGCTTCTGCGCGGGTTTTCAAACTTTTCCGTAGTGCTAAGCGTGATTCCGGATCCATGCCCGAAGCCGGCTCGTCGAGCAGTAACACGGGTGGATTATGAATCAGTGCGCGGGCAAGCGAGAGCCGTTGCTTTTGACCTCGGGAGAGTACGCGTACGCGTTTAGTGGCAAATTCTTCCAGTGCTACTTCATGTAATAGCCTGTCGATCCGCTCGTTGACCTCCTGCGTGGTCAGTTCATGCTGCACGTCGTATAGCGCCGCAAAGTGCGCGAGGATTTCTCGCGCGGTCAGGGTTTCCCACATGCCCACGCTATCGGGCATCCAACCGATCGCAGCCCGGGCCGCACCGCCGTCGATAGCTAGATCATGCCCGGCGACGCGGATCTCGCCGTGATCCGGGGCGAGCAATCCGGCGAGCATCAGCATCAACGTTGTCTTGCCACACCCATTGGGGCCAACCAGCCCCACAATTGAACCACGCGGGATTGCAAGATCTACGTGATCGACGGCTACGTGGTCACCGAAGGTACGTCGCACCCCGGCGGCATAAATACTGGCCTTGGACACGCCGAAGTTGCTGGAATCAGCACCTACCGCCCTGCTACTCACCGGAGCCACCAGTCCGTTCACTATCAGGCGCCATCCGCTGCGAGATCACCCGGGTAATACCGTCGCCAGCCATAGTCACACCATAGAGTACATTCGCCTCATCCATGGTGGGCTTCTGGTGTGTGATCACAATTAGCTGGCTGGTTTCGCGCAATTGGCGCAGCAGGTTGATCAAGCGGCGCAGGTTGACGTCGTCAAGCGCTGCTTCTACCTCGTCGAGCACATAGAACGGGCTCGGCCGGGCGCGGAAGATCGCAACGAGCATTGCAAGGGTGGTCAGTGACTTCTCGCCGCCAGACAGCAGCGAGAGCCGCTTGACCTTCTTCCCCGGCGGACGCGCCTCAACCTCGATACCAGTGGTGAGCATATCGTCCGGCTCTGTAAGTACCAGCCGCCCCTCGCCACCCGGGAACAACGTGGCAAATACCTTCGGAAACTCCGCTTCCACATCGCGCCATGCATCGGTAAACAGCTGCAAAATTGTGGCATCCACCTCGGCGACCACATCAAATAAATCCTGACGCGCCTGCTTCACATCCGCCAGCTGCGTGGACAAGAACGTGTAGCGCTCCTCCATCGCCTTGTATTCCTCCAAGGCAAGAGGATTGACTTTGCCTAGCACGCGCAGGTCTTTTTCTGCTTGACGACGGGTTTTCTCCACTGCAGCGCGGTCGAAGGGCTCTCCGTCAGGCATTGGGTGGTCGGGGTGGTAGCTAGCCAACAGATCCTCAATGGCAATGCCCAGCTGCGTAGTGATGTGCTCTTGAGCTTGGCCTAGTCGTACATTGGCCTCGGCTTTAGCGATGTCATTGTTATGCACTGCTTCGGCCAGCGTTTTCGTACGCGCCTGTGCCTGCTGTGACTGTTGTTGCGCCTGCTGCAGCGCAGCCGAGAGCTGTTTGCGCTGACTATCCAGCTCTTCTCGCTTAGCTGCTGTTGCGTGAGCGACAATTTCGGCACGCCCATGCAGACCGTCGGCAAGCTCCGAAACGGTAGTCGACAACAATCGCACCCGTTCCTTGCGTGCCTGCGCCTGCTGATGATGCGCCTGCGCTTGACGCTGCATTTGCGCTTGACGACGCAGCCGCTCGGCCTTACCCCGCACCGCCTGGAATCGTTCTTCGGCGGTACGCAGCGCCAGACGCGCCTCGGTTTCCATCGCTCGCACCTGCGCAAGGGTCTCTGCCGCACGATCGCGTTGTTCAGTGGAGGGTTCGTGATCTTCAGGCACTTCGTCTTCGGCCAGCGTGAGGCGCTGTTGCACGTCGTGAAGTTCTTGCCGCAGCTTGTCGACGCGCTTTAATGACGTTGCCAAGCGTTCCTCAGAGCGCGACGAGCCTTCTACCACCGCAGCCAAATCCGTCTGCGCCCGCGAGAGATTATTGCAATAAACGGTGATCTCGTGCTGCTTTTCCCGCAATGCAGCACGGGCACTCGCCACGGCGGTACGGCTATCCTCTTCAGCGCTGACGGCACCGGCAACCGTGCCTTGCAAGTCTTCCAATTTCGCGGTGGCTTCATCGCGGGCAATGGTGGCTTGTTCAATCGCACCGGTAAGTGCCACCGGGTTTTGTTGCGCGGTCGTTCTGGCTGTGGTGGCAATCCAGCCGGCACCGTATAGCGTGCCGTCAGCCGTGGCTGCGCGCAGCCGTTGATCGTTGGTTACTACCGTTTGAGCAGTCTCAGGGGAATCAGCCAACACCACATCGACGAGTACAGCGACGACACCCAATGGCAATTCGGATTCTTTGGCTTGGTCTGCAGTGCTCTGTTCCGACTTACCGCAGTTCAGTGCATCCAACGCCCACTGGCACCCCGCCGGCAGTTGCGCATCTAACCGCCACCCGGAAACCAGTTTCGGATCAACGATGACAGCATTACCGGCATCTGCTTCGGCCAACGAAGTCGCAGCGGTCGCAGTCCCGACTTCTTTCGTCGCCACTACGGCTGTACTTAACGGCCCCAATGCCGCAGCAATAGCACCACGCCACTGCTGGGCTACTTGTAGTTGCTCCGCCAAGGCAGCAAAGTCATATTTCTGTTGCAGCCAACCAGCACCATCAGACTGCGCTGCAGTGCGGGTTGCTTCGAGTGCTTCAATACGCGCACTTTGCCGGGCGATTTCTCGATCTAGCTCGCGTTGTTGTTCCCGTAACCGTGCGACTCGCTTGGCTGCTGCCTGCTGCTCGGCTTCTGCCTGCGCAAAGTTTTCAGTTAGCTCCGGCAGTACCAATTCATTTTCTGCCAAAGCCTCGGCGGCTTCTTCCACAATCGCTTCAGCTTCGTCGCGACGCTCGGTGGCTTCAGCGCGAAATTCACCGAGCCGCTCGGCCTCTTCTTCTGCCGACTGCAAGCGCGCATTTAAGGACTCTTCAGCAGCACTGAGCCGCACCAGCCCCTCCCGGCGATCAGCGATAGCTTGCAGCTGTGCTCGATGCCGCTTTTCCGCGTCGTTGGCTTCCTCAATGGCTTCAGCTAACGATTCGCGGATCGTCTCCAACCGGGATTCAGCCTGTTCTTGGTTGGCCGCAAGCTCATCTTCTTCTGCCTGGGCTTCTTCGGCTCTGGCATCGAGCTGATCTGGATCCGGCCCCGACCACGGCACGAATGCTTGTGCTTGAGCTCGGTCAGCTGCGATTCGGCTGGTCGCTTGGATCCGTTCCGAGAGCGCCGAAATTTGGAACCACAACTCGCGGGCGTGCTCAGCTTTGGGTTCTACTTCTGCGAGCTGGTCGCTGAGTTCACCGGCTTGCGCTTGGGCAATTTCTAGATCGGCCTCGGCTGCTTCTAATTGCTCGGCAACTACTCGATGACGTTGGTTGACGTCCGCTAACGACGCTTCCAATTCCACATAATCGGCTGCCGCTAACCGCAATTTCGCATCACGTAACTGGGCTTGCACGGTTTGCGCCCGACGCGCAGCTTCTGCTTGACGCGCCAGTGGCTTTAACTGCCGGCTGAGCTCGCCAGTTAAGTCCTCCAAGCGATCCAGATTCGCCTGCATCGACGTTAGTTTCCGCTGTGCCTTTTCTTTGCGCCGACGGTGCTTCAATACGCCAGCAGCTTCTTCAATAAAGGCACGTCGCTCTTCCGGGCGAGCTTCCAAAATCTGCGAAAGACGACCTTGGCCTACGATGATGTGCATCTCCCGGCCGATGCCAGAATCAGACAGCAGCTCTTGTACATCCATCAACCGGCAGCGCGAGCCATTGATCTCGTATTCACTAGCCCCATCACGGAACATCCGGCGGGTAACCGATACCTCTTGATATTGAATCGGCAATGCGCCATCGGAGTTATCGATGGTCAGTGTAACTTCGGCGCGCCCCAAAGGCTTTCTGCCGGACGTACCGGCAAAGATGACATCTTCCATCTTGCCGCCGCGCAGCGTCTTCGCACCTTGTTCGCCCATTACCCAGGCCAACGCGTCTACGACGTTGGATTTTCCGGAACCGTTTGGGCCGACGACGGCACAGATTCCGGGTTCGAATTTCAGTGTCGTCGCAGACGCAAAGGATTTAAAGCCTTTGAGAGTCAGCGATTTTAGGTGCACAAACCCGGTATCTTACACACTTCTATTGCGAACTAATTCGCCGTGCTTACTTGCAAATGAAGTTTGTATAGCTGCCCTGGGCATCCACTAAGTCTGCAACCACGTTTTCCACATTGCCCGGGGTGTGGTCGCTTTTCAGCCAGCGGTACAGCTCGGTGCAAGCCAACTTAGTGCCCTCGGCTTTGACCAACACCCGGCCATCGGGGTAGTTCTTCGCATATCCAGTCAAGCCAAGTTCTAGCGCTTGGGCTCTGGTAGACCAGCGAAACCCAACGCCTTGCACGCGGCCGTGTACCCAGGCAACCAGACGAGCTTCTGGCACGGCACCTCCATCGGCAGTACCGTCCTGTACTTCGTCGTTGGCGCGGACTTCGTGATTGTTATTAGTCATGAGCTGCTAATCCGATTTGTTGGCGCTTTTTCTGATCTTCGGGCGCCGGAACGGTCATTGGATCGCTGCCATCCCAGCACTCAATTCGATCATAACCACGTACGTTTGGCAGGTCATCGCGGTGGAATACCGGATTGATGCCCAGTGCCTTTTGCTTCGAGTAATTGCTTAGCAAAGCCACTGCCACACCACCCAGTGGCAAAATCGCCACGATGTTCACAGTTGCCATTGCAGCGGAGAATACGTCGGCAAGTACCCATACCAGTGGCACGGAACCAATCGCACCTCCGACGACGCACAGCACCACCAGCACACGCACGATTGGCAGAGCTGCGGCAGACTTCGTCAAGAATGGCACGTTTGCCTCTGCGTAGTAATAGTTACCCAAAATGGAGGAAAACGCGAGGAAGAAGATGATGACCGTCACCGCGTGGGTCGCCCAGGCGCCAAGCTCTGCGGAAAGCGCGGACTGCGTCAAGGTAGTGCCTTCTGCCCCGGAACCGTAAGTGGGGTTCGACAGCAAAATGATGACGGCGGTGATGGTACATACCACCAGGGTGTCGAAGTAGACGCCCAAGGTCTGAATCAAACCCTGCTTGCATGGGTGCGAAACGGAGGCCGTTGCTGCCGCATTCGGCGTAGAACCCATACCTGCTTCGTTCGAGAACAAACCACGGCGCGCACCCATCATGATTTCGGTACCCAAACCACCAGCGGCAATCTCGCGGAAACCGAAGGCATATTCGAAGATCAACGCGATCATCTCTGGGACGCGGGAAGCATTCATGATCAGCACGGCAAGACCGATGATGATGTACAGCACGGCCATTACTGGCACGATCACCTGAGTGAGCTTCGAAATGCGCTGTACACCACCGAAGATGATCACACCGGCAACGGCTGCGAGAACCAGGCCGATGATGGTGCGGGATTCGATGGAGTCATTGCCTGTCGACGACGCAACTGCGGCCGTAATCGAGTTCGACTGCACCGCATTGAACACAAAGCCGTAGGTGAAGGTAATCGCCAATGCGAAAAGGACAGCCATCCAGCGCCACCGCGGTCCTAGGCCTCGGGTGATGTAGTAAGCCGGGCCACCAATGTAGGAATCCTTACCACGGATTTTGTACAGCTGTGCCAGTGTGGATTCTACGAAGCTGGTCGCACCACCGACGATGGCCAGCATCCACATCCAGAACACAGCACCAGGGCCGCCGGTAGTGATCGCCACCGCGACGCCGGCGACGTTGCCGGTACCCACGCGTGAGGCGGCAGAAATCGTGAAGGCTTTGAAGGCCGAAATGCCCTTCACACCAGGGGAAACATCTGATGGTTTCTCCTTGATTGCGCGGAACATTTCTGGGACATATCGCACCTGGACAACCAGCGTGCGGAAACCGAAGTAAATACCTGCTCCGACCAGCAGGAAAATCATGAAAATCCAGTACGGTTCGATCAGTTTATTGATCACGTCCGCAGCGTTGTCCATCCAGGTCATAGCGATAGCTTATCCTTGCTGGCACAGTGGACAGAAATAACTGCTTCGGTTACCCCAGCGTTGCCTTGCAATGGGGGTATCGCACCTCTTGCAGGGCTTGCCTTCCCGGCCATAAACATTGAGGTTAAGGGCGAAATATCCACTATCACCCATGACGTTGACATACAGCTCGTCGAAACTAGTACCCCCGGCGGCAATCGCTTCGGTAAGCACTTCCTGGCCGTGTTCGAGTAGCTGAATAATGGCCTCGATTGACAGCTGATTCGCCAAGGTTTCGCCGGGAAGACCCGCGCGGAAGAGCATTTCGTCGCAGTAGATATTGCCAATGCCGCTAACAACAGATTGATCCAACAGCACACGCTTAATACTGCTGCGCTTTTTGCGGATCTTTTCGGCCAGCTCTGCGAGCTCAAGGTGCGGCTCTAATAAATCTGGGGCGATGTGTTTAGCTATCGACGGCACCAGCAAACCGTGAGAGTGCACCATCGGTGCAGCCAGTAGCCACCCGAAGGTGCGTTGATCTTGGAAATAGAGCGTCAGTGGCTGCTGATCCACCTGATTGGTCAGCTCAAAGATGGCTCGTGTGTGCTTGGTAGCCATCGTGGTGGTGGTCTCTGGGGTGGCCACTCGTAGTTGGCCACTCATACCCAGGTGTACCGCTAACGCCAATTCGGGCTGTCCGGCCAGAGTGAGCCAAAGGAACTTCCCTCGGCGCGCTGTGCCAGTGATTTCGCGGCCTTCTACCAGATTCGTAAATATGGATTGCGGCGTTTGTGCCGGCGCTGCCGAATTTACCGGCGCTTCGCTAGCACCAAAATCTACCAACTCTTGGCGTCGGATAGCGCGATCATGGACATGATGCACTCTATCGATAGTGGTGCCAGCAACATAGGAATCTAGCCCTAGGCGGATAGTTTCCACTTCCGGTAATTCAGGCATGTGCTTTTAGACTCTAGTCGCTAGTGCCTCAAAGGCCTGTTGAGCAGCAAACATCTCAGCTGCTTTCTTGGTTTTTCCTACACCCTGGCCCAGCACTTGGCCTTCTACAGACAAGGTGATGTAGAAGGTCAGATCGTGTTCCGGACCTTCCTTGGCTACTTGATACACCAGGTCGGTGATCTTTAGCAGCGCTGCGCGTTCAGCCAAAGCGGTCTTCCAGTCTTTGGTGCGTGGTTCGCTAGATGCATTGGAAATGGTGCTGTCGAACAGGCGCAGGATCGTTTCTTTCGATTGTTCGAAACCATACTGCAGGTACATCGCCCCTAAAAGTGCTTCAACGGTATCGGCCAAAATGGAGTGCTTATTATTCCCACCGTTGATGATTTCGCCGTGGCCTAGGAAAACATACTGGCCAAGCTGCAATTCCCGAGCCAATTCCGCTAATGCGTACATATTTACTACTGCAGCACGCAACCGAGAGATTTGCTGTTCGGTAACTCTCGGATACCGCAAATACAGTTCTTCAGCGACTACTAGGTCTAGTACTGCGTCGCCGAGAAATTCCAACCGTTCGTTATTGGTTAGCCCCCCATTTTCATTTGCGAAGCTGCGGTGGGTAAGCGCAAGTTTCAGCAATTCCTCGTCGAAGGTAATGCCAAAGATTTCGTTGATGCGCTGCTGATCCACCTTGGCGAAAGCTTCAGTGCGTGCTTCTTCGCCGATTAGCCGCTTCTTTTGAACCATTTCTCCCCTTATTTCACATAATGGTTGTGTTAAGAATCCTTGCCGAATTTTTCGGCCAGAGCTGCCCAGCGGGGATCCATGCGGGTTTCCTCGCCCGAAATCCCATCTGGTGCAGGGACATCCGATCCGGATTCGGTGCAATCGGTGCCCATCGTGTTTTCACACGTTGGATTAAACGGCAGACTTAGTACCGCTTCGTCGATCACCGCTTGAGTGATATCGACTGTGTCTTCGGTAATCGTGCCCACGTCGTCAGCATTATCTGCTGCCTCCCCCTCGTCGTCTTCGGCATCTTTATTTGTGATGAAATTCGGATCATCCGAAAATACTGCAGAAATATGAATGTCTAGTTCATCGTTTAACGTCGCTAGGCACCTACTGCACTGGCCTTCCAACTCCGCCTGTACATCAGCGTCCACCAAGACGCCGGTGCCCAGCGGGGTTAGATAACCATCGATAGTAACCTCGCTGCCCGGTTGGACGGCAATCATCTCTGCACCAATACGCATTGGTGCAGCTCCAACAGAGCGGAAAGGTTGTGCGGTGGATTCGCGTAGCACATCAGCTACGCGCAAAACGAATGGTGATGAATCAGTCATGATGGCGCCATTCTAGCGCCTTTAGCAAATGGTTGGCTCCACCATGATCTAAAAAAACCGTACTGCTGTTCGCAGCTAGCTCGGAGAGCTACCGGTCGTAGCGGCGGTCACCGTAGTCGCGTCGTTCGCCACGCGAACCACCACGAGCATCGCCGCGTACCTCCCCGCGCACGTCGCCACGGCTGTCACCGCGCAACTCACCACGCATATCGCCACGAGGTCCTACTGCACCGGCACCTTTGCGCAAGGCAGAACGGTCGCGGTTGACGCTGCGCAAGGTGGCAGAAAGGCTCTCTTCGAACTCGGCGAGCTTGCCATCAACATAGGAATCACATTCACCACGCAAGCGGCTGGAATCGGCGTGAGCTTCGTCGACCAGACGGCGGGCTTCCTTTTCAGCCTCGCGCACCACAGTGGATTCATCGACCAAGCGGTGCTGTTCTTGCAGACCTTCTTGGACAGAGCGCTCGTAAGCAGCGTTGCCTTCAGCCACCAGTCGATCAGCTTCAGCAGCGGCGCGTTCTGTGATCTGACGGTACTCGCGGTCAGCAGCGTCCCGCATCCGGGCGGACTCATCCTCAGCTGCAGCTACCAAACCGTGTGCCCGATCCTGAGCGTCAGTGACCATGTGATCCGCACGTGCCTGGGCTTCTTCCAGGATCCGCGCAGCTTCGGCTTCAGCGTCGGCGATAGACGCGGCAGCGGTATCGCGTGCCTCGTTGACGATCTCATCACGCTGGTCAAGCACATCTTGGGCGTCGTCAAGCTCTGGTGGCAAAGCTTCGCGTAGCTCGTCAAGCAACACCAAGACCTCGCGGCGTGGCACCATACAATTCGCAGTCATTGGCACGCCGTAGGCTTCTTCAACAGTCTGAACTAGCTCATTTAAGGATTCAAAGACGCGGTACATGTTCCCAGCATGCCAGCATATTGCGGTACGCGTGGGCAACGACGCGCCGAACGCGGTGCGAACGACGCTACAAGCACACTAAATAGCAATCGAACTGTTATCGATTGCTACCGGAGTCGTTCGTTGAGTGCTTGCTCGACGACGCGCGGAACCAAGCCTGTGACACTACCGCCGAAGCGCACCACTTCTTTCATCAACGACGAAGAGACATGTCCATAACGTGGATCAGCTTCGAGGAAGACGGTTTCCACACCGGTCATACGACGGTTCATCTGTGCCATTGGCACTTCATATTGGTAATCAGCCTGGGAGCGCAGCCCCTTAACTAGCGCTCCTACCCCATTTTCTGCAGCCCAATCGACCAGCAATCCGGTGAAGGTGACAACCTCGATGCGGTCTAGATTCGTGGTAGGTGTGGTGGCGTTGGCCTCGTCGACGGCTGGTGCATCGGCCTGGCTTTCTAGTTCCGCCAGCGATTCCTGGATCAATTCCACTCGCTCATTGGGGGTAAACAACCCATTTTTATTGGGGTTATAGGTCACCAGCACCGTAACTTTGTCAAAGATTTGTGCCGCCCGAGCGATGATGTCGATGTGTCCTAGGGTTGCTGGATCGTAGGAACCTGGGCAGCAGGCGTGCGTGGGCCTTTCGGTGGCCACAGCGGTCATGATTGGCGGAGTCATCGCTGTTTAAGCCTCCTCGCCCACATAAATCGCCGTATCAAACCGCGCGATCCCGTGAATCCGGCGCTTGAGCTTTTGCTCTAGTACCTCATAGCCTGCTGGCCACTGGGTTTCTTCATCATCGCGGTGACGTTCGAAAGTCACCACTGCGTCTGGTTCCAAGAATGGAATCAAAGCTTCGGCGATCTCTGTTACCGCATCACCCGAGAGTTCATACGGCGGATCCGCGATCACTCGATCGAATTTCGCCATCGGAGGCTCACCAGCTAAGTAGGAGGAGACTTTCATCTCTTGAAGCTGCACCCGAGGATGGCCTACGGTGGCAATATTCTTGCCGATAGCAGCGGCAGCTTTGGGATTATTTTCCACCAGAACCACGAAGTCTGCTCCCCGCGAGGCAGCTTCAAGCCCCAATGCACCACTGCCCGCAAAGAGATCTAAAACTCTGGTGCCTTCGATGCCAAATCGCGATGACCAGGAGGAAAAGATCGCTTCTTTCGCTCGATCCGACGTGGGGCGTGTGTTCTTTCCATCCGGAACTACTAGTTTTCGCCCGCGCGCAGTACCAGCAATAATTCTCATGTCATCACATCCTAATGACGATCCAAGTACTCCGCTTCCGCCTCCGTGATATCTGCGGTGAGGTGTGCGGCGAGGCGTTCGTCGTGAAGCAATAATTGCTCAGCATGGTCGCGGGCGTGCTCGATCAACGCGGCGTCGCGCAGGAAATCGAGGTGCTGGAAATAATTGCTGTGCCCTGATTGATCCACGCCGAGCAGGTTGCCGATATCGCGGGTGGCAAGGTCGAGCTCCGCTACCTGGAAACCATCGTTGACCTGTGCGAGTTTTTCCAGACGCCGGCGCTCCAGGGACTCCGGAGTCGTGCGCGTACACAGAAAACAAATACCGTGCTTGGTGCCACGTCCGATACGTCCGCGTAACTGGTGCAGCTGCGACAGCCCGAAACTCTCCGCCGCACGAATCATCATCACGGTCGCTTCTGGCACATCCACGCCCACTTCGATGACGGTTGTCGCCAGCAGCACATTGCACTCCCCGGTAGCAAAGGCGCGCATTGCTGCGTCTTTTTCCACCCCCGGCAACTGACCATGTGCAATTGCCACCCGTGCGTTCGGTAATTGCTTTGCGACGACGGCGCTGAGGCTCTCGACGGATTCATCATCGGGCGCGGTGGAAGCAATTTTTGGTGCGACGATAAACGCCCGGCCGCCAGCGTCGAGTTCTTCAGCGATGCGTTGCCACGCGCGATATTCCCACGCTGGTTGGTCGATAGTGCCCACCACGAAGCTTTGTACTTCTTGGCGGCCTGCAGGGGTTTCCGTCAGCGTAGAGATCTCCATATCGCCAAACAGAGACATCGCAATGGTCCGCGGGATCGGTGTTGCCGTCATCACCAGCATGTGGGGGTAGGTTTCACCGCGAGAACGCTCGCGCAACAAATCACGCTGTTGCACACCAAAGCGATGCTGCTCGTCGATAACTACCAACGCCAGATCGAAAAACTCCACGCCTTCGCTAAACAACGCATGCGTACCCACAATGATGCTCGCCGATCCAGAAACCACATCCAGTAGAGCCTGTCGACGTTGGGCTGTGTTCAAGGAGCCAGTTAACAACGTCACCTGTACGTCAATGCCTGCACTATCAAGCATCTTTTGAATTGATCTTGCATGCTGAGCGGCCAGTACTTCGGTAGGAGCCAACAGCACGGATTGTTTGTCATTTTCAGCAACCTGCAACATGGCGTGAACTGCGATCACGGTTTTACCGGAGCCCACTTCACCTTGTAGTAGCCGGTTCATCGGAGTCGCCGCTCCCAGATCACTGCTGATCTGGGCGATGACGTCTTCCTGTCCGGTGGTTAATTCAAACGGTAGGTGCTGAACAAAGCGTCGTGTGGGTAGTTGGAGTTGTCCTTCTCCCCACGGTTCTGGGTTGGCTGGGCAGACTGGCGCCAGTCGAAGTTGATGTGCCCGACGTCTTCGCGCAGCTAATAATTGCATCCGTAGCGCTTCGTTATAGGCCAGACGTTGGCGTGCCTGTTGTAGTCGCTCCGGTGAATCCGGGAAATGAATCTGTCGAATGGCAGTATTAAGGTCCATCGCTGCTTCGGCTGGAAGCTGGGTTGCGCCTGCCAAAGGATCTGGAAACTCTGGCAACCAATGCAACACGCGATACATCAACCCTGCGATCACCAATGCAGGCAACTTCTTTGCGCCCCGATAAATCGGCACGGCATCACGATTCAGCAATTCCTGAAGATCGAATTCCCCGTCCACCCGGCGCGCCATTTTGCCCAGTGCTCCGGTACCGATGGTGGGCTTACCCGAGCCATCGAGCAGCACTAAATCCATGTTCTTTAGCTGCGGGGTATCGCCGTAATAGTCCAGGGTACCGATTGCCCAGACTTCGGTACCGGTATGCAGGTGACTATCGATAAAGAAGTTGCCGAAGATCGTGCCCCAGATGCTGATCCGCCCGTCGGTGATGCGCACCCGGATTGGTTTGTTTTTGTCGTATTTGCCGCGCAGGTAACCCACTTCTTCAATCCGCGCGCGGGCAACGATGGCTTCACCGAGTTCTGCTGTAGTAACCGCTTGTAAGCCGAAGCTGCGCGATTGATAGCGTTTCGGCAGGTAATGCAAGAATTGACCAACGGTTACGATACCCAGCTGGTCGGCTACTTCATCGGCACGCCGCAGGCCGATGATTCGATCAAGGTTTAGGTCATAGTCATTGGTTGGCAGCCACGGCCGCAGTGAGGATCGATAGCTCTGACTACTTGCCTGACTACTTGCCACGGGCTTGTTTACTCCCCACTGGTTATTCCACGCCGATTTGAATCAGCTCGCGCATGCCGTTGCCAGAGTACGCCACGCAGTCGATTTCTCGGTCAAGCTGCGCCACATGGTTGCGAAGCAGAAGTGCAACTTCAGGAGCTACTCCGTCGCCAAGCAACACGGTAATCATCTCCCCGCCCGGCGCGAGCATCAGATCTGTACATGTGATTACGGCGGATTCGATGGTGTCGGCGATGGCGATGATGTCTTTGCCGATGGTCACCAGTACGTCGCCTGCCGCGCACGGTCCGGCTTGGGTGAGCCCGGCTTTGGTGGCGCGCTCTAAGTAGGCGGTGCGCATGCCGGTTGCTGCCTCGCTCATCGCGTAGGCATCCACAGCTAGCGGGCGGCTAGCGTCGTGGACGGCCATGGCGGCTACTCCATTAGCTAACGACGCAGTTGGCACGATAGTAAGCGAATGACCTCCTGCCTGCGCAGCCAACTCCAACTGCACCAGATTGCGTTGTGGCAACAAGCCATTAGGCAGGAACAGCACTTCCATATTCGGCGGTTGTGCAGCTAGTTCGCGGATCAAGTGGTCGATAACATCCACCGCTGGGTTTGGCGAAATCACCTTCGCCCCGGCGGAGCTAAACAACCCGGCGAGGTCTCCTTCGGGTGCCATTGCAACGACGAGGCGGGTGCGGTCATCACGCTGTGTTGGTTCATCGAAAAGCACTTCAATGCGAATATCGCGCAAAGTGCCGAATGGCAGTGAGGTCTCAATAACCGCGCCGGCATCCACAGAGTGGATATGTACCCGGTAGTTTTTCTGATCCTGGCCAGCAACAATGAGTGAATTACCCAGTGGTTGCAGGGCCTCTTTGAGCTGCTCGGCGCTGTAATCGTCGGCAAGCTCGATCAAATACATGACCTCGAGCTCGTTTTCCATCGGCGAGGCTTGCGCGACATGGAGATCAACAGCCACGGATTCGGCGCCGGAGACTTCGTCGACCAGTGCGTCGAGAAGCAACACCAGTCCCGCGCCACCTGCATCAACCACGCCTGCCTTGCGCAACGCGGGCAGCTGGGAGGGGGTGTGCTCGAGGGCGGTGCGTGCGGCATCGGCGGTTTGAGTGAGCATGTGTAACAGGTGCTCGTCTTGGGTTTGGCTGGATTCCTCTACAGCCTCGGAAGCAGCGCTGGCCGCATGGCGCAGCACCGTCAGAATCGTGCCTTCGACGGGATCGGCAATCGCAGCGTCAACGTGGCGTACCGCCAACCGCAAAGCCGCAGCAATATCTTCCGCCGTGATACCTGGATTCTGTACAGATTCCGCCAAGGCGCGAAACACCTGAGACAATACGGTGCCAGAATTTCCACGCGAGCCGGTCACCGCACCAGAAGCCAAGGCAGCGGCAACTTCGACGACATTGGCCCGGGAGGAGTTGCTGTCGCCAGCGCTAGCCTGGCCTGCGTCATGAGCTTCCTCCGCTTTGGCCAGCGCTGATTGCAGCGTAGCCAGCATGTTCGATCCGGTATCGGAGTCGGCGACGGGAAAGACGTTGAGCTCATTGATTTCTTCCCGGCGTTGCTGCAAAACCGACACACTCCTGCGCATCCACTGCAGCAGCAGGGCGCCGTCGATTACGGCAGGAGGGCGGTGTGCAGTCATGGGCAAAGATTGTAGTCCACGGGACAACGGCGGCTAAAGCTACCCGGCGTTATAGAGCCCAGTTGATTGGCTCTGCTCCCATGGCTTGCAGTGCTTCGTTCGCGCGGGAAAACGGGCGTGATCCGAAGAAGCCTCGCGACGCTGATAGCGGGGATGGATGTGGCGAACAGATGCAGGGTACGTCACGCAACAGCGGTTGCATCGATTGGGCGTCTTTGCCCCACAGGATGGCGACAAGTGGTTGGTTGCGTTCTACCAATGCGGTGATGGCGTGATCGGTGACTTTTTCCCAACCTCGCCTGCGATGGGATGCGGCTTTTCCTGGCTGCACGGTAAGCACTCGATTAAATAAGGCAACGCCTTGCACGCACCACGGACTTAAGTCGCCATTTTTCGGCCGAGCAACATTTAGATCGGATTCCAGTTCGGTGAAAATGTTTTTCAGCGAGCGCGGAACAGGAGAAACGTCGGCAGCTACGGAAAAGCTCAAACCGACCGCATGTCCTGGTGTGGGATAGGGGTCTTGCCCAATAATCAGCACTTTTACCTGGTCAAACGGGTAGGTAAAGGCCCGCAACACGTTTTTGCCCGCTGGCAGATAACCGCGGCCGGCAGCATTTTCCTCGCGGAGGAAATCACCCATGCGGTGAATATCATCAGCGACAGGCGCCAGGGCTTTAGCCCAACCAGGTTCGACAGGTAAAGCGGAGCTGTCTCCTGCGGATCCTGGCGGGTGGTGAGGTTCGTGTGCGTTCATGGTCGATGTCATCCTTCTTCGGTGGATCCTAAAACGCTACCCACGCCGACGACGTTGCAACCGGGGTACCCGCAATCGTGATGCAACCGGCTTTCAATGCTGCGGTCGCGGAATACTCCCCGGGATGCGCAGCCGACTTCGTCACGCGCCCCAGCTTCCTAAACCCAGTTGGGGGTTGACCATTCGTCGTACCCAGCAACACATGGTCTTCCCCGCCGTTGAGCACCCATACTTTTGCATCAACGCCTAGGTGTTCAGCGGCTTCGAGCAGCAGCTCATCGGCAGCGATTGCTTCCGGATCTAGATCAATGACTACGCCACTTGCTGCTGCGATTTCGGCGGCGTCGATAGCAAGGCCATCAGAAATATCTGTCAGCGAGGAAGCCCCAGCAGCACGAGCAATCGCACCTCGGCCGTATTCAAACTCTGGTACCAGATGGCGCTGTACTAACGGCGTGAAACGCTCCGGCACCTGCCCCGGTGCGCCGTAGTGCTCCAGCAAAGCGAGCCCAGCTGCCGAATAACCGATCGTGCCACTGGCAATAACAATGTCGCCGGGCCGCGCACCACTGCGGCGCAAGGGTGGTACCGGTCCGCCCAGCTCCCCCATCGCCGTAATCGACAGCATCACAGCATCGGCTCGTGCTACATCGCCACCGACCAATTCGGCTGGACACTGACTGCCCTGTTCCCACAATCCACGCGCGATTCCAGCGATGATCTCTACTGGAGTCTCCGGAGGCGCCGCAATACCAAATAGCAATGCCGTAGGCCGGGCACCCATGGCTTCGATATCAGCGAAATTCTGGATCGCTGCTTTGGCGCCGATGTGTTCTGGCTCAGACCAGTCAAAAGTGAAATGGCGATTTTCCACCAGCATGTCGGTCGAAGCCACAAACCGTGCGTTTGGCGTAGTCATTGCAATTACTGCAGCATCATCGCCGTTTCGGCTCGAAGGTGCCGCTGCGCGAATGTGTTCGATGACCGCGTGTTCGCCTAGCTCCGCCAGCGTTGGATTAGCCGGAGTGGGATTAGCCAAAGTGCAATCAGCCGAGGCACTTTTAGCCGAAGTGCTACTAGCGGGCGTTTCTTCTGAGTTTGCGCTCACGTGCGACGGCACTCCTTGGGTTTAACTTGCGGTATCGGGTTCGGGCTGATTCGTGCTCTGTACACAGATTAGTAAACTTGGCGCTTATGAGTGATTCCCACCCTGGCGCGGATAGCGCGTCTACCGGCGCCACCAACAGTGCCGCAAAAAACGACACCTCGTTGGGATCCGGTGCTGATCCGATTGCTGTTGGTGCGTCTGGGCGACGTCGAGCGATCATTGCGCTCGCCGTGGCGGTGCTACTCATTTTCGCAGTCGTGATTGCCGGTAAGTTGTTCCAGGATTCGCAGGCGCGCAACGCGGTGAGCTTGTCGAACCCAGAGCTGCCCGATAATGATTCTGCGATTTGCAACGAGATTATGGATCGCTTGCCCGGCCGCGTGGACGGGCTCGTGCGCGCCGAGATCGCCGAACCAGTACCGGCGGGCGCTGCTGTGTGGCGTGATATTTCCGATAGTCGCGTTACTTTGCGCTGTGGCACTTTCGTTCCTGCGCAGTACAACCCGCTGGCCTCTACCTTTGAGGTCGACGGCATAGCCTGGCTGCCAGTTTCCGACGCCGCCGACGACAACCTAGTTACCTGGTTTTCCGTCGGCCGCTCCCCGGTAGTGGCAGTAACTTCGTCGCCCGATCATGAGGACGCACTAGGAGATTTGAGTGAGGCTTTAAAGCCTGACGACGAATACGCGACTGCTCCTGAACCAAACCCCGTCCCTCTTGCCCAGATGGCAGCTCCGGAACACGATGAGCGCTGCCGAGCGCTAGAAGCTGCTTTGCCGAATGAAATTGCTGGGCGCAATCGCATTAACTCCGAAGAACATGCAGATATTGATTTGGGGCACACGGTGGTGTGGGCGTCGGATAGCTCAGCTGCTGACGACGGTGACGTGGTTTCACTGCTCTGTGGCGTGGAGATGCCGGAGTCTTATGAAGCCGGACAAAATGTCACCCAGATCGGTGAAGTAGTGTGGTTCGACGAGCCGACGCTTTCGGCTGGATCAACCAGCGTGTGGTTTAGCTTGGGCCGCGAACGCTTGGTTGCCGTACACGTGCCCATGAATCAGGCACAAACGGTATTGCCACAGTTGTCTACCTTGATTGCAAACAACCTGGCAAATACCTCGCCGAGTGAATAAGACAGCTGAATCCTAGCGCTGCGCCGTAAACGCACGCTGGATCAGAATGTCTACGACCTCTGGAAATTCGATTCCAGCAGCTTTAAACATCATTGGGTATGCCGATGCTGGTGTCAGCCCTGGCATCGTATTGACTTCGTTGATTACTGGACCCGATTCGGTGACAAAGAAGTCCACTCGGGTTAAACCGTCGCAGCCTAAAGCGCGGAAGGTTTGACGGGATAGTTGCTGCACTTCAGCGATAACGTCGTCAGCTAAATCGGCAGGAATCTGAACGTCGACGACGTTGTCCAGGTACTTGGTGTCGAAGCCGTAGAAACCCTCATCAGAAGCATCAGTGCCGGTGAGCATCGCAGGCAGCGAAACTTCAATGGTGCCATCAGGGCGTTGAAGGACACCGCACTCGACCTCGGCGCCGACAATGCCTTGTTCGACAATGACCTTCCAATCATGTTCACGAGCTAGTTCAACCGCACGCTCTAGATCACTCCAGTCGTCTACCTTCGAGATACCAATCGACGAACCACCACGCGCAGGCTTGACGAAAACCGGCAGGCCGAATTCGTCCTTCACTTCGTCGGGAAGCACTTCGTCGCGATGCAAGACCCACTGTTTACCAATGGGAAGATCGTGCGCCTGCAAGAGGTTCTTCGTGCGTTCCTTATCCATGCCCACAGAGCTAGCTAGCACGCCCGGGCCGACGTAAGGCACCTTCGACAACTCCAGTAGCCCTTGCAGGTGGCCATCTTCCCCATTTGGACCGTGCAGTACTGGGAAAACAACATCGACGGTGTCGAAGACTTCGCCTGCCCGATCGCCTGCGACATAGAGCAGCTCGCCAGCACGGGAAGGATTAACCGAAAGTGCGATCTCTTCGCCTGCTGCCGCTTGGCCGAGTTCTGGGACGCTATGCATGGTGCGTCCGCTCTTAATCAGCTTTTCGGTATCGGTGGTACCGACCGTCCAGGCGCCCCCGCGAGTAATACCAATCGGAACCACACGATACTTCGAGGTATCAATATGGTTCATCACAATTCCGGCCGACGTACACGAAACGCTGTGTTCCGGGCTGGCGCCACCGTAAATCAGTGCTACTGCGATGCGGTTGTCGCTGTTGCGGTTATTTGCGTCTGTTGGAAGGTTCGCGTCTGCTGCACGATCCTTCGGACGGTCGCTACCTGCGGAATCGGAACCAGGCATCTGGGGAATTGTCATGGAATGTAATCCTAATATGAAGATGCAGTGACGTGCTTATTCGGATTTTCGGCTGCGCTGCATAAGAAGTTGGATCATATCGCTGACCATCAGCCCCTCATGGCAGACACTGTAAACCGCTTCGGTAATTGGCATTTCGACGCCATAGGTGCGTGCCAATTCTCGTACCGAGATACTCGAGATAACACCCTCTGCCACCTGCCCATTGGTGGCTAACTGCGCCTGATCAAGCGAATCACCTTTGCCTAGCCGGGCGCCGAAAGTTCGGTTACGTGAAAGTGGCGACGAGCAGGTGGCCACCAAGTCGCCAAGTCCGGCCAACCCCGAAAATGTCTTTGCCTGTGCGCCGGCGGCATCACCAAGGCGAATGATTTCGGCTAGACCTCGGGTAATGATCGTCGCCAGCGTATTTTCCCCGAGCCCCTGCCCGGATGCCATACCGCAAGCCAGAGCAATGACATTTTTGCAAGCACCGCCAATTTCGCAGCCAATGACATCCGTGTTCGTGTACGGACGGAAATACGCGGTGGCTACTGCTGCTTGCACGGTCTTGGCGCGGGTTTCGTCGCTGCAGGCAATCACCGTAGCTGCGGGCTGGGCTTGGGCAACTTCACGCGCCAGATTCGGCCCGGAAAGCACTGCGATACGCGCCGGGTCGATATTGGTGACTTCGGCGATGACTTCGCTCATGCGCAAGTGAGTGTCGCGCTCAATGCCTTTGGCCAAGCTAAGCAGCGTGGCTGATTCGCCAATTTGCTCTCCCCAAGCTTTGAGGTTGCTACGCAGGGTTTGCGACGGCACCGCCAGTACGGCGATTTCTGCGCGGCTTAAGGCTTGAGCCGCATCAGAGGTGGCTTCAATATTGAGCGGTAATTCCAGCCCCGGCAGGTAGTCCTTGTTTTCTCGGCTGATCTGGATTGCTTTTGCTTGCTCTTCCCGGCGCGCCCATAACGACACCGTGTTGCCCGCATCAGCGAATACTTTCGCCAGCGTGGTACCCCAGGATCCTGCACCCATCACCGCTACGTTGACCATGGAAGCCATCGTAATGGAATGCAACGTAATCGTAATGGAGGCCAACATAGTGGTCTTTCCAATGTTGTGGCTTAACAGTTCCTACTAGACTGAGTGCCTATGGCTAAGGCAAACTCCGGTAGCAAGAAATCGAAGCACTCTCGGACGTTCGAAAAAGACAAAGACGCTACAAGTGACACCAGTATTGGCGGCCGGCATCGTCGGATCGTTTCCCCTGGTGAGGGAGTTTCCAAACCTACTTTCGCCGCCGGTGCTGTGCTGTGGCGTGGCGCCTCGATTTCAAAGTCCGGCCGTGTTGCGGGCGATACCGTAGAAATCGCTTTGATCCACCGGCCCCGGTATGACGATTGGTCTTTGCCAAAGGGCAAGCTGGATCCCGGTGAGAACCTGATAGCTACCGCTGCCCGCGAAATTGAAGAAGAAACTGGCTTTAGGATTCGCCTGGGCAAGCTACTTGGCGATGTGCATTACCCAGTCGGCCAGCGCACCAAGATGGTTTGGTACTGGACAGCTGAGGTTACAGGCGGCGAGTTCGTGCCTAACGAAGAAGTCGACGAGATCCGCTGGGTGTCTTGGGATGAAGCCGAGAAGCTGCTGTCTTATGCCTTAGATATCGAGGTACTTGCTAAAGCCCGCAAGCGCTTGTTGTCCGAGCCAGATACTCGGATCATTTATGTGCGTCATGGACGCGCCCACCAGCGGGAGAATTGGTCTGGCGACGATAATTTGCGGCCGCTGGATAAGAAGGGTCGTCGTCAAGCCGAAGCGCTGGTATCAGCTATTGCGCCTTTCCGCCCAGAGCGGATCTATTCGGCTGCTCCGGTGCGGTGTACTTCAACTGTCGAGCCACTGGCGAACCAGCTTGGCATGACGATTACCGTCGATAAGCTCTTCGGCGACGAGGGTTGGACGAACAACATGGTCGCCGCGCAGAAGGCGTTTACCAGCGTGATTGCCGAAGGTGGGGTGTCGGTGGTCTGCGCGCAGGGGCTGATCATCCCCGACATGGTGGCGTGGCTTTCGGCAACTGGAACCCTGCCGATGGCGGAGTTTATGTGTAAGAAAGCCGGCATGTGGGTTTTGGGCTTTAACGACGGAGTACTGACCACCGCCGATTATTATGCGTCGCCCCTGGCGGTGAAGTAGCTAAGCCCCAACCAGAGCGACTCGAAGGCTAAGCCTCCAATGTGCGAGGCTTGTGCGGCAAGCGGTTAGCTTCGTACTTGGCGATGGCTTCTTCGTCACGCAGCGTCAACGAAATGTCGTCGAGGCCTTCCATCAGGCGCCAGCGGGTATAGTCGTCGACCTCGAAAGACAGGGTGTACTCCCCTGCTTCCACCGTGCGGGTATCGAGATTCACCGTCAGCTGCATGCCTGGCTGGGCTTCCATGAGTTTCCACAGCAGCTCGATGTCACCTTGGCTCATGGTGGCGGCCAACAAGCCAGCTTTACCGGCGTTGCCTCGGAAAATGTCGGCAAAGCGGGAAGAGAATACTGCGCGGAAGCCGTAATCCATCAACGCCCACACAGCATGCTCACGCGAAGAGCCGGTACCGAAATCAGGACCTGCCACCAAAACCGAACCTTCGCGGTAGGCATCTTGGTTGAGCACGAAGTTCGGCTCGTTAGTACGCCAGCTGTTGAACAGGCCGTCTTCGAAGCCAGTGCGGGTCACGCGCTTCAAATACATTGCCGGAATAATCTGGTCGGTATCCACATTGGAGCGCTCTAACGGCACTCCAACGCCAGTGTGAGTAACAAACTTTTCCATGGGTAGACCTTTGGGTATTACGGGTGGTTCGGATGTCTCGGGAATTTTCAGGTATTCAGACCTGCTAAGAATTGGAGTTCTGATTTGGACAGCGTGGTCGCAAACCGCGCACGATTAAACCGTCACTAGCGCTGCTAAATCCGCCGGCGATGCGAAATGTCCTGCCACCGCAGTTGCTGCCGCCACTGCCGGGCTGACCAAGTGGGTGCGCCCTCCCTTGCCTTGGCGTCCTTCGAAGTTACGGTTCGAGGTAGACGCACACCGCTGGCCTGGATTGAGCTGGTCTGGGTTCATGCCTAAGCACATCGAGCAACCTGGCATACGCCACTGAGCACCGGCCTTAATGAAGATCTTGTGCAGCCCTTCGGCTTCTGCTTGCTCGCGCACACGCGCGGAACCGGGCACGATCAGCATCTCTACGTTGCTGTTTATCTGGCGTCCTTTGAGGATTTCTGCCACCGCGCGCATATCTTCGATGCGGCCATTCGTGCAAGAACCGACGAATACTACGTCTACAGGCACGTCACGGATCGGAGTACCTGGCTTTAAATCCATGTATTCCAATGCGCGTTCAGCGGCGATGCGTTCAGCGTCGCCAGCAATAAACTCTGGATCCGGTACAACGTCATCCAGTGGCGCACCTTGGCCAGGGTTGGTGCCCCAGGTGACAAACGGGGTTAATGCGGAGCCGTCAATTTCCACCACGGTGTCGAATTGCGCGCCGTCGTCGGTACCTAGAGACTTCCAGTACTGAACAGCTTCGTCCCAATCCTTGCCCTGTGGTGCGTGGGGGCGGCCCTTCAAGTATTCGAAGGTGGTTTCGTCGGGCGCGATCATGCCGGCACGTGCACCGGCTTCGATAGACATGTTGCAGATCGTCATGCGCGCTTCCATGGACAGCTTCTCGATGGCCTCGCCGCGGTATTCAATTACATGTCCCTGACCACCGCCGGTACCAATCTTGGCGATAATCGCCAGGATCAGATCCTTCGAGGTCACGCCCGGCTGCAACTCGCCTGAAACGTTGACCGCCATCGTTTTAAATGGCTTCAGTGGCAGCGTCTGGGTGGCCAGAACGTGCTCTACCTCGCTGGTGCCAATCCCGAACGCCATCGCCCCAAACGCACCGTGCGTTGCGGTATGCGAATCACCACACACTACCGTGGTACCTGGCTGGGTCAGACCTAATTGTGGGCCGACGACGTGCACAATACCCTGCTCTTTGTCGCCCATCGGGTGCAGGCGAATCCCAAATTCCTCAGTATTCTTCCGCAGTGTTGCGATCTGAGTGCGGGAGGTGGGCTCGACGATTAAGTTAATCTTTCCGCCGCGCACGGTGGTTGGCACATTGTGGTCTTCGGTAGCGATCGTTAAATCGGGGCGGCGTACCTTTCGGCCAGCCAAGCGCAATCCGTCGAAAGCCTGAGGCGAGGTCACCTCGTGTACCAAGTGTAGGTCGATGAAGATAAGGTCGGGATCTCCTTCTTTCCCACGGGTGACCACGTGGTCATCCCAGACTTTTTCCGCAAGCGTACGAGGGCGCTTGTGCGTCTCTGGCTGATCCATGATGGGGTTCCTTGTCTTATCTAAATCGGCAGTTGGTATGTTGAATCTGTCACTGGCGAGATTTGCTTCACACTAGTGGCAGTCCCATTGGGTGAGATGATAGTATCACAGCATGAGACAGACTAGCATACCGGACGACGACTCCCCTAGTGGCATCAAAGTCCTCGATCGCTCCATCCTGGTCTTGCGCACCATTGCCGACCGTCCGGCGACCCTCGCAGAACTATGCGAACGCACGAACCTCCCGCGCGCGACGGCACACCGTTTGGCCTCTGCGCTCGAGATCCACCGTCTGGTCGCGCGCAATCCCGACGGGCGTTGGACTACCGGCCCGGCACTAACCGAGCTCACCCCCGCCACTTCGGATTTGCTTGCCGACGCTGCAGCCCACGTAATCCCCAATCTGCTAGACGCCAGCGGTGAGTCCGTGCAGCTATATCGCTTAACCGGTAATACGCGCACCTGCATCGCATCAATGGAACCGTCGATGGGATTGCGCAATACCGTTCCTGTGGGCTCTCGGATGCCACTTACCGCAGGCTCGGCAGGCAAGATCTTCCTAGCATTTGGCCCGACGGAAACCACGGAGCGCTTGCTGGCGGATTCCGATTTCGATGTTTCTGAATTGGAACTGATCCGCGAACAAGGGTGGGCACAATCTATTGGTGAACGTGATCCCGCTTTGGCCTCGGTATCGGCACCGGTGCGCAATCGCAACGGTGATGTAATCGCGGTGCTCTCGGTATCCGGCCCTGTAGAACGACTGACTCCTACCCCGTATGAAGCCTGCGGCGAAGAACTACTCCAAGCCGCCGAAGCCATGAATGCGCGCCTGTAGTGGCTGAAGCAGCAGATCCTGAAGGTGCAGTGCCTGAAGCAGCAAGCAGTGAAGCAAAGCCCTTATCTGCCTATCGGCACCTAATCCTGGTCATTGCCACGGCAAGCGCTATTGGCTCGTCAGTGGTGCAAATGGGTGTGCCATTTTTAATTCCGGCTTTTCATAGCACCGGCATGAGCTTGGCTACCGCTGGCCTAATTGCGGCTATGCCCGCAGCCGGCATTGTGTTGACTCTAATCGCTTGGGGCTGGGTGGTGGATACCTACGGCGAACGGTTTGCCATGACTGCTGGCTTGGCCGGTACCGCAGTGGGCACATGTGCAGCCGGTTTTGCTTCCCGGTGGATTGAAACCCGGCCGTGGGTGCTGGCACTGGCTCTGTTGGTGGCGGGATGTTTTGCCGCCAGTGTCAATTCTGCTGGCGGACGTGTGGTCTCTGGCTGGTATCCTGCCCACCAGCGCGGCATGGCCATGGGCATCCGCCAAATGGCACAACCCTTAGGGGTGGCTCTATCAGCTGCTACTTTGCCGATGTTGGCACTGCAGTTTGGTATCGAGGTAGCTTTGTTTGCTGCTGCTGGATTGGCAGGTGTTTTAGCGTTAGTGGCCTGGATCGGCATCCGGGATCCACAGCGGCCAGAATCAGGCAGTAAATCTTTCGCTGCTGCAGCACGCAATCCGTACCGGGAAAGCCGCTTCTTGTTACGGCTGCATATCAGCTCGGCGATGCTATCGTGGCCGCAATCCATGATGGCGGCATTTATCTTGGTGTGGTTATTACAGCGTGGCTACGACACTCATGTCGCTGGCTTGATTGTCATGTTTGCCCAGATTGTAGGCGCACTATCGCGGGCGGGTCTCGGCGTAATCTCGGATCGAGTGCACTCGCGGATCCTGCCGTACCGCCATGTGGCTACAGCGACACTGGTATTTAGCTTGGCAGCAATGATGGCTGAATTGCTGCTGGGATCTTCGGCAAATGGCGCAGGAGATGCTGCATCTAATGCCCCGAGTATTACAACCGGGTTGGTTCTGGCCACACTCTGCGTATGTGCTCTATCAATTTCGGCGGTATCGCCGAATGGTTTAGCGTTTACTGCGGTGGCAGAAAGTGCCGGACCATTGTGGTCTGGCCGTGCCATGGGCGCACAAAATACATTCCAAAATGTGGTTTATGCGGCAACTCCGCCAATTGCCGGATTGGTGGTGACGCACAGCAATTTTGCAGTGCTATTTGGTATCACGGCACTGTTTCCTTTGGCTAGTCTTCTGGTGGCGCCAAGGGCAGATGCGCACAAAGATTTCGAACTGGATTAGCGTTACCGCAGCATATGATCTGGAATCAGATGTGCTCCGCCCACATCGCGAATTAGCGCTCGATCGATGGAATCGCCCTTGCGCACAATGGTCAACCCACCGCGTGGTTCCAAAAGCACCAAGCCCACTTCATCTAGATGCGTAATCCCCACCTGGCGCAGCCGCGTGAGCAACAGATCCGGTGTTAAGGCTCGCAACGCCAAATGCTCGTCGATCATCTTGCCATCAGCAACTACCACTAACGCCTGCCCAGAGATCCGATCTAACGCGCGCAAACGATTTGTGCCATCGGTGCCAGCTTGGGCTGCCTCTTCCCCATCAAACTTGTCGTGATGACGCTGCATCAAAATAGCAATGGGAGAACGCCAACGACGGAAGATAACCTCCAAGATCATCAGCGTATTAATTGCTATCAGGCCACCAAACAGAGTCGGCGAATTGCCCAACATCGAACGCGCGGTTAGCGCACCCAGCAATAAGGTCACACCGAGCGAGAGCACCGTGGGACGAGCATTGAGCCGAGGACCGGCCATCGTGAGCACTAAGGTAAAGAACGCATACAGCACAATCGTGCTAATAAAAACGCTGACTGCTCCTGCCCACGAAATCCCCATCGTGTACCACACTTCTTGCCAAAACGATTGTGGCGATTCAGCTCCTTGAGCCTGAAATGTGGTTGCCAGCGCAGCAGTATCCATACTGGTTACGCTACTGCTTGGCTGGTTAGAACAGATAATTAAAAACAGCTACCGCCATCATCAAGGTGATCAACGTTAAGAAACCGAGCAAGGTGTATAGCAGCGGCGCATTGGCTTTCGTCGGATCCATAGTAAAGGCATTATCGGAAATCGCCATTGCCTGTTCGCTACCTTTGCGCTTGCGGCCACTGTGGATCTCTTTGACCTGCGATTGTGGCTCGTCAGGTAGAAAGTCGCCGACAAATTCCCGATGCTTCCGGGTAGACCAAATCAACAAACCCAGCAGCACAATGCCGATAATATTCATCGGGAGGATCTGTTGAATCAACGCCACAATCGAGACGCGTTGCACCCATGGAGCTGAGTAGCGCACGTAATACAGCAGACCAGCAAACAGCACGTTGCAGCTGGCAAATACTGCACCCAATGCGGTTAGAGACTGCGAGAAAACATCCGCGAAATTATTATCGCTGTTCATAGCCTGCAAGCCCACGAAGGCAGCGAAAGCCACCGACGTAATCAGCCAATAGGCCACCACAAAGGTAATCAGCTTGCGCGGGTTCGATAGCAAAGAACCAATCACTGGCTCCCACACCTTCTTACTAAAATCACGGTTACTAAATTCACTGTTAAAACTGTTTTACATTAGCGGACATGAACGCCTATGCCCTGCTAGCAATGGTTTAAGCCCTACCGGCAATTCATCACGTAGCGCACCAAATAATCCAATGCGATGGTCAGGCCGACAAAGGAATGGAATTCTCCTGAGTGCCAATCGGCGTCGATAGGCGTCGCACAATAATGGATATTCCATTTCGACCGAGCCGCCATGATGTTGTTGTCCAACCGGGTTACCGCAATGGTGTGCACGCCGCGCAAGGCCAACTGATCTGGCAGCTCTGCGTACTCCGGGGTATTGCCACTCAAGGAGGCCAACACCACCACGTCGCCGGGTTGCATCATCGGCAAAGTCACGCGCAGTTCGGTTAAGTCGGGCACCACCACTGAGTGGATGCCGTTAGTCAATAGCGATTTGGAAAACTCTTTAATCGCATTGCGCTGAGCAAATCCGGTGCCCAGACAAAAGACCGATCGAGCATCCAAGATCGCGCGTACCAATGGTTCCAGGTCTACTCTGCCCAAGTGCGCCAGCGTGGCGTCGATATCTTTGCGCTGCAATTCGATGCGGTCGACGGGAGCTCGTGAGGTTCCGTCGTCAAGCGAATTACGAATAAAGAACTTCAACTCGGCGAACCCGCTGAACCCCAACTTCTTCGTCAGCCGCATTACCGACGACGGCGACGTAAAAGTACGCGCTGCCACTGCCTGCACGGAACTCCGGGCGACCTCCTGCTGATTTGCCAGGATATAAGCCATAATCGTGCGCTCGGTTTCGTTCCACGATCCGTGATGGGCGGCAACAATTGCGTCAAGATTCACGGTAAACCAGTTTGCCAAAAAAATGCCCCGCTGAGATGGAGACGCAGCGAGGCAAATTTGAGGCATGAATTTTGGTGGCTTAGAAGCTCAGCCTTAAGGATTAACCTTCGTTGACCATGTTTTCGAACTTATCGCGCACCTGAGGTACATCCATACCCACGATGACCTGCAAAGCCTTGCCCTTATTCACCAGGCCGAGGGCACCGGCGTTTTTAAAGTCATCGGCATCAGCAACCAGATCAGGATCGGCAACAGATACCCGCAAGCGAGTGGCGCAGTTATTCACCGAAGTGATGTTGGCAGGCCCGCCCAGCAGTGCGAGGAAAGCCCGGGCGCGTGGGCTGTATGGGTTGTCGTCTTCTTCTGGGGTAGCAACAGCTGGAGCAGCTGGTGCGTCGTCAAGCGCGGTCTCTGGATTGTTGACCATGTTTTCGAACTTATCGCGTACCTGCGGTACATCCATACCCACGATGACCTGCAAAGCCTTACCCTTGTTCACCAGGCCAAGAGCGCCAGCTGCCTTGAAGTCATCGGCATCAGCAACCAAATCCGGATCAGCAACAGAGACGCGCAAACGGGTAGCGCAGTTGTTAACAGAAGTGATGTTGTCTGGACCGCCGAGCAATGCGAGGAAAGCACGAGCTCGAGGAGCGTATGGATCGTCGTCGACAGCTACTACCGTGGAGCCTGCAGCACCGGCAGCACCTGCAGCAGCACCTGCAGCAGCACCTGCAGCGGCAGCCTTCTTGTTGGCCTTAGCGTCGCGGTATTCCTGCTTGGAGTAGAACTTGACGTCCTTGGTTTCTTCGCGACCTGGGGTCTTCAAATCCATCTTCAGAATCAGGAAGCGGAACAGGAAGAAGTAGATCGCAGTGAAGGTGAGACCCACCAAGATCTGCATCACGTAGATGCTGCCGTGGTTGCCCCACATTGGGATCCAGTTCTGGGAGACGAAGTCGATCAAACCGCCACCCATGTTGCCCACCAGGCCAAAGCCGTACATAACCGCTGCCATCAGGCCTGCGAGCACTGCGTGGATTGCGAACAGTACTGGAGCAACGAACAGGAAGGTGAACTCTAGTGGCTCGGTAATACCGGTGAGCACTGCCGTAAGTACAACTGGAATCAACAGTGCCAGAGTTGCCTTGCGCTTTTCTGGCTTTGCAGTGACGTAGAACGCTGCAGCAATACCCAGCGGTGCGAAGACCTTGGAGTTACCGTGCAATGCGAAGCCACCGGCTGGGAACTGTTCCTTCAGCGGAGTTGGGTTATCAGCAAATTCGGTGATGTGCTCGATCCAGTGGCGCTGAATGCCATCTGGTACCACGGCAGGACCGAAGACGAATGGCGAGTACACAAAGTGGTGCAAGCCGGTAGGAATCAAAATGCGCTCGAGGAAGGTGTAGAGACCCACACCGAACACACCGGAGGAGATCAAGAAGCCCTGCAGCGCACCAATGCCGCTCTGCACCTGTGGCCAGACGAAGCAGATCACAACTGCGGTTGGGATCATGAAGATCAAGCCAACTGCGTAGACAAACTGGGTGCCCTGGAAGATACCAAGGAATTCAGGCAGCTTCTTTTCGAAGTACTTGTTGTGGATCCAAACCGCCAGCGCAGAGATGAAGATTGCGCCCAAAATGCCGGTGTCCAGCGTCTTGATGCCGGCGATCATCTTCAGACCAGAATCGCCACCTGCTTCCTGCGAGTAGTCAATGCCGAAGGTGCCTCCGAAGAGTTCCAGCAATGCTGCGACGAAGTAGTTGAAGGTGAGGTAAATCATTGCTGCTTCCAGCACGGCGCGGGCATTAGCCATCTTTGCCAATGCGATTGGCAGGCCAAGCACGAACAGCAATTCCATCTGGTTGAAGACGGTCCAAGCGCCTTGCTCCCAGATGTACCAACCGTTAGACCACCAGGTACCTTCGGCGGCAAGCCCACCGAAGAGGTCTTCGTTCTGGGCGATGATACCCAGTGCCACGGCCAAACCGGCCACAGCAAATAGCAGAACGGGTGCCAGCATTGCGCTGCCGAACCGCTGCACTTTCTCCATCATGAGAGATCTCCTCAATTACTTAACAGCGGAAAGTGAAGGTGCTGAATGGAGGGATTGAAATCTGCTGCGAGAGTCGCCGTCTGTTCAATCGCTATTCAATTGCTTCAGTTTCAGAGTGATTCATCTATCAGATTAGGCGGGCTAACTACCGAAAACTAGAGGGTGCAACGATCTTGAAACTTATTCCAACGCTTTGGCATAAATGACTGGAAAATGACTGAAGAACCAGGGTTTAAGCTCTGGGAATCGTGGTGCACGCGACCTATCGTGGAAGCCATGAAGCTGCTGACTCTCAACGCCCACAGCTGGCTGGAAATCCACCAACCGGCCAAGATTCTTGCCACCGCCCGCGCCATTATTTCCGAGGGCGTCGATGTAGTTGCGCTCCAGGAGGCAAACCAGCTGCGCGATGGCTTGAAGTTGGCTCACGACGAGGCCGGTACCGGTACTGGTGCTGCTGGTTCTGCCGGCGTTGCAGGTGCTGCTGGTTCAGGCGCGATCGCAATTTCGTGCGACAACTACGCCTACTTGTTGGCAGAGGCTTTGCAGCAGTTGGGTCATCGGTTTACATGGGCGTGGGTGCCGGCTCATGTGGGTTTTGAACTTTACGACGAGGGTGTGGCCATCTTGGTCCGCGAAGGCGCCGAGTTTAAAGCTGCTGAATTCCGGGCTCTAGTGATGGAAGACGAAGGCTTTGAGTATCCGATTCAGCCTGGGGCTTCTGCTCCCCTGCCGATTCATTCTTATGAATACGACGACGTGCGGCGTCGAGTAGCTCTGGCCGTGAAGTTGGTGCCTTCGGAAGATTCTGGCTGCGATGATGCAGTTCGGGATGAAGCGCGTGCGATAGCGTCGGCAAGCTCTGAATCGTCGGCGTGGAGCAATGGTTTTTGGTTGCTCTCCGGACACTTTTCTTGGTGGGACAAGCCGGGATATGCACTCTTCCAGCCCGAATGGGAAGCGGTGCATGCATTTGCTGAGCGGGAAAAGGGCACTGCGGATGTATCGGTTGCTGGGGATGTATCGGGCGCGACCGCGGGCGCAAGTACGAGCGCTGGTCTGCCCACCATCGTCTGCGGTGATTTGAACGCACCGGCGGCAAACAAAGGTCAAGGGTACGACCTAGTTCGTAGCCTTGGATGGATTGATACTTTCGCGGAAACCACCGACTCGCGCGGTGGGAATACCGTGGTGGCGCCGATTTCGGGGTGGGAAGGCCACGATGAGCCACGTCGTATCGACTACATCCTCACCAACACCCGCGCCGAAGTACTTAGCCACAGCGTGATTTTCGATGGCGAGCATCATCCAGTGGTCTCGGATCATTACGGTGTGATCGCCGAGTTGAAGCTGCAATAAACCGATAAACGGAAAACGGAAGAACTGAAGGGTGCAAGCAAAAATGCAAAATACACAACAGTGGTGGTCTAACGCCGTGGTGTACCAGGTGTACCCGCGCAGCTTCAACGACACGAACGGCGATGGCATTGGCGACCTGCCAGGCATTATCGAAAAGCTTCCGTACCTACAGAAACTTGGCGTCGATATCTTGTGGCTCAGCCCGGTCTACGCCAGCCCGAACGATGACAATGGCTACGACATCAGCGATTACGAAGCCATCATGGATGAGTTCGGCTCGATGGAAGACATGGACGAGCTGATCGCCGATGCCGCCCGCCACAACATCAAGATCATGATGGACTTGGTGGTCAACCACACCTCGGATGAACATGAGTGGTTTAGGCAGTCGCGATCTAGCCGCACCAACCCATACCGGAATTACTACATTTGGCGCGATCCTAGTGGCTTCGATGCCGAGGGCAATCCTCTGCCACCGAATAACTGGATCTCGGCTTTTAGCCCTTCTGCCTGGGAATACGACGACACCACCGGACAGTATTACCTCCACTTATTCAGCAAGAAGCAGCCAGATCTGAATTGGGAAAACCCAACAGTTCGCAAAGAGATCTACCAGATGATGCGATTCTGGCTGGATAAAGGCGTCGCAGGCTTCCGTATGGATGTGATCAATTTGATCTCGAAGGATCCGTCGTACGCAGACGATCCTGCCATCGCTGCGGGTAGTCGTGAGCCGAGCCTGGATTTGATTGCGAACGGCCCACGCATCCACGAGTTCCTGCAGGAAATGCACCGGGAGGCGCTGGCGCGTGAAGGTGGTTTGGAGGGTGCTGGGGCTACAGGCGGTGAGGCTACAGGCGCTTCGGAGGGTGCCGATGGTGCCGATGGTGCCACCGCCCTGCCTGTGATCACCGCCCTGCCCGTCATCACCGTCGGCGAGATGCCCGGCGTGCACCCCGGCCAGGCGCGCAAGTACACAGCGCCGGATCGCAAGGAACTGTCGATGGTGTTCCAGTTCGAGCACATGAATTTGGATCACCACCCGGATGGTTATGGCAAGTGGTCAACCCGGCGGATCTATCTGCCGGATCTGAAGCGCAATCTTTCGACGTGGCAGTACGAGTTAGCTGGCGTCGGCTGGAATTCGCTGTATTGGAATAACCACGATCAACCGCGCATTGTCTCTCGGTTTGGCAACGATACGCCGGAATATCGCGTGCGCAGTGCCACGATGCTGGCTGCTGCGCTGCATTTCCTGCAGGGTACGCCGTATATTTACCAGGGCGAGGAGCTCGGCATGACTAACGTGCGCTTCGACTCCCTCGATTACTACAACGACCTGGAGATCCACAACGCTTACCGCCAGTACGTGGATTCTGGGGTGATTTCTCACGGCGACATGCTCGACGCCATCGCCGCGAAGGGTCGCGATAACGCGCGCACCCCGATGCAGTGGAGCGCCGACGACGGAGCAGGTTTCACCACCGGCACCCCATGGCTGGGCTTAAATCCGAATTTCCGTGAGATTAATGCCGCGGAGGCTTTGGCTAATCCGCAGTCGGTTTTCTACTTCTATCAGGCGTTGCTTGGGTTGCGTCATGATGAGGCGTTTCGTGATGTGCTTGTCGACGGCCGCTATCAGCTGCTCGAAGATGCCATCGGGGCCGCCGAGGATACTGCCGGGGCCGGCGAAGGTCTCGACGAAGCCGTCTGGTCCTACTTACGCTTCGGCACCGATCGAGTTGCGTTGGTGCTGTGCAACTTCACAGCTGAGGAACAACACCGGGATTACCGTGCGCTTGAAAGTCTAGGCGATGGCTCGCTGCAGCTGGATACGTCGCAAGCCGAGCTGTTAATCGGCAACTACGGGCGGGTGAACTCGGATGCGCCCGCAGCCTGCGCGGATAGTGCGATCACGCTTCGGCCATACGAAGCTGCGGTTTTCCTGATCCCGACGGCTACCAGCAGCTAGCGGCGCGAGATCCGTCGTTAGCTAAAACTCCCTAAATTTAACTTGCCTAGAAAGGCGCGAAAGAAAAGTATGAGCACTCTGCACGCACGCATTCCAAGTCTTGGTTTGGATTTGAAGCGCCGGCGCCGGTATGCCGAGGCCGCGGATGGGCGCGATTGGTTCAAGGACGCGGTGGTGTATCAGGCGTATCCGCGCACCTTCCACGATGCCAATGGTGATGGGATGGGCGATTTGCGGGGCATCATCGAAAAGCTGCCCTACCTGCAGGAATTGGGTATCGATGTGCTGTGGCTCAGCCCGGTTTACGCGAGCCCGAACGACGATAACGGCTACGATGTGAGCGACTACCGCGCCATCCAACCCCAGTTCGGGACGATGGCGGACATGGAAGAGCTTATCGACGACGCTCATGCGCGCGGCATCAAAATCATGATGGACTTAGTGGTCAACCACACGTCCGATGAACACGAGTGGTTTAAGCAGTCGCGCAGTTCCAAAGACAATCCGTACCGCGACTTTTACATTTGGCGGGATCCGCGGGGGTTTGATGGGGGTGGTGAGGATGGTGCGTGCGGTGAGCCTTTGCCGCCGAACAACTGGGGCTCCGAATTCGGTGGCAGCGCCTGGGAATACGACGAAGCCACCGGCCAGTTCTACCTGCACATGTTCAGCAAGAAGCAACCCGATTTGAACTGGGAAAACCCTCGGGTTGTGGACGAAGTAGTGGACATGATCCGCTGGTGGCAGGCCAAAGGTGTCGACGGCTGGCGAGTCGATGCCATCTGCACCGCCGACAAGCCCGCCGGCTTCCCCGACGACCCCAACCAGCTGCCCGACCGCATCCGCAGTTCCATGGAACATGTCAATGCTGGCGAGCGCATCCACGAGTATCTGAATGCATTGAACCGGCGCGCGTGGGCTGTTGATCGAGCTGTCACTGTTGGGGAACTCGCCGGACCGCGCGCCGCCGATGGGCCTAGCTACACGGCTCCGGAACGGGAAGAGCTCGACATGGCCATCCACTTCGAACATATGTGGGTGGGCAACGACGAGGTCTTCGGCAAATGGACCACCGAAGGCCCCAACTTCGATGAAGTGCTGGACATCCTGCGCAGCTGGGAACACCACATGCTCGCTGAGGGCGGCTGGCAAGCCTTGTACTGGGAAAACCACGATCAGCCTCGAAGTTTGAACCGGTTTGGTCGGCTTCCTTTGCGCCGCGTATTCGAGTCCGAAGGTTTAAATCCCGATGATCTGCCTTTGGTACTGCGCGACGTGCGTGCAGGTGGCAGCTCCGAGCCACTAATCACGATTTTTGAAAAGCTTGACGACGGTACCGAAGTGCCGATCACCACCGTCGCAAAGCCTAATCCAGATAATTTCGACGAGCTGCACACCGCAACCGCGAAGCTGCTTGCGACGATTCAGTTTTTCCAGGCTGGTACGCCGTACATTTATCAAGGCCAGGAGCTGGGGATGACGAATGGTGATTTCAGCTCGATTGATGACTATGAAGATTTGGATAGCGTCAATTGGTACCACGAGATGGTGTCCGAGCGAGGCCTGCTAGAGGCGTCTGAGGCTTTGGAGTATTTGCAGGAAAAGTCGCGGGATCATTCGCGCATTCCGGTTGACTGGGCAGTGCTGGATGCGGATCACCCTGGCTACGCTGTTGCCACTGATATCCGGGAGTACTTCAAGCTACTTGTGGGGCTGGTGGGTTAATCGTGGGGCCGGTGAGTTAGGGATCGGCATACAGAAACGGATCGTAGTATTTTCCGCACCACTCCCAGACCGGTTGCGCATCGTATTTGCGATCCTGTTCCACTGTGATCTGCTGTAACTGTTGCAGAGTTTTTCGGCCGTGAATCTGCTGATGGATCGCGCGATTGGCTTCCGCTGTAGACACAATCACATCGATGACCGTGTCGAACTGGGACAACAAATCAAAATCGGTAAACCTGAGTAGCGTCCAACCATGGCGCACCAGGTAATTGCCCTTCCATCTGTCCCGGATAAACGTTTGGTTTATTTCGTATTCGGATGGTTGCGGGGAATAGGTGTCGTCGTTAGCTAAATCTGAAATCTGTTCTTCGTTAGTGGTTGCCTTCCCGTACCCCGCGCTCCGATCCCCGAGCACGGACGGCTCTGCAACCGCTGAACCCGGGATCATCGAACCTGGCATCACCGAACCTGGCTGGTGGTAGCGCAGACTGTCGAGCTCCACGACCACGCGCTCATCCGGCAACACGTGATCGCAACAATAACCGCCGATCATCTCGTTCGTGAGCACCCGAAACCCGCGCGCACGCACCGCCGCCGCCACCCGACGCTCATGCGAGCTCGCATACCCCACATTCGCCGCTGCTAGCAGCAACTCCGCGAGCCGCCGGTGATTCGCCGGCAGCGCCGCCACATGGCTCTTCGCCATCCGATACCCGCGCACACCCCGATACGTGGCGTCGAGGACCTGCAACACCCTCTCGAGCACCCCGGGATTGATGATCGGTTGCGTGGTGTTCTGCTCTCCGTTTGTTCGCTTTTCGGTGCTTGGCTTTACGACGTAATTAGCCACCTGCTCTTCCAGCTGCCTGCTATCCTCCTGAGCACTCTCAGCGAGGAGGAAATCCACGGCTGCCCAGATCGGAAGTTCAACTCGTAGTGTTTGTCCGAGTAGCTGTGGCGGGGTCTGTACTGAAGGCTGCGCTGAACTCCTGCGATTTCCTCGAGCATCACCAACCACTATCCGCCCCTTCCCTGCACCTATCCGCCCCTTCCCCGCACCTATCACACCTGCCCCGGATGCCACTTCGATTGTCGGACGCGCGCTCCTGCGAATCACAAACTCGGGTCTCTCCGCATGACGCTGATCCACCGGCCGAGCACACCGCACCGGCAGCGTAATCGGAGAATTCAGAATTATCTGAAAAGCCGTCGTACCCGTAAACCAAATATCCGGAAATCTCCTGGTCAAGAGGTTAGGAAGATCCTGCTCGCAAAATCCTTCCGCGACATAAAGCCCCGCATAAATCTTGTGCAAATACCCATCGCGCAACAACAGCGAAATCTGGTTGCGATTCACCCCGAGCGCCGTCAGCTCCTGCTTCGTCCACCCCGACCGCTGCCCCACAATCGCCACTGCCATCTCCGATGCGCGCCGCTTAGGTGTCTTCGAATCCTCACGCCGGTAGATGGGCGGCACCCCTTGCGTACCCCGCGTTGTCTGCACATGATTTCCTGCGTTCAATCCATTGCTCACGCCCTTAATAGACGTTCGTTACCTCCGATTGGTTCGCGCCTTACGACGGTTGTTATCCGAAGGATGCACAATGCACAGCAACAACGCCTCCAATCAGCTGTTTCAGCAGGAAATACTGTGCAACCTGCACCCTAAGGATGCGTATCCGCACAACAAACACACCTCTACACTGCGATTTCTGTTGGATTTTATGTGCATTGCGCACCCTCGATGATGCAGAAACGTCCACAAAATCCGGCACGACACCCCATGTCGTGACGAATCACTGTG
>JAEZZR010000008.1 GCA_023418505.1 Actinomycetes bacterium
CCACGTGTTACTCACCCGTTCGCCACTCGAGTACCAGTGCAAGCACTGGCCTTTCCGTTCGACTTGCATGTGTTAAGCACGCCGCCAGCGTTCGTCCTGAGCCAGGATCAAACTCTCCACAAAAAAACCTTCTAAAACAAACCACAACACCACCACACAAACAAACCCAAAACCAAAAAACAGTTTTACAGCCTGCACATGGAGTGTTGTTGGTGTAATCAGAAAAAACCTGTAGAAAGCTCTACATCCTAGCTAAACAAATTAACTAGCAAAAAAAGTAAAAAATGGTACTTCAAAAAAAAATTAACGCATCAAACAATGTTTGAAAATAAAGTAAAGTAATCTAAGTACATCTTGGTACGCTATTGAGTTATCACACAACACACCCCAACACACGCTACACACAACACTCAGAACCTAAACCAACAAACTAGAATCACCATCAAAGAAGACGATGAAAATCATGTTTTGCCGTTCGGCTTGGAAGGACAACCTGGCTTGCACCTGGTGTCTTTCCTTGTGTTGTGCGGCGCCTCGTTGGCGTCGCTTGCTCGATATACACTACATAGCATGATCGAGTCACACAAACATGCAGGTCAGACAGTGTAAATGCTCATAGTTAACAGCATGTTAAACGGCGTTAAACACCGCTACACACCGTTCACAACGCGGTAAGGTCACTTCAAGCGGAACAAAAAAAATACCTAGCGACATCTGATTTCCAGATAATCACTAGGCAAGGAATTCGCTCTAGGCAACAGGTCAGCACTAGGCAATAACTTCAGGCGGTACAGCCAACGGAGTAATTCGGCTTACTCGCCAATCAGCAAAAGCCCACAACCTCGCAGCGCACAAACAGAATTAATTCACTTTCACGCCAGCGAAGTTCTTTTTACCTTTGCGCAATACCAACCACCGGCCGTGGAGTAGATCTTCATTACTGAAAGTCCAATCCTCTTCACTGACCCGTTCGTTATTCACGTACGCGCCACCTTCTTTAATGGTGCGTCGTGCATCGCCCTTGGATTTTGCTAGCCCCGTGGCTACGAGCAAATCGACGATGGAACGCGGATCGTCGTCGGCAAGCTCAGCTACTTCAGTCTCGGCGATGGCGCCTGCCAAGGTAGCTTCGTCGAGGTCTTCCAGCGACGCACGGCCGAACAGTGCCTGGGCGGCGAGCTCTACTGCCTCGGTGGCAGCAGCGCCGTGTACCAACGTGGTCATTTCCTGTGCCAGTCGGCGCTGAGCTTCGCGCTTGCCTGGGCGCTCGGCGACGGCGACCTCGTACTCAGCGATCTCTTCCTTGGTGAGGAACGTAAACCAGCGCAGGTAGTCGATAACCACAGAATCGCCGGCGTTAATGAAGTACTGGTACCAGGAGTAAGGGCTGGTCAGCTCTGGATCGAGCCACAACTTGCCGCCACCGGTGGACTTACCGAACTTCTTGCCCTCAGCGTCGGTGACCAGTGGCACGGTGATGCCGTGGACGCGCTCCTGATCTAGACGACGGTTCAAATCCACGCCGGAAACGATGTTGCCCCACTGATCGTTGCCACCGATCTGCAGGCGGCAGTTGTAATCGCGGCGTAGCTGCACGTAGTCATTGGCCTGCAGCAGCATGTAGGAAAACTCGGTGTAGGAAATACCGTCGGATTCCAGGCGACGCTTCACCGTATCGCGATCCAGCATCGTGTTCAGCGAGAAGTTCTTGCCCAGATCGCGCAGGTACTGGATGACGTTCATGGACGCCGTCCAGTCGTAGTTATTCAGCAGCACACCGTTGCCGCCGGTTTTTCCACCAGTTTCTTCGAAATCAATAAAGCGACGCAACTGGTCTTTGATCGATTCCAGGTTTTCCGCGACCTGCTCTTCGGTGAGCATGGTGCGCTCCCCAACATCACGGGGGTCGCCGATCATGCCGGTAGCACCACCGGCCAGAGCAATCGGACGATGGCCGGCTTCCTGCAGACGCTTCAACATCAACAGCGGCACCAAATGTCCCGCGTGCAACGAACTACCCGTAGGGTCGAAGCCCACGTACGCGGTAATTGGACCTTCCGCCACAGCTTCGCGGAGGGCATCTAAGTCCGTGGACTGCGAAATCAGACCGCGCCACTGCAGCTCATCCACGATTTTTGCGGGAGCCACCGCACGCGAGGTGGTGGTTTCGTCGTTAGCTGGATTCGTCGCTGAATTAGTCACAGGCCATATCGTAGCGGACGGCGCGCAAGTTACTGCACCGAGTGCGCCTACTTTGCCGGCCAGGCGATGGCTTCGTCGGCAAGCATCACAGGCACGCCGTCGTCGATGCGATACGCAATCGACAAACGCGGGTTAATCAGCACCTGCTCCTCGCGGTTATATTCCAACTCGCCTTTATCCTGCGGGCATACCAGCAGGTCAAGCAGTAATGGATCAAGATCTTTCGCCATGATTTACCTCGCTTACCTATCCGCTTTCCTAGTCCCGCGAGCCTATCCGCGCACCGCAGTAGTTGCCCACTGGCGCGCCTGCTGATTGGCTGCATCCACGCGCTCGAGTTGTTCGCGCACGCGCACGCCGGCTGTACCACCGCGGGTATCTCGGCTGGCGACGGCACCGTCAATGGTCAGCACATCGCGCACCTGCGGCGTCAAAGCCGGATGTACTTCAGCCAATTCCTGGTCGGTGAGTTCATCCAACCCAATACCGCCGCGTGATTCGGCGATGCGCACGCACTGGCCGGAAGCCTCATGAGCATCCCGGAACGGCACGCCCTGGCGCACCAACCACTCGGCCAAATCGGTCGCCAACGTGTAACCCGCTGGCGCGAGCTCGCGCATGCGCTGTTCGTGGAAAGTCAGGGTTTCTACCAGGCCAGTCATCGCTGGAAGCAGCAGCATCAGCTGAGCCACCGAATCGATCACTGGCTCTTTGTCTTCCTGCAGATCTCGGTTGTAAGCCAGTGGCTGCGCTTTCAACGTTGCCAGCAAGCCTGCAGCATTGCCGATCAAGCGGCCAGTCTTACCGCGGGTTAGCTCTGCCACATCCGGGTTCTTCTTCTGCGGCATGATCGACGAACCGGTGGACCACTGATCAGCCAACGTCACGTAGCCAAATTCTGGGGTTGCCCAGGCAATGATCTCCTCAGCCAACCGCGACATATCTACCGCGATTTGCGCCAACACGAACGCCGCCTCGGAGGCGAAGTCCCGCGAGCTGGTGGCGTCGATCGAATTATCTGCAGCTTCGGCGAATCCTAGTTCCGCGGCGATTGCTTCAGGATCCAAGCTTAACGACGAACCGGCCAACGCACCCGAACCATAAGGCGAAACCGACAGGCGACGATCCAAATCCTGCAGCCGATCAATATCGCGCAGTAGCGGATGCGCATGCGCCAACAGCTGATGTGCCAGCAACACTGGCTGTGCTGCCTGGAAGTGCGTTTTACCCGGCATGATCGCCTCTGGATGAGCGTGGGCTTGGCTGCTCAACGCACCAACCAAATCGCTTACTCCAGCAGCCACATCACGAATCGCGTCGCGCAGCCACATCCGAAATAGAGCGGCTACCTGGTCGTTACGCGACCGGCCAGCACGCAACCGGCCGCCGACTTCCGGCCCCACTCGATCAATCAGGCCACGTTCCATCGCGCCGTGCACATCTTCGTCGCTAGGCAAAGGTCCAAACTCACCGGAAGCTACATCTGCGCCCAGGCGGTCGAGGCCGTCGATCATGGTGGCGAAGTCGTCGTCAGACAAAAGCCCCTTGTTGTGCAGCACGCGCGCATGGGCTTTCGACGCCAGCACATCGTAAGGCGCCAACACCCAGTCGAAGTGCGTGGACTTGCTCAGCGCAGCCATGGCCTCGGCGGGGCCGCCAGCAAAACGACCTCCCCACAGCGAACCTTCATTGGTACCGTGCTTTTCCGGCGTTTGGGACTTCGACGACGACTGCGTCATGAAAATACTCCGCTTCTTCTGGGCAAACTACTGAAACGCTACAGGGACGCGTGATTTACAGGTTGAAATCGCGCTTGGCAGCCATCTTCGAAGACAGGCCGTGCAGCTCTACGAAGCCGCGAGCCAAGGTCTGGTCGAAGGTGTCGCCCTCGTCGTAGGTAGCCAAGTTGAAGTCGTACAGCGAGGTATTCGAACGGCGACCATTGACGTTGCAGTTGCCTGCGTGCATCACCATACGGATGTCGCCGGAAACGCCCTGCTGAGACTCCTCAATGAAAGTATCCAGCGCACGCTTCAGCGGTGAGAACCACAGTCCGTCGTAAACCAGCTCTGCCCACTTGCCTTCCACGCCACGCTTGTAGCGGGCAAGTTCGCGCTCGACAGTGACGTCTTCCAACGCCTGGTGAGCAGTCATCAGCGCAATAGCACCTGGAGCTTCGTAGATTTCGCGGGACTTAATGCCCACCAGACGGTCTTCCACCATGTCCAGACGGCCAATGCCCTGCGCACCGGCGCGACGATTCATCTCTTCGATGGCCTGCAGCACGGTGACGGACTTCCCGTCGATAGCGGTTGGCTTGCCATTTTCGAAGCTGATGATGACTTCGTCTGGCGACGAGAAGTTCAGCGTTGGATCCTCGGTGTACGCGTAAACATCCTTGGTAGGTGCATTCCAGAGATCCTCCAGGTAGCCGGTTTCGATCGCACGGCCGAAGAGGTTCTGGTCGATGGAAAATGGAGAGGACTTAGACTGCTCGATCGGCAGGTCGCGCTCTTCAGCGAAGGCAATGGCCTTGTCACGGGTCCATGCGAAGTCGCGTGCTGGTGCGATGATCTTTAGATCTGGCGCAGTGTTCGCGAAACCAACTTCGAAACGCACCTGGTCGTTGCCCTTACCCGTGCAACCGTGTGCCACGTGGGTGCCACCAAACTCTGCAGCCGTCTTGGTCATGTGCTTGACAATCAATGGGCGCGACAATGCAGACACCAATGGGTACTGCTTCATGTACAAGCCGTTGGCCTTGATGGTTGGCAGGCAGTATTCCTCGGCGAATTCGTCCTTGGCATCTACCACTACCGATTCCACGGCACCGGCATCTAATGCGCGCTGGCGAATGGATTCCATGTCTTCGCCGCCCTGCCCCACATCGATGGATACAGCTACCACGTCGCCGCCGGTCATTTCCTTCAAGTAAGGGATAGCAACGGTGGTGTCCAGTCCGCCGGAGTAGGCAAGAATTACGCGATCAGTCATGAAAGCTCCTTAAATCAAAAATTAACTTCAATAAAAATTAGCAAAATTCAGGTATGAAATTTTGGTAGCTTACCAGCTACAACTGTGTGATGGTGCCCGCCAGTTCTTTGCCTGTCATAGGCTCGCGCGCCAGACACATTACGGTATCGTCGCCCGCTATCGTACCTACGATCTGCGGCAGATTCGCCCGGTCTACCACGCTGGCTAAATACTGCGCGGCACCTGGTGGAGTACGCAGCACTGCAATAGATCCGGAGTGATCGCTGGCGACGAGGAGCTCATCCATCACCCGCCTTAGGCGAGCGACAGCGCCCTCCGAGCTAGGCACACCAGTTTCTTCGGCGACGATTCGGTAATAAGAATTGCCATCCTCGCCGCGAACTTTGCGGGCAGCCAGCTCGTCGAGATCGCGTGACAGCGTGGCTTGGGCAACGGATACCCCTTGACTAAGCAGCAAGTCAACCAATTGGCCTTGACTAGAGATATTGTGTTGTCCCAGCAACTGCGCAATCAACGCCTGCCGTGCGGTGCGCGATCCAGGCGAACTCACCGGCTTAGTCTGATCTATTTCCTTCGCTGAAGTCACTGCCGAACCAGCCAGGTCATCAACGCCTTCTGGGCATGCATCCGGTTCTCGGCCTCATCGAAGACCACCGACTGCGGTCCATCGATCACTTCAGCCGTGACTTCATTGCCACGGTAGGCCGGAAGGCAGTGCAGGAAAATGGCGTCGTCGTTAGCCTGAGCCATCAAATCCGTATTCACCTGATACGGGCGGAATGGAGTGGCGCGATCCTTGCCATCGCTTTCTTGGCCCATAGAGACCCACGTATCGGTGATCACTACATCGGCATCGGTGATCGCCGCCGCCACATCATCGGTAACCGTGACCGTGGCACCAGTACCTTCGGCTACCTGCTGCGCCCGAGAGACAAACTTCTGCTCCGGCCAGAACTGCTGGGGCGCGCAGATCGTGATGTCCAACCCCGCGGTAGCGAAGCCCAGCATGTAGGAATTAGCCATATTGTTCGCGCCATCGCCGAAATACACAGCCTTTAGCGAACGCAAACCAGCCACACCCTGATCCGGGCACTTGTGCTCGATGATGGTTTGGAGATCCGCCAAGATTTGGCAGGGGTGGAAATCATCAGACAGCGAATTAATTACCGGCACAGTGGCAGCGGCTGCCATAGCTTCAAGCCCCTCTTGGGCGTAAGTGCGCCAGACAATCGTGGACACAAACCGCGATAACACCGCAGCGGTGTCTTCGTAGGTCTCACCTTTGCCCATCTGGGAGGCAGACGTATCCACCACGATCGCATTGCCACCAAGGGCAGCGATACCGGCATCGAAAGAAAAGCGCGTGCGCGTCGAAGTCTTGTCGAACAGCACAGCGACCGACTGTGGGCCGGCAAAAGGCTGCTCGCGGTACGGATCCTGCTTCAGTTCGGCGGCCAGGGATAGCACTTCGGCCTGTTCGGCGGGCGATAAGTCGTCGTCAGCTAAGAAATGGCGTACCCCACTCGCACTGCGATAGCGCGGCAGGGACTCCACGGTCGCAGAATTGCCCGCGCGCGATCCAGTGGCGCCGGATCCAACAGCGTCAGTCATGAGCTGCCTCCTTTAAACACGTAGCCACCAGGTTGACGGCTTCCGTAATTTCCTCATCAGTTAGGTTCAGCGGTGGCACCAGGCGCACGACGTTCGGCTGCGGCGCATTCAGAATCACGCCATGGCGGTAGCCGGCATCCACGGCGGCCTTGGCGTAATCGTCGGTAAGCACCAAGCCCAGCATGAAACCGCGTCCGCGCACGTGATCGACCTGCTCCAGCGCTGCCAGACGACGCGCCAGCACCTTGCCCTTTTCCAGCACACGCGGAATCAGTTGCTCCTGCTCCAGGGTGTCCAGCACTGCCAGCCCTGCCGCGGCACAGATTGGATTGCCACCAAACGTGGTGCCGTGAGCGCCCGGAGTAAACAACTTCGCAGCCGAACCTTGCGCCATCACCGCGCCCAGTGGCAAACCGCCGCCGAGGCCCTTAGCGAGGGTCATGATGTCGGGCTGGATGTCGTCGTGCTGATGAGCAAACCACGCACCAGTGCGACCGATACCGGTTTGTACTTCGTCGACGATCATCAGGATGTCATAGCGCGACGTAATCTCACGCACCTGTTTTAGATAACCTTCCGGCGGTGCCACCACCCCGGTTTCACCCTGGATTGGTTCCAAGATCACCGCAGCCACACCTAGTGGATCGGACTCGATGGTCTTGGTTAGGAAGTCGATGTCGCCATAAGGCACGAACTCCACGCCGGCGGGCATCGGCTCGAATGGCGCGCGCTTATCGGGCTGCCCGGTCATCGCCAGAGCACCCATCGTGCGGCCGTGGAAACCATGGTTGGTGGAAATAATGCGGCGCCGGCCGGTCAGTCGCGCCAGCTTGAAAGCCGCTTCGTTGGCCTCCGTGCCAGAGTTGCAGAACATCAAACGGGTGGAATCCTCGTCCCACCCCGCCAGCTCAATCAACCGGCGTGCCAGGCGCAACGGCGTTGGCGAGCCGAAAATATTCGACACATGCGACAGCGTGCCTACCTGCTGCGTCACCGCATCCACAATCGCGGGATGATTGTGCCCCAGCGCATTAACCGCAATGCCCGCCAGCAAATCCAGGTACTTGTTGCCCTCGGAATCCTCCAGGTACGCACCCTGGCCACGCACGATTTCTACGCGTGGCGTGCCGTAGTTATTCATCATGGTGTGGTTCCACGTCTCGGGGAACGCACTAGTTGCCTTCGGGGATGCACTGGTAGTTGCCGGAGATGCACTGGATCCCGTTTGTTGAATGTCACTCATGCGTTTTCCTCGCTTTTCTCCACCATCGTGCCGATGCCGCCTGCGGTAAGTAGCTCTAAAATTACTGAATGTGCTTGGCGCCCGTCGATAACATGCGCTGCGCGTACTCCATTGTCTACCGCGTGGACGCAGGATTCCATTTTCGGAATCATTCCGGCGTCTAGGTTGGGCAGAATATTTCGGAGCTTGTCGACGTCAATCCGCGATACCAACGAGCTTTTATCTGGCCAGTTGGTGTACAGCCCTTCGACGTTGGTGAGGATCACTAGCCGCTCCGCACCAATCGCTGCTGCCAGGGCACCCGCAGCCGTATCGGCGTTGATGTTAAAGACTTCTCCAGTGTCTTCAATACCTGGGGCAATCGTAGAGACAACCGGGATCCGCCCGGCATCAATCAGATCCAACAGTGATTCGGCGTTGACTTCCACGATGTCGCCGACCGCGCCAATATCGGTGAGCTGGCCACCGACAGAGACCAATCGCTTCTGCGCCCGGAACAACCCAGCATCTTCACCCGAGGTACCCACGGCAAACGAGCCATAGTGGTTGATCATATTGACCAATTCACGGCCTACCTGGCCGAACAACACCATGCGCACAATGTCCATCACTTCCGGAGTTGTCACCCGGAAGCCACCTTTGAATGTGCCTTCGATATTCAGCTTCTTTAGCATCGCTGAAATCTGCGGGCCGCCACCGTGCACCACCACTGGCTTGATGCCCACCGTGCGCAGCAGAACCATGTCCTGGGCGAATGCGCGCTTCAGATTGTCATCCACCATGGCGTTGCCACCGTATTTCACCACCACAATCTTGTCGCGGTGATGCTGCAGCCACGGCAGAGCCTCGGCAAGCACATGTGCCCGCTGTTCGGGCGATAAATCAGAAGTTAATTCATGAACCATGGGTTTCCATCTGCCTCTTTGCTGCGAAATTTGCTCGGGAAAATTTTTAAGTGGAGTACGCCGAATTGATCTCAACATAATCGTGCGACAAATCCGTCGTACGCACCGTGGCCTCTTCCAGATTTCCGGTACCGAGATCCACTTCCACCGCAATATCACTGCCGCTGAGATCCACGTCGCGAGCATCCGGCGTACCACCGGTATCCCGGCAGACCACATGACCGTTAAACGCCACCGTAATGTGTTCCGGATCCATCTCGACGGGAGCCATCCCCACCGCGGCAAGCACACGTCCCCAGTTTGGATCCGAGCCAAACATCGCGCATTTGAACAGGTTGTCGCGACCAATAATCCGTGCCGCTTCGAGAGCTTGCTCCGCACCACCTGTGCCACGCACGGTGATAGAGACGCGCTTGGTCACGCCCTCGGCATCGGATTGCATTTGACGCGCGATGGAATCGCACACCGCCAACACCGCACTGTTGAGCTCTTCTTGCGACGGGGTTGTTCCGCTGGCTCCCGACGCCATTAGCAACACAGTGTCATTAGTAGAGGTGGAACCATCGATATCCAAGCGATTGAAAGTCACTTCGCTGGCTTGGGCGATCGCCTCGTGCGCCATCTCCGCAGTGATATCTGCATCCGTGGTGATGATTCCCAGCATGGTAGCTAACGACGGGCTGATCATCCCGACGCCCTTGCCCATCGCGCCCACCGTGAATCCATCACCTTCGAAGATGGCTTCTTTGGCCACGAGGTCGGTGGTCATGATGGCCGTAGCTGCTGCGGTAGCGTGTTCGGCGGTAGTGCCAGTCTGCGAAACAATCTGGTCGATGCCATCAGCGATGATTTGCATTGGCAGCCGATCGCCAATCAGACCAGTAGAACAGACTGCGATATCTGTAGGTGCCACATCAAGCAGCTGTGCGAGTTGTTCACATTCCGCAAGAGCATCGTTGATACCTGGCTGGCCATTGCACGCATTCGCATTACCGGAGTTCAACAGCACGGCGCTGATTTGGCCGTCGGCAAGGTGCTGCTTCGTGACCGTCACTGGAGCAGCTTGGACTCGGTTGCGGGTAAAGACTGCCGCTGCAGTCTGCTTCGGGCCTTGATTTAATACGAGAGCAAGATCTGGTTTGCCCGAGGCTTTAATCCCCGCCACGATGCCGGCAGCACTAAAACCTGCTGGCGCACACACGCCACCGCCGCCACCAGTGCTGGCACCGCGGCCAACCGTGACAGCACCCTCTTTTTCCGTAGCTTCGCTATGAGCTTTATTCGGCTGCATCGGTGTTCCTCCTGGTGGATAGTTGATTCGGGGGCTAGCTAATTAGGGGATTAACTTGTTCTACGGAGCTACGCCAACCAGTGGCAAGCCTGCAGTTTCCTCCACGCAGCGAATAATATTCAGACATTGCACTGCAGCACCGGCAGTACCTTTAGTCAGATTGTCGATCGCTGCGGTGATTAGCAGCAGCCCAGCTTGGGCATCGACCTCTACTTGCAGTTGCACCATATTGGCACCGACGACGGAAGCAGTCTGCGGCTGTTGCCCGTCGGCAAGCACGTGAACGAAAGGTTCTTCAGCGTAGGCATGCCGGTAGGCGTCGCGGGCTTGTGCCGAGGTGAGATTCGGATCCGCCAGTGGAGCTGTCACCGTAGTAAGGATGCCGCGCGCCGTTGGCGCGAGCACCGGAGTGAAGCTAACCGTGAAATCTTTGCCGTCGCCCAAGGGCGAAAGATTCTGAATAAATTCCGCCAGATGACGGTGTTTACCAGCAGTGTTATAGGCCTTGATATTTCCCATCACTTCAGAGCCCAGCAGTGAAACTGCAGGCTTCTTCCCCGCTCCCGAAGTACCAGAGATAGAAACCACGTTCAGCTTCGGCTCGATCAAACCTGCTGCTAGAGCTGGTGCGATGGCAATGGAGCCGCCGGTTGGGAAACATCCCGGCACGGCAATGCGTGTGGTCTGAGCAATGGCTTCGCGGGACTGCAGTGGCTGCATTTCCCCTGCTTGCAGTAACTCTGGCAGACCGTAAACCCAGGTGCCTTGGTGTTCGGTGCCATAAAAGTGCTGCCAGGCTGCGGCGTCTTTCAGCCGAAAGTCTGCACCACAATCGATGATGATGGTGCTTTCCGGTAGCTGCTGAGCAATCTCTGCTGAATGTCCATGTGGCAACGCCAGGAAAACAGCGTCGTGGCCACGCAGCGTCTCGGCTGAGGTTTCCTGGATCTGGCGCTCAGCTAGAGGCGTAAGGTGTGGCATCAGTTCTGCCACGGAAGCTCCGGCATTAGAACCACCGGTTAAAGCACCGATGGAAAGCTTGCCGGACTGATAATCCGGATGAGCCAACAGCAGACGCAGGATCTCGGATCCGGCGTATCCGGTGGCTCCAGCAACAGCTACGGAAAAAGTCATAGCTTGCATTCAACCCTACTATTCAGTTGAATGCAAAATATTCACCGGAGTTCGGCTCCATGGCGCTGCTTAGCAAGTTCGATTGCCTGCAAGCGTGCTTCCGAAGCTTCCTCTTCCGTCAAAGTGCGATCGAGTGCACGGAAGCGCAGCGAGAAGGTCAGCGAACGACGCTCCTCGCCGAGTGCTTCCGAACGGTAGACGTCGAAAATGCGAATCGATTCCAGCAACTCGCCAGCGCCTTCACGCAGCGTGGCTTCGACATCGGCTGCTGCCACTTGGTTCGAAACCACAACAGCAACATCCTGGTGTACAGCCGGGAATGGGCTGAGCACTGGTGCCGGCAGATTCTCCTGGTACGGCATCGCGTCCAGATCCAACTCCATCGCGCAGGTGCGCTCTGGCAGTCCCAGCTGCTTGCATACCTGTGGATGCAACTCGCCAGCGTGGCCAACTACTACTCCGTCGATGGAGAATTCAGCGCAGCGTCCTGGGTGCCATGGCAAGTACTCCACGCCACGCACGGTGAGTTCAACACCAGCGGCGCGGGCGACTACATGTGCCGCTTCGATAGCGTCGACAGCTTCGAAGTTCCGACCCGCACTCCACGGGGTTACCAGTTCCTTCAAACCGGTTGCCACCACGGCTACATGCAGTGGCTGCTGTGGCAAGGAATCCTTCACCGCAGTTAATTCTTCGGCTGCTGGCAGGCCAGCTACCGATGGCATCGGCGAGAATCCATCCCCGTGAGCGAATGCCACTTGTGCCACACCGTAGAGCGAAATATCCACTTGACCGCGGGCAACATTGCGCTTCAAAGAATCCAACATCGCTGGCAGTAAGGTTGTACCCAGCTGTGCTGCCTGTGATTCCAAAGGATTAATGATCTTTACCGTCTGGCGACGCGGATCATCTTTGGCCAATCCCCACTGATCGAAAACCTCATTAGAGGTAAACGGCGTTGGGATGATCTCTAGGTAACCGGCATGTGCCAAGGCATGTCCAACCTGACGACGACGCAACTGCCGTGCCGACAAACCATGGCCTGCTGGTGCTACTGGCAGGATGCTTGGAATGTCCTCCAAGCCCTCCAGGCGCAAAACCTCTTCGACTAGGTCTGCTGGCATGGTCAAATCTGGCCGCCAGGTTGGTGGGGTTACTAGTAGCTGCGCGCGATCCTCTGCATTACGTTCTACTTGGCAGCCCACCTCTTCCAGGCGAGCAATAACGGTCTCTTCGGCATAATCCACACCAGCAACTTCGCCTGGGCGATGCACCGACATAGCAATTGGCTTCGGCTGCGCTACCTCACCGATCACGGTACGAGAACCACTTACCTGGCCACCGGCGATCTGCTGCAACAACTGGCAGGCAAGTTCTAGAGCCGGTTCCACCAAAGCCGGATCGACGCCACGCTCGAAACGTCGAGAAGCTTCCGAGGAGATCTTGTGGCGACGTCCGGTGCGGAACACGCGCAACGGCGACCACTGAGCTGCTTCGAAAACCACGTCTACGGTGGAATCGCTAATCTCGCTGGTCGAGCCACCCATAACGCCAGCCAGAGACTGCACGCCGTTGTCGTCGCAGATCACCACATCTTCCGGATCAAGGGTACGTTCTACGTGATCCAAGGTGGTGAGCTTCTCACCCTGACGGGCACTGCGCACTACCAGCGAACCCGCAATCGCCGACGCATCGAACGCGTGCATCGGCTGGCCAGTCAGCAGCATCACGTAGTTCGTAATATCGGTAGGCACGTTTACTGGGCGCTGACCAGCCAACATCAACCGACGGCGCATCCAGAATGGCGTCTTGGCTTCCGGATCAATGCCGGTTACAGTGCGCAGACCGAAGCGCGCGCACTCGGCGTCATCGTGGACGTCAACGTTCAGCGCCGCGCCGGCGGTTTCTGAAGCAGCAGTCTCGGCCGCAACCTCCGCTACCGGATCCACAAATGGCAGATCGAAAGCGGAACAGATTTCGCGGCCTAAACCGCGCAAGCTGAGTGCGTAGCCACGGTCTGGGGTGATGTTGACCTCGAAGATTTCGTCGTCAAGCCCCAAAAATTCGCGCGCATCTTCTCCTGGTGCCCCAGCATCGGAACCCAGCGTCAAAATGCCGGCGGCCGAATCGGTCAGACCAAGCTCTGCTTCAGAGCAAATCATGCCTTCGGATACCTTGCCGTAGGTCTTACGTGCAGAAATCGCGAAGTTTCCAGGCAGAACCGTACCGGGAAGTGCAACGACCACGGTATCGCCCACCGCAAAATTGCGCGCACCACAAATGATGTTCTGCAATTCGCCGGAACCATTCGCATCGCCCACGTTGACCTGACAGTAACGGATGGGCTTTTTAAATTCGGTGAGCTCTTCGATGGCTTCGACCCGGCCGAACACAAGCGGACCGGTGGTTTCTGGCACCGGCTCGTGGCCTTCAGTTTCGAAGCCTACGGATACGAAACCATCATCCAACTGCGCTGGGGTTACAGACCAACCTGGGGTACCTGCGGCAACAACGTCGGTGATCCACGACTGAGGAACAAACACAACAGACTCCTAAATAAGTTTGAAAGACGATTAACCGCGGATACCGAAAGGCTGGGTGAAGCGAACGTCGCCCTCCACCATGTCGCGCATATCGGAAAGGCCGTTACGGAACTGCAGGGTGCGCTCCAAGCCCATGCCAAAAGCAAAGCCGGAGTATTCCTCTGGGTCAATGCCACAGGCGCGCAGCACATTTGGGTTGACCATGCCGCAACCGCCCCATTCGATCCAGCCAGCGCCGCCCTTCTTATTTGGGAACCAGACGTCTACTTCTGCTGATGGTTCGGTAAACGGGAAGTAGTTCGCACGCATGCGGGTTTTGGTCTCTGGCCCAAATAGTGCCTTGGCCATGTGATCCAAGGTGCCGCGCAGGTGCCCCATCGTCAGGCCTTTATCCACCGCTAGGCCTTCTACCTGGTGGAACACTGGGGTGTGGGTGGCGTCGAGCTCGTCAGTACGGAAGGTACGGCCTGGGCAAATTACATAGATCGGCAGCTGCCGTTCCTGCATCGTGCGGATCTGCACCGGCGACGTATGGGTACGCAGCACCTGCTTCGACCCTTCAGGTGCCACATGGAACGTATCCTGCAACGTACGCGCAGGGTGATCGGGCAGGAAGTTCAGCGCATCGAAATTAAAGTACTCCGCTTCAACTTCCGGGCCTTCAGCAATCTCCCACCCCATGCCAACGAAAATATCGCCGATCTGCTCACTGAGGATCGTAATTGGGTGCATGCCACCCCGCTGCGACCGCACGGCAGAAACAGTAACGTCGATTTTCTCTGCTGCTAGACGACGTTTATTCTCTTCTTCTTCCAAAATCGCAAGGCGTTGGCCGTAGGCTTTTTCGACCTTGCCACGTGCCATATTCACGCGCCGGCCAGCATCTTTACGATCTTGCTTTGGAATCGAGCCCAACGCACGACGTGCTTGTGGAATCGGAGCCTCATCACCAAGGTGGCTACGGCGAGCTTCAGTGAGCTCCGCCAGGGTGGTGGCTGCTTCAAATGCAGCTACAGCGTTGTCGGCAGCTTGCGCTAACGCTTGTTCTGTTAACTGCTCCGATATATCCGTCACTGTTGTCCCAATCTAGAAAGAAGAATTGAAGAATTGTTAGAAGATTATTTACCGTTTTACGGTCTCATACGTTGGACTCATACGTTACTGCATGAGCCGGATTTACCGCGTGCGGTCTCCCACAAGCAAATAGCGGCAGCGGTAGCCAGGTTCAACGATTCGGCGGTGCCCACAATCGGAATCGAGACGCGCACCGCATCCAGCTGTTGCTCTTCGACCGCCTGCAAGACTTCCTCAGTTAAACCATGGGCTTCATTGCCGAACACCCAGGCCACTGGTTTCGCTGGTAACTCCTGATACGACAGGGAAACCGAACCATCCAACGTCGTAAGCAAGGCAGTAATCTCGGCACCAGCCAACTGGCTGAACACCGCGCGGAAGTCTGGATCTCGTGCCACGGGCACGCCAAAGATCGAACCAGCGGAAGAGCGCACCACTTTCGCGCCCACCGGATCGACACTATCGCCGGTAAACACCACTCCAGCAGCACCCAAGGCGTCGGTCAGCCGAATCAATGTGCCGGCATTGCCCGGATCCTGACAATCAACTGCCACCACCACCGGACGCGCTGGCGAAGAATTAGCTAGCACGCTAGCGACGTCGTTAAGCACTACGGCTGTATCACACACGGCGAACAAACCCGTGGAAGTGACGGTATCGGCCAAGGCGCTAACGGCGGATTCGTCGATGAGATTTAGCTCGAGAGCACCGTGCGAACCCTCAGTCACAGCATCACCCGTGCCACTAGCCGCCACTTCCAACTGCGCGCGATACTGCTGCCATGCCAGCTCCGTGGCAAAGATCTGCCGCACCGCACCGCTGCGCACGGCAGCTTCTACCGAGTTAATGCCCTCTGCGAGGAAAGTACCAGTCTTCTTACGCGCGCGAGCCCGATGCAGCTTAGATGCAGCAACGACCCGCGGTGTCTTCGCAGTGAAAACACCAGCGGGTCGAAAAAGATTCTGCTCAACCATAAATCAGCTGTAAAAACTAGCTAGAAAATTGTGGAGTGTTTACGCAGCTGGAGCGTTAACATCCTCTGGCAGAGCGTTCTTTGCAGCCTGTACCAAAGCAGCGAATGCAGCCTGGTCAGATACAGCCAACTCAGCCAGGTTCTTGCGGTCCACCTCGATGCCTGCAGCGTGCAGACCCTGGATGAAGCGGTTGTAGGTCATACCTTCTGCGCGTGCAGCAGCGTTAATACGCTGGATCCACAAACGGCGGAACTGACCCTTGCGAGCGCGACGATCGCGGAACTCGTAGGTCTTGGAGTGGAGCATCTGCTCCTTCGCCTTGCGGTACAGGCGGGAGCGCTGGCCACGGTAACCCTTAGCGGAGTTGAGTACTTCGCGACGCTTCTTCTTGGCATTAACCGAACGCTTTACACGTGCCACGGTGATACCTTCCTTAAAATATTTGAAACTTGAATTGTGTTAAAAGAATTAAGCCTTGCCCAGGAGGCGCTTCACGCGCTTCTGATCAGCCTTGGCAACATCCACGGTGCCCTTCAGGCGACGGGTACGGGTGGAAGGCTTACCTTCCAACAGGTGGCGGCGGTTAGCCTGTTCGCGGCGCAACCGACCTTTGCCGGTAACCTTGATGCGCTTAGCGGTGCCCTTGTGGGTCTTCTGCTTCATAATTAATCAACAACCTTACTTCTTGTTCTTGTGGCGAATTGGCCCCAGAACCATAGTCATATTGCGACCGTCCTGCTTGGCGCGCGTTTCCACGATGCCATGCTCGGCAACGTCGTTAGCCAAACGCTCTAGCAGACGGAAACCCAGTTCGGGCCGGGACTGTTCGCGACCACGGAACATAATGGTGACTTTGACCTTCGATCCCTTATCCAGGAAACGAATGACATTGTTCTTCTTCGTTTCGTAGTCATGATCATCGATCTTTGGACGGAACTTCTGTTCCTTGACCACAGTCTGCTGCTGGTTCTTCCGAGCTTCGCGGGCTTTCTGAGCTTGCTCGTACTTGAACTTGCCGTAGTCCATGATCTTGGCGACCGGCGGCTTTGCATTTGGAGCAACCTCTACGAGGTCAAGATCTGCTTCATATGCCAACTTGCGAGCATCATCGGTGCGGACAATACCCACCTGCTCACCGTTCGGCCCAACTAGACGAACTTCGGTAACTCGGATCGCATCGTTAATGCGAGCTTCAGCGCTGATGTGGCCTCCTAGGTCGATTTTCAACAATCTCTCAACTCGAACCGCCAACTGCGGCGAGGAGAAAACCTAGGATCATAGGCGACCGCGAATCCAAGCTGCATCACAGCCCTGGCAATCGCGACCTCATACCTTTTACAAAGTGTTCAACCCTGGCGCCTAAAATCAGCTCCTGAGGGTGGGATCCTGTTAATTGGTTCCTCTTCGCTGCTCGGGGCTTTAAATAAACCCCGGCGGTTGCTGAAAGGACTTTAGCATGTAGCCGGGGGATTTCCAACTTATCCCTATGGTTCCTACACTTAAGCTTCGTGTCTGTTAACTCTGAAGCTTCTAAACCTCTAACAAGTAACCTACCCGGGGGCGCCGTGGATCAGCTGATCGCGTCGCTGCCGGAAAAAACTGTGGTTACTGACAAAGACTTGCTGGATAACCAATCGCGCGACCGCACGGACATCATCCCTCCCGGTCGCCCGGTGGCCGCTGTTTTAGCGCGCACGACCGAAGATGTAGTTACCGCGGTGAAGTGGGCTAACGAGCACAACGTTCCTGTGGTCCCTCGCGGCGCAGGTACCGGCATCTCTGGTGGTGCCACCGCGACTGACGGCTGCCTGGTTATTAGCGTGGCTCGCATGCAGCAGATCCTGGACATCGATCCGGTGAACTTCACTGCGCGCGTGGAAGCTGGCGTGATTAACCACGACCTAAATATCGCTGCGGCAAAGCAGGGTTTGATGTATGCGCCGGATCCGTCGTCGCACGAAATCTGCTCTATCGGCGGCAACTTGGCTACGAATGCGGGCGGCTTGCGGTGCGTGAAGTACGGCGTCACCCGCGCCCACGTGCGTACGGTGAAAGTGGTGCTTCCCGACGGACGAGTGATGGAAACCGGACACACCACTAATAAGGGTGTAGCCGGTTTGGATCTTGCCGGTTTATTTGTAGGTGCTGAAGGCACCTTGGGCATCATCACCGAGGCCACTGTGGCACTGCTACCACTGCCCTCTTCAGAGTCCGTGACTTTGATGGGCGGGTTCGGCAGCGTCGAGGCCGCAATGAATGCAGTCACCGAAGCGATGCGCCGGGGTGCAGATCCAGAACTCATGGAGTTCATGGATAACGCCACCTTGAAAGCTATCGACGAATGGAAGGGCACTGATTTCGGCGACTACGCCGGCCTAGTATTGGCACAGGTGCGTGGTTCTGGTGCCGCGGAACGCGGTGAAACGATCGCTAACGCATTCGAGGAGTTCGGTGCTCAAGATGTGATCGTGGCTGATTCCGAAGCTGAAGCAGATCAGTTGATCGAAATCCGTCGTATGGCATATCCCGCTATTGAGCGTATGGGTCATGCCCTAACCGAGGATATGTGCGTGCCACGGTCGCGTCTGGCCGACATGATGCGTGTGGTTGATGAAGTCGCTGCCGAATACGACCTGAAGATTTACACGTGCGCGCATATTGGCGATGGCAATGTGCACCCGGTGTTCGTGTGGACCGAAGGCACCTCGCACGATATGCCACCAGTGGTGTGGGAAGCCTGCCACAAGCTATTTGAAGCCGCCTGGTCTTTCGGGGGTACGATCACCGGCGAGCACGGCGTGGGCACGTTGAAGCAGCAGTTCCTGGCCGAAGAGCTGGGCGAAGTGAGCGTGGATATCCACCGTCGCATCAAGGACGCCCTCGATCCGAAGGGACTGTTCAACCCGGGTAAGGCGTTGGCTTAGGGGCGGCTTAAGTCCGGCCTGGGCTGGTGCTGGTCAGGCCTGCCCTACATCAGCCCTGCGCCACTCCTACAGCAGCGCCTTCAGGTACTGCCCGGTGTGAGACTGCTCTACTTCAGCTACCTGCTCTGGCGTGCCTTGCGCCACCACGGTGCCACCACCGGCACCACCTTCTGGACCCATATCTATAATCCAGTCCGCGGACTTGATCACGTCGAGGTTGTGCTCAATCACAATCACGCTATTGCCTTTATCTACCAGGCCTTGCAGCACCAACATGAGTTTGCGGATGTCCTCGAAGTGCAGACCCGTCGTAGGCTCGTCCAAGATATATACAGTGCGCCCACGAGAACGTTTCTGTAGTTCCGCCGCCAACTTCACGCGCTGCGCTTCGCCACCGGAAAGCGTGGTAGCCGATTGACCGAGCCGCACATAACCCAATCCCACATCCACCAACGTGTTCAAGTAACGCGCAATGGATTGAATTGGCTCGAAAAACTCCGCTGCCTCGGAGATCGGCATATCTAGCACTTCAGCAATGGTCTTGCCCTTGTACTTCACCTCGAGGGTTTCGCGGTTGTAGCGCAGACCACCACACACTTCACATGGCACGTACACATCCGGTAGGAAGTTCATTTCGATCTTGATGGTGCCGTCGCCATTACAAGCCTCGCAGCGGCCACCCTTGACATTGAAACTAAAGCGCCCTGGCTTGTAGCCACGCACTTTCGCTTCCTGGGTTTCTGCAAATAGGTTACGGATCTTGTCGAACACACCGGTATAGGTAGCTGGGTTCGACCGTGGCGTGCGTCCAATCGGCGATTGATCTACCTGCACCAATTTGTCCAAGTTCTCCAGGCCTTCTACCCGGCGATGACGGCCAGGTACTTGCCGAGCACCATTGAGCTCGTTGGACAGCACCTTGGACAAAATCTCATTAACCAGTGTCGATTTACCAGAACCGGACACACCAGTCACACAGGTCAAGACGCCTAGTGGGAACGCCACATCCACGTTCTTCAGGTTATTTTCGCGAGCTCCGACAATTCGGATGGCACGCACCTGCTTCGATTTCTTTTTGCTGGAGCCGTCGTCAGGCGCTTCTACACGTTGCAGGTCGCGACGTTTCTCCGGCACCGTGAGCTTGCGACGCCCGCTTAAGTAATCGCCGGTCACCGACTCCGGACAATCGACGATGCCCGCCGGATCGCCAGAGTAGACAATCTCGCCGCCGTATTCGCCGGCGCGCGGGCCGATGTCAACGAGCCAATCGGCTTCGCGGATGGTGTCTTCATCGTGCTCCACGACGATGAGGGTATTGCCCAGGTCACGTAAGTTCTTCAGAGTCTGAATCAAGCGGTGGTTGTCTCGTTGGTGCAGACCAATGGAAGGCTCATCGAGCACATACAGCACGCCTGCCAGCGCGGAACCAATCTGTGTGGCCAGGCGAATGCGCTGGGCTTCGCCACCCGACAAAGTGCCCGCCGAACGCGACAGCGAAAGATAATCCAGCCCCACATCATTCAAGAACTTCAGACGGGATTGAGCCTCGCGCAGCACGCGGCCAGCAATGATTTCCTCGCGCTTGCCTAGGGTCAGCGAATCGAGATACTGCGAGCAATCCGCCACGCTCATCTCGGTGAGACTGGCGATAGAACGCTCGCCAAATTTTTCGGAATCCAAGGTGACGGAAAGGATTTCCGGGCGCAAACGCGCACCCCGGCACGAAGGACACGGCACTTCGCGCATATAGCCTTCGAAGCGTTCCTTCTGCGATTCGCTTTCCGCATGATCGAGCTTACGGTGCAGATACGGCATCACACCTTCGAAAGGTGCGCTGTATTGGCGCATCCGTCCGTAGCGATTGCGGTAGCGCACGGTAACAGTCTGCGAGCTGCCGTGCATCACGGCTTTACGCTGTGCGCTGGTCAACTTGCCGAATGGGGTTTCCGGATCGAATCCCATGGCATCCGCCAAAGCCGTTAGCAGCTTCTGGAAGTACTTCTTATTCATCGTGGTACGCCACGGATTGATCGCTTCCAGCAGTGGTAGGGATTCATCGCTAACTACAAGCTCTGGATCCACCTCTAGCTTCGTACCCAGGCCATCACATTCCGGGCAGGCGCCATAAGGCGAGTTGAAAGAAAAGGCGCGGGGCTCCAGCTCATCCACGGCGATGCGGTGACCATTGGGGCACGCCATCTTTTCTGAAAATCGGAGGGGCTGATCTTGGCCGATGACGTCCACCACGACGACCCCGTCGGCAAGCCCTAATGCGGTTTCCACGGAATCAGTCAGGCGTTGTTTCTGGGAAGCCTTGGCCTGGAGGCGGTCGACCACCACGTCGATATCGTGTTTCACCTGCTTCTTCAACGTCGGTGGATCGGACAGGCGGTACATCTCGCCGTCGACTAGCACACGCGCGTACCCTTGCGCTCCCAACTGCGCGAAGAGATCCACGAACTCACCCTTGCGCGTGCGCACTACCGGCGCGAGTACCTGGAACTTCGTACCCTCGGGCAGGTCGAGCAACTGATCCACGATCTGCTGCGGGGTCTGCGAGGAAATCACTTCGCCACATTCCGGACAGTGCGGGGTACCAGCGTGGGAGAACAGCAGACGCAGGTAGTCGTAGACCTCAGTGATCGTGCCCACCGTAGAGCGCGGGTTGCGGTTCGTAGACTTTTGATCGATAGACACCGCCGGCGAGAGCCCTTCAATGAACTCCACGTTCGGCTTTTCCATCTGGCCTAGGAACATACGGGCGTACGAGCTCAGCGATTCCACATAGCGCCGCTGCCCTTCCGCGAAGATCGTATCGAAGGCCAGCGAGGACTTCCCCGAACCAGAAAGGCCAGTAAATACCACCATCTGGTCGCGTGGTAGATCGAGGTCTACGCCCTTCAAATTGTGCTCTTTGGCACCACGAACAATTAGCCTATCGGCCACAGTTCACCATCTGCCCTTCCACCCGCGTTGCGGATCTTTTAGTTACTGTCGAAGAGTATGAATACGGTATCAAATGAAAATTCGCAGTCCGCTCACGGCAATTCCGGCTCCACTGAAGACGCCCGTTTTTCCGAAATCGCCAAAGTAGCTAGTGTACGCGTGTTCCACACCGTGGTAGGTGGTATGAGCAACAACGTGTATTTGCTTGTCGACGAGCAGGCGCCCGACAATTCACTATTAGTAGATGCTGCCGACGAAGCAGATTCGATCGCCGATCTAGTGGAGTTTGCCTCCGATCAGTTGGCTGCGCCGGTGGCCGTGCGCACGATTGTGACTACGCATTCGCATGACGATCACGTGCAGGCTCTCGACGACCTGATGCAGCGGTGGCAGCCCACCCATGTGACCTCGGAGCTCGACGCCCCAGATATTCCGGTTGCCGCCGATCGCACGCTGGCTCAGGGCGATACTGTGACTTTCGGCGCTGGCGTGGATCTGGATGCATTTATTCTGCGTGGCCACACTACTGGCGGTGTGGGGTTGGCGCTGAATGGTGGGGATACTGCTGGCGGGGAGGCAAATGATCCCACCTGTCTTTTCGTCGGCGATTCCCTCTTCCCTGGCGGCGTAGGGAAAACTGAATCTGATGCAGCCTTTGCACAGCTTATTGACGATGCTGAACAGCGCATTTTCAACACTTACCCCGATTCCGCCCGCGTGCTTCCTGGCCATGGCGACGCCACCACCGTTGGTGCAGAACGTCCAGAATTGCCACAGTGGCGGGCGCGAGGCTGGTAGGTTAGTAACAACGTATTTTTCCATTAATAATCGCCACTGAAGAAAGTGCCGAAGAAAGTGAGTTTCAAATGATCCGCAAGCTGGCGCGTCCGATGCTCGCATCTGTATTTGTTGCCGATGGCGTGGATATGTTGCGTAACCAGAAAGATCATCTGGAGGATGCCGAGACTTTGATCTCCCAGGTGCGCTCGGTTACTCCTAACCCTTACTTGAAGTATGTTCCTGCTTCTCCTCGCGTAGCTGTGCAGGCTGTGGCTGGTACGAAGGTTGCTGCTGGTGCACTTTATGGCCTGGGTAAGGCTCCTCGTTTGGCAGCTGGTGCGTTGGTAGTGGCTCAGTTGGCTACTGCAGCTTCCCGTCATGCTTTCTGGCAGACCCAGGATAAGTCGGAAAAGAAGGAACGCCGCGCAGGCTTCCTCACCGATGTGGGATTGTTGGGCGGTTTGTTCCTGGCTACCGCTGATACTGCTGGTAAGCCTGGTTTGGCTTGGCGTGCGAACCACGCTGGCAAGCAGCTGAACAAGAAGGTACAGAACGCTTTGCCTACTCAGTCTGAAACCGAGAAGAAGGTCAGTGCGTTCACCGATTCCGCGAAGGAAAAGGCTGGTGTGCTGCAGGAGAAGGCTCAGGATGCTTACTCCCGCACCGCTGAGTACGTTGATGACAACAAGGATTCTTGGGCAGACCAGATCCGCGATTTCGCAGAGCAGGCCACTGAAAAGGCTTCCGAGCTGCTAGAAGATGGCAAGAAGGCTGCGGAGCCTCAGCTGAAGGAATTGCGCAAGCAGTCCAAGAAGCAGGCTAAGAATCTGCGTAAGCAGTCCAAGAAGCTGAAGAAGCAGCTGGGTTAATTCTTGGCGGATCAGCAACCAGATCCGCGTATTGCCGAGGAGCAGTTAGCTCTCGACGGCGCCTACCAGCACTTGGATGCTGCGGTAGCGCGCGACCGGGCTGCACTTCGGGAAGTGATGCTAGACGACGATCACAACCCGCAGGCTCGTGTCCATCGAGAAGTTGATTATCATCGGCTGCAAGCCAGCCTCGACCGCTACCAAGCGGCCGAGGTTGGTCTTGTTTTTGGGCGGATTGACATTTCCGACGACGATCCAGACCATCCCGTCCCTGGTGAGCCTGGTAGGGATCGTCGGTATATCGGCCGCATGGGTTTGACGGATCCTGATGCGGATTATCGCAGCGTGGTGTTGGATTGGCGTGCTCCTGGTGCGCGGCCGTTCTATTTGGCTACCACTGCTCGCCCGGAAGGCGTGAGCCTACGCCGCCATGTGCGCACTGCTGGTCGCCGGGTTACTGGCGTCGACGACGAATGGCTGAGCGCTACTACCACCCCGAGCGAAGCTGCCTCGGTATCCTCCGAGGCCGTACTGCGCGAAGTGCTAAATCAAGCGCGCCACGATCACATGCAAGGCATCGTGGAGACCATCCAAGCCGAGCAAGACGTGATCATCCGCGACGCCACTCGCGGCACCATGGTCGTTCAAGGTGGACCTGGCACGGGTAAAACCGCTGTGGCTCTGCACCGCGTGGCGTGGTTGCTGTACACCTACCGCGAGCAGCTGTCGAAAACCGGTGTGCTGATCATCGGCCCGAATAGCACCTTTTTGGATTACATCTCGCAGGTGCTGCCGTCGCTAGGCGAAACTGGCGTGGTGCTACGCACGATTGGACAGCTCTACCCGGGCATTTCGGGTACCCGCGAGGAATCTTTGGTGGCCGAAGAGGTCAAGGGTTCCATCGATATGGTGGAGATCCTTCGCCGCGCCGTCCGCGCCTACCAGGAAGTACCGCCGGAGAATATTTCTTTGCTTTTCGACGGTGTGGAACTGCACCTCACCCCACAGCTACTCCGTGCTGCCCGCACTCGGGCGCGTCGCAGCCGCAAGCCACATAATCAAGCTGCCGAGATTTTCCGCCAGCGTGCTATCGAACTGCTGGCTGCCCAAGCCATCGAAAAGATTGGTGCTGATCCACTGGGTGGTGCCAATCTTCTGTCGGCTGCCGATCGGGAAGATCTCGCGTTAGAGCTAGAAAACCATGAGCCGCTGGCCACTGAACTCGATCAACTGTGGCCGCAATTGTCGCCACAGCAGGTGTTGATTGAGTTCTTGGGCAATCGCGAGCGCATTGCCGAGGTGGCTTACGATTACGACGAGCTAACGCACGAAGCACTGTATCGGGCTGATCTCGCTGAGGTCTCGGCCTCTGATGTGCCACTACTGGATGAACTTGCCGAACTCCTCGGTCCGATCGAGCACGCGGAATCGCCTGAAGAGCAGCAGCGTCGCCAGCAATTAATCGATGATGCTCAGGCAGCGTTGGACGTGTTGACCGGCTCTGCTTCGCAGGATTTGGATGACCAATTCGATGCGGAAATTCTGATGGCTTACGACGTCATTGACGCAGAAACCCTAGCCCAGCGCCACGAGGAGCAGGATTGGCGTTCGACTGCAGAACGCGCCGCCGCCGATCGGAACTGGGCGTATGGCCATGTGATTGTCGATGAGGCTCAAGAGCTTTCCGCGATGGCGTGGCGCATGGTGCGGCGTCGGTGCCCAAACGCATGGATGACGATTGTCGGCGATGTGACCCAGACGGGTTCCCCCGCAGGTACGGATTCGTGGAGTGATGCGCTGGAGCCACTCATCGGCTCCCGCTGGCGTCAACATGATCTGACGGTGAACTACCGCACCCCAGTTGAGATCATGGATGTAGCGGCAGAAGTACTCGCGCAGATCAGCACCGAGATTAAACCGCCGACCTCGATTCGCTCTGTGGGATTTTCTCCGGAACGCCACGCTACTGTAGCGAGTGCGGTAGCGGCAGTGACAGCGCGTTACGAAGGCTCCTCGAACGAACAGCAACGCTCTGTGGCAATCGTGGTGGCGGGCGCGGGATCTGAGCTGATCGCGGATCAGGAAAAGCAGGACAATATATTCCGCGATATCCCTCGCGATACCCCGCACCTGCGCTTCAAGACCTATACCGTGGACGAAGCAAAAGGCCTGGAGTTCGACGAAGTGATTCTCATCGATCCAGACCAAATTGTGCAGTCCTCACCGCAAGGATTGCAGGATTTGTATGTGGCACTGACCAGGGCAACTCAGGGTCTCACTGTGGTGGCGAAAAACCAACCTGAGCACCTTCCTGAATTGCCCTTGCGGTAGTTGCTAGCCGTATCTCCGCCGCTTCCCCACCGTCATTTCAGCGATGGGCTACCTGGGCTCGGAAATCCCGGACTATCTGGTAGCCGTGGACTATCCGGCCAGGCGGGAGATTCCGGCAAGCGTGGGCTATCCGGCCACCAAGGGAAGCCTGGCAGGCTTGGGCTGCCGGGCCACCAGTTCGGCCAGCTGCCGGTACCACCGGCGCCATTAGGATCTTCTTCCTTTTCTTCCGGAATATCGCGCGGTGGCAGCTCAGCTGGATTCGGATCCTTGATCTCAAAGGTGGTGCCTGGCAACGGCACAATCGCATTCAAACCCGAGGTGTACTTGTGGCTACCAAATTCAAATTGGTAGATCCCAGGTGCCAGTCCCTCTGGAATCTGGAACTGTGCCTCAATGGTCCGGTTGCCTCCCCAGACGGTGTACGACGAGGTGGAGTGCAATCCCACGTAACCAGGATTGACCGCTGGGTTTGGCTCTACGCCCCACTGAGGATTGCGGTAACCAGAGGCGCCAGTGAATTCATTGCCCCGAGTGGTCACCGTGGAGCCACCACTGGTGAACTTGCCGGAATCTGCAACATATTCCACTCCAGCTGGTGGATTCAGGCCGAATTCAAACATGCGGTTGCCCAGTGGCGTGCTCATGGTGCCTAGGACAGTCACCACGTCACCGGGATTCACTACTAGTGGAGCTTCATGCGAAGTGGTCTGCCCGTTAATCGTTCCCGAGTAAGAATCGGCATCTACAGCCTTGCCATTGGTACGCGATTCCGTAGGCAGTGGCTTAAACACCTGTGCCGTGGCATCTTCAATTGGATTCTTATTGTTGCCATCGACATACCGCGCCACCACCGAATAAGTGCCAGCGGTTGGCAGCGGTAGCTCTGCGGTAGCAGTGCCTCCTACTACTGCGACGGGCTCTCCTGCTGGCCTGTTATTGACGAAGAATTGCACATGGCCTTCGCGCTGGCCGACGTTAGCGGTTGCCGTAACCGCCTCTGCTGCGGCATCTACGTGGTTAGCTACCGTAAGCTGTACGGCTTCGCCTGTATCTACTGGAGTCTCTGGGGTATCCCCGGCCGGATCTTCCGTCTGATTCAAACGCTGCCCCGGTGTGGTCGAACACTCGGCCTGCACGTTGACCGAGAAGAACGCCACGCCACCGACCACCGTGCCGGAAACCGTGTCTTTTACCGTCGTGAACGCCACATCGGTATCGGTCTTGGCCCGCAGGTTCACTCGCTGCTCCGGAGCTGAAATGATGATTTGGTTGCCGGACTTCGTGACCTTCAACTTGTTGGTGAACGTCAGGATGCCATCTTGCAAAGTCACGCCAGCCGGACTGCCGACTAGCTCGACATCGCCACCCACAGCTACGCGCACAGCGCTATTGGACATCGAAGCAGAGCTCAAACGTCCGACCTGATCGTGTTCGATCACTACGTCGCTAAGTTTGATGCGCGCGGTGGTTTGTTGACCTGCCGTGAGATGTGAACGCGCATCGACCATTACGCTCACATCTGTGTTGTGGTCGAACTTGCCACCAATGCTGGCATCGACGGCACAATTCAAAGCGACGGTATTAGTAACTTCTGTTGCCGACGCGGGCATGGCCAGCACAGTAGCGCTGGCGGTAGCTGCAGCCAGTACTGCAGCGGTAAAACGCGGTACACGCAATGTGGTTATTTCCCTTCTTACGCAGCAAAACGTTCACTTGGTAAAGCGACTTTCCTACCAAAGCGATAATAAAGGAGAAATAACGGTATGATTGCGTACAAGTAACGATACTAATAAGGCTAAATTTATTTCTTAATAATTTAGGGTTACTAAAAGCGCAGGTAGCAGGAGCGTAGCCACGCGCACCTACTACCCCCGATTACTACCCCCGCCGATTAGTCCAGTCCCGCTTCTTCCATGCCCCGCAGTTCTTTTCGCAGATCCATGATTTCGTCTCGAATCCTGCCGGCGAGCTCGAACTTCAATTCCGCAGCTGCCGCACTCATTTGTTCGGTCAGATCATTGATCAGCTTCTCTAACTGCGCTTTTGGCATTGGCCCGTCGGCAGAGGATCGGCCGGTTTGCAGTGCTACGTCGGCAGCTAACGAGGAACCGGAATGGCGTGCTGCGGCGGCGTCGCCTGCTTCGTCGTCGGCATTTTCGTATACCTGATCCAGAATGTCGGCGATGGCCTTACGCAACGGCTGTGGATCGATGCCGTGCTCTTTGTTGTAAGCCAGCTGCTTTTCGCGGCGGCGCTCGGTCTCATCGATGGCCTGCTGCATCGAGTCAGTAACGCTATCGGCGTACATGATGACCTCACCAGAGACGTTACGTGCCGCACGGCCGATGGTCTGGATCAGTGAGCGCGTAGAGCGCAAGAAGCCTTCCTTGTCGGCATCCAGGATCGCCACCAGCGAGACCTCCGGCAGGTCCAAGCCCTCGCGGAGCAAGTTGATGCCCACCAACACGTCGTACTCACCCAACCGCAGCTGACGCAGCAGTTCCACACGCTTCAACGTATCCACATCGGAGTGCATATAACGCACGCGGATACCGTTTTCTAGCAGGTAATCGGTAAGATCCTCGGCCATCTTCTTGGTCAAGGTGGTTACCAACACGCGCTCGCTAGCTTCTTCGCGTAGGCGAATCTCGTGGATCAGATCGTCGATCTGTCCCTTGGTCGGCCGCACTTCCACTTTTGGATCCACCAGACCGGTCGGGCGAATCACCTGTTCGACCACCTCACCGCCGGTACGCTCGAGCTCGTACGGCCCCGGGGTGGCGGACATGAATACGGTTTGGCCTACACGCGCATCAAACTCGTTGAAGGTCAGCGGCCGGTTGTCCAGCGCAGACGGCAAGCGGAAGCCAAACTCCACCAAGTTACGTTTACGCGAGGCATCACCTTCGAACATTCCACCGATCTGGGGGACGGTGACGTGGGACTCGTCGATGATCGTCAAGAAATCTTCCGGAAAGTAATCGATCAAGGTCGCCGGCGCCGACCCCGGAGCTCGCCCATCAATATGACGCGAATAATTCTCGATACCAGAGCAAAAGCCCACTTGCTCGATCATCTCGAGGTCATATTCCGTGCGCATCCGCAGACGCTGAGCTTCCAGCAACTTGCCGCGGTTTTCCAAATCAGCCAAGCGTTCGGCGAGTTCATCTTTGATATCAGCGATGGCACGCTCCATACGCTCTGGGCTAGCCACATAGTGCGTCGCCGGGAAAATCCGCAGCTCAGAGACTTCCTTCACCACGTCGCCAGTAACCGGATTCAGGTAGTAAAGCGCATCAATTTCATCGCCGAAGAACTCCACGCGCACCGCAAGCTCTTCATACGCGGGGATGATATCCACCACGTCGCCTTTCACGCGGAAGGTACCCCGAGTAAACGCAACGTCGTTACGCGCATACTGAATATCCACCAGCAGGCGCAGGAATTTATCGCGATCGACTTCCTCCCCCACTTCCAGGAACACCGATCGATCCAGGTAGGACTGCGGCGTACCTAAGCCGTAGATGCACGACACGGAGCTGACTACCACCACATCGCGTCGGCTGAGCAGCGCGGAGGTAGCAGAGTGACGGAGCCTTTCGACGTCTTCGTTAATCGAGGAGTCTTTTTCAATAAAGGTATCGGTCTGCGCGATATAGGCTTCTGGCTGGTAGTAGTCGTAGTAACTAACGAAATACTCCACGGCATTGTTCGGCAGCAGGCTGCGCAGCTCGTTGGCCAGCTGTGCAGCCAGGGTTTTATTCGGCGCCATCACCAGTGTCGGCCGCTGCATCTTTTCAATCAGCCAGGCCGCAGTAGCGGACTTACCCGTACCAGTAGCACCCATCAAGGTAACTTCGCGTTCCCCGCGTTCCAGGCGTGCAGCCAACTCGGCAATGGCAGTCGGCTGATCGCCCGAAGGCTGATATTCGGAAACTACCTCGAAGGTGCCAGAGGTACGCCCCAAATCCCCCACCGGGCGAAATTCGGATTCAGCGACTAACGGTTGCTCTGCGGGAAAAGCCATAACAGCTAGTGTATGCCACTGAATCGGTGGCTATTTACGGCAATGCGATCTCGTCTGGAGTCTCTGGCAATTCCAGTTCCCGGGTATCTTGCTCGCCGGTCAGATCAACCACGTAGAGCTTCTTGGTCTTTGGATCAGACACGTACGCCGTATCACCCTGCACCGCTAGAGCTGGGCGAGATTCCTGCCAGTCTTCTGGCTCTTCCCACGCGTCAAGCACGTCGATAGTGCGGGTTACTTTGGCCTGCTCCGGATCGATTACATGCAGCTTGCCATCAGTACCCAGCACTACAGCCGTGCCTTCGTCATTCATAGCCAAGGAACGGAAGGTGTACGAGGTGCCCAAATCCACCAGCTGCAAGGAACCATCAGCCACGTTAATGATGCTTACTTGTTCTGGCCGCTCCAGCTTTTCCGCGTCGGCAGCTTCCTTGTCATTCTTGTAGTCACCCAGCACATACTGTGAATCTTCGCTGGAGGCCTGGTTGCCAATGCGGCCGTAGTCATCTGGCGCGGCCACCTTGGTCACTTTGCCATCCTTGTAGATCAAGCCACCATCGGTGCAGCCGACGAAAATACCACCCTTAGCTTCGGCAGCTCCGTGTGCACCTGGGCATTGTTCGAAACGCTCCTGCTCCTGACCGTCTGCATCGTAGGTAGCGATGCCCACGCGCTTACCTTCGTCGTCCGCGATCGTCACCATGTAGGTGCCATCGGCGTTCTTCACACCAATGCCGTGGTGCGGCGAAACCTGGAAATTATCCACCATGTCCATGCCGGTTAAGCGCAAGGTAGACACGTTGCCGGTGCCATCGTCGAACAGCACAGCTTCGTTTTCGCCGCCCACAATGTGGCCTGGCTTGGTGGCCGAGACCTCAAAGCCCGTGAACGATGGCTTGCCTGCGTAGTAGTGGAAGTGATCGCCGTGTGCCTGAGCGTACGCGCCGGTATCGAGCGCCTTGAACGCATCACCGGTACGCACAAACACGTGACGCCCATCGCCGGCGGGATCCAAACGCAGGTAGCCATCCTGCGACATCTTGTCTACTACTTCCAGGTTGTCCCCGCTGGCGTCCACGACCATCACACCGCCGTCATAGCTTAAAACAACTCGTTGTGGCTTCTGGCGTACCTCAGGCAGGTTGGCAACCTCGGTTGCGGTGGTTACCGCCGGCGCCTCGGCACTGGCACTTGCGCTGGCCGCGCTGTTCGCACCATTGGCTTCGGAAGTTTCGGAAGATTCAGCTTGCGTACCACCGTTCGAGCACGCCGCCATCGTGAGCGCCGAAGTAAGCAAAGCGCCCCATAGAAGTTGTTTTTTCATCTGCATGCTCGAAAGCATAACAGTTACTGATATTGATTTTCAATTGCATTAAGCGAGGCTCGGGGTACTTGGGGTTAACGTCACAGGATTTCCCGGATCTAGATTCGTCCAATTCGCGCCGGCGCGCACCCACGGCGCATCGGCGATCGTGGGCTCACCTTCAATCATCAGGATCAGCTCGTCATCAGAGAGCACCGATCCCACCACCGCAACACCCAATTGCTTTTCGACGCGCTTGATCTCCCGCTCCACGCGTCCCACGGGCTGTACCTGCTGCGGCACAGTGGCCAAACCATATTCCCCACCCACAGCATGCTCCAGCAGCATTGGCCGAATCCGCTGGTGCCAAGCTTGATCCACTTGCTCAATCAACTGCTCTTGCGTACCCGAATTATCCAGCACCACATCCGCTGCGCGCAGTCGTGTCTGATCATCTACTTGAGTTGCTATACGACGCTGGGCATCCTCCCTGGATACACCACGTGATTCCACCAAACGATCCACCCGCAATGCTTCCGGAGCACTGACTACCAACACCAAGTGCTGATCTTCGGCCAAACCGTTTTCGATCAGTAGTGGCATGTCGTAGACCACCACAGCATAGGAACCAGCACCTTCGTAGCGCTGCTTAGTTAGCGCCGCAATCCGCGGATGGGTGATCGCGTTGAGTTTCTTGGTGGCTTCCTCTGTGGCAAATGCCCGGGACGCCAGTTCGGCTCGATCTAAGGTGCCGTCTTCGCGCAGAATATCGGCGCCAAAGGTATCGGCGAGTTCTTCGAGTGCCGGTTGCCCTGGTTCGACGATCTCGCGGGCAATAATGTCGGCATCAATGATCTTGGCGCCTAGTTGATCTAGCCGTTTCGCCACAGTTGATTTGCCACTGCCCATGCCACCTGTGAGTCCAACCCGTAACATCGCTACCTTTTCCTCAGCTTCCTAGATTGCCTCGACGTCTTCGGCTATCAATTTCGAGCTAATAATTCAACAAAAAATCCCCTTGGGATCTAGCTACTTTTTAAAGTAACTAGCCAAGGGGATTAATCAAGGCTGTTTGCCTATCTTGGCGCTTGCTCAGTTGCCAGCGAGCTTTTCACGCAGTGCGGCGAGCTGCTCGTCGGAAGCCAAAGTACCGGAATCCTGTACTGGCTCTGCAGCTGGGGCAGCCTGTTCACCGGACTCGGAGGAGTAGTTCGCAGGAGCCTGCTCTGCAGCTTCAGCAGCAGCGGCACGGTGGCGCTCGATCTGAGCTGCGTGCATCTGGAAGTGACGCTCTGCTTCTGCATAGCGTGCCTCCCACTCAGCGCGCTGAGCTTCGAAGCCTTCCATCCACTCGTTGGTCTCTGGGTCGAAGCCTTCTGGGAAGATGTAGTTGCCCTGCTCATCGTAGGAATCGCCCATGCCGTACTTGGTTGGGTCGAAGTCCTCGGTGAAGTCTTCGTCAGCCTGCTTGAGCGACAAGGAGATGCGACGACGCTCGAGGTCGATGTCGATGACCTTGACCATAGCCTCTTCGCCCACGGTAACAACCTGGTCTGGCACATCCACGTGGCGGGAAGCCAGCTCGGAAATGTGAACAAGACCCTCGATGCCCTCTTCGACGCGAACGAACGCACCGAATGGAACCAGCTTGGTGACCTTGCCCGGAACAATCTGGCCGATTGCGTGGGTGCGGGCAAATACGCGCCATGGATCTTCCTGAGTTGCCTTCAGGGACAGGGAGACGCGCTCGCGGTTGAGGTCAACTTCCAGAACCTCGACAGTTACTTCGTCGCCAACCTGAACAACCTCAGATGGGTGATCGATGTGCTTCCAGGACAGCTCGGAAACGTGAACCAAGCCGTCGACACCGCCGAGATCGACGAATGCGCCGAAGTTGACGATGGAGGAAACAACGCCCTTGCGGACCTGACCCTTCTGCAGCTGGTGCAGGAATTCGGAGCGAACCTCGGACTGAGTCTGCTCCAACCAAGCGCGGCGGGACAGCACAACGTTGTTGCGGTTCTTGTCCAGCTCGATGATCTTCGCTTCGATTTCCTGGCCGATGTATGGCTGCAGATCGCGAACGCGACGCATTTCCACCAACGAAGCAGGCAGGAAGCCACGCAGACCGATATCCAGGATCAAGCCACCCTTGACAACCTCGATGACGGTACCGGTAACAGGCTCATCATTTTCCTTGAGCTGTTCGATGGTGCCCCAAGCACGCTCGTACTGAGCACGCTTCTTGGACAGGATCAGACGACCTTCTTTGTCTTCCTTGGTCAAAACCAAAGCATCAATCTCGTCGCCAACTTCAACGACCTCATCTGGGTCTACATCATGCTTGATGGAAAGTTCACGGGAAGGGATAACACCTTCGGTCTTGTATCCGATATCAAGCAGAACCTCATCGCGATCAACCTTGACAACGGTGCCTTCCACGATGTCGCCATCGTTGAAGTACTTCATCGTTGAGTCAACGGCCTTGAGGAAATCCTCTGCAGTGCCAATGTCGTTGATGGCAACCTGAGGAGTATTAGAGGTGGACATATATGTAAAAGCTCCGAAGCGGATAGAAAGTAGAAAAACGGACAATGGCGACCATATTTCCCCTCGATAACCTATGCCCCAATCGGGTGTTAAACCGCTTCAGGTAAGTCGCTCTAGCTGCACCCTTTTTAAAGCTGCGCTAGGTTGTTCACCCGCGGGCTGTGGCCACCAGGAAAGAATATCGTCGGCATGCGTGTACGCATACCGCTGATACTTTACTGGTAAAACGCGAGTTAAACAAGTTCACCGTAGAAGCGAATCTGCAGGTGAACTGCAGTAGCGGCAAGCGACGTGCTTGCGCTACCTCATACGAAACATACGCCACACTAGTGCGCAGCTTGATCCCAGTTCACTCCGTGACCCACGGATACCTCCAGTGGAACCGACAACTCGATTGCCGCTCCCATTTCCTGCTGTACCAGTTCACTGGCTTGCTGCTCTTCACCGTCGGCAAGCTCGAGCACCAATTCGTCGTGCACCTGCAACAACATGCGGGACTTCAAGCCCTCGCGCTGCAGCCGTGCCGCCACGCGCAACATGGCGACCTTAATGATGTCCGCTGCGGTGCCCTGAATCGGCGAGTTCAACGCAGCGCGCTCTGCCATCTGACGCGCGGTGTGGTTATCCGAGTTGAGATCCGGCAGGTAGCGGCGCCGCTCGAATAACGTCGAGGTATAGCCGTCCTTGCGCGCCTGCACGACCACGGACTCCAGGTAATCGCGCACGCCACCGAAACGCTTGAAGTAATCTTCGCGCAGACGACGAGCTTCGCCCTGCGGGATGTCCAGCTGCTGCGCCAAACCAAAAGCGCTCAAGCCGTAAGCCAGGCCGTAGCTCATCGCCTTTACCCGGCGGCGAAGGTCTGGAGTGACCTGATCGGTTGGTACCTGGAAGACCTTCGAACCCACATAGTTGTGCAGGTCTTCGCCGGTGCGGTAAGCCTCGATGAGGCCAGCATCTTCCGAAAGATGTGCCATCACGCGCATTTCGATCTGTGAGTAGTCCGCGGTGAGCAGCTGAGCGTAGTCCTGCCCCACGACGAATGCCTGACGAATCCGTTGACCAAACGGCGTGCGCACAGGGATGTTCTGCAGGTTTGGTTCTGTGGATGACAGACGGCCAGTAGCAGCCACCGTTTGGTTGAACGTGGTGTGGATGCGACCATCCTCGCCTACTGATTTGATTAAGCCTTCCACTGTGGTTTTCATCTTCTGCCACTCGCGGAACTTCAGCAGCTGATCCAAGAACGGATGCGGATGGGTAGCAGCCAACGTTTCGATTTCTTTAGCTGCGGTGGAATAGCCCGTCTTCGTCTTCTTCGTCTTGGGCATATCCAGCTGATCAAACAGCACCGCCTGCAGCTGCTTTGGTGATGCCAAGTTCAAATCGTCTAGCTCAACGAGTTTGCGAGCTTCCGCAACCGCATCATCGGTATTCTGCTGCGCTTCTTTCCTTAAGTCCTGCAACACTGCTGTATCTACTGCGATACCGGTAATTTCCATCTGCGCGAGAATCGGCGCCAGCGGCACTTCCAACTCGCTGTAAACACCATAAAGGCCGGCTCCATCGAGCTGCTTGGCTATTTCTGCCGCTACTTCTGCTACCGCCACTACCCGATCCGCTTTGCTGTTACCGGAAAGTAAGTCGAGCTGCGCCTCTTCTTCAGCCAGAGATCGATTCAAGTGGCGCTGATACAAATTAGCTAAAGAATACGAACGCTGGCTGGGGCGCAAAAGGTAACCGCCCAGCATTGTGTCGTGTACGAAGCCGTTGATCTGAGATGGTGGAATATCGTGTCCGCCCAACTGGTGAATCAGAGCCTTCACATCATGTGCCATCTTCGGCGCATCGCTGCTCAACCACTTGCGCAGTGCTTGATCGTCGGCGTCGGCCAGAGAACCGAGTTCGAATTCCACAACTTCGATGGCATTTTCTTCGGCATCGACGGTACCACCGGCATCCCCCGAACCACCGGAATCCCCCGAACCAGCCGAAAGCACCGGATTAGCCGGCGCTGCCAGAGACAACTGAAAATCAGATAAATACAGCGCAATAGGATCGCCACTGACGCGATCCAGCCATTGCGCCAACGGCTCGTCGTCAAGCGAAATTACGCGCACCACACTTTGCTGCGAAGTTTCACTTTCTTCGATCACGGAAGTTGAGACGTCGAAGGTCTGCATCACTTTGTCGCGCAGCTGGTTGCCGAACTCCAAGCGGTCGAAGAACTCCGCGATTCCCGAAGCGCTCGCGGGGCGCAGTTCTAGCTCGCCAGGACCATATGGCAAGTCCAGATCCTTGACCATCTCAGTGACCTTGCGGTTGAGCTCCACGGTGCCCACGCGCTCACGCAAGCTATCGCCTACTTTGCCACCAATTTCATCGGCGTTTTCCAGCAGGTTCGCCAGCGAACCATACTTCTTAATCCACTTCTGCGCGGTCTTCTCACCCACGCCTGGAATGCCAGGCAGATTATCGGAAGGATCCCCACGCAGCGCCGCAAAATCCGGGTACTGCACGGGAGTTAGACCGTACTTTTCTTCCACCGCCTCCGGCGTAAACCGGTGAATATTGCGCACGCCCCGCATCGGGTACAGCACGGTGGTTTCCGGCGAGACCAACTGGAAGGAATCGCGATCACCGGTGACGATCAGCGTAGAGAAGTCCTCCGCGCGTGCCTGGGTTGCCAGGGTGGCGATAATGTCATCGGCTTCGAAGTTGTCCTTTTCCAACGTGACCACACCCATTTCCTGCAGCACCTGCTTAATCAGCGGCACCTGGCCGGAAAACTCCGCGGGCGCCTTATCGCGCTGCATCTTGTATTCCGGGAACATTTCGTTGCGGAAGGTTTCGCGGGCAACGTCGAAAGCTACTGCCACATGGGTAGGTTCTTCGTCTTGGATCAGCGAGCACAACATATTTAAAAACCCATATACCGCGTTCGTGTGCTGGCCGGAGGTGGTGGAAAAGTTGTCTGTTGGCAGCGCAAAGAACGCACGAAACGCCATCGAGTGGCCATCCACAAGCATCAGGGTTTTAGACATGCACACCAGTCTAGGCGACGCTGTAGAATCAGCTCGATGAATACCTCACGCAACAAAGCTTCGAAATCTGCCGCATCCGCCGGCGTGAATCCAGCCGTGCAACAACCAAACACGGACTCTCCTGCTGCGATGGCAGTGCACGTACTGCGCGGTGGGTTGATTGGCATCGCGGAGACCATCCCCGGCGTCTCTGGTGGCACGATCGCATTAGTCACCGGTATTTACGAGCGCATTATTGCTGCCGGCAAAGCCATTACCGATCTTCCAGGTGCTGCCCGCGGTGGGGATTTCTCTCCCGCTTTACGACGGATTGACTGGAAGCTACTGATTCCAGTCGCTATTGGCATGTTGGCCGCGGTGTTCTTGCTGGCTGGCACGATGGAGTCTTTTGTTACTGGCCAGCCAGTGATATCGAAGGCACTATTTTTCGGCATGATCGCGGTGTGTATTGCGATTCCTTTGGGTGAGATTCGCCCGGGCGAGATTAAAACCGATAAGCAACGCAAACAGGCCTGGCTAGTTTTCGGCCTATTCGCCCTGGCTACTTTCATCTTGACGTCACTGCCATCTTCGGAGATCAGCGAGCCACCATTGTGGCTGGTATTCATTGCTGCTGCGATCGCTATCTGCGCTTTGGTGCTGCCTGGCGTATCGGGCTCGTTCTTCCTACTTGTAATCGGCATGTACGCGCCAACTATGGCCGCAGTAGATCAGCGCAATATTGGCTACTTGCTGGTATTCATGCTGGGCGCGTTGACCGGCATCGTGCTTTTCGTTCGGCTATTGGAGCGCCTGCTGGAAAACCACCACGCACTTACCCTGGTAGCAATGTCTGGTCTACTGCTGGGATCCTTGCGTGCACTGTGGCCATGGCAAGGCCCCGAGGGACAGTTTGAAGGCTTTGGCGACAACGTCTTTGGCGCGCTGTTAATGGCACTACTAGGCGCCTTGATTGTGGGCGTTGTTGCAGCTGCACAGCGTTATTTTTCAAAACGGTAGGCAGTGGTTTACTATATAACCCGTTGCACGGCAGCATTTGATGGAAGCGCTCTTCACTGAAGAATTCTGTACCGCAACATTGCCCTTGTAGCCCAATTGGCAGAGGCAACGGATTCAAAACCCGTCCAGTGTGAGTTCGAGTCTCACCAAGGGCACACCTTAAACCCACCTTGATCACAATATTTGCTGGTCAAGGTGGGTTTCTCTCGTTTCACTGCCTATACCTCTTCGTCGCTGAAGGCCTGTTTTTAGGTTTTTCTGAGAAAAAGTGAGCCAAAAGTGAGCCAAAAACGGGGTTGAAATGAGACTCAAAACAGGGATTGAAACCTAGCCAAAATGGACAGGAAAAGGGTGGCTAAATCAAGGCAAAAGTGAGCCAAGCGAGTAGTTGGCTTGCAAGCCTCTTCATAGCTCAAGTGGAGTACCTTTGCCCAATACCTCATCCGTACCCTTTGGAGCTGCAGTTACGGTTTCCGCATTGGCACGCATGGTGGTCGCCACTCGATGCCAATAACGTTTTAAGCTACTTCCGGCTCAACTGTTCTAACAAAACCTGAAACGTACTGCAGGGAGTTCACTTCCTTCGCTCTTTCCAAAGAATAATTTGACATTGAAAACAGGCTCGGACCCGAGAATTATCTGTAGCGGGCAATCCCATAGCTGTTATTTGCAGCACGCTCAAGCCAAATAACCAAAATTCATCAATCCCGACAGGCTCTAGTGCTGACCAGGTTTCGACGTAAGGTGTCCTATGTGTCAAGCCTTACTACCCCCCAGCGAGGGTTTTCCCTAGTACGGGATAGCCTATGCTGTCCACGAGCTAATGAAATTCAGGAGTGATGACGGATGACAAGCATCCAGGATCTAATGAACCGTCGAACAACTCCGGTAATCGCCCGTTCAACGAACGGTCAAGTGATTCGGAAAGCGCCAATTCACGATCCCTCGGAGAACTTCCGGAAAGGCTGGGAACAGACGGGCGAAGCGTTACGCAAGGCGATGATCCATCACGGCACGACTCGTCATTAAACTCAGATTTAATTTTGAACCCGAATATCATTAACCAGTTCTGCGAGTACAGCAGATTCAGCTAAGATCTCTTCCACCATCTGAAGACCTCGCTAGATCAGCACACTCACTTCCAGAATCAATCGTCAGGGTATAGAAGCTCAGTTTTTTTGGCTCCAGCGCGACGACGTAGTGAATCATAGGGCCAATTTAAAGCTGGGTCATCGTCCAAACCGTCCCAGTCAACGGACAGATCCCAATCAGTTTCTTCACATGCCTTCTCAAAAGCTTGCAACAAACGAAGATACACTTCATCTTCTTGGTACCTGCGCAGCGTAATATCCGCTACCGTCATATCGTTTACCGCATCGACGCGAGCTCTATCCTCTAATCCGTATCGGGCAGCTAATCTACTCAAATAGGCAAGGGCTTCTTCCTCATCGGTTTTTCCCCACACCGATAAAGATGGCTGGATACCCATTTAGAACTCTTTTCGGGTTGTGGCTACTAAGTAAATTTCTACGCTTAAGCTGAATACTACCCCAGACCTACGTTTTACTCCAAAAATATAGGGTCGATTTATCAGCGGAATCAGCTGAGCGATCCGTTCTTCGATTAGAATTCAGTTGCGCCACCGAATCCGAGAAATCCAACAAGGGGATAACAACGACTGTTACGTAGCGGTTCCCTCTATGAGTTAGTTCCAGTCAGCTTCACGTAATTCATGAATAGCAACTCTTGCCGTTGCTTCTCACTGGCAAGTTTCCGCTGCGCTCCAAAGGCCTTATCAACTGCACGGTCAAGCTTGTCGTGAGCCTTCAAAAGATCTGGATCCATCGCCAACGGCTGGTAAAGGTCTGCTAGCGATCGGTTCGGGAACTTCTTCCGTGCTTCGAGAACACCCTTTCCACCTTCGATGATTGCTGCACGTTCTTTCTCTGACAGCTCGGGAACAGGGAAAGTGTTCCAAGTTACAGTGTTAGCAAACCTCAACCGTGATTCGAGCCTTCCGCCAACAGTTCGCTGCCAGGTAATGAACATTGATGAAGAAATAAGGGCAAACTGAAGCCCGTCCTCATCAGGCGTCTGGAAAACCAAATTGCTCACGATAGTTGTTTCAGGAAGCCGTTGCGCTGTAAAGAACTTTCGGGTTTCACTAACGACGCTCGGAATACAAAGAAACGGCACGCGTGGACGTCCTGCATTAGGACGAAATAGGTGTGGAATATCTCGGAGCTTATAAGCATCGCCGGTCTTGGTACTATTTTCACGGAAGTCACGACATTTTTCTATGCGTTGTTTCAACGCGTGAGATCGGCCAATATCTCGTGGATCAAAGTTTTCATCTGCCATCCATAGACACCACCTGTCGAGATTATGCAGCAATTCCCTAGCCCCTTTGAACTCGCGCAAATATTTAGCTGCAATCGGATCACACGCGAACTGCTTGTAGTCTTCCTGCTCCACTAACAAATGTCCACCATCAGCAGGTTTAGATCCGTAAATAACCTTGGGTAACTCAGGTGATAGAACTTTAGACCGCTTCTTCACCAACACATTCGGCCCATCAACTAGATAGGCATTGATACGCCGGGTAACTGGTTCTTCTACTGCTTCACCATTCACTTGTGGGTAGTTCCACAGCCGGGGCTTGACATCCAGATCCCTAGTAAACCCAATGATCACACAATGCACCGCTGCTTTGCCTGGGGCTTCAGAGTCCCAAGCAAAAGTCCGATGCGCGAACTTAATCACCCAACTAGCATTAAACAGCGGCTCGAACAGAGCTGGCACCGGCTGACCTTGCGCAATAGAGTTCGTCGTCACAAACGCGAATTCACCTGGACGGCTACTCAACAGATCTTTGCTCTTCGCATGCCAGCCGGTTACATAGTCCAAATAACCGTCGTAGTCCTTCCCCCAAACATGCTTCATGTCTGCTTTTTGGTCATTTGTCTTCGTGTACTGCCCAATAAACGGCGGGTTGCCAAAGATATACGTCGATCCAGCAACCCGCTTGATCTCTTCATCCCAATCGATTCGAAGCGCATTGCCGTGGCGGATATGAGCGGTAATCGTAATCGGTAGACGCTCTGGCGCATTGCCAATACGTAGCGCCAACTCCCTGTTGGCTTGATGATCCACTAGGAACATTGCAGTTTCGGCAATCTTGGCTGGCCACCAGTTCAATTCGAAACCGTAGAACTGTCCAATGCTCAGCTTTTGTTCCCACGAGGTATCAAACGACAAATCACCTAGACCTTCGCGTTCACGAATCGCCACGATAACGTCCGTTTCGATCTTGCGCAGTTCCCGATAGGCGACAACAAGGAAGTTGCCACAACCACACGCGGGGTCACAAAACGCCATATCCGCCAGCGAGTCACGAAACGCCCGCAACTGCTTCACCGACGTCGAACGGTTAGTAATCAGTCGGTTCGCTTCTTTTCGCAAGCTATCCAAGTACAGCGGCTCAATAACCTTCAAGATGTTGGTTTCACTGGTGTAGTGCTCACCATCTGCCCGGCGCGCCTCTTTAGATTTCACCAGCTGGAACATAGAGCCGAAGATTGCGGGGCTAATGCGGTTCCAGTTGAAACGGCAGGCGTTCAACAGTGCTTCGCGCATTTCGTGGTCGAAGAATTCCTGTGGCCAGAATTCGTTAAACAGGCTGCCGTTGACATATGGGAACTTCGCCATGGAATCAGGCACGCGTTGGCGCCGATTCTCGGGAGTGTTCAGTACTTGGAATAGTGCTGCTAACTGGCTGCCCAGATTTTCGTCGTTAGTGTCGTTCAAAACGAACCGATAGAAGAGGTCGTTTTCCCACAAACCCGCGTCGTCGCCATAGAGCAAGAACAGTACCCGGGTGAGGAAAACGGAGCTCTTTTGTACTTTCCAGTCTTCGTCTTCTGGATTGGTGGGCGCTTCGTCGCCTACAGATTCATCGACCTCGGGGTTGGTCATTGCGGTAAACAGGTCAGCCATCAGCTTGGAAGCCTTGATCGATGCTTCGGTTTCTTCTGCCTTAGTGATCTCTTCCCGGCCAGCTAAGAACATCAGCTGATCTACATGATCGGCAAGCTCTTCTAGGGCGAATTCTTCCGTCCAGCCTTCGGCACCCAATTTGGTTAGGCGGATAGTTTCGAAATTGGTGGTGATAACAAATTTCGGCCACTCATGGGAAGCAATGGAACCCCCAGCCAGATAACCCAGCGCCTGCGAATCAGCTTTAACCAGGTCTTTCCCAATCGACTTCGCTTCACCGATCACAACGGAAGACCAGAATAAGTCGATATAACCAGTACGCCCGGTAGTGGCACGCTTAGCGTCTCGCTCGAAGAGATCGATACGCTCCGGTATTACTCCGAAGCAGCGCAGTAGGCTGCCCCAGAATTGCTGTGCCCCGGAGCTTTCTGTGTGGCCTTGGCCGGAAGTTTTCCACTCTTGAATGCGCTTTATCCAGACAGTGACAAATTTATCTAACTCTCGCTTGACTTCACTACGCGAAATCTGGGCAACCGTGGCCATAACCAGCACCTTTCCGAAAACTAACCAATCTATCTAAGAATAATCGAAATGCCACAGAGCATCGCGATCAACCTGGGGATAGCAGAGCCCAGACCAACGTTCATGCCAAAGTAGAACCCATGAGTACCGCGCATCCCTCTCCCCTTGGTGGCCGTCGCCCTACCCGCGGTGAACTGCCCCAGTTCTACGGCTACCCGGTAGATGATCGCCTGCCGGAACCAGGTGCGGCTCCGCTGAACTTGTTGATCGTGGGTGTCAATCCTGGTTTGTGGACGGCTGCAGTCAACGCACCTTTCGCTTACCCGGGTAACCGCTTTTGGCCGTCATTGGATCGGGCTGGGATTATCTCGCCGGCAATTGATTGCAGCACCGGTATGTCGGATGCCGATGAACAGCGCCTGCGCGACCTCGGTATCGGCATTACCAACCTCGTGCCCCGCGCTACTGCCCGGGCTGACGAGCTAGACAAAGCTGATCTTATCGACGGGGCCAAACGCGTCGTCAAGCTCACTAACCAACTGCAACCCAAACGCGTAGCGGTGGCGGGAATTACGGCTTTTCGTACGGGGTTTGAAAATCGGCAGGCGAAGTTGGGAAAGCAAGACACCGCGCAGATTGCGCACTGGCCAGAACACATTCCGCTGTGGGTGGTACCGCAGCCCAGCGGGTTGAATACGCATGAGAATATCGATTCGCTGGCGCAAAAGTGGCGGGCGGTAATGGATACCTAAACTCGGCGTGGTTTTAGCGCTAGATAAAAAGGTATCTACCGTATGCTGGTTTCATGTCCGATTCGCCGTCCCAGACCGATTCTTTTGATTCCATTGCACCAGACCAGGTGCCCGAATCAATCGAAACTTCCTCCGCGTTGCGGTGGAAGATCATCGTGGGCGTTATCGGCCTGATTGTTGCGGCGCTCGTCTTTGCCGGGTGCGTAATTGTGCTAGGCATTCCTGGGGTGGGTGCAGCGGCGTTGGCGGGCTTGGGGATTGCTCTGCCTTCCGGGTGGTTAACCTACAACGCCTTGCGCGAGCGCAAAGCCGCGAAGAATCCGGATGCGCCTGCTGCGTTGCTGGATCAAAAGTGGCGTTTTGTGATTCCTGCAGCTCTGGCCGCGATTATCGCGGGGGTGGCAATTATTTTGAGCTCCCCGGGCATCGATATAATTTCAGACGATAACCAAGAGCAATCTGATACCTCCCGGCCACCCAGACCAGAGGCAACTAGTAGTCGCACCACCACTGCAACTACAACTCCGCGCACCACAGCTGCGACAACGGTGACTACGACGCAAACGACGACGTCTGAAACCACCACGGAGACGACCAGCGAATCCGCACCTACGCAGACGACGCAACCGACTGGCACGCGCCCTACTTCCGCAGTACCTACGCAGCCGGTACAACCAACCGAACAACCAGTAGTGCCAAGCCAGCCGCCGGTGAATCCTCCTTCGGGTGGTGGCACGGGTACGGGCGGAGGCACAGGCGCCGGTGGAGCGGGTGGTGCCGGTGGCGCCGGTGGCGCCGGATCAGCACCACAGCAGCAAACAGCGCCTGAAACCGCAGCTAATTAAAACCCAATAATTAAAAACTGAAAGCACGAACATTATGTCCAGCTCCAACCCACTAGAGAAGAAATCAGAGCAGCAGCATCAGCAGCAGCACTCGGCGCCCAGCACTGAAATACCTGGCTCGGCTGCCAATAACGCCAACAGCGCCAATAACGATGACAATATTTTTCGCGCCCACGAAGGCGGAAAGCTAATCATCGCCTCTACCCTGCCGCTGGATACGCGCGAAGATCTTTCGGTGGCTTACACCCCTGGTGTCGCGCGGGTCTGCGAGGCCATCCACGATGATCCCACGCTGGCTCGCAAATACACGTGGACTTCCAATACCGTGGCCGTAATTTCCGATGGCACTGCGGTACTCGGCTTGGGCGATATTGGCCCGAAGGCAGCACTGCCCGTCATGGAGGGCAAAGCCCAATTATTCAGCCGCTTTGCCGGCATTAATGCAGTGCCAATCGTGCTGGATACTAAGGATCCACAAGAGCTGATTGCCACGATTAAAGCCCTCGCGCCATCCTTTGGTGGCATCAACCTGGAAGATATTTCAGCTCCCCGCTGCTTCGAAGTAGAACGCGCCCTCGATGACGCACTGCCCATCCCCGTGTTCCACGATGATCAGCACGGCACCGCGATTGTCGCTACTGCGGGTCTACGCAATGCGTGCATTCTTACTGGCCGTAAACTCACCGAACTCAAAGTGGTGATCTCTGGCGCTGGTGCTGCAGGAGTAGCAATTACCCGTATGCTGCTGGCTGCAGGTGTCCGCGATATTACGGTGGCCGATTCTCGTGGCATCATCCATTCCAGCCGCCAGCCACTCAATTCCATTAAGACGAATCTGGCGGAGCTGACCAACCCCCGCAATCTCACCGGCAAGATCGACGAAGCCCTCCGCGGCGCAGATGTCTTCATCGGTGTTTCTGCAGGCCACCTCACGGAATCGCAAGTACGCCTAATGGCCGAGGATCCGATTTTGTTCTCTTTGGCTAATCCGAATCCAGAGATCCCGATGTCGATTGCCCAGAAGTACGGCGCGGTGGTCGCTACCGGACGTTCCGATTATCCGAACCAGATTAATAATGTGCTGGCGTTTCCAGGTATCTTCCGAGGTGCACTAAATGCAGGTGCACACCGCATTACCAAGACGATGAAGTTAGCTGCTTCGCGTGCCATTGCTTCTGTGGGTAGCGATGAGCTCGCCGTAGATCGCATCATTCCATCGCCATTGGATTCGCGTGTGCCCGCAGCGGTGGCAGCTGCTGTAGAGGAAGCAGCATTAAATGATTCGGCATCAGGAGCAGATAAGGCGTGAAGAAACTAGCAGCCGTACTGGCCGTCGCTACTTGCGCGATCGCGACGTTAACGGCTTGTGTCACTAACGACGAGGGTGGCCACCCAGATGATTGGTACGAAGTCCATCCCGAAAAGGTCGAGCAATTAGCAGCACAAGTGCCAGAATCCATCCGCGAGCGTGGCACGTTGCGTATTGGTACAAATCCGCCTTTTGCTCCCGCAGAGTTTAAAAACGCGCAAGGCGAGATCATCGGCTTCGATATTGACTTAATCCGCGCCACCGCCGATGTGCTGGGCTTAGATTTGGTGATTCAAGAGCAAGACTTCTCGCTGATTCTGCCTTCAATTTCCGGCGGTACGGTGGATCTGGGGGCTTCTGGATTTACCTCGAATGAAGAACGTCGTAAGACCTATGACTTCGTGGACTACCTAGATACCGGCCTACAGTGGGCACGCCAACCTGGTACGGATATCACGCCAGATAATGCGTGTGGCCGCACGGTTGCCGTCCAGCGCAACACGGTAGCCGATATGGAAGATCTGCCGGTGCGCAATCAAGAGTGCATCGATAGTGGCCAAGAACCAATTAAGAAGCTGGCCTATCAGGATTCCGGTACTGCTGCTACCGCTGTAGTGCTTGGGCGCGCTGATGCCCTGGCAGCTGATTCGCCTGTAAGTGCCTGGGCAGTTGCCCGTGCCGATGGGCAGTTGGAATTAGCGGGCGATATCTACGACGGTGCTCCGTTCGGCTGGCCAGTACCGAAGGGCTCGGAATTGGCTCCCGTGCTGGCAGGGGCTTTGCAGCACCTGATTGATACGGGTGTGTATCAGGAAATTACGGACATGTGGGGCTTAGAAGACGGCGCGGTCGCCGAGGTTACGATCAACGGAAAGGCTTTCTCCTAATGAGTAAAGACGCTCACGTGGCACAGCCACGTAGAGAAGCAACATCAGAAGAGTTGCAGGAAACCATCAAAGCAAAGCCTTTACCAAGGCCCGGCCGCTGGATCACTGCGATTGTGCTGCTGGCACTGGCAGCGTGGTTTGTGATCGGCGCTGCCACCAACGAGGCCTATCACTGGGATATCTACGCCCAGTACCTGCTAGATACGCGTATCGCCCAGGCCGCAGGTTGGACGCTGCTACTTACCGTGGTGGCCATGACGATTGGTATCGTCGGCGGCACCATCGTTGCCGTGCTGCGCATGTCCGATAACCCCGTGCTAAAGACGGTGTCCTGGTTCTACCTGTGGATCTTCCGTGGCACCCCGATTTACGTACAGCTGGTGTTCTGGGGTTTGCTCTCGACGTTGTACAGCTCGATCAACCTCGGCTTTACCGAAATTAACCTCGAGACTTTCCTGACCAACGCTTTCTGGCTGGCAGCCATTGGCTTGGGATTGAACGAAGCTGCCTACATGGCCGAAATTGTGCGCGCCGGTATTCAGGCTGTCCCGGAAGGCCAGACTGAAGCCTCCAAGGCACTCGGTATGAGCTGGTGGCAAACTATGCGCCGTACCGTTTTGCCACAGGCGATGCGCATCATCATTCCACCAACGGGCAACGAATTTATCTCCTTACTAAAGACCACCTCGCTGGTAGTGGCCGTGCCATTTACGCTGGAGCTCTACGGGCGCCAAGCCGATATTGCCGCCGAGTTGTTCCTGCCAGTGCCTATGCTGCTGGTCGCGGCTTCCTGGTACTTGGTGATTACTTCTATTTTGATGGTGGGTCAGCACTACCTGGAGCGTTACTTCGCCCGTGGTGCTACGCGTCAGCTCACTGGCCGTCAGTTGGCTGCACTGGCTGATGCCGAAGGTATTCCGCTTGCTAATACTCGCGTCGTTGACGCCGATGAACGTCGTTTCAACCAGGAGGATCCCCGCTAATGGCAACCGAAATTAAGCCAACGAGCTCCACTACTGGAAAGTACATGGTTGAAGCACAGCAAGTGCGCAAAAGCTTTGGCCGCCTTGAGGTACTGAAAGGCATTGATCTACAGGTGCCTCCAGGAACCGTGACCTGCCTGATTGGCCCATCCGGTTCCGGTAAGTCCACTCTGTTGCGGTGTGTGAACCACCTGGAAAAGGTCACCGCCGGGCGCCTCTACGTCGATGGCGAACTGATCGGCTACCGCGAAAAAGAAGGCACCCTCTACGAGATTTCCGAATCCGATGCAGCCAAGCAACGCCGCGACATCGGTATGGTGTTCCAGAACTTCAACCTCTTCCCCCACCGCACCGCGCTAGGCAATATCACCGAAGCACCGGTGCACGTCAAGGGCGTAGATATTGAAAAGGCGCGCGACCGCGGTATGGAATTGCTAGCCATGGTGGGCTTGGCGCACAAGGCTGACGCCTACCCGGTACAGCTCTCGGGTGGCCAGCAACAGCGTGTTGCCATTGCGCGCGCCCTGGCTATGGATCCGAAGCTGATGCTTTTCGACGAGCCAACCTCCGCACTCGACCCAGAGCTAGTCGGCGATGTGTTGGCTGTCATGAAGGAATTGGCAGCTGGTGGCATGACCATGCTGGTAGTGACCCACGAAATCGCCTTTGCCCGTGAAGTTGCCGACCAAGTGATCTTCATGGCCGATGGCAAGGTAGTCGAAGCAGGCCCTCCATCACAGGTAATTGATAACCCGCAGCAGTTGCGTACCCGAGAGTTTCTATCGTCGATTCTGTAGCTAACCGCGCATAGCAAAAGCGCCGGAGGAGGTTTTCCTTTTCCGGCGCTTTTTAGTGTTTGGCTTCTAGCGAACTAAATCCAGACTAGAGCCAGACTAGATCCGCCGTAGGCGGATCCGTCGTAAGCCAAGTAGAGCGATTACAGTACGCCCTGAGCCAACATTGCGTTTGCTACCTTCTTGAAGCCAGCGATGTTCGCACCTGCGACGTAGTCACCTTCGTGATCGTACTCTGCGGCGGTCTTCTCGGAAGCCTTGAAGATGTTGGTCATGATGGACTTCAGGCGCTCGTCGGTGTACTCGAAGGACCAGGAGTCGCGGGTAGCATTCTGCTGCATTTCCAGAGCGGAGGTAGCCACACCACCAGCGTTAGCAGCCTTACCTGGACCAAAGGAGATGCCTTCAGAGCGGAAGAACTCTACTGCCTCTGGGGTGGAAGGCATGTTCGCACCTTCAGCAACGTAGCGGCAGCCGTTGGAAACCAGCTTCTTTGCGTCGTCGCCATCTAGCTCGTTCTGGGTAGCACATGGCAGAGCAACATCGCACTCTAGCTCCCAGATGTTGCCGTTTTCGTGGAACTCAGCGCCTTCAGCTTCAGCCACGTAGTCAGCCACACGGCCACGCTTGACTTCCTTGATTTCCTTCAGCAGCTCTACGTCCACGCCGTTCGGAGTGCTGACGTATCCGGAGGAGTCCGAGAAACCAACCACGGTAGCACCCAGCTGCTGAGCCTTTTCTGCAGCGTAGATAGCCACGTTGCCGGAGCCGGAAACCAGAACCTTGGCGCCGTCGAGAGATTCGCCCTTGGCCTTCATCATCTCGTCGGTAAAGTACACAGCGCCGTAGCCGGTAGCTTCGGTACGAACCAGCGAGCCACCCCAGGTGAGCCCCTTACCGGTCAACACGCCGGACTCGTGCTGGTTGTTCAGGCGACGGTACTGGCCGAACAGGTAGCCGATCTCGCGGCCACCCACGCCGATGTCACCTGCAGGCACGTCGCGGTATTCGCCGATGTGGCGGTGCAGCTCAGTCATGAAAGACTGGCAGAAACGCATGATTTCTAGTTCAGACTTGCCCTTTGGATCGAAGTCCGAACCACCCTTACCGCCACCGATTGGCAGGCCAGTGAGGGAGTTCTTAAAGATCTGTTCGAAGCCTAGGAACTTGATGATGCCTAGGTTCACGCTTGGGTGGAAACGCAAGCCACCCTTGTATGGTCCCAATACAGAGTTGAACTGTACGCGGAAACCACGGTTGACCTGGACGTTGCCGTTGTCATCAACCCATGGGACGCGGAAAATGATTTGACGTTCTGGCTCACAGAGGCGCTCAATCAAACCGTAGTCGCCATAATGAGGATCTTTCTTCAGGACGATCTTTAAAGATTCCAGGACTTCCTGGACTGCCTGGTGGAACTCTGGTTCTCCAGCATTGCGCTTGAGAATCGTTTCATAAGTATTCGAGACAGACTCGTCGATGTTCAACTGTTAACCTCTCTACACGCCCGCTCGGCGCACCACTTAAATAAAGCGATAAATCAGGTGCCTTATGTAGCACCCTTGGTGAGGTGCCACTGGCGCTCTCCACCGATTGTGCGGTCGATGTGAGAGTGACCTACCTCTTTCTCAAGCGCCGACCCTTGAGCGGGAAGACAATTGGAACAGTTATGCATTCTTGCACGCTTAAAGCCGTTTCGTGGAGTCGAATCAGCAAAAAACGCCATTTTTGAGACGAATGTGTCCAAATTTATGCGGTTTCACTACCCCCGATTGCCCTATGTTGTGATTTGGAACACTGTACTGACGGTGGTCGTAGCACCTAACACCGTGGCTAGCGACGGCGCTCTGCTAGACGTGCCTAAGGCCGCACCCGCACCGACCACGGGTAGATCGCAGCGTTTTCAAACTCCAACTCCCACTGCCGCGACACTGGCGAGGCTGGCAACTCTGCCCGTGGGGTAAGAATCTGCGACAGATCCATCGCCAATTCGTTAATCGATCCCGATACCCGGGAAAACTCAATGACATACCGATGCACACTTCGGTTACCTACTGGCTCACCGGGATGCTCCACGTTCCACTGGCCAATGAGTTCGCGTTCAATTTCTGCCACCCCGGCAGGCTGATCTTTCCAGGTCACAGAGACATCGCGTACGCGCCCCAGCTCTTCGCAACGCTCTAGTACAGCGTCGAACGCTTCTGCTAACACTTCGGCTTGATCGGGCAGGACAAGGCAATCAAATGCAATAACCGACATGCCCGTGAGGCTATCCTAAAACCGCCGAACCCGGCAATGGTGATCTGCCTCTCGTATTCCAAGCAGATTTCAGCGTCCGCGTAGGAGTACTACCATCAGAGTATGGCTGCTTACGTTACTCCCCTAACCACCTTGGCTGATGGAACAATCAAGCAGGTCAATCCCTTTTCGGGTACGCAAGTGTGGACGGTACCGGGGCGCGGCAACCGTCCGCTGGGGGTGACGATGGCAGATCCGAAGCCACTATCCCCTTCAGATTTCACCAGTCGCGACGCCTTTGGCTCCGACAACAAGCTGCTCACCCCGCCGGAGAAAGATCGCATCGTAGCTACCGACGAAAGCTACGAGATCATCTCCGATCTACTTCCCCACCAATTAGATGAAACGGTGGCCGAGTTTCGTCGCGTGCCGAATCTCTTCGAGATCGTTACCTTTGACTACTGGACAGCCAACTACGGCTACACCCCGCCTCCAGCTGTACGCGACCGCATCATGCGCTATTTGAGCGATCCAGCCGGCAAAGAACACGTCCTTAAGATCGTACGGACGCGCTTTATGGCAAGTGGAATGAGCGCTGACGACGTCGCCAAGCTCAGCGACGAAGTGCTACTACAAAAAGCACCAGCCTATTTCGCGGGCACGCATGACGTGATTATTGCTAAGCGTCACTACGTAGACGGTGCGCAGTTTGACAACCAGCTAGCCTCGGCGGGGACGCTCACCGTGGATGAGCATCGTGCGCTGACGAAATTTACCGTGCACGGCATCGCGGATCTGTACCGGAAGAACCGGTATGTGCGATATGTGGTGGCATTTCAGAACTGGCTGAAACCTGCTGGTGCCAGTTTCGAGCACCTACACAAGCAGCTAGTAGCTATCGACGAACACGGTGAGTCTTTGGATGAAGAGATCGCAAAGCTGCGCACCAATCCGAATATGTACAACGAGTGGACGGTCGATTATGCCGCGCGCCATAACCTGATCATTGCGGAAAATGATCACGCTGTGGCTTTCGCCGGGTTCGGGCATCGCTACCCGACGTTGGAGATTTTCTCGAAATCCGATACCTGCGAGCCGTGGCAGCAATCCGAGACCGAAGTCAACGCCATGAGCGACCTCGTACACGCCTGCCACGCTGCTACCGGCGCTGCGGTGCCCAGCAACGAAGAATGGCACCACCGGCCAATCGACCTGGCAGAGAAGATGCCATGGCGCATCATGATCAAATGGCGGGTATCGAACCTAGCGGGCTTTGAAGGTGGCTCGAAGATCTACCTGAATACGATGAGCCCCTGGGATGTACGCGATCGCGTGGTACCAAAACTCTACGAGCTGCGTGATCAAGGCACGATTGCATCCTCGATCCGTATCGCCACAGAATGTGCCTGTAGGCCGAATTCACTGCGCTACAACCCGGCAGTTGATTCCACCAACAGATTAGAAAGGTCTTTCCTTGGATAGCGCAACCGTCGCGCAACTAGTTAACACCCACGCTGATGCTGCTGATCCCACCTGGCAGCGCAGCACCTATGAGCACCTGCACGCTCACCCCGAGCTCTCTGCCGTAGAGGAAAAAACTGCAGAGTTCTTGGTAGCCGAGCTGCGCCAGATGCCCGAGTTTGCCATCCACACTGGCATCGGTGGCCACGGTGTAGTTGCGGTGCTGGAAAATGGCCCAGGGCCGGTGGTGGTGTTCCGTGCCGATATTGATGGCTTGCCGGTCACAGAAGCGACCGGAGTGCCTTTTGCGTCCGTAGAGCAGGCAGTTTCGCGCGGTGGTTCTACCAGTGGCGTGATGCATGCCTGTGGTCACGATATGCATATGACAGCGGCACTTTCGGCAGCACGAATCGTCCATGCCAGCCGGGAAAACTGGAGCGGCACCTTCGTGGCTCTGTTCCAACCAGCGGAAGAAACCGCCAGTGGTGCCGATCAGATGCTCACCGGCGGGCTTACCGAGGTACTACCTCACCCTGATGTTTACTTAGGCCAGCACGTAGTACCAGGGCCGGCCGGGCAAGTGATGTCCATGCCTGGACCGGCACTAGCAGGCTGCGATACCGTGAGCATCACGATTAAAGGCCGTTCAGCGCATGGCTCGATGCCCCACAATTCGATTGATCCCACTTATGCGGCGGCCGCGATTGTGTTGCGTTTACAGGGCATCGTCGGCCGCGAGATTCCACCGCACGATTTCGGTGTGGTGAGTGTAGGTACGCTGCAGTCTGGTAATTCCAACAACACCATCCCGGGTGAAGCACGCATTGTGCTAAATATTCGCTTCTACTCCACCGAGGTGCGTCGCACACTGATCAACGCCATCGAGCGTGTGGTGGAAGGTGAATGCCGTGCTTCCGGTATCACCGAGCCTGCGGTGATCGAATATTCCGATCATGGTGAGGTCACCGATAACGACTCAGACGTTTACGGCCGAGTGCGGGAAACCTTCGACGCGCTATTCGACGCCGACACGGTTACCGCCACCGCTTGGACTGCTTCGGAAGATTTCTCGAATATCCCACGTGCCCTGGATGTGCCGTACCACTACTGGACGGTAGGCGTAACCCCACGCCAGCGGTGGGAAGCAGCCGTAGCCGCGGATCGCGTGATTGAAGATATTCCTTCCAACCACATGGCCACGTTTATTCCGGACTTTGAACCAACAATGGCGGCAACCACGAAGGCTGCCGCCGGGGCAATTCTGACGGAACTGCACGCGCGCTAAACGCGACAAACGCTAGCTGCGCTGCTTCTTGATCGCGTCACCCAAGATGTGGACGTGGATCAAGTTGGTATTGCCTTCCACTCCTGGAGGCGTACCAGCGACCACCACCGTGGTATCGCCGATCTTGTAATCCTGGTTGTCTACCAGGATCTCGTCGATGACTTCCATGATCTCGTCGGTGCTGTGCACGCGACGGGTCAGAAAGGTCTCGGCACCCCAGGTCAAAGCCAACTGGGAACGCACCGATGGCTCTGGTGTGAATACCAACAGTGGCAAATGCGAATGCAGACGAGCTACTCGACGTGCGGTATCACCCGACGAGGTAAAAGCAATCAACGCACGGGCATTCAGGCGCTCGCCAATATCGCGGGCGGCATACGAGATCACACCGCGCTTGGTACGTGGCAAGTGAGTGAGATTTGGCACGGAGCCGTCGCGCTCTGCTGCAGCCACAATACGAGACATCGTCTGTACCGTCTGCTGAGGGTACTTACCCACCGAAGTCTCACCAGAAAGCATCACTGCATCTGCGCCGTCGAGCACAGCGTTAGCCACGTCGGAAGCTTCCGCACGAGTGGGGCGCGAGTTGACGATCATCGAATCCAGCATCTGGGTAGCCACAATGACCGGACGAGCATTCTCGCGAGCAATCTGGATCGCACGCTTTTGCATCAAAGGCACGTCTTCTAGTGGCACCTCAACGCCCAAATCGCCACGAGCCACCATGATCGCGTCGAAAGCAAGGATGACAGCTTCCAAAGCGTCGATCGCTTCAGGCTTTTCCAGCTTGGCGATCACTGGGACGCGACGTCCTTCTTCATCCATCACAGCGTGGACAAGCTCCACGTCGGAAGGCGAACGGACGAAGGACAAAGCGATGAAGTCCACACCCAACCGCAAAGCGAAGCGCAGGTCGCGCACGTCCTTTTCACTCAGCGCTGGTACGGAAATTGCCATACCTGGCAGGGAGACACCCTTGTTGTTCGAAACAGGGCCACCCTCGGTCACACGGCAGACCACGTCGTTGCCATCGACCTCGGTGCACTCCAAACCAACCTTGCCGTCGTCTACCAATAGACGATCGCCGGGCTTGGCGTCGGCAGCTAAGTTCTTGTACGTCGTCGAAACGCGGTCGTGCGTGCCTTCGACATCATCAACGGTGATGCGCACGATTTCGTCGTTAGCCCAATACGTAGCGCCGTCCTTGAAACGACCCAGGCGAATCTTTGGCCCTTGCAAGTCGGCCAACACACCAACCGCACGGCCGGTGGCATCGGAAGCCTCGCGCACCCAGTTGTAATTCTGCTCGTGATCGGCATGCTCACCATGCGAGAAATTCAGGCGAGCCACATCCATACCGGAATTGACCAGCTCGGTGATGCCCTCTAGAGAGCCAACGGCTGGACCGAGAGTACACACAATCTTTGTTCGTCTTTGCACGACGTCCAGCCTAGTGTTAGTTACTTTCTACTGCATCGCTGGCAGAGTGATTTTCAGCTCGATTAGCGCCTCGCACCTCTTCGGGCGCTTCCCTACCACTGCCCCGCAACCGCCACAGCACCACCAACGCCAGAACGAAAGTAACGCCTGCTACCAGCGAATTAATCCGCATATCGAACACCATCGTGGCCGCATCGGTGCGCATCAATTCAATCCAAGAACGGCCTAATGTGTATCCCGCCACATAGAGGGCGAAAACCTGGCCGTGGCCGAGCCGGAACCGTCGATCCGCCCACACCAGCAGCACACAAATCAGTACGTTCCACAGCAACTCGTACAAGAAGGTGGGATGGACAGTATCAATCACTACCCCGGTAGACGTGCCAGTGACAGGCGCGTAGTTGCCTAGTTCATCGACGCGCTCGTAGATCTCCAGCGCCCACGGCACATAAGTGGTAGCACCGTAGAGTTCCTGGTTAAACCAGTTGCCCAACCGGCCGATCGCCTGGCCTAAGATGATCGCCGGTGCTGCCGCATCTAACAGCGGTGCGAAAGGTACCTTGCGCCAACGCGCCACCGCCCAGGCCGCCAGCACACCGAGCACCACCGCACCCCAAATGCCCAAACCACCATTGGTGATTTTCAGTGCGTCCACGGGATTGCCCTGTGGGCCGAAGTACTTCTGCCAGTCGGTCATCACGTGATAGAGCCGACCGCCGATAATGCCCGCCGGGATCACGGCAATCGCAATATCGAGCACCAAATCTGGATCGCCCCCACGTGCGGCATAGCGCTTGCGCATCCAGAAAATACCGATGATCAATCCGGCGAGGATCGATAAAGCGTAGCCGCGGATTGTTAGCGGCCCTAGTTCCCATACGCCCTGTGGCGGCGAAGGGATTGCCGCCCACACACTCGTCATCTCATTCACGCTCTTCGACGCTACACGTATCAGCCACGTATCAGCAGTGTGCGCGTTGCCGCAATAGTTCCCGCTGGCAACCGTCGCGTAATTCCCGAGCCAAGTCGAGCAGCTGGGATTCTGTGGCTTCACCCTCGCCTGTTTTGTCTGCCATCGCAGCTTTAATCAGCGCCGAACCCACAATCACACCATCGGCATATTGGGCAACCTGATGTGCCTGTGTGCCGTTGGAAATTCCTAGCCCCACGCACACCGGCGTATCGGTGAACTGGCGGGTGCGCTGCACCAACGTCTCTGCTGCATCCGAAATTGTGGTCTGAGTACCGGTAACGCCCATGTGGCTGGTGGCGTACACGAAACCCGACGAGGTCTGAGCGGTAAGCTTCAGCCGCTCGTCCTTCGAGCTCGGCGCGACCAACATGATGTTGGCCAAACCGTTGGCCTCTGCTGCATCCAACCATGGGCCGGCTTGCTCTGGGATCAGATCCGGAATGATGGTACCCAAACCGCCGGAAGCGGCAAGCTCTTCGGCAAAACGCTGTGGGCCGTATTGCAGGATCGGATTCCAGTAGCTCATCACCACGGCGTTGCCACCACTGGCAGTTAATTCGCGGATGATGTCGAAAATATCGGCGACGCGGAAACCATTGGTCAACGCAGTATCCGCCGCATCCTGAATCGTTGGCCCATCCATCATCGGATCCGAAAACGGCAGCCCGACCTCAACCAGATCTACCCCGCCGGCCACGATGGTCTTCATCTGCTCAATCGACGCTGGCACATTCGGAAAACCCGCAGGTAGATAGCCGATTAATGCTGCGCGGTCTTCGCTGCGAGCTTGCTGGAAAATATCTGCTAACCGGTTCATCTACTGCTCCTGCCCTTCGTGAAGGGAAAACCACTTTGCCGCGGTATCCACGTCCTTATCGCCTCGGCCAGAGACATTAATAATCAGCTTTGGCCGCTCCACACCTTGTTCACGCAACTGCGCCACTACTTGCTTGGCTGCAGCGACCGCGTGCGCTGATTCAATCGCCGGAATGATGCCTTCGGTCTGCGAAAGATCCTTAAACGCCTCCATCGCCTCGGCATCGGTGACCGCCACATAACGCGCCCGACCGATATCAGCCAAGTACGAGTGCTCCGGCCCCACCCCCGGGTAATCCAGGCCCGCCGAGATCGAATGCGATTCCACGATCTGGCCATCGTCGTTTTGCATCAATGCGGCAAACGCACCCTGGAACACACCCGGGTTACCAGCAGCAGTAATCGGTGCCGCATGGCGGCCTGAATCCACCCCATCACCGCCAGCTTCGGCACCATAAAGCGCTACCGACTGATCATCAATAAACGAATGGAACAACCCAATCGCATTCGAGCCACCACCGACACACGCGATCACCGCATCTGGCAACTCGCCGTCGTTTTCTGCCATAAATTGCTGACGCGCCTCCGCACCAATCACCCGCTGAAAATCACGCACCATCGTGGGAAACGGATGCGGCCCGGCACAGGTACCAAAGCAGTAATAGGTGTCCTCGGCATTAGCCACCCAGTACCGCATGGCCTCGTTAATCGCGTCTTTCAGTGTCTGCGACCCCAGGTCAACCTCAATGACCTCCGCCCCCAACAAACGCATACGCGCAATATTGAGTGCTTGACGACGGGCATCAACCTTACCCATATAAATCCGGCACTGAATATCCAATAACGCACACGCCGTTGCAGTGGCCACACCGTGCTGACCCGCACCGGTTTCGGCAATAACCTTCTGCTTGCCCATGCGCTTGGCCAGCAGTACTTGCCCGAGCACATTGTTGATCTTGTGGGAGCCCGTGTGGTTGAGGTCTTCGCGCTTGAGCCATACGTCGGCAGCTACCAATTGCGAATACTTGCCCGCGTAATACAACGGCGATGGCCGGCCGGTATAAGTGCGCTGCAGGTGATCCAATTCCTGCTGGAAAGACTGATCGGCACGGGCGGCAGCGTAGCCCTCGGTGACTTCATTAATTACAGCCATCAGCGCTTCCGGCACATATTGGCCGCCCCACTTGCCATCCCACTGGCCGATTTGATCGGCTTCGGTGGAAGTGGTCTGCGCAATCAGCTGGCCGACGGTAGGCAGCCGATTGCCTAAGCTATCGCTGTTTTTGAAATCAGTTTGAGAACTAGTCACGCAGACTATTGTGACAGCATCACGCGCGGACAGCTAACGAACTTAAAAAATATTGCTAACGACGAAACGCCGGATGCGCGCCCGCAGCTACTAAACGTTGGCAGGCTTCAAATGGACTACCCGCGGTGACCAGCCCCTCGCCCACCAAGACGGCATCGGCGCCTTGTTCGGCGTAAGCGCGCAGGTCCTCGGGACCTTGCACCCCAGATTCAGCGACTTTGACCACATGGTCGGGGATCATAGGTGCCAGGCGCTGGAAGACGGTCATGTCTACTTCTAGCGTCTTTAAGTTGCGGGCGTTAATGCCGATGATGCTCGCACCAGCTGCTTCGGCGCGCTCGACTTCCTCTTCCGTATGGGCCTCGACCAGCGCATTCATACCCAGCGATTCGGTGCGATCGAGCAGCGACTCTAGCGTCGGTTGATCCAACGCAGAGACCATCAACAACACCAGGTCGGCGCCATGAGCACGCGCCTCATGCACCTGGTATGGCGTGACAATGAAATCTTTGCGCAGTACCGGAATCTCCACGGCGCGACGCACCGCATCCAAATCCGCCAAACTGCCTTTAAATCGGCGCTGCTCGGTGAGGCACGAAATGACCGCAGCACCACCGCGCTCGTAATCAGCTGCCAGTTCTGCTGGTGCGGGAATATCAGCTAGTGCACCTTTGGAAGGGCTAGCACGTTTAACCTCTGCAATCACTTGTACACCGGAAGCGCGTAACGCCCGGCGCGCATCAATCGCCGACGGCGCTGCCGTCGAAAGCCGTTTAATTTCGTGGTACGGGGTGATGGCTTCGCGCTCGGCGAGATCTTCGCGTACTCCGGCAATGATCTGGTCTAGTATCGTGCTCATTGTCTGTCTAGGTTAGTTGGCGGAGCGGGGGTTGTCATTCGCAGCTTTGCCTGCGTTGTTAGCCAAGTTGCCTGCGTTGTTGTCTGTGGTGGGATCGATCCCGGCGTCGAGCGCGTCCCACATCACCCGTTCGGAATCGGGTTGTTCTTGCAAATCTTGTTCGAGGCGCTGACGACGTGCATTCGGGTTTTCGTAAATGGAGCTGGACTTTTCCATCGTCTTGCCGGGGTTTTGGATCAGTAATACCGCACCGACGATGCCAAGGGCTGCGATGATCAGACAGAGGATCGGGCCGAAGTTGTGGATGGTCATGTCTTCGACTACTGCCCAGTCCGAGACCGTCACCGGGGTGTTTTGGTGTTGCGTTGCCGCCCCGGAGGTCAAAATATCGAGTGCTCGATCGGCTTCGGCACCAGAGGTGAGCAACCGTACCGGGGTATAGGAAGCAGCAATGGCTACCACGGCTGCAGCCACGCCGATGATGCGCTTGCCGTTACGGCCGACGATCAGTGAAGCGACCACAGCTGCGAGCAATGCCAATGCATAGGCGGTGAGCTCTGGCGACCAGATCGCACCGACAATATCGGTGACATCGCTGCCGGCTTTATCGTCGAAGGTAGCGACCGTCACCCAAGCCGTACGGCCAGCCAGCCACAGACCAATCGCACTGGCAGCGATCAGTATCTGTGCGATACCGGTTTTGCGGCTTCTCGGTTGCGGTGTCGCCATCGTGCTTCTTTCCTTTTCCTCTTCGCGATCCGTGACTGATTACTTTTTACGTGCTGGCTATTCCGGCTCGACTACTGGCTCGGTTACGGTCTGCGCGACTGGCTGCAACGTCTGTGCCGCCGCAACTGCACGCAACACCGCTGCTGCTTTGTTACGCGTTTCCTGATCTTCAGCTTCACCATCAGAATCAGCAACAATGCCGCCGCCGGCCTGAACGTAAACCGTGCCGTCTTTGACCAATCCTGTGCGGATGGCAATGGCCTGGTCGGTGTTACCTCTAAAGTCGAAGTAGCCTACCGTGCCACCGTAGATACCGCGCCGGGTGTCTTCGAGCTTATCGATGATGTCTAGCGCCGATGTCTTCGGTGCCCCGGAAAGCGTGCCAGCGGGAAATGTTGCGGCAAAAGCATCCACCGCATTCTTGCCTTCTGCCAGAGTGCCGGTGACATTAGAAACCAAATGCATCACGTGGCTATAGCGCTCTACATGGCGGAAGTCATGGACTTCCACCGATCCTGGCGCACACACTCGCCCTAAATCGTTGCGGCCTAAATCCACCAGCATGATGTGTTCGCTGTTTTCTTTTTCGTCGGCAAGCAAATCCTGCTCGAGTTGACGATCCGCCGCAGCGGTAGCACCACGTGGGCGTGTACCGGCAATCGGATTGGTCACCACCTGTGTGCCCTGCACACTGACCAAGGACTCTGGCGAAGACCCGACAATATGGAACGCTGTGGCGTCAAAATCCAGGTTCGGCACGTTGATCAGGAACATGTACGGGCTTGGATTCGACGTGCGCAGCAGACGATAGATATCCAGCGCACTGGCGCAAGTGTCCATTTCAAAGCGCTGCGACAGCACAATCTGAAACGCATCCCCGGCGCGAATATGCTCCTTGCAAATTTCAATCCGGCGCAGGTGCTCTTGCTGAGTGCGCTGACGACGGTACTGCGGTTGCGGAAACTCCACGGTTGCAGGCGGATGCTGCAGTGGCCGGGCGAGGCCGTGCACCATGGCATCCACACGGGCGACGGCGAGATCGTAGGCTTCATCCAGGCGCGCATCCGTGCCATCCCAGTTGATCGCATTAGAGATCAACCACAGCACACCCTGGTGGTGATCGAATACCGCGAGATCTTCGATCAGCAGTTGCATCAACGGTGGGATGTTCAGATCATCGGGGCACTTGTGTTGCAGGTGTGGCTCGATGAAATGGACGGTGTCGTGCCCAAAGTAACCCACTAGCCCAGAGGTGAGCTTTGGGATGGCATCTTCTTCGGTAACTCCCAGCGAGGTAGCGAATTGCTTCGGCAATTCGGTGTGTAGCAGCTCTAGGGTTTCGGCGAGATCTTTCAGTGGTGCGCCGCCAGTTGGGGCTCCGGTAACCGGCGCACCAATCCACTTGCCTTTGCCTTGGTGATCGACTGTGAACGCGGCACGCGAGCGACACCCAATGAAAGACCAACGCGACCACGATTGGCCAACGTCAGAAGATTCCAGCAAGAAAGTCCCCGGCTTGCCATCAGCGAGCTTGCGGAAGACGGTCAGTGCGGTTTCTCCGTCGGCAAGCACACGACGAATCACCGGCACCACGCGGTGCTCGGCGGCAAGTGCGCGGAACTGCTCGCGAGTGGTCATGGAGTGGGTAGTCATGGAGTGGGTGGTAGAAAAATCAGTGGTTGGCATTTAGCGCTGCTCCTCACTGGCCAGAACTGGGTGTACCTCGAAACAGGAACGCGTACCTGTATGGCAAGCCGCGCCGGTTTGGCGGATCTTCAGCAAAGCGGTATCACCATCGCAATCCAAGGCGACATCTTCGACGTATTGCACATGACCACTGGTCAAGCCTTTAATCCAATACTCCTGGCGAGAGCGCGACCAATACGTGCCACGGCGGGTAGCGATGGTGTAAGCCAAGGCGTACTCGTCCATCCAGGCCATCATCAGTACAGTGCCGTCGGTGACATCCTGCACAATCGCGGGCAGCAGGCCATCGGCGTTGAAGCGAGCGACGGCGCGGACATCCTGCGGCAGGGTGTAATCGGCGGGGTTATCGCTGTGCGGATTCGAGGAATCGCTCTGGTGATCGCTCACAGTCGCACCTCGATTCCACTATCAGCCAGGGCGTGCTTGACCTCAGCGATAGTGACCTCCCGGAAGTGGAAAATCGACGCCGCCAACACCGCATCGGCACCGGCTTGCACCGCAGGAACGAAGTGCTCCGCCTTACCTGCACCACCAGACGCAATCACAGGCACGGCGCACTCGGCGCGCACTGCTTCGATCAACTCAATATCAAACCCAGCCTTCGTGCCATCGCCATCCATGGAGTTCAACAAAATCTCCCCCATACCAAGCTCCACACCCTGGCGCACCCACTCAATCGCATCGAGCTCCGCAGAGCGCGAACCACCGTGAGTAGTGACCTCGAAGCCACTGGGTTGAGTCTCGGCGCGCCGGGCATCCACAGAGAGCACAATGCACTGGGCGCCAAAACGTCGGGAAAGCTCACGCAATAGCTCAGGCCGGGCAATTGCCGAAGTATTCACGCTGACCTTATCGGCACCGGCACGCAGCAAAGCATCGACGTCTTCCACACTGCGCACGCCACCGCCTACGGTTAGCGGAATGAAAACCTGCTCTGCGGTGCGACGCACAACGTCCAACATCGTGCCCCGGCCATCTTTAGAAGCCGAGACATCTAAGAAGGTGAGCTCGTCGGCACCTTGCTCACCGTAGAAGCGTGCGAGTTCGACGGGATCGCCTGCGTCGCGGAGGTTTTCGAAATTGACCCCTTTAACTACGCGTCCGTTATTCACATCCAAACACGGAATCACTCGAGTACTCAGCGACATCTATTTACTCAACCTTCTTAAAAGAAACTCGAAAACGCTTATTTGAAATCTTCTGGATTTCCGGCAGCCTGCACTGCTGCTAAAAGTTTGGCGTGCACCGGCTCGGTTCCGGCAATCACACCAACGGAATCCGGCTGCCACGGCTGGCCGAAAATATCGGTAACTACGCAACCAGACTCGCGGTTGAGCAGCACCCCGGCCACGTTGTCCCACGGATGCGGCGAAAATGTCACCGCACCACGGAAAGCTCCCACCGCCGTAGAGGCCAAGTCCACCCCAACAGAACCAGAAATGCGCAGCGTGCGGTAGGTTTCGCCCACATGCTTCAACACTTCTTGACGCCACGTCGATGGCAAGGTACCAGCATTGCCCGTAATGATCGAGCCAAACGCCACCGACTTCGTTGTAATCGCCTGGCTAGACAGATCTACCCGATAACCATTGACCTTCGTACCACAGCCCTTAATCGCAGTGACACGCCGGTGCATCAAAGGCATCGCCGTCAATGACAATTCCGGCTGACCATCCACCACCAGCGCGACCAACAACGCACAGACCGGAAAACCCGCGGCGTAATTTGTGGTGCCATCAATTGGGTCTATCACCCAGACGGGACCTTCCGTCGGGATACCGCGCGGGCAATCTGCGTCGTTAGCGTTATCGCCAGTACCCCGCCCATCGCCACAGCCGAACTCCTCGCCCAGCACAGGAATATCAGTCAGAGTGGACAGCGCATCGCGCAAGCGTCGTTCGATCAGCAGATCGGCGTGCGTGGCGAAATCGCCGGTGTCCTTGCGCACTGCCGGAGCCGCGCCTACATGCGTGGAAAAGATCGATTCCACATCATCTACCGCGGCCTCGGCGATAGCCAGCAAACTGCGCAGGCGCTCAGTTTCCATTAGCTACCGCCAAAGCTTCTTCCAAAGTGAAGCGTCCGGCGTACAGTGCTTTGCCCATAATCGCCGAATCCACACCGGAATCCACCAGGGCGGCAATCGCGCGCACGTCATCAAGCGAGGAAATCCCACCCGAGGCAACAATTGGGGCATCCGTGGCTTCTGCTACGTCGCGAAGCAAATCCACGTTCGGCCCCTGCAAGGTGCCGTCTTTGCTCACGTCGGTGACCACAAACCGCGACGCACCCTGCGCATCGAGGCGCTCGAGCACCTCCCACAGATCACCGCCGTCAGTGACCCACCCGCGACCGCGCAAGCGCCACTGTCCATCAATATTGCGCACGTCCAGGCCGATAGCCACCCGATCGCCGAACTCGCTGATGATCTTCTCGCACCACTTCGGATTCTCCAGGGCGGCCGTGCCAATATTCACGCGCGCACACCCGGTATCTAGCGCCGCACGCAGCGACTGGTCATCACGAATACCACCAGAGAGCTCCACCTTGCAGTCGAGCTTGCCGACGACGTCGCGCAACAGCTCGTAATTCGAACCCCTACCAAATGCCGCATCCAGATCCACCAGGTGAATCCATTCCGCACCCGCCTGCTGCCAATTCAACGCAGCATCAACCGGAGCGCCATAGCTGGTCTCGGAACCAGCCACGCCCTGAACCAGGCGCACAGCCTGACCATCTGCAACGTCAACTGCTGGGAGCAAAGTCAAAGCCATAGGAAGTACCACCTTTTAAGTGTCTAAGAGAGTGTGATTTACAGGGTATTGATCCAGTTTTTCAGCAACCGCAAGCCAGCGTCGCCAGATTTTTCTGGGTGGAATTGCGTTGCCCATAGCGGACCGTTTTCCATCGCAGAGATAAACCGATCACCGCCATATTCGGTCCACGTGATCTTGGGCGGAATGAAGGCATCTTCATCCAATTCGCTGCTATGAACTGCATAGGAGTGCACGAAATAGAAATGTTGATCGTGCAGGCCAGCGAACATCTGCGAATCTTCAGGTGCCTCCACCGTGTTCCACCCCATATGCGGCAAGATATCTGCTTGCAGCTGGTTCACGGTGCCTGGCCACTGGCCACAACCGCGAGTGCCTACGAGTTGTTCTTCGTCATCCGGATGAATCCCATCGGCGAATTCTAAGCCTCGATCAAAGAGGATCTGCATACCGACACAGATGCCCATCACTGGGCGTCCCCCAGCCAGACGCGAACCAATCAAACGTGGCCCTTGTACTGCATGAAGCCCATCCATACACGCGGCAAATGCACCGACGCCTGGCACCAATAGCCCGGAGGCTTCCATCGCTACCTTCGGATCGGAGGTAACAATGGCGTTTGCTCCGGCTGCTTCTACTGCTCGTTGCGCAGAGCGCAAGTTTCCACTGCCATAATCCAGCAGCGCGACGGTAGGGCTATTCATAGGATCGAAGTTTAACCTACCGAATCTTGATCCCGCCGAGGGCGCCCGGACTGATTCTTCTCTGCTCGCCCCGGCAGGATACGCTTCACCACTTTCGCTGCGGTAGCCACTGGCCGGGAACTAGTAGCCACGAAAGTAATCCGGCGCAGCGTAGCGCGGGTGTTCTGATATTCCGATACACGGTGGCGGCCCACAATCTGATCCAACAAGGCCACACTAAAGCCAAAAATCACCAGCACCGCACCAAGGCCAAAGACCATCGGATACTGCTGTGCCACCAGTCCAGCGGCAGCACCTAAGACAAAGGAGCCACTGCCGGTGCCAGAGTCGAATGCCATATTCCAATAGGCAGATGCTTCGGCATTGCGCTCGCGGGGCAAGCGGGCAAACATCTGTAGCAGCGCTTCATTTTGCACCACGCCAAATCCCATACCGAATAGCACTGCCGCAGCCAGGATCAGCCACGAAGACCACCCCATCACGGTCACCAACGCCACCAAAGCCAAGCCCAATGCACCAGAAAATAGCGCTGGCACAATCAACGTTCCGGCCACGCCCTTGCGATCCGAATAGACGCCAGCGCAGTAGCGCGACACCATCTGAGCGCCACCCAGTGCCGATAACGCAATGCCACCTACAATCGCACCGGATACTGGATCGGTGTCGCGTGCTGCTGGCGCCAAGAAGGTGGATACCCCACCAAAGCCCATCGCAATTGTGGAAATTGAAATAGCTGGCACGGCAATCAACTTCCAAGTAGCTACCGCAGCCACCGGACTTTCGGGGCGAATCTCCGCCGGCGTAAGCGCTGGCTCCGCACCAGCAAATTTCGCCTGCTTGCGTGCCTTAGCTTTCTTCGCTTTCGCCTTCGCTGGTGCCTTAATGCGTGGGATCAGCAGTGCCATCACAGAACCAACTACCGAAATGGCAGTACCTAGCCAATACACCACGTGATAGTTATCGGTTTGCGCCACGATAAACAGACCCAAAGGCAAAAATACCAACTGTGAAAGGCCTACTACCAGCCCCAACATGCCCGTGGCTTTGCCCAAGAACTTCATGGGCACCAGCACTGCGATCAAAGCAGATTCGGCAACCGTAAGCGCTCCAAATCCCATGCCACGCAAGATCGCTGAAGGCAGTACCACCCACGCTTCAGTGCCGAAGAGATGGATCAGCGTGGGCAAGGCCAAGAACAACCCAGAGATAAACATCGTTGGCCCATAGCCGATACGCCGCAGCAACATCGGCGTCTGAGTTTGCGTAAGCACCGTCGCAGCCATAAACACACCGGTATAAGCACCGGCCAGCGACGTGGATCCTCCCCCATCCATGATCGCCTGCGGGATAACGGGCAGCAGGATCGACCAACCACCGAACGCAGCTAACACTGCGATCAAGGTGGGTTTCACACCAGGTGCTTGCCACATACTTTCCAGTTGGTCTAACCGGCTGGCATCGTACACCTGGTTTTTTGTCACTCCATCGCTCCTATCAACCACATCACAGCCCCGGCAGTGGCGATCACTGCCAGCAGGCCTAACACTATCGTCCACAGACGCGAGCCTGCCGAATAGGCGGAATACGTACCTCCTACTAGCAGACCGGCCATGATAAATAGTAAATAGACGGTCATTTCCATCGCGTTATAGGGTTCCCTTCGTCGAAGGCACGCCCACAACCCGTGGGTCTGGCTCTACCGCCGCCCGCAACGCCCGCGCCACGGCCTTGTATTCTGCTTCCGTAATGTGGTGCGGATCCCGGCCGTACAGCGTGCGCACGTGCAACGCGATACGTGCGTTCAGCGAGAAGCTTTCAAAGAAGTGCTCGTTAATCACCGTTGCGTAATGGCCGCCGATGATGGTGGTCATCATGTGCTCTGGCTCGCCAGTAGCTACAAAGTATGGACGCCCAGAGACATCCACCACCGCATGCGCCAATGCCTCATCCATTGGGATATAGCAATCACCGAAGCGCCGAATACCGGACTTATCCCCGAGCGCCTGCGCAAAAGCTTGCCCCAGCACAATGCCCGTATCTTCCACCGTGTGGTGCGCATCAATTTCCGTATCGCCTTGCGCATGTACGGTCAGATCGAAGCTGCCGTGGCTGCCAAAAGCCGTCAACATATGATCGAAAAACGGCAGGCCAGTTGCAATATCCACCACACCGCTACCATCTAAATTCACGCGCACGCGAATATCTGACTCGCGGGTAGTACGCGTGACCTCGCCAATACGCTGCTTGCTAGCACCAGGAACATGCGTTGTGCTCATCGGCTGCTCTCCTTATATATTTCGGATCTTTTCGGATTTATCCGGATTATTCAGCTTTTTCCGGGTAATCCTATTTTCGCAATTAAATTCGTCGCTGCTAGCTGCCAATAATTTCCGCTGCAGCGTTTAAGAATGCATCGTTTTCTTCCGGCAGGCCGATCGTCACACGCAAGAACCCAGGCACGCCCACATCGCGGATCAGTACTCCCCGCTCCAAGAATTGCTGCCAGGCTGCAGCTGAATCGGCAAACTTGCCAAAGAATAGGAAGTTGCTTTGCGACGGGATTACCTCGAAGCCCAGCTCAATCAGACTGTCTTCCACGCGCTGGCGCTGCTTCTTCAGCTCTGCCACGGTAGCCAACGTGTCTTCACTATGCGCCAAAGCTGCCAATGCCGATACCTGCGACAACGTAGCCAAGTGATATGGCAAGCGCACCAACATCACAGCTTCCACGAACGACGGGTGCGCCACAAAGTAACCCAAGCGACCACCAGCAAAGTCGAAGGCCTTGCTCATCGTACGGCTAACTACGAGCTTGGTCGGGTGCTTCTCCAATAGGGAAACTGCAGACGGTTCATCAGAGAACTCCGCATACGCTTCATCCACGATCAGGATGCCCGGCACTACCTCCAGCAGTTTTTCCAGATCCGCCAGCGTAGTCACATTGCCCGTGGGGTTATTCGGGGTGGTAACAAACACGACTGCTGGCTGGTGCTCGGCGATAGCTTCCCCCGCGGCGTCGAGGTCGATTTCAAAGGTCTGTGGATCGCGCGGCAGGGCGACAAATTCTGTCTGAGTCGAGGCCGACAAAATCGGATGCATCGAGTAGCTCGGCGTAAAGCCAAGCGCTTTCCGGCCAGGTCCGGCAAAGGCTTGCAATAACTGCTGCAACACCTCGTTCGAACCATTGGCAGCCCACACTTGTTCCGCAGTAACCGCTACCCCAGTCTGGCTGCTGATATAGCGTGCCAATGCTTCACGCAATGCCACATGATCGCGGTCTGGATAACGGTTCAAGGTGGTTGCAGCAGCAGAGACGTCGTCAAGCAACTGCTGCACTAACGTGTCCGACGGCGGGTACGGATTTTCATTCGTGTTCAACCGTACTGGCACCTCGAGCTGAGGTGCGCCGTATGCGGACTTGCCTTGTAACTCAGGTCGCAATGGCAAATCCTGCAATGTAATGGAATGAGCAGACCCAGTCACAATGATCTCCTTGATCGGCTAACAATGAGAATAAGAAGAATAAAAAGAATAAGAATAAGTATTAAATTTAGCCCGCGCACTAGGCGCGAGCACCCGGTTTTAATATTGGCCGCTATTGCAAGCGCGCATTACTGGAACCGCGCCTGAATCGCTTCCCCATGAGCAGGCAGCATTTCGGCATCAGCCAATGTGACCACGTCGCCAGCTACCTGCTTTAATGCCTCACGCGAGTAATTCACCACGTGTACGGACTTCAGGAAGGTGTGCGTAGACAGCCCAGATGCGAAACGTGCCGAACCCGAGGTAGGCAGCACGTGATTCGAACCCGCACAGTAATCACCCAGTGGCACCGGCGAATAATTGCCTACGAAAATTGCCCCGGCGTTGGTGATCTGGGCGGCAACGTTTTCGGCGTTTTCGGTGTGGATCTCTAGGTGCTCGGCAGCATAGGCGTTGGCAACGGCAATAGCTTTATCGAGATCATCGACAAGAACCACACCAGATTGTTGGCCGGTCAGAGCTTGCTGTACACGCGAGGCATTAGCGGTCACGGTGTAGCGCTGCTCTACTTCGGCGATCACCTGATCCGCAAACTCGCGGGAATCAGTAATCAGAATCGACGCTGCCATCACATCGTGTTCTGCCTGGGAAATCAGATCGTAAGCCACGGCCACTGGATCAGCGGTCTGATCGGCAATGATAGCGATCTCTGTTGGACCAGCTTCAGCATCGATGCCCACCACCGAGCGCACCAACCGCTTGGCAGCAGTGACGAAGATATTGCCCGGTCCGGTAATCAGATCGACGGGCTCTACGGGATCACTACCTTCTACATCCCCATACGCCATCAGTGCCACCGCTTGCGCGCCACCAACAGCCCATACCTCATCAACACCCAGCAACGAGCACGCAGCCAGAATCGTCGGGTGCGGCCAACCACCGAACTGCTCCTGTGGCGGCGAAGCCACCACCAACGAACGCACCCCAGCTTCTTGAGCTGGAATCACATTCATCAACACCGACGATGGATAAACCGCATTACCACCAGGAACATAGAGGCCAACGCGGTCAATCGGGATCCACCGCTCACTCACGTGCCCGCCAGGGACGACTTCTACGTCCAGATCCTCCGGCTTCTGCGCACGATGGAATTTGCGGATGCGCTCAATCGAGCCGGCCAAAGCGGCGCGAATATCGTCGTCAAGCTCTGCTACTGCTTGGGCGATAACCTCTTCCGGAACCCGCAGCGACTCCGGTGCCACCCCGTCGAACTTCTGCGAGAACTCATGAGCCGCAGCACTACCCCGGCGCGCCACCTCGTCAACCACCGGGGCGACGGTAGAAAGCATCGAATCAACGTCGGCTGCACCTCGGGGCAACATCCGGCGCAACTGTGCCAACGACGGGCTCTGGCCAGTCAAATCCAGGATCTGCAACATAGAAAACGCTTTCTTAAAAAATTTCGGCACCTTGAGATAGGTACTTTGAAAGTTACCCATCTAGCATAGAGTGAATCTGATCCAGTACTGAAAGAGGGGTTCCATGACCGACGGGCTACCGCAGCTACTAGCGCAACATAGCGGAGCAGTGTCGCGAGGAGATTTCTTAGCTGCGCGCCAGGCTGAGTCCCGGTTCGTTACGAACTACTCCACCACCCCGATCGACGTTTCCGAGCTCGACGACGCGCTACAGGCCGAGTACTACCGCCTGCGCTATAACACCAGCCGGGATATGGGGAATTTGACGGCGGCTCATGAAGCAGCGATGGCATGGCAGGCGCTGGTAGAACAGGTAGCTGTCGAAGGTGCTGGTCAGGCTGACACTGAAGAGGTGCCTGACGACGAAAAGAACAGCCAGCTAGGCCAACTCTGGCAAGCCCGCGCCCGCCTGGCATTGGACGAAGCTGATCGGTACGTACAGTTCAATTCGGACGAATTTCCCCCAGATGATTCCGACATTCCGCTGATCTCCCGGTTTTCGCGTCACATCCCAGAGCTTGTCGACGTTGTGGTTGCCTACCCACAGGATTACTCCTTAATCGAAACGCTGCTGATTTTCGAACGTGCTTGTACCCGAGTGCGTCGCAATGATCTGTCCCAGACTGCTGCCGATGTCACCCGAGAGCTAAACGCCACTACTCTGCAACACGCTTTCGACGATTGGATCGTCTGGTGCGATGCACAGTGGCTACGCAGCCAAGGCAAGTTGAAAGAAGCCGCACGCCTGGCAGCAGGACGCCTAGAGCAAGATCGTTGCTCAGACGCATTTCGCATCTACTTCTTGCGTTTCTTAGGCGAGGTCTCTGCGGCTGCTGGACAAAACGAAACCGCACACCGCATGTTCGAACGCAGCAGCGCTGCTGCCGAAGAACAAGACTTAGTGCTGGATCAAGCGATCGCTGCTGCTTTGATCAACGAATTGCCTGTTAACGAGTCTGCTTAAGGAAATGCCGGACGATTTTTCTGCGGAGCACGCCACCAGCGATACTCCATATATTCCTTGGTGGTCGGATCAGCCAGCGCCACTTGTATTGCCGAGTATTGATGTTGATCCTGATCGTGCTGAGGCTGCCTCGAATGATTTGCGTACAGTTGCTCCGGGCGGCGCTCTCACCGAGGTAACGCTCGCCGAATTATTGACGGTCTCTCGCGACGCTGCACGCAGCCTCAACCACATTCGCAGCTGGCAAGCTGTCACCGCCTTTGCCTACTCGTGGTTTGACGTACCTGATACCTCCGAGGTTGATCGGCTTACAGTGCTAGCCGACCTTCCAGAGGCACTCCACGGCGAGTACTTCGCCTTGCAGCATGCGGTTTCCGATCAATTGGATCTCCCCAATCTGGCCGAATATTGGCTCCACCAGTGGCGCCGGTGGGGTGAGAACACCAACCGCCACGATGTAGTGCTGCATGCCCGCGCATTTCAGGCCTTCGCCGAAGTAGACAGCCTGGTTGGAATTGATGCAGGCCGGGTAGTTACTAACGACGATATTCCCCTACTGATCGACCTCGTGGCAGACATCCTGGCAACCACAGTCACAGAAACCACTACAGAGCCACTATCCGAAACTCGCTACCGCTATAGCTTGTCGGCGGCAGTCGCTGGCGCTGCTGCTACTCTGGCCGGTCGGCAGGATCTTAGCGAGCAGCTGGCACAGTGGTCGCGTCGTTACGCTCCTAGCCCGCATACCCGTGATGATCAGCGGTTAATGACTGCCCAACTCGCTCGCCTGGCCGGTGATAATTCGCGTGCTGCGCGAATCGCCAATGATGTAGCTAACGCTCCTGCTGGCGATGCTGTCACCACTACGATTGAGGCTCGTGGTTTTATCGCCACGCTAAGTATGCTCGGCGATCACGATAAGGAAGCCATTCGCCAGCTCCGCGCAATCACCGAGCTCGGGCTTGTCCACCACACCGTAATCGGGACAGCACGCCAGATGCGTAATTTCCTTGCGTTGCTGGTGGCCAATGGTCACTTTGAAGAAGCCCACCAATGGGTGCCCAAAATCGTCGCGGCAGTAAAGCCACTGCCCGACAACCCCATCACCTTGGATGTAGTGCTACTGGAAGCCCGGCTGGACTGGATCGAAGAACGCTTCGATCGCGCTTATGAAAAGGCCATTGCCGTCGCACGAAAGTCGGCACGTACCGATGATGTAGAGCGCTCTACCGTGGCCTATGAATTAGCCATTGCGGCTGCCCCTTCGCCTGCAGCCAACGCCCTCCGTCGTAAGCTTATTACGGCTCTAGATGCAGCCCGCGATACCCAGGCGAGTTTGCAGCAACGTGGCACCCTCGCTCGCGAATTAGCACATGACGATTTTGTGGGCGCGCTGGCAGTGCTCGACGAAGCTGCACCGTTGCTTTCAGATCCTTGGACGCGCGCCGGTTGGCACGATGATGCGGCATACGTCTATTGGGTGGCCGGTGACTTGGATGTCGCAATCGATGCCGCTCGCCAGGCTGCTGAGCTGTACCAACAATCTGCCGATCCGATGCAAGCCGCCCGCGCGTTGGTTACCGTCGTGCAGGCCTATGTCGATCAAGGGGGTGCTGTTGCAGAGTTGGGGCAGTAGGAAGACCGGCGTGGAATAATCAGGTCCATGGGCATCTTCTCCGGTCGGCAGTTCCCTCGTGAAATCATCCTGTGGGCGGTGCGGTGGTACTGCCGCTACGGCGTGAGCTATCGCGACCTCGAAGAGATGATGACCGAGCGGGGAGTGCCGGTCGATCACACCACGATCTACCGCTGGGTCCAGAAATATGCTCCTGAGCTGGATAAGAAGACCCGGTGGTATCGGCAAGTTCCTGACTGGCAGGCCAGGTCCTGGCGGGTGGATGAGACCTATATCCGGGTCGGGGGGAAAGTGGTGCTACCTCTATCGGGCAATCACCGCCGGTGGCCAGACCCTGGACTTCTACCTCTCACCAAAACGCAACGTCGCGGCAGCGAAGCGTTTCCTGGCGAAGACGCTGCGGTCGAATA
>JAEZZR010000013.1 GCA_023418505.1 Actinomycetes bacterium
GTATTTGTTCCAAGAAATTAGATGGGTAAGGGAAGGACGAAAAGATAGTAAGATAACAAAAACCCTTGTAACTTCCATGGTTACAAGGGCTTTAAAAGAGTCTGGAGCTACCGGGGGGAATCGAACCCCCGACCTGCAGGTTACGAATCTGCTGCTCTACCGACTGAGCCACGGTAGCAAGTGGTCTAAACTATATTGTAATGGGAAAGAGGAAAAAAGTAAACCATTCTTTTAGATTTTTTTCCTCCCTTCATAAAGGAAAGATCACTTAGCAAATAGGGCGAAGATTCCTGTGTCTTTAGAGATAACTTAAAAAAAGGATAAACCGATGCCAAAATGAGGATTATCACAGGCATCGGTTTTAGGATTATCTTAAAGGCTCCCGGAAAGGTTTAATGCCAATTGAGATAAGGTAGCAGAGCCGATATAGGTTCCTAAGAATACGAAAATCCCAACAATAACAATTTTCCAAGAGATCTTTCGTAAATCCACCAATCGATTGGCCACAGATATGCCTGCAAAAGTTAAAACAGGAGTGGTGATGGATAAAAAGTCCACATGGTTAATCCATTCCACAAAGGTGGGCACCACTAAACAAAGAATTAAAGACAAAATACTCACCCAACCGAGAACCGGGAAATTTCGAATTGTTTGGTTGGGAACATGTTCCAAGGCAATTTTTAAAAGAATACCCAAGAATGCAAATCCGCCTAAAAGAAGAAGGCCAAAGACGGTCTCCATGGTAATCGGTCGTGCATCAGGGTATTTTAAGGTTTTAATCCATTGAGTAAATAAGATTAACGTGATACTTAACACTAAACATCCTGCATATTTTCCTAATTCTTTTTTATTCATGGTCAACCTCCTTGCCGGTCAATTTCTTGTACATCTTTTTTTGTAAAGGAACAGCTAAAAATATCATGGTAAAGGTTCCTAAAAAGGAAGTTAAAAGTTGAGATGCAGCAGCATAGGCAGATATCATATCTGCACTTTCCGGTACGGAAGCGCTAAGGGCCGAGGATGCTCCTGCCATCATGGAAGCGGAACCCATTCCCGATGCCATGGCTAAACTTTTAGGGGCATAGCCAAGGGTTAAAAATAGTGGTGCCACAATGGAAAAGAACAATGCTCCAAAAAGTGTTCCAAAGATATACATGGATAAAACTCCTCTTCCTTGAGGGGAATCTAAGGTGTAGGTTTCGCTAATATAGGCAAGTTCTCCTTCTCTTCCCAATCCAAGGGTGGAGCCGATGGCTTCTTTTCGTAAGCCTAGTAAAATGGCAATGGGCAAGCCAAAGATGACGGTTCCAAGATTTCCCAGTTCTTGAAGTAAAAACACCCAACCGATACTAAGGATTTCCTTGATTTTTGGTGCCACATCTGCACCATAACGTGCCATTAAGGGCAACATGATGATAATTAAATATTTACCGGAAAATTCGATGTTGTTATCCGAATAAATGGATTTTAGGATTCCTTTTCGCCAAAGATGAACGCCTAGTACCATGGTGATGAGTAATGCAAAGACCAGGGGTAGGAAATTTAAGGTGACGGGGCCAAGGTGTAGGGATTGAAAGCCAATCCATTCTGCTACAAACACGACTCCGAAGACGAAGCCGATAAGTAATGGGAATTCTTTTTGTTTCATAGTTCCTCCTCGTTATTTAATTTGCTCATAAGTTCTTGATATTCTGAAAAAGGACGTCGATACAAGTCGTCTTTGGAGACTTTACCGGAAAGGTATTGTAAAAATCCTTTTAAAAAGTTGGGGAAGGTGGATAAAATAAAATCCAAGTCTTTATGAATAAAATCCGATCCATGAATGGTTCCGGTAAATCCACTGTACCCAATTTGAATGGCCGGCATCATAAAGGAAAGGTCTCCAATATCTCCGGCAGCAGCTATGGCGCGATTGGAATAAACATGCTTTACTAGGTCTTGTTGGTTAAAGTAATCCAGTCCCAACTGGGATAAAAATCGGTCCTGTTGGAATGGTAAATAGCCGATTTCCGTTTGGATTTCCACCTCGCCACCAAGGGCCATGGCAGCACCTTTTGCAGCAAGATCCAGTTTTTGGCCACATGCCAACATATAATCTACATCGTTGGACCGTAGGTCGGTGGTGATCAACACATCGTCGGGGATGGTATTGATCCCCATCGGACCACTTGCCATCACCGGGTTGATCCGTATCATTTTCGTTTCGTCGATTTGTTGACGTAACAAGGCAACGGCGGTTTGGAATAATGTCGCCATACTATAGGCATTATGTCCTTCCCAAGGAGCAAATCCGGCGTGGGAAGCCTTTCCTATAAATCGATAATCTTTAAATAAAAAACCGGCTAAATCCGATAAAAATTCTACCGTCGGTTCCGGATATTCCCCACCCATAGCATGAACACAAAGGACGGCGTCATAAGGATCAAATACGCCGAGACTCATGGCTTCCGGTTTTCCCCCAAGGTAGGAAATTTCTCCTTTTTCTCGTAGGTTACGGCGGTGCTCCAAGTCTAAATATTCTTCAGCAGGGACGAAAACAAATCCGATCCCAAAGTCTAAATTTTTTAAAAAGTCATCTTTTAAGAGTAATTGGATAAGGGAAACCCCAATTCCCACTTGAGTATAATGCCCGCAAACATGAGCAGCGCCGGTCTTTGGATTTGCTTGAAAATGACTGGGTAAATATACTGCGTCCAAATCGGCAACAAAACAAAGTTTCCATTTTTTTTCTTCAAAATGGGGCATGGTAAATGAGAACCCGGTTCTTGCAAAGTCCGTAAAGGTTACAGAAGGGTAGAGC
>JAEZZR010000017.1 GCA_023418505.1 Actinomycetes bacterium
GGACGACCAGCTCTCTACGACAACGGTATCGATACCGAGTACACCCATTCAATCGGTATCCAAAAAGGCCAAATCTAACACGACTGCGACACGCCGAAGCGGACACACTTTTTGACCCTTAACCCCAAAAGTATCCGCACCGCCTTTTGACCCATAATCCCCTAAACCCTTACCCCCACTTATACCCCTTGTTCAATAGCGAAACCCCAGGAAGATTCACCGTCTGCCTGGGGTTTAATGTTGTGCGCCCGAAGGGATTCGAACCCCTAACCTTCTGATCCGTAGTCAGATGCTCTATCCGTTGAGCTACGGGCGCTTGGATTTTCCAACGAAGAAGAACTTTACACTTGAGCCACCTTTAGCAACAAATCCCCACGCTATTAGCCTGTTTTGAGCGATATTGCCGATAAGTGCCATCTGGACGTGTTCAGTGATGTGTTAAGTGACGTATTTAAATCTCGATCGGATACACAGGGTTCGGTACCAAGTAATACCGGTCGCCACTGTCGGGGTGTAGCGCCATGGTGACGAAGTCTTTCTGTCGCAAAGTTGGCTGCATCAAGGCGTCGAGATCTTCTGCAGGGATTGCGTCACGTCCATAGCTAGCGATCACTTCTGCAACCACCTCACGCACGGTCGACCACAAGGATTCCGATGATTGGCCGGTTGTGTGGCTAATTTCGTCGACAAGCCCCGAAATGTTCGCATGGAAATTCGCGTAGTGCCCCTTATTGAGGAAGACTTCGAGATCCTGCGTCACGGTGACGGCTCCCCGGCGCGCAGGAGCCTCGTGGCCGGCCTCGCGCAGACGCGGCTCGTAGATACGCAAACCCGAAAAATCGCGCAGCACGATGCCGCAATAATGCGGGGTGCGGTGTGCGAGCTTGGCAGCTGAAGGGGTGCCGGACGAGGATTTGCCGAACGAGGACTTGCCGGACGAGGACGCGCCCGACGACGTTTCCTGCCACGCGACGCGAATCATCGTGTTCTGCAGGTGCGACTCGATAGCGATGCCGTAACGCCACATCACCGGCAAAGTGGCGTGCAGTAGATCTTGGCAGTACTTGCGCAGGAAGTGTGGGTCGTTTTCGATCAGGGCCTGCAGGGGCGAGCCGGTCGTGGTGCGCACCTCGGGAGGAAGGCCACGCACAGCACATGCACTGACGGCGATTTCTTTGAGTTCGATGCCTTCTGTGGTGGTGCCTTCTATACCGGCGGTGCCTTCTATACCGGGGGTGCCTTCCGCGCTTTCGAAGCTTTCACGCCAGAGCGTCGAGAGCCCGCGCACACGACGGTAGTGCGCCTCGGGGTCTGCGTGGGTTGTGGCGGTTTCGGCGTCGTCGGCCGTCGGATCTGCGGTCGGATCTGCGTCATCTCGGAATGCCGCACCCGCTACTTCGCGCAACGAGATCACCCGACCGTCGAGAGCGAATTCTCCGACGAGCTTTGCGACGAGATTTGCCACCGCAGGCGTTCCAAGCGCCGAATCCTGGGAAATCGAACGCCTCGTGGAAGTGAGCACCACATCCAGGGCGACCTTCACATACGGTCGCTGCTTCCGGCGGTTATCTTCGTTGGCGATTACTGCTGGCTGCAGTGGAATCATCGTCCGCAACGAAATCGACGGCAAAGCTGCAAGCGAACAGCTAGAAATCAACCTCACGTGGCCATCGGCGATCTCCGAGGCGAAGTCCACGGAAATGATGTGCTCCCACTGCCAAGGATGGACGATCAGGAGCTCGAAATTCAGTTCTGGCAGCGCAGGATCGCCAGCAGCAGAATCGGCAGCGCTAACACCACTACCCCGCTGCAACTCCGCCCACGCTAGCGCCGCATGATGCGGGTAGTACTGCGCGAGCTGCCGGCCGATCTCGCCTTGCTCGGGAGCTCCCAGCAACAGTCGCTTTTCCACCGCCACCAACCGAAGCTCCACGGGTTGGCCGTTTTCCGGACCGTAGACGGCGCTTTCGTCGTCAGTAAAACCCCGACGCAACTTCGCCAACGGATGCACAGTGTGCCCCTCTGAGGTCAGCGAATCCACCAACGCCGACCGCAACCCCGTCGGATACTGCGCGATCAAGTCCCAATATTCGGTAGCGCCCGCGTCCGCACCAGCACCCAGCCCAGCACCCAGCCCAGCACCATGCAGCGCCACCCGCCGTTGCAGCTGCTCCACCCGCGCTGCAATCCGCACCCGCGTTTTCGCCAGCACGTCGGTAGCTTGTTGGATATCGCGCAGTACTACGTCGTTAGGCACTTCCGAAACACCCGCGGCGGTGCTGCTTTCTTGCCAGCGCTTTACGACGTCGCCGTGAGCCACCTCCTGCGCCCGCGCAACCGCGGCCTGCCAAGCGCGCTGCTGAGTTTTCCCATGCGCAACCAGCGGATTCGGAATTGGCACGTAATCCTGTTCGGTGACGGCGCCGGACAGCCGCATGCCAAGCACTCGTTTCAGCGGCAAGGTGTCGGCGGTGATGCGGGCGAACACTGCTTCGGAAAGCGCGTGCAGCTGCGGTTCAGACTTCGCGGAACGGGCGAATTGACTGCGCTGCTGTAATTGGTTGATGGTCGCGGCTGCGGGCTGCCAGTAGGTGGCTTCGGTGATGGAGCTGAACTCCGGGTACTGGATCAGTGTCTCTAGGCAACTTCCCAGACCCTGCCACAGATTCACCAGTAGTGGATAGGTCACTTTATCGACCAGCTTCTCCACCGAGCTCGCCTCCAACGCCGTGCCCGCGATCGCAGCCCCGAGTTGTGCGGATTCAGGGGTGGGCAAGGTGGCAAGTGGGCCGTCGGCAAGCACTCGCGAACCTCCGAAATCGCGCACCACCACCGCGTGCGGTACCCCGGCGCGCAACACCAACACCGTGTTCTGGGGGTGTGGCTCCAGCGCGAGTCCCCAGCGCGCCAACAGGTGCACTGCCGGGGATACTAGGAGTTCTGCGAGCCGTTCGAACCAGGCTGCAACGAGGGTTGCGGGTTCCGTTTCAGGGCTTGCCGAATTATTGCTTGCTGACGACAACTCGCGCATCAAATCCACCAGCACCGGCCGGCCAGACAGCGGATTTGTCGCTTGAAGTGCGGCGATGGGCAAGACTACGTCGTTAGGCTTAAGAACTTTGGCCAATGTGCGCGCTGGATCCTCGCGCACGATCGCGCCACACTGGTGATCGGCGAAAGTGGGATCCTCGGCATGCAGGACGCGGATGCCGGCGAGATCGCGACCGATGTAGAAGCCAGGCTCATCCTCAATGGTGCGGGGAGCCACGGAACCATCGACCTGCAAGAGCTGATCGCACGCCTGCGAAGCCACCGGCCCCACCATCGCGCCAGCCGAAATGCCGCGGATAGCGCCGGTGAGCTGTGCTTCCAGGGCTAATTTGAAGTGCGCCGAGCCCTCGCCGTCGTGGACGCGAACCGTACGGACCGACATGAGTGGCTCGGCGGTGACAGTGGTGGCCAATTCGATGATTGTGCCTTTGGCGAGTTCGGCGGCGAACTTCGGCTTCAGCACCTCCGACCACTGCCACGGGTGAACCGGGACGATATGGAAGGTGGTGTTGGTGGTGGCGGTTCCGGCAAGCTCAATCCCCCGATCCCCGCATTCGGCCACGAGGTCACGCCAGAGTGCGGGCAGCTCGGAAGCTAAGGCACGGTGGACGCTAGGGGTGGAAACGTTCTGAGAAACTGGCGTGAGCTGCGTCGACTCCGAGGCCACAGCAATGAAGCGACACTGGAAAGACTCCACCTGCTCCGGCAACACGCTGCGCCAGCCCTCTCCCAAGCCCAGCGTGGTTTTCGCCCCCGGATGCCGAGGATGCCCCTCATGCACCAACTGCTCGAAGCGCGCCAGGAGGGCGGAGGTGGAATTGTCGGGCGAGCGACGTCGTAAAGCAGCTACCAAATGCGAAAACGCATCCGTATGATCCTCCGCAGCACGCCACTGATCCGCAAACCGCGCCCGAATCCCCTGCGACGCGCGCGCCAAACCCGCAACACTATCGTCGATCTCGCGCACCGCCCGTGCCAAATTATCGGCAGACACCCGCAACTTCCCTTCCTGCACCTGACGACGCAACCAAAGCCCCGGCCCCTCAGAAACAACTTCGGCGAGGGCGCTCTCTGGCAGTTTCCCTTCGAAAAGCTGCTCGTCGCGAAGCGCCCGAAGGAGACGGGAGGCGATGGTGGCGCGGGCGTCGTTAGCGATTTGGACGTTTGCGTCGTTAGCGGTGGCGTCGTTAGCGAAATTGGCGCGGGGATCGTTCACAACGAAAACACTACCTGGCACCTAATACGTTTAGGTTAATCACGGGCTACAGCCCTTTCATAGGGTTGCCTAGAGTGGCATTATGGGGCTATGACCTCCTCAGATTCACTACCAATGGCGAAGCGCCCGATCGAGGATGTACCAGGACACTGGCTTCTGGCTCGACTGGGCAAGCGAGTACTCCGTCCAGGTGGCAAAGAGCTAACTAGATTTCTGATCCGAAACGCCGGGATTCCCGGTGGCGATGTGGTTGAGCTGGCGCCTGGGCTGGGCAAGACTGCACAGCTGATCGTGGCGGAGGGGCCGCGGACGTATGTGGGCGTCGACGAGGATGCCTCTGCCGTGGCGTATACGCAGAAGCGCTTGGCCGGTGGGGATAGCGCATCTAATAGCGCGCCGAAAACTAATGTGAAAAGCGTCGAGGCGAAGAGTATCGAGGTGAAAAACGCCGCAGCCTCGGATACTGGATGCGATGGCAACAGCAAGGACGTCGTGATCGGTGAAGCGATGCTGACCATGCAAGGCGACAAGGGCAAACACGCAATCGTCGACGAGGCCAGCCGCATCCTGCGCAGCGGTGGCCGTTATGCGATTCACGAACTCTGCATCGAACCCGACACCCTCAGCGACGAAGATAAGACCAACATCCGCAAAGCTCTTGCGCGTTCGATCAAGGTAAATGCGCGGCCGCTGACCACTGCCGAATGGTCTCAGCTGCTGGAAGAGCATGGCTTCCGAGTGGAAAAGATCGAACACGCACCGATGCACCTGCTGAAGCCACGCCGGAACATTCAGGATGAAGGGCTGCTGCGTAGTTTGAAGATTCTGTTCAATGTGGTGCGTCAGCCGGGGGCTCGCAGGCGGGTGCTCGCGATGCGCAAAGTCTTCAACCAGTATTCAGACAACCTCGCTGCCATCGCCATCATTGCGGTGAAGGACTAGTTGGGGTTTCTACTATTACCGGCAACTAGGAGCAACCATCATGCAACACGATAAGCAGCAACAATCCGGTGAGCCGCAACCTCACACCGACGCGCAATCCGAGGATCCGATAGCTACGGATGTGCACCCTGGGGATCCACTACCCACCGATCCCTGGCGCCAAGCCGTCTCCGATACGACAATGAACTCCGGTGATGGCTGGGCATTCCTCACTGGCCTCCAGCAACCGCATTCAAACGCAAACCCGAAGAAAAGCGCCCATCGTCCAACCCCTCAGATCAAGATGGCTGGCATCGTCGACGGCGCGCGCGTGATTCGCCTATCGTTCCGCCCCGGCGACGTCATGGCCGATCACCGCGCCTCGCTCCCCATCCTGATTTTCGGCCAGACGGGCAGCATCACGGTCACCGTCGGCGCCGACACCGACACCCTCGACTCCTTCACCCTCACGCCCGGCACCGCCCTCAGCATCGAGGCCAACAAAGTCCACGCACTTCGCGCCGACCACGCGGCCACCGCCACCCTCGTCGTCCTCACCGGCTCCCCTGGTTAAAACACCGCCCTGACGCTTACTCGCCTTGGCTTGAGTATGTGCTTTACGACGGTAGAAAACACCAAGATGCAGTTTGCACAGTATCTACCGAGAAAACAGCCTGCTTTCCCGGTTTTACTGTGCATTGCGCACCATGAGGGTGCAGAAACGTCCAAAGATCTTCGTAAGACCGAGCGGAAACAGCCAAATGAATGTGCATTTCTGCATCCTCATGATGCAAAAACGCACAATATTTTCCCCAAAACCGCCATTTTCTGGCAACATTTCTGTGCAAACTGCACCCTCGATGGTGCGAAACGCACAACAATTTCGCGATTTAAGCCGAATTTTGATGAAATTACTGTGCAATCTGCACCATGGCAAAATCCGCGCTTTAAATTAAATCGTCACAGTGTCGAAATAGACGCTAGGATTACTTACGCGACAAATTCCATAGCCTTAAATTGCGAGTGCTAAAAATGCATACCCAGGCAAACACTTTCGAATATTTAAGCTAAGCCAGGGCGTTCGCCTCGTCTGCCTTACTTAGACACCATCATCAATTTAAATACCGTCGAAGACGGGTCGGATCCGCGCAGAGCGCTAACATACCCACTAAAACGCTAACGGACCCCCGGCGGGGCTAACCCCGAGCTAACGCACCCCAGCAGAGCTTCGGCTTCAGCTGAGAGCAAGACTGTCAGCTAACCTTCTTCCTGCTCCACCACATACGCTTCGGCTTCTCGGCTGGAAACCCAAACTGCGGCCTTGGATTTTCCGCAAAGTATTGTGCTGGGCTTCTACGAAGCATCCTTATTTTTTCTTCGTAAGTAACGTCAAAGCTTGTTTTCTTGCGAGATTCCATTTCACACCGCCTTTCTCTGCCCTTTATTCGCTGATTTTACCTAGTGGCTCGAAGACCTTCACACTTATTGTCTTCATATCGCCTTGTACAAGAAAGATGGTTGCGAGCTTAGCTCCAAAATTAGCCAGCAGGTTCAGATCTAAGTCAGTGAAGCCGTTTTTCTGTTTAGCGTCGACCGTGATAACTCCAAACAAGGTGTCACCTGCATAAACAGGTGCTGTCACGAACGATCTGTAAACAAGATTCTCCCTGCTGTCTTCCCCGTCTAGTTCAGTCTTCGTATCATTGATGATCCTTCCTCGTCCTGACGCTGCGAGCTGCAACGTAACGGACTCCGGAGTGAATTTTCTGCTGGACGGATGCCCCATTTCCCCAATTCGACCCCATTTTGCTGCACTGAGAATGCGCTGATCCTCACATTCAACCTGGAAAAAGTTCACAGACACACCTTGTGCCGGACCGACTCGATTTCTTACGAATTCCAAGATAAGGCCCCTCGCTCCAGAAAGAAGCTCCTGCTGCTCATCATCCCTTCGATTCATCAGAAAACTTCGATACGTAATGGCAAGCAGACCTACAATAACGCCGCTCGCCAGGCATGATAGGCGTATAGTTCCCATGTAGATCGAGCCGATAGTAAGTAGCACTGCACTCAAGAATGTAGCTGCGTCAGCCCAGTAATCACTTCTATTGCCGAGCCATGTAATCCACTTAGGCTCGGGAAATACTTCGGCCAATCCGCCCCCTTAATAGCCCCTTACCCACCGAACGTCTCCCCCGTTACGTTCTATAAGAGCGTAAAGCGTGCGCCCGAAGGGATTCGAACCCCTAACCTTCTGATCCGTAGTCAGATGCTCTATCCGTTGAGCTACGGGCGCGCGGAGGCGAGAGGATTCGAACCTCCGGTCCGCTAACGCAGACAACTCCTTAGCAGGGAGCCCCATTCGGCCACTCTGGCACGCCTCCACAGTCGCAATGACCATGGCTAATTAAGCCGAAAAGTAGCATACATAAACAAAACCCAAATTAGCAACCAGTTAGGCATCGCGCAGACAATGTGGTTTGAAGTGGTTTCGAGAGGATGCCACCACCAACAGCACCGCCAACACCACCCAACAACCGCCCTACCCCAGCAGAGTACTGTTAACCCCATGGTTGCGCCGTTCATTCGCCCAGATCTAGACCAACTGCCCGCATACGTGCCGGGAAAGTCGGATCCAACCGCGCTCAAATTATCCAGCAACGAAATGAGCCAAGGTCCGCTTCCCACCGTCACGGAAGCGCTGAATTCAACCGTAGAAAACCCCGCTACCAGCCTTAATCGCTATCCAGATATGGCGGGGGTGCAGCTACGCATGGCGTTGGCAGATTTTCTCAACTCCGAAGCAACCAACACCAAAACCACAAACGCCCGCAACACCAACCCCGCCCCACTCACCCTGGAAAATGTAGCCCTCGGCTGCGGCTCCAGTGCCCTTTGCCTGCAGCTCGTGCAGATTGCCTGTTCCAGCGCAAGCGATGAGGTCATCTTCCCTTGGCGCAGCTTCGAGGCTTACCCCATCCTCACCCGTATCGCCGGTGCCACACCCGTGCCCATCCCGCTGCGCGATCATCGTAACGATCTCGAGGCCATGGTCACAGCCGTCACCGACGACACCCGACTCGTCTTCATCTGCAACCCCAATAACCCCACGGGCACGATGGTTTCGGCCGAGGATATCGAACGATTCCTCGCCCAGATCCCACCGCACATCATCGTTGCCCTCGACGAGGCCTACATCGAGCTCGCCGCCCCGTCCCAGTCCGCCGGCCCCGGCTTTTCCCGCCGCCTCATCGACAGCCACAACAACCTCGTTGTCCTGCGCACATTTTCAAAGGTCTACGGCCTAGCAGGCCTGCGCGTGGGCTATGCCTTTGGCTCCACGCACCTGATCGGCGCGCTGAACAAAGTGGCGGTGCCGTTTGCTGTGAATGCGTTGGGTCAGGCGGCGGCGTTGGCTAGTTTGCAGGCTCAGGATGAGTTGCGCACACGCGTCCGCGAGGTCCAGTGTCAGCGGGTGCGCCTCACGCAGACGATCAATGATGCTACTTCTGATGGCACCGTGGTCGCTGATTCGCAGGCGAATTTTGTGTGGGTGCCCGCATCGCACGCAGGGCGGTTGTTGGCGTTGGTGGGTAGCGTGCCGTCGTTAAGCAATGAAAATACGCTTGACGACGAATCCCTCACCCTCACCGCTGCCCTGGCGGAACGGGGGATTTTGGTGCGGTGCTTCGCGGGCGAGGGGGTGCGCATCACGGTGACGACGGAGCAAGAAACTAATCAGCTGCTTCGTGCGTTGAACCTGGTGTGAGTAGGAAAAATACCCAAGCCAAGGCCGAGTCGAAGGCCCAAGCCAAGGCCCAATCCAAGGCCGAGTCCCGTGCTGCGTTCCGCCAGTTGTTGCGTCTGTTAGGTGCGCATCGGAAGGCGATTGCGGTGGCGGTGGTGCTGTCGCTGGTTGGAGCGGGGCTTTCGCTGTGGCAGCCGCTGATTGTGAATCAGATTGTGGCGGGCATTGGTGAGGGCAGCGTCGCGAATTTGGTGTGGCTGTTGGTGGCGGTGTTGGTGCTGTCGACAGTGACCAGCGCGGTACAGATGTATGTGATGACGCGCGCGGCTGAGTCTGCGGTCCTCACCACCCGGCGCGGCCTGATCCACCAGCTCCTGCACCTGCCGATCCTGTTCTACGATCGGCATCGAACGGGCGATCTGATCACGCGTCTGGGTTCGGATACCACGTTGATTCGTGCGGCGTTCGTCGGTGGTTTGATCGACGCGATCGGCGGTGTTGCCACGATGGTGGGCGCTGTGGTGTTGATGGCGGTTATCGATTTGATGATGCTTACGGTGGTGCTGTCCGTGGTGGTGATCGCGATGGTTGCAGTTACCGTGGCTTCGACTTTGATTCAGCGTTACACGAAGGCCTCGCAGAAGGCGGTGGGCGAAGTTGGCGCGGGTATGGATCGGGCGTTGTCGGCGCTGCGAACGATTCGCGCTTTTAACGCCGGTGGTCGCATCGAATCGGAGCTGAACGTTTCGGCGCACGAGGCTTACCGCCAGGGTGTGAAGGTAGCGAAGGTAGAGGCGCTGCTCCATCCGGCTACTGGTTTGGCGCTGCAGGGCAGCTTCCTGGCGGTGCTGGGCATTGGTGGCGCGCGCGTGGCTGCTGGGTCGATTTCGGTGGCGGATCTGGTGGCTTTCATCCTCTACTTGTTCATGGTTTCGATGCCACTGGGCTTGATTTTCAGCTCGATCACTACCGTGCGCAGCGCGATGGGTGCCCTAGAACGCACCGGTGAAATCATGTCCGCGCCCGTCGAGGATCTTTCGGGCAAGGCGGCTCGGCCGGCGCGGGGTATCGAGTTCAAGGGCGTCTCGTTTAGCTATACGACGTCGCACGCCGACTCTGCGGATAGTGAAACTGCGAGCGATGCAGGCGTTGATGCGCCTGACGACGAAGTTAGCGCCCCAGTTTTGCGCGACATTTCGCTAACTATTCAGCCGGGCAGCAAGGTGGCGTTGGTCGGCCCATCGGGCGCGGGTAAGTCTACGATCCTGGCGCTTATTGAGCGTTTCTACGATCCCACTTCCGGCGAAATCGCACTGATCGATGGTGAAGAGAACTCCCAGCGGGACTCTCAGCGGGACTCCCAGCGGGATTATCAGCAGCACTCCCGCCAGAACCTCACCGAAATTTCTCGCACTTCCCTCCGCGAGATCGTCGGCTTCGTGGAGCAAGAGCCCGCCGTGTTGGCCGGTACTGTCCGCGAGAACTTGCAGCTTGCTGCCGAGGATCTGTCCGATGAAGCCGCGTGGCAGGCCCTCAAGCAGGTGAATCTGGATCATCGTTTTGAAGCTGCCGATGGGCTAGATACTGTCCTCGGCGACCGTGGTTTGAGTCTGTCTGGTGGCCAGCGTCAGCGGTTGGCGTTGGCTCGGATGTTGGTGATGGATCGTCCGATCCTGCTGTTGGACGAACCCACCAGCGCCATCGATTCTCAGAACGAACAGCTGATCCTCGATGCGATTGATGCTTCGGGGCAGGGTCGGACGCTGGTGGTTGTGGCGCACCGGTTGTCTACGGTTACCGATGCGGATCAGATCATCGTGCTAGATGACGGCCACGTGGAAGCCACCGGCACTCACACTGAACTGCTAGAAAACAGCGAACTGTATCGGGATCTGGCCTCCCGCCAGCTGCTGGGGTGAGGTACCCCCGCCAGCTGTTGGGGTGAGGTACCCCGCTTACCGCTCCTCCAGCGCGCGCAGCAGCGTTGCGAAGTAGCTCTCGGTAATCACTGGGATTCCTAGTTCTCGAGCCCGGCGCGCCTTACCACTCGTCGAATCCGGATTCGCTGCCACCAGTGCCACCCCTGCCTTGGCCATACCAGCCACCGTCAATCCGGCGGCCTTCGCACGCTCTTCCCATACTTTCCGCGGCACCTCGGTGGCACCCGTGAAAGTAATCCGCTGCCCCGGCTCCAGCACCAACTGCTGCACTTCCTCTTCGGCACCCGTCACATCAACTTCCGCCAGCAGCTGATCGACTTCGGCAAGTGGCACATTCAGAATCTCAGCTGCTTGATTTAGCTGGCGACGTTCATCATCGGTAACAATACGATCCGCTAAAGCCAGCACGGCCAAACGTCGTACGTAATTGCGGTGGACTTGTTGCACGTCGCTGGCGCGAAGCCCATTGCGCTGTGCAATCTCGTGGAGAGTCTTGCTTTCCGTAGCAGAGAGGTGGCAATCGACCATCGCTTTGTCCAGTTCGGAGATGTATTCGTCCAGGTCTGGATCGTGATCGGCAGGCAAGCTTTCCGCTAGCGAATTCAGCCAGCTAAGGGCGCCAGTTGCGTTAGTGCCATCTTTAGGTGCCAGATCGGAACGGTGGACGAGTTGCACTGTGACGGGATCCGAAGTGGCTGCGCCCGTAACAGCACCTGCACGTGCACCTGCACCAGCACCAACCTCACCACAATTGCATGAATGGTGGTTTAACACTGATTCGCGCAAAGCACTGTCAGCCAAGAGGCGTTGCAGCAGTTTGGCCGTGGCTTCTGCATCGTCGAGAGCACTATGAGCCTGGCTATTCTGCAGACCGAAGTAGTCCAGCACTTTGTCTAGCTTCTTGCCTGCCGCCGGGTAATTCAGGCTGGTCAAGCGCATGGTGCACACAGACGATCCCAACAGCTCCGTGGCCGAGGCTTCGATACCTGCCCGGGCGAATTCCTGGCTCAACATGCGGCAATCGAAAGACGCGTTATGAGCCACCAGAATCGTCCCATCCAACAACCGCAACAACTCCGGAGCCACCTGCTCGAAGGTAGGAGCGCCAACCAGATCCTGCGGGTAAATGCCGTGGACATCCTCATTATCGAAGTGGCGATTCGGATTCAGCAGCGTATCCCAGCGCTCTACTACGGCACCGCTGGCATCAGCCAACACCACACCTAGCTCTAGGATGCGGTCGGAGGTCGAAAAGCCGGTGGTCTCTACGTCGAGCACAGCAAACACGGGTTTGGCGGAAACCGTTTCGCCCGATTGATAGGCCTGCGCCAACGAATCTAGCAACGGAATCGCATCGCCGATGCGCTTCTTCAACAGCTCAGACTTACGACGGAATCCCAACAAATCCGCAGCTGCCAGGATCAATTCGTTCCGCGATTCCTCGCTGAGCTGATCGGTGCTGGTACCCAGGGGCTCCGGCAAGTCCAGATTCGTCCACGCCGCCCACAGCGCCACTGCGATTTCGTGCAAGGAAATCTCTGCTGCCCGAGGCTTTGGGAACGTGCGATAGGTGCGCCAACTATCAGGAGCCACGCCGTCAGCCCACACAAACGCGCCACCATCGGCTTCAGTATGGATCAGCTGCTTCGGGATCACTTGATCGACGATCTCCACGAGCTTCTTACCCGTGCGCTTAAAACCAAAGTGCTGCACGATCGAAATACGTAACCGTTGCAGCTCAATTGGCGCCGATGTTTCCGTGATCTGCTCAATCAGCTGCTGAATCTTTTGGACGGTTTCATCGGAAACTCCGGCAGTTAAGTCCTCTGGCTCGCCCAGGATTTGTGGGGTGATTTCGGTGTGTTCGACGCTCATGACGAAAGTAGCGTTTTCGGCAGCAGCAGCACCCGCTACCGCAGCACCACCCGCAACCGCAGCAGCAGGATCCACCTCCGGCTCGGCATTCCACGACACCGCTTCTACCTCATCAGCGGGCTCCGCCGCCACATCGGCTGCCACCCTGGCGCCGTCGTCAAGCCCATCGGACAGCAACTCGGCTGCACGCTGTTGGGCGGCAACTTCGTCGACAGGCGCGTCCCCATCCGCATCAGCCTGTTCGGCAACCGCCTCCTCGCGGGCGGCTTGTTGCGCTTCACGACGCTGCTTACCCTGCTCACGCATGCGCTCCAGGGACGCCTGCCGGGCTTCGTTTAGCTCACGACGACGAGCGTCGTCGGCAGCAATCTCCTGGCCAGCCGCAAGCAACGCGTGGTGCAGGCGCTGGATCATGTCTTCGCGATCGCCAATGAAATCCGGCAACCAAAGACGCTCCACGCGCACCCAGTGCATCAGCGTCGACAGCAAACCGGGGGTGAGATCGCGATCCGCAACGGTTTCCCACTCCGCCCAAGACGGGCCGTCGAGCAAAATCGCACAGTGCCAGCGAGAGTCGTTGTGCGGGCGCGCAACAATATCGATCCGGAAGGTGGAGAGCCCGTAGTTGGTTTCCACATGCCAGCCCATAGCGGCGAGATCTTCGGCGATGGTGTCACGGACGCGGTCCGCATCAATACTGACGGCGAGCTGGTTCGCGCGGTTGGGGGCGAGTGCGGAAGTGCCCTCGGAACTGCCTTCAGAAGTACCAGCTGCGCTCTGACTTTCAGCAAGCAACAAGTACTCGCGTAGATCCGCCATGCCCTGGTTGCTGGTGCGAGACAGATCAATGTCGCGTGGATCGAAGGACGCGAACACCACCACTGTGGTGCGGGCGCGAGTAATCGCAACATTCAGGCGACGTTCGCCGCCCTGGGCGGTAAGTGGGCCGAAGTTCAGCGGGAGACGATCGCCGTCTGGTCGCTTGGAGAAAGACGCGCTGAACAAAATAGTGTCGCGTTCGTCGCCTTGAACGTTTTCCAGGTTCTTAACGAAGATTGGATCATCGAGGCGTTCCAAGGCTGCGGTAACCAGAGGATCGGTGGATTCTTCCAGGAGATCCAAGATCAGGTCGCGCTGTTGGATGTTGAAAGTGACCACACCGATGGATTCTTGAGCCGTCAGCGGATCGTTGACCCGGCGCGTAATCTCCTCAACGATAGCTCGCGCCTCGACGGGGTTGGTGCGTAGCGCGACCTTGGAATTGCGCTTGGTGCCGGACTCGGAGGTCTCGACGGCCGCAGCCTTAGCCGATTCAGCCTTAGCCACCAACTCCCGATCCTTCGCATCACGAATGAATTGGCCGTCTACCCTGCGGAAATACAAGCCCGCCGTAGTGAGGTGCCCCGGTGCTGGCAAGCTGGCCAGATCACCTTCGTAGTAGCGGTAATTAGAAAACGCGATGAGCGCCTCATCCTGGGACCGGTAATGCCAGTTCAATCGAATTCGTGGCAGACCGGATTCCGCGCACTCGGTGAGGATCGATTCCATGTCGCCGACACCGGCCATGTTGAAGGTCGCATCATCCTCGGCACCGGCCCCCGCACCAACACCAGCACCAACGCCAGCAGCTTCCACTGCGTCTTCCAGATCCTCATCTGTTTGCAGGTTGGCTTTGCCTACGCGGGTGGGTGGCATTTGTTTGTCGTCGCCTACGATGACGGCGCTGCGCCCACGGCCCAACGCACCCACCGCTTGGTCTACGGTCACCTGCGAGGCTTCGTCGAAAACTACCACGTCGAACTTCACCGATGCTGGTGATACATAATCCGCTAATGACGACGGGCTGACCAAGAAGCACGGAGCAACCGCCATAATTTCGTCCCCATATTGTTCTAACAGAGAGCGGAATGAGCGGACGTTACGTTTCGCGTCGAGTGCGCGTCGCAATTCTGCTGTCGACGCGTCAAGACGCCCCGGCGTAAAAGGCCTGCGCTGCAACAACCGAGCTGGCAGCGCAATCTTGGCTTCCTCACGCAGTTTGGCTATCGCATCGTTCAAAGCATTTAGTTCAGCCTGCTTGTTCTCCCGGTTGAAGCTAGCCAAACCCGTAGCCAGAATGCGTTCATCCAACGCGGCGTTGGCAATGCCACGCAGCAACGCCATGTCGATGGTGCTGCTATTAAACCGACCAGCAGAAATATCCTGCACCAACTGGCCAAGGCCGGCCTGCTCCAATGGTTGGCTATACCGGGTGAAATTATGTACCTCGGCGATTACTCCGAAGCCGTGTTCCTCCAGCGACGTCGCCCACGCTTCATGCCGGTCGAACCAGAATTGAAAGTCGTTGGCTTCGGCATCCATACCCAGCGCGGCACACCACCGCTGCCACGCATCCGCTGCGTGGACCAACACAGCAATCACATCGCGCTTGCTCATCGCACCGGAAGCAATTGCCCCCACCAGCTCTGGCATCGCTTGATACGCCTCGTGTTGTTGACGCAGATTCTCGCGATGCTGATACATCCGCTGCAAGATCGAACTATCGAAAACCGAGCAGTTGGCAAACTCAGCACTGCCGGTCACCGTGGCAATCCGCTGATTCAACTGAGCCTCAGTATGCCGAGCAGCCCGCACTTGCTCCAGCAGTGGACGGATCCGGTCTGGCCCGAACATAGGATCGCGCTCTAAATCGCCCCACACCTGCTGGTTGGTTGCCACCTGCAGTTGCTGGAAATACTGCTGACGCCGCTTCTTCTTACCAAACACCCCACCCTCAGCCGCATCGGCTACCTGCTGCAACTGGTCAATATCACCATTGCTCAAAAATGACGGCGTGAAAATCGACCGCTGGAAACCATAGCCTTCCACGAAGCTACGAATCTCGGCGGCTAGGGCGTCCATCTCTGCAATGCGGTTCGGCACTTCACGCAACTGTTCGACCACAGGCCAGGAACCGTCGGCAGCTTCTTCCAATACTGCTACCTGGGCTTGTAATTTAGCTGGCGACGCCATCGCCAACAGCGCGGCGCGCAACTGGTCATCCGAAACGATCGTGCGATACGCCTGGTCTAATTCCTGCCACGCCTGGGAGCGCTCCAGATCATTGCCGCCGAGCTCTGCGCCCAGACCAGACCAGGTGTGCCGGCTTTGCTCATCGGTTTGAGCCACTCGCAGCGTCAATCCCCGGGCAGCATCTTTCAGGTCTTCAACATTCAAGCCGCGGTTATCCGTGATAAAGCGCTGCGGGATCGGCGCAGTCACATCAGGGCCAAGATCAATCAACGTCGAGGCAGCGCTCCACAACGAATAGCCCACCGAGTTCACCGAATGTACTTGCTGCGGGTATTCCTTCAGCGGCGCCATGGCCGCCTTGAAGCGAGCGACGGCGGTGTCCCAGGTAGTTTGGTCGTAGTGCACCTCCGCATCAATAGCGTTGCGAATCTGCCGGCGAATCTCAGCTGGCTTCAAGTCAGAGCCATGGAGATCCAACGTGAAGTTCGATAACCCGGCAGCATGCAAACGACGCTTCACCACCTGCAACGCAGCCTGCTTTTCCGCCACGAACAGCACCGTCTTGCCCAGATCCAAACAATGGGCAATCAGGTTGGTAATCGTCTGCGATTTACCAGTGCCGGGAGGACCTTCCAGAACGAAGCTTCTGCCCTGCCCCGCAGCAGCGATTGCGCGCATTTGCGCGCCGTCGGCAGCAATTGGGAGTGCTAGGGAGGATTCGTCGAAGTCAATATCGCGCAGATCCGCATCCCCTGCTGGGTCTACGAAGCTCTGACCGGCTTTCAAGGTCAGGTGGTGGAATACCGGCGAATCCATGAAGTCTTCGTAGCTTTGTTCCAGGTCTTTCCACATGCCATAGGTGGTAAATCGGGCGATAGCCAGCGTGGATTCTTCCGTAACCACGAATGGCAATTCCGCATCCACCAATGCACGGCTGATGTGCTCGAATGCGTAATCGATATCCAGTCCGGCTTCGTCCAAGCATGGCGAACTGAGTGCCTCGATCGTCAAGTTGTGCTTCTGTTTTAGGTACTCCACCAGGCAATAGTTCGGGCTTGCTACCTGAGTACTATCCACCTGCAGGCGATTCGGCGCATCACCTTTGCCCATCACAATGCGCACTGGGATCAGGAACAAAGGTGCGCGTTGCCCGTCGTCAAGCCTCATCGCACCTAACGTGAGATACAGACACGAAGTGCCAGTTTCCTCCAGCAGGGTCTTCGCCTTGCGGAACAACTTGCGGAACCGAGATTTATACGCCTGATCCGTCACGTTTACGTACAGGCGATTGCGGTCGCTGAGCTCTGCGGTAACGGCGTCCGGATCTACCTGCCCGATCGAATAGATACCTTGCAAACGACGGTTGGTGCTGACGTCTTCCTTCGAGTGCAAGGACAGCTGCTCGTTGGAATGGATCTTGTCATCCAATACCGGCAATCCGCTGGCCGGGAAGAGCAGATCAAGCACATCCGCACTGGGACGTAGATTCAGTAGACGATTACGCTTGCTGAGATCCAGCAACTCAGCTTTCCAACGCTGGATACGTACCGGCGAAGAATCCGAGGTATCGAGGTTCTTTGCTTCGGCCTGGCCTTGCTGGTGCTTGCTGCTGAAGCGATCCAAAATCGAAGTATCGCGCGCTGCACTGATTTCGGTGGTGCCTAACGCGGCGGATTGCGGGTCGTCACCAGCGCCAGCAGGTGCATCCCCAGTTACGCCGTAAGTATCTCGCTCCCACGGCATGATCAGCGGACGAATTCCTTCTCGCCGAGCATCAACTACTCCGACGATTCCGTTTATTTTCTCGTAGTACGTGTGATTTTCTCCGGACTCCACCGCCTCTTCAAAAGAAGCTGGGCTGATGAACTCCACGTCAATCGGCATAATCAACCGAGCCGCCATGTAATTCATCGCCTCGCGGGGATCCATAATTACTGGCACGCGCAAAAGCGCTGGCTCCAGCATTAGACCAACAACTGCATGGTTGCGAGTAATGATAACCACCGGATGCAGATCGCATTGTTCTAACACCGCAGCGTAAAGCAGCGCCAAATCTATGCAGGTGCCAAAACGGTGCTGTAGCACTTCACTATTGGTTCGTATCGCTTGAGAGGCTCCAATGAGCGGGTGGGGTGGCGCAATATAGCGGATATTCTGACGCTGTAAAGCCAAGTACGCTGCTTTGGCTATCGCAATCGCGTCGTCGGTTCCCTTCTGATAGCCATATAAGCCGCCGTCGCCAGTTAGCTCCTTCAGCAGATCCGACGTATCGCTGAGCACCGAAAGCAACTCTGGATCGGATGGGCGAATAAACGACACAAACGATTGGAAATACGCTGGATCCACGCGCGCCATGTTCGGCGGGAGTAACTCTAATTCCTCTTCGCTTTCGACGGTCTCCCCGTCGGCAGGATCGCCAGGCTCTACCCTCACTCGCAACGGCACGTCTTCAACTTCGTGCAGATTTTCCAATAGCTCTGGGCGAATCCGAGATTGCCGGGCATCAACCCCTACGATCTCGCCATTTCGGTGCTCCGATAGTTCGAGGGAAAAATTCGCATCAAATAACGGCGCCCGGTTGAAGTGCGCGTTCAGGTTGAGTTTTACACTATGTGCCTTACGACGTTTTTTCAGCTCTTCATAACGCTTACCCTCATCAGAATCCTTGGCAGCGCGAGAGAGTTCATCTAGCTCAACGCCGGTTTCCGGATCTACTCGGAAAATTTCTAGAGCATGCACCACCGGAATCCGGTTCTTAGATAGCGCGTAGTTCGCTACTCGCAGGTAATAAACACGTACCACGGTCTGAGAGAACTGATATTCCAAAGTATCGAAATACAGTGGGCGCTCGTACAAAGCCATCTTCTTCGGGCCATCCTTATTCAAAGGGGAAGTCGATTGAAGCATCAATCGAAAACAATGCTTTTGCAGTTATTTTAATCCCCAAAGGTCAGGCTGAGCTACATCAATGCGGCCGTGAAGTGGAACAGCTTCTAAACAGCGTGACATGCAAGCTTGTGCTAGGGTTACGACTATTAGATCCCCGGTCAGGCCTCTTACCTTTGGGTAACGCACAAATGACCGGGGCCAAAATTTTTCCGGGGTGCCACGATCCATCGAGAGCCTCTTTTTAGAACCATTTTGCTTACGCCTAATGGAGCCTCTGCCCGTTACGCATCGACAGTTGGCGCACTGCCTATTGCATACCTAAATGTGATGCACTACGATAGCGAGTGATAGATCCCCGGTCAGGCCTCTTCCCTTTGGGTAACGCACAAATGGCCGGGGCCAAAATTTGTTCGGGGTGGGGTTCGAATGGCCAAAGATTGGCGAAATTTCGAGGAGCAAGCACAGCTCCTAAAGCAACGTGGCATACAAGCTGACAGCACTGCCGAGATTGCACGTTTCCTCAGAAAAGTAAATTACTATCGTTTTTCAGGATACTTTCGTTATTGGCAGCAAGATCCGGCGAACGGTGAAAACAGGTTTTTCCGCGGAACAGCTTTCGACGATTTAAAACGCTTGTACGATGCCGAACACGTATTTACGCAAGCTTGTGCTGGGATGCTCCATGCCATCGAGGTCCTTCTTCGGAACCAATTTGCTTTCGCTTACAGCAAACATTTCGGCACTACAGGCGCATTCACGCTCGGTGAAGGATTCACCCAATCACCGAACCCTAAAGAGCTACGCGTAGAACAATACGTCTTACGCGACTTGGATAGAAGCAAAGAGAAATTCGTAACCCACTACCGCCCCAAAGCTACAGCTAGAAATTCCAAAGGAGCGTGTACGTACGAGCACATGCCAATCTGGGCTGCAGTCGAAGCGTTTACTTTTGGTACTTTGTCGCGGCTCATAGAAGCATCGGGTGATTCAGGCGTCCTAGATACGATGGCTGAAGAAATGAAGATTTCGCGCCGGTATCTCCCCGGGCAAGTCCGATCATTCGTTTACCTTCGTAATCGGATTGCGCACTGCTCACGGGTATGGAATCACCTTGTGCTGGAAAAGCCGGGAATGAATCGCAATGTACAAAGAAGAGCTCAAAAGTCCTATCGCAACTTCGCAGATAATTCTGTCTACAAGATTTGTGTCGCTCTAAGCGATGTTGCTTCAAAGACGGACATAGCCGACAACTGGTTGGGCAACACGATAGAACCGATTCTCCAATCAAACAAGCTGCTAGCAGCTGGTATTACGCACCCGGCTAAATATGGAGATCTAAACTCGGAGTTCTATACGGTACTCCAGCAACACTTGGCGCAACACTTAGCCAAGTAGCAAGGATTAGCCGACATAAAAAGAAAAGGCAGTGGGATCATTCCCACTGCCTTTCCTCAAGCGCGCCCTTTACTCAGATGCGGATTCTTTCGCATCTGGGCGGCGACGCCACCACATCATGCCAGCGCCTGCGGCACCCAGTGCCAAAGCAGCTAGCAATAGAGTCTTGGCGTCAACACCGGTGCGGGCTAGACCGCGACCAATCTTGGAGTCGTTGGTCTTATCCGCTGCGGACTTCGCCGATCCGGATCCACTGGAAGAGCCAGAGCCCTTACCGCTGGAAGAACCGGAACCGGATTCCTTACCGGATCCGCCATCGCGGCCATCCGAACCATCCCGTCCGTCACGACCATCGCGGCCATCCGAACCGTCACGTCCGTCCGAACCGTCACGTCCATCGCGTCCATCGTCCCCGTCATCGCTCCCGAAGTCTGGCAGCCATGGCCACCATGGCCATTCAGGGAACAGTGGCAGGTCGTCGAATGGACGTACCTTGATGGTCTTGGTGGATTCGTTGGATTCCACGGTCTCGCCTTGTGGCGATTCACCGGTAGCCGTCGCAGTGTTTACCGCCTTGCCTTCCTTCGCTTCCTGCTCTGTGATGCGGTAGCGGCCGGAAGTACATACGGTGTCTTCACCAGGCTCCAGTTCAGTACGCCGACAGTTGATCTTCACGCCGGCTTCTTCCAACTTTGGATCAACGATAGTCACGTTGGTCAGGTTGGTATCGCCGGTGTTGGTCACCGTGAATTCGTAGCGTACTCGGTCGCGGTCGTAGTAAACCGGACGCTCGTTCTTTACGCTCTTTTCCACGGTAATGCCGGTACGGCTAGAGACGGTCACCCGGGCGTCGTCGGAAGCTTCTTCCGCCTTAGCCTTGCGGTACTTGCCATTGGCAGTCACCGTGTTGGTGATGTCTTCGCCGGAACCAGTCTGATCCGCAGTTACCTCTTCGGTAGCCGTGCAGGTGTGGCTTTCGCCTACGCCAAGCGTGCCGTCGCCAGACAAGAACGCATCATTATCGCAACGGATCTCGCCGCCACGCTTCACGATGTCCTTGTCCTCTACCTTCACACCTTCCAATGGCACCAGGCCAGAGTTAATGACCTCGATGGTGTAGGTGATCTGGTCACCTGGGCGGACCGGACCTTCAGTGCTTGGGGTCTTCACGACGGTAACAGCAGGCTTTCCGGTGGTGAACTTCGCTTCCGATTCCTCGGACTCTACCGTCACACCGGTGACCTTCGACATGTCCTCGTTCGAGACATTACGCACTGGGGTGGTACCAGTAACCACGGCCACGTTGTTTACCGTGCCCGCTGCTACGTCGCCAGCTGTGACTACCAAAGGCGCGGTGGAACCACAGGTGATGGTCTCCCCTGGTGCCAAGGTGGTCTTCGGGCAAGCCACACCGATACCGCGCTCGGCGAGCATCGGATCGACTACTTCCAGGCCTTCCACGGTGACGCTGCCAACGTTGGCAACCAGGAAGTCGTAGTAAACCTCGTCGCCTTCCACGTAGATGTCACGTGGGTCGCGAATCTGCTTGACTAGGGCGATCTCTGCGTCGTCGGCTAGCGGAGTGGTCACTCGAGCGTAAACCGGAGTGAGCTTCTTCGAACCGAACTCGGCAGTAGCGGCAGCGGTGTTGTCGATGCGGGTCAACGAATCAGCGTTTTCCTGCGTGACCGTCACAATCGCCGTGCAGGTGGTGGATTCACCGATCTGCAGGGTTGGACCTTCACCTGGGCCGTAGATGGAGCCATCGTCGCAGCGCACTACGGCGTCGAATTCTTCCAGCATTGGGTCAATTAGCTTGACGTTCTTTGCCGGAGTCGTGCCGTCGTTCGTCACGGTGATGGTGTACTCGATCTTGTCGCCGGCTTTCAGACCTGCGATATCTTCCGCGGTGAGTTCATCATCGCGGGAAGCATCGGCATCGGCGCCAGCATCTGCGTCGCCAGCCTCATCCCGATCTGCACTGGTACGAGGGCTGCGTGGCTGAGTGACCTCAACCTCTTCCTCGTCCACTACCTCGCGGGTGGAGGTGCCGGTTTCTACCACTTCGTTGTACTCGGTGCGCTCGACGGTGCGCGGTTCGCCGATTGGCTCGCCGTCTTCGTCGAGTTCTGCGTCTTCCACTTCGGTAACCACAGTGGTTTCCGTGCGCGTGGTTTCTACAGGTACTTCCTCGGTGCGCGTGGTGCGGGAGGTGCTTGTCGACGTTTCAACCTCGTCGCTGGCGTCATCTTCGGAAGTCGTCGTAGTCGTAGTAGTGGTTTCTTCCGCGGAGTCTTCGACGTGACGCTTTGCCACCTTCGAGATGCTAATCCGCGGCTGGCCGGTAGATACCGTCACCTTAGAGGTGTGCGAGACACGATCTTCGCGATCGGTATCCTCGTCCTGGCCAGGGGTCAGACCGTAAACCGTAGCTTCGTTTTCAATCTGCTGCGCATCTGCATCCGCACCAGTGACTTCGTAAGCCTTATCGGTTTCGTGGGTGCACTCCATCGATTCACCTGGAGCCAACGGGCGGTCTTCGCAGACCACGGCGTTGCGATCCAATAGTGGGTCGTCGATTTCGATGCCGTGCAAGGTTACGTCACCCACGTTGGTAACGCGGAAGCTGAACAGTACCTTGTCACCTTCAGTGAACAGATCTTCGTTGGAAGCAATTCCCTTTTCCAGCTCGATCTGGGCGCGGCTAGTTGGGGTGACCACTGCCGAGTCCGAATCGGTTACCGATGGAGCATTACGCGTCTGGCCTGTAGCGGTTGCGGTGTTCACAATCGATTCTTGGGCGTCCACTTCTTCCTGCGTGACCGTCTTCGAACCTTCACAGACGATGGACTGATGCATTGGCAGATTCGCCACACCAGCAACCGCGTCGGTACAGCTCAACGCACCACCGAGCATCGGATCATCCACACGCACGTTGGTCAGATCCGTAGCACCGGTGTTGGTGATCGTGATGCGGTAGTTCACTGTATCGCCGGCCTTCAGGTTCTCTGAAGGTTCAGCGGTCTTTTCTACCTGGATACCTGGAGCAACCGCAGGATCGACCACCACGTTGGAGTTCGCAGTTGGGTCTTCTACATCCTTGAAGTTCTCGTTTGGTGGTACCAGAGCAGAGGCGCTAGCGGCGTTTTCGACCAAACCAGCCGTGACGTCGTCAGCTGTAACTCGGTACGGATCAGACACACAGGTCACCGTTTCACCTGGGGCTACCGGGCCTGCTGGGCACTGAACTGCCACGCCTGCGTCTGCGAGCTTCGGATCGGTGATCGCTACATCGTGCAAGGTCACCTTGCCGGTGTTGGTCACGTCGAATTCGTAGAAGATCTCGTCGCCTTCTACCAGCAATTCGTGATCGTAGGTAGAGCGCTTGACGACGGCAATACCAGCCTCTTTAGTAGTCTCTACGCGAGCCGAGGCTTCCGGCGAGCTAGTGCGATTATGGTAACCGCCGGTAGCACCCGCGGTGTTGATAATCGCGTCACCAGCATCCACATCTTCCTGCGTTACCGGAATGGAAGCCACACAGTTGATCTGCTCGCCTGGCATCAAAGTACCCAGCGAAGCGAATCCATCGCGCTGCTCACCATTTGGCAAAGTACAGGTCAGGTTAGCGCCACGATCCAGCAGCATTTGGTCGCGAATCGCAACGTTATGCATCGGCGTGGTGCCGTCGTTGGAAACCACGATGTCGTAGGTGATGATGTCGCCGGTAGCTAGGTTTTCCAGATCGGCATCGGAGCTAGCGCGCTTCTGAATGGTCAGTAGCGGCTCACCGGTTTGCACGATCTCGGTGGAGCTAGGCGATTCTACTTCGTCACCACGTGGATCATTGCCCTTGGCTACTGCAGTGTTTTCGAACTCTGCGGCAGCAGCATCGTCATCGGTGATGGTGTACACACCGGCACAGCTGGTCTTTTCACCCGGCTGCAGGGTGGTGGCATCACACTGGACGTCGGTGATCTTTGGATCATCGATCGTTAGATCGGTGATGGTGACGTTGCCGGAGTTGGTCACATCGAAGTGGTAGATCACATCGTCGGTAGCTGTCATTGGCAGCTGATCGGCGGCGACCTCTGCGGACTTCACCAATTCCAACCGTGGATCCGGTGCCGGCATGGTGATGCGAGCATCATCTTCATCCGAGACCTTGTCGCGGCGTGGATCGGAAGAACCGTCGTCGTTGCCACGGATTGGGCCTTCGCCGGTGACTTCAACGTTGTTGATCAACGTATCGCCGGTGTTCACTTCATCCTGAGTGACCTCATGGCTGAAGGCACAAACCACAGTCTGCCCTGGAGCCAACTGAGCATTCTCATCGAAAGTAAACGCAGTGCCGGTTGTGGCGTTAGCGTCGCCAGCTGCTGCAGCTATTGCAGCGTCGCCATCGACTAGCTGGCACGAAAGATCCGAGGTATCGCGGTCGCCGAAGTCGTCGTTAAGCTCCAAGTTGCTCAGAGTAACGTCGCCGGTGTTGGTGACCACGATGCGGAACGTGCCCTGGCTGCCTGCAGCAACTTCGGCTTCGTTGCCGTACTCGCCGCTATCGCCTGCAACGGTCTTTTCTACCGAAATCGCAGGGGTTGCCGCGTGTGGCGTAATCGAAGCGGAATCTTCTACTTCGTCGGTGCGCTCACCCTGACGGGTGGTGCCGGTAGCAGTGACAGTATTTTCCTGACGCTGCTGGGAATCAATGAAGCGCTGATCCGCGGTGAAGTCTGCCACGCAGGTAGCTACACCACCTGGTACCAAGGTGTCGATAGTGGCAGGGTTTGCTACCTGGGACATATCGATGCCGGTGAGATCTTCACCCGTGACACAAGCCAAGTTCAGATCGGTGTATTCGAACTGATCAGTGACCGTGAGGTCGGTAAGCGTGACATTGCCCGTATTCGTCACAGTGACGGTATAGCGAGCATCATCGTTTAGACCAAGTTCTGCTTCATCTGCACCGTTGACCTTCTTTTCGATGGCCAATTCTGGGTTCGCAGATTCCACCGTGAAGTCCGCATTATCGCGGGCAGAGACCTGCTGGTCGTTGTAGGTGCCCGTGATTTCGGCTTCGTTGGTTAGCGGTTCTTGGCTATCGACGTCATCCTGCGTGACCTGGTAGGTCACCGTGCAGGTGTAGGTATCGCCGACCTCTAGGCGGGCGTTGCCCTCTAGGAGATCACCGCGATCGTTGACCTGTTCGCCGTTCTTATCGGAAATAGTGCAGGTCAGATTGAGGTCGCGCTCTGCCGCCCATTCGTCGGTGAGGCGCACGTCCGTCAATGGCACATTGCCATCGTTCATGCCTTCGATGGTGAAGGTAGCCGTCGCGCCTACGGTGCGAGCAGTTTCTGGATCATCTACAGACTTGGACAGCACAATCGATGGCTGAGCCTGAATAATCGCCGTATCCACATGCGGCACGTGGTTTTCTTCGACTGTGAACAGTCGAGTTTGTGCCGAGCGTGCCGTGAGGTTCGGGTTACCTGCATCCACGATATTTTCATCTGTAATATCGCTGGATTCACCTTCAGGTGCGAAGCCAATGTTCTTGGCATCTTCTGGCAACTCGAAACGAACTGCGTATTCGCCTGGGCTGACACCCGTGAATTTGTAGGTGCCATCTGCACCCACAGTGGTGGTGCGTGGCTGGCCGAAGCGATCCAATACTGGTTCGCCATTGGCATTGACCAAGGTCACGGTGACGTTTTCGCCAGTGTATGGCGTGTCGGTGTGTTCAGTGGAAGTGCCGTAATCGTAGACAGTACCGCTAATAGTCGGTGCTACCCGGATGGACTGCTGATCACACTGACCTGGTGCACCAAAGCCGGTGCGTGCTTCGCAAGGCTCATAGTTGGATGGACCATCTTCGTCACCTGGGCGAGCAATGTTGGTGAGAGTGCCAGCAGCATCGTCCGTCACCCGCATCTTGATTAATGCGAATACTGGATCGTTGCCTACGGCACCTGGCTTCCAGACCACCTCGGAGGAGGCTGCGTTTTCGCTGCCTTCTTCGTTGGCGCCGTCGTTGCCGTTGCTGTCTTCAGCTTCGTCGCCTTCGGCACTGTCATTGCCGTCACCTGCTGCGGAGTTAGCAGGTTCAACGGTGCCGGTGGTGCCGTCGGCAGCACTGACGAATTCCAAGCCAGCTGGAATTTCATCCCAGATTGCGAGGTCGCGCAGTACTAGGTCTGGTTCTTCGGTCTTGGCTTCGAGGCGGAAGCAGACTTCATCGCCTACACCGTAAACCGGCAGATCAGAATCCCCATCAATCACTGGGGTTTCCAGTGAGCATTCACCAGCTTGTGCTGGATTCAATACAGCCTTGTTGGTCTGTACATCGCCGCGGTACTGCACACGTGCAGCACGTGGCCCCAGCACACCGAGGTCTTGGCTGTTGTTCTTTGCTCGTGCAGCAACCAAGTTATATGCGATGTCATCGCGACCAATGCCACGACCATCGACAGTGTTGGTTGGCATCTTCTGTGTGAAGGTCAGTTCGACTGGCCGAGCAATCGGCTTAGTGAACTTCACACGGAAGTAGCGGATGGCAGACCAATCGGACACGCTATCCACAGTAACCCACTCGTCGCGTGAATTGAACTCGGTGCATTCGCCAGTTGGGAAAGAGCCACTTTCCGCATGAGCCATCTCCGGGCGGCATGGGTTCACCGAGGTGGAGTAATGAACCTCAACCGGTGCCGGTCCGGTAGTCCAGCGGCTGGTCTCATTGTCCCAGTAAGTGATATCTGGAACCGTTAGCGGACCTTCCATAGTTGGCACCAGGGTATTTTCCCGGTCACCGGCTACGGTAGCGCGCTCTGGGCTACGTTCGGTCAGTGCGTGGTAATCAGCCTCTGGGCGTGGCAACGCATCGTAGAGTACGTAGTCGCTCAGAGGCACAGAACCATCAGCGCCGGCACGAATAGTCCAGGTGACAGTATCTTTTGCGTCGGAGACGTTATTTCCTTGTTCGCCGGAACCTTGCTGGTACGACGTTTGTGCGCCGTCGTCCAAGTCACCTGCGGCAAACTTTTCGATCACCATGGAGTTGTATGGAAGTACGTCGACTTCAACGGACTTAATGTCCCATCGCTTCCTTGCCTGGCAGTCATTACCGTCTGGACCGGTGCACTGCAACCAGCTTGGCTGCTCTTCACGGCGGCTCATATCGGTGAGTAGCCGATCAGGTTCTACCGTACTTAGCGCAGCTTCAATACGAGGGAACTGGCCCGCCAGATTAGTGTCATTATATTTGCCGGCCTGTGCGCCATCTGATTTCACTCGGATGGTCATTGCACATTGGTCTCCGTCGAAACCCGGGCCGAGCACTACATTTTCCGGTGTACGGACTCGCCATAGGTCACCGCCGGATGGACTCTTGCCTACCTTCGTCCACTCCAACTTTTCTGGACTATAGCGATTTGGATTACCCTCATTGGCCAGGTCGCACTTTGACCAGTCGTTGATGTTGTTCGTGATGTCGGTTGGGTCAAAAACCATCCCGTTTGGCATCGCGATGTACACGTCCGGACGATAAGCAGCGTTACCTCGGTTGCGAAGGTTAAAGAGGATATCTTTACTCGAATTGCCACCCGTTAGCCGCTGGTTAGGGGTACTCCTAAATTCCAACGCGGGACCGGGCACATCGCGCAGTACGAATAAGCTTGCTTGGGTATATACGGATCCCGTGCCATCTACGACTTCTAAGTCATTCCGTGTTTCAATCCGTTCGCGAAGTTCATCGCTACCTTCTTTTTTATAGGCTTCGGATGAAGGATGGAAAGAACCGTAAAGTTCAGCGCGAGCTTCTGCTCGAGTCGGTACCCGATCATAAGTGATCTCAAATGCGTCAGGACGGAAACCTTCTCGTGGAGATACTTCGAGCGGTTCGAGTCCCGCGCGTGCCGCGACAGGATGTTCATCCCTCTCACCAGTATCCGAAATAAAGGTTACTTTTCCTTGCGGGATTCCAGTCTGTTCTTCAGTGTTGACCGGCTGGAGTACAACTTTATCGAGCTTGAAGATAGTGCCCTGATTTGCAATATCCTCGCCGGGCTTACAGTCTGCGGACTGATAATTATTATTTGCCCAAGCTGCACACGTCTGCTTCCGGAAAGTGTCGCGCAACGTTAGGGGACCTTCAACTGCAGCAATACCGGCAATATTCCACTGATGATCAGACTGATTAGCATTGCGAACCATCCCTGGCCCGAACTTCGCCTGCTTGTGGACTCCCGGTTTAGTTGCTGGCGGTACGGTGTTGAGAGTCGCAGACGCTGGAGCAGCTACACCTTCGTTTCCAGTCGCGAAAGGTTGCCCACCAAGGTTTTTTACCGTGGAATCATCGAACTTGACTGTATTGACAATTTGCTTGCTAGCTTCAACATTGTTCCGAACTTTGGCCAACACCCGGATGTAAACACGTTGTACGTTGCGAATGCATTTATCCCGGTCCGGAGTGATTTCGAAACTAAGCTTCTGGCCACGTACATTGATTAGTCGAGAACTGAGATCACGATCGCCTTGTACGATCGTCCGGCAATCGGCCTCATTTGGCTCTCCTCGATCTGGATTCAATAAACGGACGAATTCCAAGTCGCTAGGAAGTTCGTCGACAATCGTACCCAGAACACCTGTGTCCCCATCAGCGCCATCACGCCAGTACATCATCTCATAAGTGACCAATTCACCCACTTGCGCCCTATCCGGGGTGACTTTCTTGGTCATTCTGGTTCGAGGCTTGCCAGTTACGGTCAACTTTGTATTGCCTGTTTGGCTATAGCTATCATCGCCAGGCAGTTTCGTAGACCACGTGACATCCTTCGATCCTGGGTAGCCTGGGTTGTCCACAACAGTCCACGCGATAGTGCCAGATACATTGGATCGAGGGAACTTTTTAAACCGCAAAGTCGGATTAGCTGATGTCCGATCTAATACTTCAGTCTCAATGCCAGCCGATCTGAAGTTAGGCTTCAACTCAGCATCAGAACCAACAAAGTCCGGACGCTCAATTTGTAATTCGAGGCCATCACAACCCTCAGTCCGGTTACAGTTGATCGTCACATTGACAACCAAATTGCCCCTGGTTTGAGTTGTAGCGGATTCGGCAACTTGTACCCGAACGTCATTAGGCTCAGCTAGCGCTTGCGGTGCCTGAGCCACTGCCATCGTGGCAACCATGACCAGGATTCCCAATAGCGCCGCAAAAGCTTTCGGCGTTGGTAAGTAGTTCAGCAATCCCGGCGGATACATTTTTCTCCTGGATTGCCTAGAGGGGGTATTCAACACTCTGTCCCGTCTTCTTTTGCACAAAATAAACAGCGAAGCGCGCCGGCAGAATACACACTTCTCCCTCTGCGCTTCTCAGATATAAGAGTAGCCTTAACCATGCCTAGAAACAATTGGAAGAAGTAGCATTTTCGCTGGTAAACAAGGTAAAAATATAGCTGTTGATTGCCTTGGGTTATTTAATCCATAGCAAGCCCAGGCCAAAATCCGAGATTTTTATTCTAGGACTATAAATGAAATTAAGGTTTTAGAGCTATTTTTAGAACTTTTTTCGGTTTATGTAGACGGGTAACTGAGAACTTTGGCCTACACCCCTAAGCAAAATATGAGGATTCACTCGCCTGAGCGAGCGCCCGGGAATCACTGTGCAATCTGCACCCCACCCCGGAATCACGAAAATCCTCGGGCAGCGATAGCTACTGGAGGATTGTCTTTGGCGGAAGTGGAGGGATTTGAACCCCCGGACCGTTTCACGGGTCGCTCGCTTTCAAGGCGAGTGCATTCGGCCGCTCTGCCACACTTCCCTGCTCTGCAGCTCTGTAAGAGTACCTCATAATTTAGCGATAGCGCTAACTTAACCGCCTGCCCCACTTCCATAGAATCGAAGGCATGGATCTTCTGGCAGCGACTTCCACCGCATCCACCATCCCAGGCACAACCAGCCCCACACCCACCGCGTCCACCCTCGCGGCAGCCACCGGCGAGAACCCCGTGGATCAAGTCACCCGCACAGTCCGCGCACTCACCTGGGAAGCAGTAGGAAATGGCCTGCTCATCATCCTGGGCACGGTAATAGTCGCCTGGATAATAAAGGTATTAGTCCAACTGTTTTTCATCCGAGTTACCGGACGCACCGAAGATTCCGCCCAAGCTCTCGCCGAACTAATCCGTTGGATCATCATCGTCTTCGGCATCGCAGCTGCCATCACTTACGTCTTTCCCTCGGTAAAGCCAGTGAACATCGTCGGCGGCATCGGCGTGGTTTCCCTCGCTGCCGGTATTGCCTTCCAAACCGTACTGGGCAATCTCTTCGCGGGGCTCGTCATCCTGGTACGTCAAACTCCCCGCGTGGGAGACCAAATCAGCTTGGAAGACGTCGCCGGCACCATCACCGAGATCCGCCTGTCCTACTCGAAGATCCGCACCTTCAACGGCCGCCAGGTGCTGGTGCCCAATGGTGTGCTGCACGAATCTGTGCTCACCGTGCAGACCCGCCACGAATCTGTGCGCACCTCTTTTACTGTCAGCATCCAGAACATCGCCGACTTCGCCCGCGCCCGCACCGTCGCTGAACAAGCTCTCGCTGGCCTCCCCGAGATCCTCAACGAACCCGCCCCCAGCGCGATCCTCAAGGAAATTGAAGACGGCTACGCCACCATGGAAGTTCGCTTCTGGTCCGGCTCCCGGCAGATGGACACCGTCCACGCACTCGACGCTGCGGTCGTGGCAGTAAGTCAAGGGCTTGACGACGCGGGCATCAGCATCGGCCCATCCAACGTCGTGGCCCTCGATCAAGCGCAAGCCACCCAAAGCCGGAACACCCCACCTTCGCCCTAAACGCCCACGCGCGCTAGAGCCCACCAGTACACTTGGAAAAGTATGAGCAGCACAGACATGAACTCTGAAAACAACTCCCCCGTTAAGTCCATGTTCGCTATTGTCCAGACAGATCCCGAGGATCCCTCGTCGCTGACCTGGCAAGAAGCACCATTGCCAGAACTAAAAGACGGCGAAGTACTAGTCAAAGTTAAAGCCGCTGGCGTCAACCGCGCAGATATTCTGCAAGCTAATGGCCACTACCCGCCACCGAAGGGCGTTACGGACATTATCGGCCTCGAGTGCTCCGGCGAAATCGTAGAGACCAACGGAAACGTCCGGGGCTGGCAAGTGGGCGATTCCGTCGCCTGCCTGCTTTCTGGTGGCGCCTACGCCGAATACGTTGCTGTGCCAGCCGGCCAACTACTGCCCATCCCCGAAGGCTTTTCTTTCGTTGAAGCAGCAGCAGTCGCCGAGGTTGCCTGCACTGTTTTCTCCAATGTGGTGATGCTGGCCGGGCTTTCCGAAGATGATCTTCTACTCGTTCACGGTGGCGCCGGCGGTATTGGCACCTTCGCTATCCAGCTTGCCAAGCAGCTCGGTGCCAAAGTCGCAGTTACTGCTGGAAGTGCGGAAAAGCTCCAGCGCTGCAACGACCTCGGCGCCGACATTTTGATCAACTACCGCGAGGACACCTTCGAAGAAATCGTCCAAGAACACGGCGGCGCCAACGTCATCCTGGACATCATGGGCGCGAAGTACTTGGATCGCAATCTCAAGGCTCTGGCATCCGATGGCCATATGGTGATTATTGGCATGCAGGGTGGCGTCAAGGGTGAGCTGAACATCGGCCGCCTACTGGCCAAGCGCGGTTCTATTTCCGCAACCGGCCTGCGCTACCGCGACGCGTCCGATAAAGCTCGGATTGTCTCGGCAACAGAAGATACGATGTGGCCTTTGCTTGCCGACGGTTCCATCACCCCAACCGTGCACGCCACCATGTCGATCGAACAGGCAGCGCAAGCGCATCAACTGTTGGATTCGGGCGAGGTCACTGGCAAGATCATCCTCACCGTGGGGTAACGCACCGTGGGATAGCACAGCGTGGGGTAACACAGCGTGGGATAGCCCACGCACTCAGCTATCCCAGCGACGCAACCGCCCGCACCAGCTGATCAATATCGTGCGCGGTGTTAAACGGCTGGAGCCCAACCGTCACGGCTCCACCTGCTTCATCGATCCCCATTGCTTTCAGCAGTGGGGAATCTTCGGGCTCAACGGCGCTGGTCACTAGCTTGTTATCCAATAGCCTGCGCACTACATCTGTTGCCGGCACGCCTGGCACCAAGAAACTGATTCGCGGAATACGCTTTACATGACGCAACTGCGCCAGTTCATCGCGCTCCCCAGGAATACCCACAATGTGTACGTGGGACATGTAATCCAGCGAATCAATCAAACGCCGCGTCAAACCATCTAAATACTCCGTCACCTGTGGCAACGAAGCTTGAATCTTACGACGCCGCGTACCTCGAGCTGCACTATCCAATTGCGCAATATGCCGGACAGACTCACTAACCCCGCCCAACAAAGCAGGAGCTACCGGCGCAATTTCTAGCTTCGAGATATCCCGCGCCCCCGAACTCGCAGCACCCGAACCCGCAGCCCCCGAAGCCACAGCCCCAGCGCCACCAGCCCTAAGCGATGGCACCCGTTCCAGCATCGCTGGATTCCGAAAGACCAAAGCGGAAACTTCGGGGCCACCCCACTGGGCAGCGTCGAAAAGCACAATATCTGCACCTAAAGCATCCATATCAATCACGCGATATGGTGCGCAGGAAGATGCGTCCACCACAATCCACGGCTTGGAGCCTGCAGCGGCACGCACCCGGCGCGAAATCTCCGTCACCGACGCCATCGTGCCCACATATGGATCGGCAGCGGTGATAAATACCAGTGCGGTCTGGCTATCTACTAGATCATCGAACTGCCAGGCCGGAATGGTACCAAGGGATAAATCAGCCTCGGCGTAGCGCACCTTCGCACCATAGAGATCCGCAGCGCGCTTAATCAATAGTTGGGTTGTCGCGTCGCCAGACCTGGTAGTCACCAGATTCGTACCTAGAGAAATACGCCGGCTCATCGCCTGGGTGAAGCTCTGAATCAGTACCTCTTTGGAAGGCCCTAACGCCACAGCTTCAAAGGGAGCGCCTGCCATATCGGCAAACGCCCGGCGCGCCGAATCCTCGAACTGCCGCGCAGCTGTAGCGCCAGCAGCCACACCCCGCGAATGCGCACCAGTGGAAGCCTCCCCGGCCAAAGCCTTCGGAGCTAAGCGGAAAGCAGTAGTCATCGTCGCGAGCACACGTTCCGGGATCTGCGCACGAAATCCCCCGTTAAGGTACGTCCACCCATCAGACAGCGACGAATACGCGCCCCTAGTAGTAGGCACATCAAACGCCATGACCACTCCCTTGTGTCCCTAGTGCGTACGCAAACATTTTTAATTGACCCAAAGCATAATAGTCTCCGAGGCGGATTCGCATCTGTCCACTACCCCGGTAGGTTAGAAGTGTGAGTACCTCGCCCGAAAACGAACTGCGCACCAGCGTTGCCCGCATGACTTCTGCTGCTGGCGATGCTGAATTGCCTCGCTCTAAGTCCAAAACCTTCGGCGCATCCTGGTCGGATTTGGTGGGCGGATTCGGGCAGCGGGAACTCTGGCTACAACTGGGTTGGCAAGATATTAAACAGCGCTATCGACGCTCTACCCTCGGCCCGCTATGGATCACCATTGCTACGGGTGCGATGGCACTGGCGTTGGGTTTGCTGTACTCCTTGCTGTTCCAGCAGGAGCTGTCTTATTTCTTGCCACATGTGACCGTGGGCTTGATTATTTGGGGGTTTATCTCTGGGTGTGTGCGGGAAGGCTCGACGGTTTTCATTGAAAATGAAGGCCTGATTAAACAGCTACCTAGTGCCTTGAGTGTGCACGTCTATCGCCTGGTGTGGCGCCAGCTGTTGTTCTTGGCGCACAACATGATCATTTGGTTGGTGCTGATTGCGATCTTCCGGCCGCACTTAGGCTGGGAGTTTTTCTTAGCGATCCCAGCGTTGGCCTTGCTGGTGCTCAATGGTGTGTGGGTGACGATGTTCTTCGGCATCATCGCGACCCGCTACCGCGATGTCGCACCACTGTTGGAATCACTGATCCAGCTGGTGTTCTACATGACCCCGATTGTCTGGACTACCAAAACCCTCGAAGAACAAGGTGGCGCGGTGGCAGAGCGTGCCAAAATCGCCGAGCTCAACCCGCTGTACCACTACCTAGAGATCGTCCGCGCCCCCTTAACCGGCGAACCGCTGGATGCCTACCACTGGTGGATCGTATTGGGGTGCACGGTAGTGGGCACCGGGCTGGCGTTGCTAGTGATGCGTCGCTGGCGGGCTCGCGTGAGCTACTGGGTATAGGGCACGAAGCAAGAGCTACTGGGCACAGAGGGTACAGAAAGGAGCCGTCATGGTCAGCATTGATACCTACAACGCGTGCGTTGATTTCCCCATTTTCGATGCCAAGTCCCGCTCGATGAAGAAGGCATTCCTCGGCGCGGCTGGTGGTGCTATTGGTCGGAATGATTCGAATGTGGTGGTGGTTGAGGCTCTCAAAGACATCAACCTGCATCTGCGCGAAGGCGATCGCGTTGGTCTAGTCGGCCACAACGGCGCGGGTAAATCCACGTTGTTGCGTTTGCTGTCTGGTATCTACGAGCCCACTCGTGGCAGTGCCGACGTGCGTGGCCGGGTCGCTCCTGTCTTCGACCTGGGCGTGGGCATGGATCCAGAGATCTCCGGGATGGAAAACATCATAATCCGTGGTCTTTTCCTCGGCCAGACCCGCAAACAGATGAAGGCCAAGCTGGACGAAATCGCCGAATTCACGGAGCTCGGCGACTACCTACACATGCCCCTGCGCACCTATTCCACGGGTATGCGCGTGCGTTTGGCCCTCGGCGTGGTGACTTCCATCGAGCCAGAGATTTTGCTTCTCGACGAGGGTATCGGCGCAGTGGACGCCGCCTTTATGGCCAAGGCGCGAACCAAACTGGTGGAACTCGTAGAGCGCTCTGGCCTGTTGGTCTTTGCCTCGCACTCGAACGATTTTCTCGCCCAATTGTGCGATACCGCGCTGTGGGTAGATCATGGGACGATCCGCCAAGCCGGGCTAGTCGACGAAATCGTAGAAGCTTACGAAGGCCCCGAGGCTGGCCAACTTGTGCGTGATGTGATTGCTAAGCGACGGTAATGGAAAAATAACGAACATGTCTTCGAAGTCTTCACCTACCACTGCGGCCATTGTGGTGACTCATAACCGCCTGCAGGAGCTCACCGAGAGCCTCAATATCCTGTTGGATCAGACCATCGTGCCTGATTGGCTGGTGGTAGTGGACAACGGCAACGATCCCAAGGTGCGCGAAGTGGTGGAAGCCGTTTCCGGCCCCGAGGTTCATTACCTGGGCTCAAAGACGAACCTTGGTGGCGCGGGTGGCTTTGCCTTGGGCATGCTCACCGCCTTGCAGCTCGGTGCCGATTGGATTTGGTGTGCCGACGACGATGGCCGCCCCCAAGATCACCAGGTGCTCCAGCAGCTCCACGAGTGTGCCACACGCCACGACCTGGTGGCGGTTTCTCCCGTCGTCTGCGATATTGACGATCCTTCGAAGCTCGCCTTCCCACTGCGCCGGGGTTTGACCTGGCGTCGCCAGCGCGAGGAGCTCACCGGCGACGGCTCACCAGTGCGTGCGCGAGTAGTAGCGGACGACGGCACTGTGTGGCACACCGGCTTCGGCGTCCAAGAAGCAGCCACGGGCAAGGCTCTGCCGGATGAGATCGATCCGACCGATCCGAACTACGACTTCCTGCCTGGTATCGCCAGCCTGTTTAATGGTGCACTGTTCCGCGCTGATGCACTGGCTCAGCTCGGCGTGCCCGATTATCGCCTGTTTATTCGGGGCGATGAGGTGGAGTTCCACCGTCGTCTAGCGCAATCCGGCCTGCCCTTTGGTACGTGCCTAACTACGTCGTATTTGCACCCCTCGGGTACCGACGAGTTCAAGCCGATCCTGGGTGGATTGATGCATACGCAGTACCCATCGAATGCGTTTAAGCGGTTCTACACCTACCGCAATCGGGGTTATTTGATGGCCCAGCGCGGTATGCGCAAGCTGCTGGTGCAGGAATACGCGCGCTTCGCCTGGTTCTTCCTGGTGCAAAACCGCGACGTAGCTGGTTTTTGGCGCTGGTGGGCGCTACATCGCCGCGGCCGGAAGGAAAACTTCGAGCCCTATAAGCCGAAGAACTGATTCCAGTTCTCTTCGCTAGTCAGCTCTGGAACGGCGTCGCGCCACTGCTGCGCAACATTGTCCCATTCGCGCGACAACCGGCGCATCAGTGCCAACAGTTCTTTGTGCATGGCGCGTTCGCGCTCTAGGTCGCGTACCAGGCGGCGTACCCCTACCTGCGAAGCATCGGTGATCCACACTTCGTCGAAGGTGGAGATATGCCACCAGAAGGCATCCTCGAAGGCAATGGCTACCGGACCGGGGCGTTTCTTGCCCGCAACGGTATAAGCCAGACGCTTGGCGAACACGCGGTTTTCATCCGAGATCTCCCGTGTTGGCGGGCGCACTGGGCGCAGGCCACCGGGCAGTTCTGAGGCAGGCAGCAGTTTGGTTTCTGGGAAGTCCGCACGCCCCTTACCAATGCGGGCGAAATCACCCTGGCAGGCGTTATCCAGCGCTGAAGGGCCGGCCAGCATGTCTTTAACCGCCTGCATCTGCGTCCAAGCCAAGCCGTAGCGCATCGACACGAGGTTAGACAGAATGCGCTTCGAAGCCACGCTGACCATCTGCTTTGCACTCACACCACCATGCATCGTGGCGGTAATCAGAGCATTGCGCAGGCCAAAGTACTGAGCCGGGTTTTCGATGTCTTTCCAATAAAAGTCTGCGTGCCAGACGGCAGCACCTGGAATGGTGTCCGTTGGATAGCCGGCTTTGGCGGCACGGAAGCCGTAGTCGATGTCGTCGTACTGAAAGAACAGTGGCAGCGCCAGGCCGATCTTATCTACGACCTCCGAAGGCACCAGGCAGGTCCACCAGGCGTTATAGTCCACGCCAAGGCGCCGTAACTGGTGATTCTTGCGCACATCCCGATCCGCATGTCCGTACAGCGGATCATTTTCATCTACCCGAAGCGCCTGCCAATTGTAGGTCTCCCCGGTGCGGAACAGATTCGTTGGATTGTAGAGGAACAACATCTGCGCGCCCAGCAGCATCGGTTTATCGGCACACACCGCCAGCGCGGATAGGCGCAGGGTGGTTTCGGGTTCGGGGCGAATGTCGTCGTCGGTAAGCAAAATCATGCACTCCCCGGCAGCACGGGCATCTCGCATACCGCGGGAAAAACCACCGGCACCACCGAGATTTCCTTGCTTTACGACGTTCAAGCGCTCGCCGAGAATCGACTGCGCCTGCTGAAAATCGGGCTGATCCTCGGGATGCTGATCACCTTGATCGACCACGCGGATGGTGCGGACGCGCTCCAGTGCAGGCAAGTCTTCGGCCAGTGTGGCCACGGTACGCGCGCAATCAACCGGGCGGTTGTAGGAACAAATCACCAGATCAGTGGGCAGATCGCGCTTGATGGCGGTCTGCGGCACGGTGAAGCGCAGGTCACTGACCGTGGCTTCGTAATCCGCAGTATCGATGCGCACGTAGATCGCACCGCCATCGGCAAAGCGATCCAAAGGCACGGTGAGTACCACTTCGCGCGAGGAGATGGTGGATTCGCCGTCCCAGTTGCCATCCACATCAGCACCACCCGCGGCCCAGGAATCTTCCAGCCGTGTGTGGCCGCCAATGTCTTCGGTAAAGGCGCAAATACGTGCCGAACCGGAAACCGTTGCGCGTACGTGCACCTCTGGGATGCTGGTCCACCGCTGCCAATGCGACGCACGGAAGCGACCAAAATACGTATCCGTAGAAACCTCAGTGTGAGGCGGCAGGGTGATGGACGTGCGGGTGACCTCCGAAGCCAACCGCTTACGCCCAGCTACCCCTTCGATCCGAAAATACAGCTGCGGATCCACCCAATCGGCAGGTGGCGCAAACAGATTACGGTGTACCACCAGGGGCGTTTCAGAAGTAGCGATAGTGTTTTGGTCAGTCACGCTTCCTAGACTAACCATTCACCACAATCCCTCAAGGCAACCCGCCCGGGGTGGGAGAAGTTCTTGAGGTTACTTCACTTTGAAGATCACGGTGCGCTGCAGCACGAAGTTAATCACCGTGGCTACACCTTGGGCGATCACGAACGACGAGATGTCCACCAAAAGCGTTGGCCAGCCGAGCAGCCCTTCGAATACCACGGGGCTAACCGCAAACAACCAGGTCTGGATCGCAAAAGTGGTGAGGTACAAAACCGCGACTGCTGCAGCGCGTTTTGCCGATGCTTCCGATTGGAAGGTCCAGCGCCGATTGATCATGTAGGCGGTGATGGTGCCGAACACCCAGCCCACTGGCTTGGCTACTACGTTTCGCGGCGCGCCTAGGGCAATCAGGATCAGGGTGAGACCTAAATCCACTACGGCAGCAATGATGCCGGAAATTAGAAATCGCAGTGCCTGGGTCTGTAGAGATAAGCCTTTGGCATTGTCTGCCATTGGTGCAGCCGGATCCACCTGTGGATTCGACTTCCGGTTGCCCTTTTTCGCCATAGCTGGAAAGTCTAGCGGAACGACGGTACAACGACGATGAAACGATGATGGAACGATGCTGGTACGACAGTGGCGCAAGCGGCTCTGCCGCGACTAATGCTCGACTAGTGCTCAACTAGTGCCCTACTACCGCCGCAGTGCTTCACGCAACAGATCGAGGCGCTCGACGGGTGAGATTTCAAACAAATTGCACGCTTCGAGCACTTCCCAGGTGGCCGGGCAAAGGCCATCGATATCGGCACCAGATAGTGGGGTGCCATCATCGGCCACCCACCCCAGGGATTCCATCACGTGTTCGCTAACATCCCAGCGCACTTCTTCAGTGGTCATAGCAGCTAGACACAACAGCGTGACAATCGCCGCATCATGGCCGGCAGGATCCTCTTCGCTACATTCGGCAGGCAGAGCGCGCATCCACTCCATGGGTTCGGGGATCTCGGCACCCGGCGCGCCACCACCGCCGGTTTCCCGCTGCAAGTCCAGTGCCTGCAGCAAGGGCACGAACTCGTACACCCCAGAGCGTTCAATCACATCTGCCACATCAGGCCGGGCTGCGGCCAGGGTCTCTTGAATGGACTCTTCACCAGTCAGCTCCTGGTTTATCGCAGCGATATCCACTTCGGCATCACTGCGTTCGATGTAATTGGGTTCGATTAAACCGCCGCCGACGTATTCGTCGTAAGGCACATTGCGCCACAGCGATGCGATATTGCCCGAACCTCCAATGCACAGCGCATCGGGGGTAGCTTCGTCGCGTGCGAACGCCTCGCGCACCTGCAGACGGTGTTCCCACAGCCCCCAGTACCACGCCACCTTGTCGCCGGGTTCCTGCAGTACCTCGGCGATTTTCGCATCAGCTGGCACCGTGACATTCATCGCCGGCATATTCGTAGGCAACGTCGTACCGCGCGCACCGAGCAGCTCTGGCTCCTGCAAACCGCGCAAAGTAAACCGCGTCGGTGCTGCCTCGCCCTTCCAACCGAACAGCACGCACAGCACCCGTCCGAGCTCTGCCATGGTCAGTTGATCATTGACGCCGAACTGTCGCTTGACCGTCAACGGTTCCTCCGCCAAGACAGCACTAATGATCAGCGTGGCTGGTTCAGCCTCCAGGCGCACGCCGGGAAATGCGATCAAGTTGTTCGTCTCTGCGGACATGCTCCCTAGCGTAGGCACCTCACAATTTAGTGACAGATCAGCTTCAAGCTGGTAAAAGCATCGGCAGCACCCGTGGCGCACGTCCCCATGGTTCGATAAGTGCTTTACGACGGCGTCGCGCAGACTCTACTTCTTGCCACTGGTCTACTAATTGCTCTACTCCGCGTGCCCAGCCCAGGCAGCGGACCACATGCTCGCGGTTATCCCCGGCGTGTTCAAACGGAATAGGGGCGACCTCAGAGATTTTCGGAAATCGTGGTTTAGCTGCGGTTTTTTCGCTAGCTTCCTGGAATTGCTGTTGTAGTTCAGCAATGTGATCGCGGATGCCGGCCACGGTAGCTTCTAGATCTACTTGGCTAGGCAGTTCGGCCTCGATATTGGTGGCGCTGGCCTCGTCGTTAGGCTCTTGATGCAAGGTGCGGAACTCAGTGCACGCCTGATCGACGGCAGCACGGGCGGTGCCGTCGACAAGCAACACCAGACGACGTCGCACTAACCCGAACAGGCGCGCGTAGGCGTCTTTGGCGTCCTCTGTATCGCCTGAATTGTCTGTCGCAAGGGAAAATGCCCACGCCCCGCAGAGCCGATCCGTCTTGTAATCGGGATCCAACACCACGTGCCAGACGGCGAGCTCGGAAGCCTCTGCCGAACCTGCCACCACCGCGAGCACGGACGGCTGGTTAGCAGTGGGCACGGAACTAGTCTTGCCAGTACCTGTCATGCCAGAGACCCTAGCACCCAAAGCATTGGCGATTAGGCTAAGAAGCTATGTTCGGACTGTTCAAGAAGAAGCCCACCTCGAATATCCACGAAGCTGGTGAACACACCAATCTGCCACTATCAAACGAAATGACCATGATGCTGGCGCAAGAGCTACCCATCGTGGATTCGATCACGCGAAAGCAAATCTATGCCGCCCTGCGTGAGTACAACGGTCCGACCATCGAGCGGCAAGAAGACCTGCCTGAGGTAGTCAAAGAAATCCTGGATCTGTAACCCCCAGCACACGGTGTGACGGATATCTAGGCGAGTCAACCTGCGAAACCACCTGGTGCCCGAGTACCGTCGAAACTAATGTCCACGACGAAAAAGGGCACGGCCAGCACCGAAGCTTCGAACGGTGCCTTCGGAAGCCTGAACACAGAAGCAAAAACCTTAACTGGCTGGGGTCGCACGGCTCCCTCACAGGCGCAGGTGCTTGCCACCTCCGATCTGGACGAAATCACCCGCGCCGTGCGTGCAGTTGCCGAACAGAACGACGGCAAGCCTGATCACCTCAAGCGTGGCGTCATCGCCCGCGGCATGGGACGCTCCTACGGCGACCCAGCACAAAACGCCGGCGGCCTGGTGGTTGATATGCAGCCACTGAACCACATTCACTCCATCGATCCGGATTCCGCGATCGTGGATGTTGATGGTGGCGTGACCCTAGATCAGCTGATGAAAGCTGCTTTGCCTTATGGCCTGTGGGTTCCTGTGCTTCCTGGTACCCGCCAGGTCACCATCGGTGGTGCGATTGGTCCGGATATTCACGGTAAGAACCACCACTCTGCGGGCTCTTTCGGCGATCACGTAGTTTCCATGGAATTGCTGGTTGCTGACGGCCGGATTCTGCACTTGGAACCAGAGGGCTCTGACGACGATCCGGATGCCTCGCTGTTTTGGGCAACCGTCGGCGGTATGGGATTAACCGGCATTATTGTCCGGGCAAAGATCCGCATGACCAAGACCGAGACTGCCTACTTCATTGCCGATGGCGATCTCACACAGTCGCTTGATGAAACCATCGAGTTCCATTCCGATGGCTCTGAGGTCAACTACACCTACTCTTCTGCTTGGTTCGACGCGATTTCACCGGAACCAAAGCTGGGACGTGCTGCTATTAGCCGTGGTTCTTTGGCAACGTTGGCTCAGCTAGAAGAGCTGAATCCAAAGCTGGCAAAGGATCCGTTGAAGTTCAATGCGCCTCAGCTGATGACGGTGCCAGATATCTTCCCAAGCTTCACCATGAACAAGCTGTCCATGATTGCCATTGGTGAATTGTGGTGGCTGAAGTCCGGCAAGTACCGCAACCAGGTACAGAATCTCACGCAGTTCTACCAGCCACTGGATCTGATCGGGGAATGGAACCGTGGCTACGGCAAGAAGGGCTTCTTGCAATACCAGTTCGTGGTGCCAACCGAAGCTGTGGAGCCATTCAAGCAGATCGTCCGCGATATTCAGGGCTCTGGCCACTACTCTGCTTTGAACGTATTCAAGCTGTTCGGCGAAGGCAACCGCGCGCCACTGTCCTACCCAATGCCGGGTTGGAACGTGTGTGTGGACTTCCCAATCAAGCCTGGTTTGGGTCAGTTCTTGGATGATCTGGACAAGCGCGTGATGGAATTCGGTGGACGCCTGTACTTGGCTAAGGAATCGCGTACCTCCGCGGAGAACTTCCACCAGATGTATCCAGAAATGGATAAGTGGCTGGCTACCCGCAACGAAATCGACCCCACCGGCGTATTCCAATCTGACCTTGGCCGCCGTTTGGAACTGCGTTAAGCGCGAGACCGCTGCGCCCCAGCGCAAGTTCCAGCAACTACTGCAACTACTGATTCGAAGGAAACTTTCATGATTAATGCTGTAGGCGTGCCACAGTCGATTCTGGTTCTCGGTGGCACAAGTGAGATTGGCTTGGCGATCACCGCCGAGTTTCTAAAGAAGGGTCCGGCCAAGGTGATCTTGGCTGCTCTGCCTGGCGACGACAAGCGTAACGCCGCAGTGGAGCAAATGAAGTCCGCTGGTGCATCTGAGGTAGAAACCATTGACTTCGATGCCATCGACTTCGACTCCCACCAGGGAGTAGTAGACCAGGCCTTTGCTGGCGGCGACGTAGATATCTGCATCGTTGCCTTTGGCATGTTGGGCAACAACGAAGAGCAGTGGCAAGACCAGAAGAAGGCCGTTCAGATCGCTGAGGTGAACTACACCGGCGCGGTATCGATGGGCGTGCTAGTTGGCCAGAAGTTCAAGGAACAAGGCCACGGCCAGTTCATTGTGATGTCTTCTGCTGCTGGTGAGCGCGTGCGTCGTTCGAACTTCGTATACGGCTCTACCAAGGCTGGCTTGGATGGCTTCTACCTGTGCCTCGGCGAGGCTTTGGAAGAATACGGCGTGAACACTTTGGTGATCCGCCCTGGCCAGGTACGCACCCGCATGTCCGCTGGTGTGAAGGAAGCCCCGCTGACGGTAAACAAGGAAGATGTTGCCGAGCTTGCGGTGAAATCCGTAGAGCAAGGCAAGCAGTTGGTCTGGGCACCACCACTATTCCAGCTGGTCATGGTGATCCTTACCCACATTCCACGCAAGATCTTCAAGAAGCTGCCGATTTAAAGGGTCTGCAATCTAACTGCAGGTTTTGCCTCTATGAATCTCCCGGCGTACTGCGCTGGGAGATTTTTCCTTTGAGTGCGTTCTTTCGGCCACCAGCCCGCCAGAATTTTCGTGCCTTACTATTAGGGGCATGCCTGAGATCCCTCACGGTGAAGAGACACCAAACTCCAGCAGCACTGCGACTAGCACGCGCGCTGCCAGCACTGCGACTAGCGCGAGCACGGCTACAGTTACGGCCAACACGGCCACCACAGAGCCGACGTTCCGCGCCCGCCAACCACTAAGCACCCCGGCAACATTGGCGGCCATTGCAGTGTCCGCCTTGGCTGCTGCAGTATTTGCGCTAGCTAGCTGGTTCATCCTGCATCGGATCTCGCTGCCGGCGTTTGGTGGCTCATACGTCACGCGCGCGATCTCTACCGCGATTACGGTACTTGTCTTGTTGATTACGGTTGTGGCGCTTTTTGGCTTGACGATGCCTTGGCAACGCCGTCGTAAAGCACACCGCCCTAACCAGGTACTTCGTGCCATTGCGTATTTCTTTGCGTACCTCGCGCCGGCGTTTATCGTGATTTCGACGATTGCCATTCCGCTGAGTTCCACGCGACTGTACCTGGACGGCATCAGCGTGGATCAGGAGTTTCGCACTGAATATTTGACGCGCATGGCCGCGCAATCGGGTTTGCATGACATGGCGTATGCGGAGATTCCTTCGTTCTATCCGGCGGGCTGGTTCTGGTTGGGTGGCCGGTTTGCCAATGTGTTGGGGCTGCCGGGTTGGGAGGCTTTTCAGCCGTTTGCGATTGTCACGCTGGCGGTCGCCGGTGCGGTGCTAGTGCCGGTGTGGCAGCGCATTACCGCGTCGCTGCCCACTGCTACGGCGATTGCCCTGATCAGTACCTGCTTGGCGTTGGTGACCAGTGCTGATGAGCCTTACGCCGCCGTCATCGCGATGGGAATCCCAGCTGCTGTGGTGCTGGCAGGTCGAGCCATGCAAGGTGGCCGGTTCGCTGCGGTCGGTGTGACCTTATTCTTAGGTATCTCTGCCACTTTCTACACGCTGCATACGGCGGTAGCCGCGCTGAGTGTGGTGCTGATTGCGCTGGTGACAGCGTGGTCGCAGAAGCGGTGGCAGCCGATTGTGATGCTGGCAGGCATTGGTATTGGCTCGATGGTTATTGCTGCCAGCGTGTGGGCACCTTATGTATTGGCGGTGTTGCGTGGCGAACCACGTTCCGGTGCAACCGCTAGCCACTATCTGCCAGACCTGGGGGCACAGATGCCATTGCCGATGTTGGCCGGCAGCATCGTTGGATTGCTGTGCTTGATCGGTAGCATCTGGCTGTTGGTGCGCAGTATCGGCGTTGGCGGTTCTCAATCCCCAGTAGAAACTCCCGCAGAAGCCGCACTCGCCCGCCCGCTGGCCCTCTCGGCTCTAACGATGTACGCCTGGGTCGGGCTTTCCATGGTGGTGACCTTGCTGGGACAGACTTTGCTGGGCTTCCGATTGGCTCCACCGATCACAATTTTGTTGGCTACTGCAGGTGCCCTAGGGGTGGCGGATGTGTTGCGCCATGGCGTCGTCAAGCTATGGCCACAAGTGGTAAACCGCGATGTTGCCCTGAAAGTATCAGCGATCGCCGCACTATTTGCACTGTTGGCGGGCGTGAATTATGCGCAGGCGATTCCGCAGCGCCTGCACCACGCGATTGATCTGGCGCACACCGATACGGATGGCTACGGCGAGCGCGCGGATCGTTTCGCGCCGAACGCAGGCAAGTGGTACGGCGAGGTCAACGACGCGCTGCTGGACGCTGGGCTCGATCCGAATACCAGTGTGATTCTTACCGACGAGCGCAACTTCCAGGCCTACTTCCCGTGGTATTCCTTCCAGGCGCTCACCAGCCACTATGCCAATCCGCTGGGCGAGTTCGATAAGCGCAACGCCGCGATCGAAAGCTGGAGTGAAGCTACCAGCGCCGATGAGTTGATCGAGCTCATGGATAGCACCCCATGGCACGGCCCGGATGCGTTGGTGTTAAGCACTCCTGCGCACGACGACGACCCGTACACCATCGACATTGCCGACGACATCTACCCCAACAACCCGAATGTGTTGTTCCGTGGTATCCCACTGCCCCGCGAGCTTTTCGAAAATCACTGGAGTGTAACGACTATCGGACCGTTTACCGTGCTCGTGCGCGATTAAATGCTTAAGGCAATTAGTTATATGGGTGGTGCATGGCTAGTACATAAACATAGAAATGGTGCCGTACACTCCTAATACGTGACTGCCGAAACCCACGACATCAAACGAGATCCGCATCGCGACGTGCCGGCCGTAACAATCGACCGCGTCGAGACGCCTCCGCTTGACGGACCGAAGCCCACACCACTGATTCGGTGGACGGCTCTGATCGGTGGCATCTTGGGCATGCTGTGCTTCTTGGCGCTGCCCTTTTTGCCAGTCCAACAGACCCAGGCTTCGTTGAGCTGGCCGCAGAATAACTCCATGAACTCGGTGGATGCTCCGCTGATGGCGCAGACTCCGATTGATCTGGATATCACCATTCCGCTGGGCCTGGCCGAAGAGCTGGATGAGGATCGCAATGTGCTGCTGTCCACCATTCCGCCGACGGCGAAGAATCCGACGGAAAAGGGCATGCAGATCCGCAGCACCGACAACGGCGTGGATGTGATTTTCCGCGACCAGGTGCTGCTGAGCATTGATCGCGAGATCGTCGAGGACAACCCCGGCGCGCTACTGACCGTCCATTCGGATGCTAATGGCACCGAGGCATTCGTGCCGGATCTCACCGACCGCGAAGGTGAGCCTCTGCGCGGCGAAGAAGATGACGATATTCGGCCGATGGTCACCGGCCTGTACACGTATTTGCCTGCCGACGGTGATGCTGCCGCAGCCCAAGCCGCTGGCTTGAACGTAGAGATGGAAATCGATAGCCGATTTACCTCGCACCCTACTGTGCTGAAGTACATCGCAATTGTGGTGGGTTTGCTGTCGACGATTGCTGCTTTGTGGGCACTGTGGCGCATTGACCAGGTGGATGGTTCTACCCGCCGCCGTTGGCTGCCAAAGAATGCCCTGAAGCCAACGCCATTGGATCTGCTGGTTGGTGGCATCTTGGTGCTGTGGCACTTCATTGGTGCGAATACCTCGGACGATGGCTACATTTTCTCGATGGCGCGTGCCTCGCAGGAATCGGGCTACATGGCCAATTACTACCGGTGGTTCGGCGCACCGGAGTCTCCTTTTGGCAGCCCGTACTATGACCTAATCGCGTTGATGACCCATGTGTCCACCGCATCCATCTGGCTGCGCCTGCCAGCCCTGGCTGCAGGTTTGGCCACCTGGTTCGTCATTTCCCGCTTGGTGATCCCACGCCTGGGTAAGACCATCAGCCAACGCAAGGTGGCCTACTGGTCTGCTGCTGGTGTACTGCTGGCTTTCTGGTTGCCATACAACAACGGCCTGCGCCCAGAGCCAGTGATCGCTTTCGGTGCTCTGATGACCTGGGTATTCATCGAGCGCGCCATCCTCACCCGCCGCCTGCTGCCAGCAGCCTTCGGCGTGATTGTGGCTACCTTGGCTTTGGGCTCTGGCCCTACTGGTTTGATGGCAGTAGCTGCGCTGCTGGCCGGCTTGCCATCGCTGGTGCGCATTGTCGTACAACGCCACCAGGTACTAGGTGGTGGCTTCGGCGCACCAGCGATCCAAATCGCCCCATTCTTTGCTGCTGGTACCGCCATCCTAATTGGCGTCTTTGGCGATCAGACCCTGGCTTCTGTGATGGAATCCATCCGCGTGCGCGGGGTAATCGGACCTTCTACGCCATGGTACGAAGAGCCCATCCGCTACTACTGGCTGTTCCTCCAGACCGTGGATGGCTCGCTCGGCCGCCGCTTCCCAGTATTCATTGCACTGACCGCCCTGGTTGTAGTGATTGCTTCGCTACTGCGGTACCGCACGGTGCCAGGCGCACTGGCCGGACCGGCTACCCGCTTGGTGTTCGTCTACATCGGCACGATGTTCTTCATGACGTTCACCCCAACCAAGTGGACCCACCACTTCGGCGTCTACGCCGGTATCACTGCTTCGTTGGCGGCACTGGCAGCAATGGCGGTATCGCACTGGGCTGTGGGCTCGCGCCGCAACCAGTTCCTCTTCGCTGGCGCGATGATTTTCATCATGGCGTTTGCGCTAACCGGCATTAATGGCTGGTGGTATGTCTCGGCATTCGGTGTGCCTTGGTTCGATAAGACCATCCAGTACCGCGGTATTGAAGCCAGCGGCATTGTGCTGGCCTTGGCCTTGATTGTGTTGTTCGCTGGTGCGATCTTCGCGTTTATTGAAAACTTGCGCGGTAAACCAGCAGCGCCGTCGAACTTGGCAAAGCGCCTGAAGTTGGGCACGTTGGCTGCCTCGCCAATCGCTGTGGTTTCTTTCGCGATGGTGTTCTTCATGGTCGCCTCGCTGGCAAAGGCTGCGATCTCGCAGTACCCGGCGTACAACGTGGCAGCGGGCAATATCCGCTCGCTCGGTGGCAATACCTGTAACTTCGCTACCGACATCCTGATGGAAACCGACGCCAACCAGGGCTTCCTACGCCCAATTTCCGGCAGCTTCGGCTCTTCCCTAGATCCGGACGACGACGCCCGCGGCTTCGACCCCAACGGCATGCCATCCGATATGGTTGCAGACGCCGTCTGGGCCGACGAAGGCCAGTCCAACTCCACTGCCGTAGACGATGGCGCTACCACGAACTTCGTCGCTGGCGGCTCCAACGCAGGTACCGATGGTGGTTTCTCCGGTGAGACCGGCATCAATGGCAGCCGTGCAGAACTGCCATACTCGCTGGATACCTCGCGCATCCCGGTGTTGGGCTCGTACTCTGATTCCATTCAGGTGCCGGCGGCAACCACCACGGCGTGGTATCAGTTGCCAGAGCTTAACGACGACACCCCACTGATCGTGGTCACCGCCGCTGGCCGCATCTTCCACCACGACATCAACGGCGTGAAGCAGGAAGGCCAAAAGCTGGTAGCAGAATACGGCCGCCAGGAAGGCAACAACTTCGAGGTGCTTGCCGAAGTTGAGCCTATCGACGTAGGCCCTGCTCCAACGTGGCGTAACTTGCGCTTCCTAACCTCTGATATTCCTGAGGGTGCTACCGCAATGCGTTTGGTGGCAGAGGATACGGACTTGGCTGAGGACGCTTGGTTGGCGTTCACCCCACCACGTGTGGCACAGCTGGAGACGCTAAACGACGTAATTGGCTCTGATACGCCAACTATCACGGACTGGCCGGTGAGCTTGCAGTTCCCTTGCCAGGATATTTTCAGCCACTACGCAGGTGTGGCTGAGCGTCCGGAATACCGCATCATGCCGGATCGTCCGTTGAAGGTCACAGGTGCAGACACGTGGCAGTCCAGCGAAGGTGGCGGACCTTTGGGTTGGTCTGACGCGATGAACGCATCGGAAGCAGTACCGACCTACATGAAGGATGACTGGGCACGCGACTGGGGTTCCGTAGAGTCCCTGCGCCCACGCAACAACCCTGATGGGGTGGCACCGGATTACGCCGAACTGCAGCTGGAAGAAACCACCCGTAGCGGTTGGTGGAAGCCAGGCCGGATGTACCCAGAAGAAGACTAAGTCTTCGGTACATGGGCTGGCGTGACGCTAGCCCGAGGGCACAAATCCCACCTTTTCTAAAGTGAAAGGGTGGGATTCTTATTTGGGTGCGACGCTCCGAACACGCACTAATTACAACGCAATGCCGATCGACGCGGACAGCTCTTTGCGCTCTTCGAAGAAATACCACGCTGCTTCGAGAGTCTCGGGGGCTACTTGGAAGTACGGATCGACATGCTGTTCGGGATCGTCAAAGAAATCAGCAAGATCAATGTCGAACGACTTCTTTGCTTGAACCGGATCGAAAGCTCGAGTCCACTCCGGGTATCTATGGCTGACGTCGTCCGTTGCTCCAAAGGGACTACTCGTGCGGAATCGTTTGTACGCAGCTTCGAGCATGTGAAGATCCGGCTGGGACAGATAGTCACTGCCTGGATCGGCAATGTCCCTGAGACTATGCCCTTGGAACTCGAAGCGGGCTTGCCACCAGAGAACGTCTGCCTCGGCAATCCCTTGTAGATTGACGCTTGCGTTCGGTTGGCAGGCTTCCATGAGTTTGAAGGTCTGTGAAGCAACCGGACCATACGGAAGCGCGACATAACGATTCTGTGTCACGCTGTTCCCGAAGTTGCGCAGGCTCAACCGATCCGCTGCCCACAACAACTTGGTCAGCTTGAGGTAGTTATCTCCTTCAACGCTGAACGGATCCGAAGCGCTCTGCTGCAAAAAGAAGTTAACCGCTTGGGCTGCCTTGACAGCAGAGACACTTAGTTGGCCTGACATTTGGACTCTAGCGAGCTACACCAGCCAGCACTGCCGTGACATCACCGAGGTTCGCTTCGTCTTCACCTTCGGCATCAGCCATCTCGGTGAGGTATTCAGCAGCTGCGTCGGTTTCTGCAGCTGATCGAGCAGCATCCACCGCACGCTGTGCGTATTCACGCAAGATTGCAGCGGCATCCTGATCGATACCTAGCTCTGGAAGAGTATCGAAGAACTCCTCCACGTCGATCTTGCCAGCGAAGAGATCCAGAATCGCAGCGACTAGATCGTCGCTAACTGCTGCCTCCAAGCCGGAGGATCCTTCTGCCTCGCGACTCTGACCGCTACGCACCGAACCTGCTTGACCTAGCTCCGGTACTCGTGGCGAATCCAATACGGGATCCTGCGCTGCAGGTGCATCTGGCGAAACAGGCGCTGCAGCATCACCGGTACCACCTGGGATGCCGCTCACAAATCCTTGGAGTTCAGCTTCAGAGCCATTGAATCGGTTACGATCCACAATGGTTGGGATACCGGAAACACGGCCATTATTGGCGTACTGCCAGAAAGTCAGCTTGTCCCAGCCACCGATGATGTCTTCCGGTGCCTTTTCCTGGTAGGCAGCCAGCCACAACGGGTAATCAGTGAACTTCTCCGAATTCGCCATCTTTACCTGCCAGAACCAACGGAAGGTGTAGATCATTGGCTTTTCGCCGGTGGTTTCTTCGAGGCGTTCTAGGAAGGTCTCTACCCAAGCCTCTAGCTGGGCAGGAGTTAAACCGTTGTCTAGTTCAATGTCCAGCACTGGTGGCAGAGTGCGGGCAGTTTGTGGCAGCAAAGCTAACGCTGCTGCGTAGTCATCGGCTTGGCGGACTGCAGAACGATCCGGATGCGCCTTGTGGTAGCTGCCCACGATCAATCCCGCGTCGAGAGCCTTCTTCGCATCCTCTTCGAAGTAGATGCTGCGACCTTCAATGCCGTCGGTAGCTTTAATAAACGCGAATTGTTCGCCAGCTTCGACAACTTTGTTCCAATCAATGGCTACCCCGCCGGGGCGCTGCCACTTGGAAACGTCCACGCCAGTAGGGGATTTCGCATCGAACGCCAGCGCCGGAGTAGCGCTCAGTCCCAGCGACAGTGGCAAAACCAGAGCTGCCATCGTGGTGGCAAGTGCGCGTTTCTTCATTGTTCTCTCTTTCACTGCCGGCAGAATCCACCGGAGAAAGTCTCAACTAATACTTGAGGTTGACAATACACAGCTTCGCCCCATACGTCACATTGGCACCATTTGTCACATCTATAAACTTTGTGCAGTTCATGGAGCAGATTGCCCACAACCACGCGCGGGATCTCTAGACTGGTGTGCATGTCTGATTTCACCCAGCCGCGTATCCAAGATGATCTTTATCTGCACGTCAACGGCGAATGGATCGCCAACCACAAGATCCCAGCCGACCGCGCTATTGACGGCGCCTTCCACGCCCTGCGCGACCAGGCCGAAGCCGACGTACGGGAATTAGTAGAAGCTGCCGACGCGGATACCCGCATTGGGGCGCTCTACCGCAGCTTTATGGATACTGATGCCATCGAGCGCATTGGGCTGGATGCCCTCAACCCCGATTTCAACCGCATCGCAGTTGAAACCAAAGAGGAATTAGCACACGCACTGGCACAACTAGACCGCGAAGGCGTCTCCGGCGCTGCCGCCTACTTCGTAACGAAAGACGCTGGCTCGGAAACTGCCCGCGCGTACTTGGTACAGGCAGGTCTTGGGCTTCCCGACGAGGCCTACTACCACCAAGAGCAACACTCCGAGACCCTGAAGGCATACCGCGAGCACATCCAAAAGATGTTCCGTCTGCTTTTGGCAGCGCAGGACGATGTCACTGGTGGCGACCCAACGTCGGAAAGCACAACAGACATCACGCAGGGACGCACCCCAAGCGAAATTGCGGACATCATCGTAGAATTTGAAACGAAAATCGCCGAAGGCCACTGGGATGTGGTTGCCTCGCGCGATGCGGTGAAGACGTACAACCCCACTGCCGTAGCAGAGCTGCCTACGGGATTCCCATTCGCACAGTGGTTGCGCGATACCGGCGTGGCGGACAACACCGTGATCGTGTCCCAGCCTTCGTACCTGGAGGACTTCGCAAAGCTATGGGAAGAAACCGATCTGGAAGTACTGCAGCTATGGGCGGCATGGCACATTCTGACTAGCCGTGCGTCCTACCTGCCGGATCAGATCTACCAGCAGCACTTCGATTTCTACAGCCGCACCCTGTCCGGCGCAGAAGAACCACGCGCACGGTGGAAGCGCGGTGTTGGCTTCGTGGAAGGCGCTGTGGGTGAGGAAGTTGGGCGGTTGTACGTCGATAAGCACTTCCCACCTAGCTACAAAGAAAGCATGCTGGAGCTGGTCAACTACCTGCTCGACGCCTACCACCAGCGCATTTCGCAGCTGCCATGGATGACGCCGGCGACGCGCGAACGTGCGCTGGAAAAGCTCTCGTTGTTCAAGGCGAAGATCGGCTACCCCGAGAAGTGGATTGATTACTCCGCGCTCGAAGTAGGCAAGAACGTGCGTGCCGACGATCTGCTGGGCAACCTCCGCGCGGCAGCTGCCTTTACCCACGATTACGAGGTGGCGAAGCTGGGCAAGCCAGCCGATCGCGACGAATGGCATGCCACACCACAGACTGTGAACGCGTTCTACAACCCGGTGGTTAATGACATCACGTTCCCAGCTGCGATTTTGAAGCCACCGTTTTTCGATCCAGAAGGCAACGCCGCAGCCAACTTCGGTGCCATCGGTGCGGTTATCGGCCACGAAATTGGGCATGGTTTCGACGATCAGGGCTCGCAGTTTGATGGCCACGGCAACTTGGAGCAGTGGTGGACTGACGAAGACCGCGCTGCCTTCGAGAAGCTAACCGACAAGCTAGTGGAACAGTTCGAAGGCTTGGTACCAGCTGGTTTGAAGGAGCTGGGCGAAACTGGCACTGGCGTCAACGGCAAGTTCACGCTAGGTGAAAACATCGGCGACCTGGGTGGCTTGGGTATCGCAGTAGTGGCGTATCGCCGTTGGATTGCCGACAACGGCGCCGAACACGGCATCACCGACGAGCCAGCTGCCTACCGCGAGCTCTTCGAATCGTGGGCACGAGTGTGGCGTACGGCGATCCGTCCAGAGTTGTCCCGCCAGTACCTGGCCATCGATCCACACAGCCCGGCAGAATTCCGCTGCAACGTGATCGTTACAGACATCGACGAATTCCACGATGCTTTCGACGTTCAGCCTGGCGACGGCATGTGGCGGGCTCCAGAAGACCGCGTGACCATCTGGTAAATCGCTAGGCAGCAGTTACATGGGCAAGCAGAATTGTTAGTGCAATCGCCACGCTGGCACCGATACCACCGATGATTGCCAGCTTCTTCGGCGAATGCCGATGCGACGATGCCGACAAATAAAGCCCAGTAAATCCTGCTGCCAGCGCAATACCGCTGATGCTGGCCAATCCCCAGTGAGTCGGTGATTCATTACTGAAGTCCAGCTCGATGCCCGCTTCAAATGAATTCACCCGAGCAGCAATAATCACTGCCACCAAAACGCCGATTAAAACAGCGAGGGTAGAAACCACGATCCCCATCGGCGACAGCGCACTATCAGAGCCGGCACCAGCGACAGACTTTCCGGCACCACTGGAGTTGCCGGCATCACCACTGCCATTGGCGCTTACCCATTTCGATCGTGCCATGTGTTGCAGCCTCCTTGGCTGTTGCCTTCGCGTGCAAACTGCCCTTTCCAGGGTAGTAGGATTTGGTGCGTGGCACCGTCGAAAAACATTCCCGATACCATCGAGGCGTATCAATCAGAGGTAACCAACAGTGCCGTCAATGAAACTAAGCTGCCACTACCCGGCGTCTCTGGAGTTCTCTACGCATTGAAGCGAACCTCGATCGAGTTCTTCTTCGAACAACTCTTAGACCGCGCTGCCACCCTTACCTACTTCACAGTTTTAACGTTTTCACCAGCGCTTTTGGCGATCTATTCGATCTCCGTGTTGTTCATGGCTGATTATTCGGCCGACATCATGGCTGCAGCTGAAGACTTCATGGCCCAGTTCTTACCGCCGGAATATATGGAAACTGCCCTGGATATTCTCCAGACCATCATGGGCTCAGCCACCGGCGGCGTGATTGCTTTGAGTATCGGTATCGCTACCGCCCTAATTTCGTCGTCCGCCTATGTACGCGCATTCTCCCGCGCGGCCAACAGCATCTATCGCGTCTCTGAAGGCCGCCCACTGTTGAAGTACCACCTGGCGATGGTCGGTACCACGTTGGTGATGCTCGTCGGGTCGGTGCTCACACTCGTGTCCATTGCACTCAACCGCCGCCTAGTCGAAGGGTTGATCGAGCCCATCGCGCAGCCGCTTGGTATCGACGATTTCGTCGCCTTCCTGCTTGATGTCTTCTTCCCCATCTGGGATTGGCTACGCTGGCCGGTCATCCTCATCGCCATGATGACGCTAATCGGCAGCCTATTCTATTTCGCCCCCAACATCCGGCAGCGCCGTTTTCGCTGGCTCTCGACGGGAGCCGTCTGGGCAATCTTGAGCATCTTCGTCATCGGCAAAGCCCTAGAGATGTACCTAGTGCACTTTGCCAGCTTGAATCCTTACGGCGCGATCGGTGCCGTGATCGCGTTCTTGATTGCCGTGTGGGCTACCAATGCGATGCTGCTGTTCGGGTTCAAGCTCGACGCGGAGGTCGAACGAGTACGCCAACTACGCGCCGGCTACCCCGCGGAAGTACGAGTACAGCTTCCTCCGAAAGCCATCGACGCTGCTGTTGGCGAGAAGAAAATCCACCAACGGCAGCGCAATAAAGCGCAAGACATTCTGACAGAAGAAGGCCTCCAACAGGAGACCTTGGATCTGAAATAAGCTGCCACGCTAGGAATGGCCGGTTATGCGCTGCCTAGTTCTGCAACGAAGCGAACATCGCAGTGTTCAGCTGGAATGCCTTCACCGCTTCATCCAGAATGTGGGCACGAGTCTGCTGGTCTAGCTGGATGCTGTCTAGTTTTTCGCGGTACTGATCGCGATACGGCTTAATCTTGCCCAGTTCGTCGAAGTTGTAGAAGGTTACGGCGTCGTCGTTAAGCCCGTAATGCTTCTTAAACATCGCAGCGATCACCTGACCGCCAGCCATATCGCCTAAGTAACGCACGTAATGGTGAGCCACCAACGCAGCACCATCGCCCTCTTCGCCCAAGGAACGCAGGCGAGCGGCGTATTCTTCAGTCTCCGGAGTAGCCACCAGGCGCTCACGCCAAGGCACATCAGAGCCCTCGCACATCGCGGCCAGATCCGCTTCGAGCTTCTCCACGCGCTCCAGGCGAGGATCGAAGATCGCGGACATCTCGGAAGTTTCGGAGGTAGCACGCGCAGCGGACTCTAAAGCCGAGTACACAAACCACAACTGCGCGGTGAAATCGATTGCTGCAGCCACATCGAGCTTGCCGGCCAGCAAACGAGCCATGAAATCAGAATTTTCTGCCTGATCGTGCACATCTTGGGTCGCCGACTTCAGCTGAGAAGACAACAGCTCTGGCTGAGCGGACTGTTCCCGATTCACATCAGATTCAGACATACGCTACTCCTAATTGGATTAAGTTACCACTGGGTAATCTCTTCTTAGATTACGTCGCGAATATTAATCTAAATCTCAGACTCCGCTAAGGATGGGGGTAGCCGGGGGTAATTTTCGGCTAGCTACCGTGCTGGAACGATGACCGGATTGCCCGAAGAATCGTAGAGCACCTCTACATCCAAGCCATAAATCTCGCTAACAAGCTGCTCGGTGAGCACCTCCGCTGGGCTGCCCTCAGCGACGATTTCTCCGTCGGCAAGCACCACAATGTCATCCGCATGTGCCGCCGCCGCTGATAGATCGTGTAAGACCACAACCACTACAGCACCATCTCGCGCCCGACGACGGGCTACCGACAAGATTGCCTCGGCGTGGCTGAGATCCAGCGCAGCCGTCGGCTCGTCGAGCAACAACACCGGCGTATCTTGTAGCAGCACGCGCGCACAATGCACCCGGGCACGCTCGCCGCCCGAGAGCACAGTGACCGGGCGATCCAGCAGATGCCGTACATCACATTCGTCGATCACCTGATTGCGCAGGCGATCGTCGGCAGCGCCCCAAGGGGCACGTCCAAAATCGATGACTTCCGAAGCAGTAAACGGTACTGAAACCGGCTGCGACTGCGTTAGCACACTGCGCAGCCGCGCCAACTGAGATACCGACAAGTTCGCCATATCGGTATCACCAAAACTAACGCCACCTTGGACTGGGGTATCGTCGCCAGCTAGCGCAGCCAACAACGTGGATTTACCAGCACCGTTGGGGCCTACCAGCACCATCACACGGCCGGCCTGAGCCTGCATCGAAACATTGCGCAGAATGGTACGCCCGGCGCGCTGCACGGTAACGCCATCGGCAACCAGGTTGCGATGTGCGTCCGGTTGAGCGCTTTGCTGCTGCGCACCTTGCTGCGAATTGTTCTTCATCTCACTCATGCCTTCACCGCCCGATTACCACGAATCAACAGCCAGAAGAACAGCGGACCGCCGACCAGTGCGGTGAGCATACCCAGTGGCAAGTCTGCACCGACGATCAACGTGCGCGCGGCGAGGTCTGCAATCGTGGTTGCCACCGCACCGCCGAGCAGCGCAGCGGGAACCAAGTGGCGGTGTGCCGGCCCCATAGTCAGCCGCAACGCGTGTGGCACTACCAAGCCAATGAAAACGATGATGCCGGAAAACGCCACGCCTACCGCAACCACCAAGGCTGCCACGGTAATCACCACGCGGCGCAACTTCGGCACATCAACGCCCAAGTGCCGTGCCTGCGTTTCGCCCAAGCTGAGCAGATCGAGCTTGCCGGCGAGCATCCACAGCACTGCTGCCGAAGGCACGGTGGCCAGCAAGACCAGGCCTACTTGCGTCCAATCGGCAGCTGCGAAACTACCCATCTGCCAGAACACAATCCGGTCGCGCGCAGCAGGCGTCGCGATATAGGTAAACAGCGAGACCAAACCACCACACACAGCATTGACTGCCACACCCACCAAGATGATGCGAGCGACATCGCGGCCACCTTTCGCGGTAGCGGCAACAACGGCGGTGGCAGCGATACCGCCAAAGAACGCGCCTAGCGCTACTGCCCATTCACCGGCTGCTGCGGTGATTGCAGTGGTGGTACCGAGCACAGTGACAGCTGCGGCACCCACAGCTGCACCGGAGGACACACCGATCAGACCAGGCTCGGCCAAAGGATTGCCGAACACTGCCTGCAAGGCCACACCAGCAACGGCCAAGCCGGAACCAACAATTGCTGCCAGGGCAATACGAGGCAGGCGTACTTCCCACAGCACTAGCTCTATCCGGCTGGTGTCAGCAGTTTCAGCGCCACCGCCAAAGAGCAGGTTGCCCAGCGCGCGCAGGGTTTGTCCGAAAGTGGCATCGAATTGGCCGGCCGCTGCCGACCACAACGCGGTTACTACTAACAACACCGCTAACACGATGTAGGTAGTAGTTACTTTGACTGCGCGTTTTCGAGCACCTTCAGTAAGTTCTGAGGATTGCCTTTTGGTGGCTAAAGCCATTAGTTGGCATCCGTTCCATAAAGCGCGTTAGCCATCGCCTGCAGCACTTGTGGCGTCTGTGTACCGAAAGACAGCAACTGCGAATCAGGCACATCCAGCACACTGCCGTTTTCGCCAGCCGGAGTCTGCGATACCCCCGGTACCTCGCGCAGCCCATCAATGCCGCCGACGGATTCCAAACCACCGGTCATCACGATAAACGTATCCGGGGCTGCATTAATCAACGCTTCCGGAGTCAGTGGCGTCCACGCACCAGAGATGCCAATGCCTTCACCGGCGTCTACACCACCCAAGCGCTGGATCAGCTCGCGGGCACCAGATTCTGGACCTGCGATCATGGCAACCCCGGTACCGCGGACATAGAGCATCATCATCTTGCGGCCATCGGCTTTTTCATGAGCCTCTTCAGTGGCTTGCTGCAAGCGTTCGTTGACAGTGGAGATAACTTCAGCGGTGTCGTCGGCAAGCCCAATCGCACTTCCCACGTCGGTGATTAGCTCACCAATCGTGCTTGGGGTGTGATCCTGCTCGACGCGCACCACGGTGACACCCGCAGATTCCAGGTTCGCAACTACCTGCGAAGGGCCAACCGAACCATCAGTGATGATCAGATCTGGATTCAGAGACATCACAACTTCGGGGTTCACCGAGTGGCCGCCCTGAGTAACCAATGGCAGATCTTCCACGCCTGGGAAGTCGGTCGACGTATCCCGGCCAACCAGGCGGTCGCCCATACCGAACGCCCACACGATGCGCGACAGCGATCCGGCACGATCCAGCGTCAAAATACGATCGGCCTTTTCTACCTCGATTTCCTCGGTAACCGCAGGGTTATCGCCTTCAGCCTGCTTGACCACCGTAGTGACCGTGGCTGGGAACTGCGGCTTCGGATCTTCCACCAGCACCTGTGGATCCACATCTGGCAGGTCCGCAGAAACGTGCCCCTTCGGCTGATCGTCAGCGGTAAACGTTGCTGGAGTCACGCTCGGAATTTCACCAGCGGTGGTGTTCTCTGCATGCGGCGGGGTACATCCCACCAGCGCAAAGACCATTGCTAAGGCAACTAACGCCAAAGAAGACGATGCAACGAATCCCTTACGCTGCGACTGCATAGAAAGCGATGCAGGCATCAAAACCCTCCGATTCAGCACTGAGGCAACCTTTACTTATTTTTGGACCTGCCTTAAAATATCATGAGTAAACCCTGGATAGATAACATTATTGGAGACTGGTCTATGCGAAACACCACAGCTTCTCTTACTCGCAAGTACGCCCGCGCAGCAGTAGCCGTTCCAGCAGTAGCTTTGCTCACCCTGGCAGCAGCTTGCTCTTCCGACGACGCTTCCGACGAAGGTGCCACCACCGCACCAGAAACCTCAGAGACCACCTCTGAAACAACCACCAGCGAAACCACCGACGCAGCTGCTTCCAGCGCACTGGATACCGGCAACATCAACATCGAAGTTGCACCAGTAGATAACTTGGCAGACGGCGACGTGCTCTCCGGCACCATCACCGGCCTGAACACCGAAGTGGCTGGCTACTACCTCGCAATTTGTGCTGCAGAAAACGCCAACCCAGTGCCAGACTGCACCGGTGACCGCAACGCTGATCCAGCAAACCAGCTGTGGATCACCAAGAAGGATGGCGGCACCACTGAGCTATCCGACCGCGTGGAGTTCGAGATCTCCGCATCCTCTACCGGCGATGCCGTGAACTGCACCGAGCAGGATTGCGTGCTGAAGCTCTTCGGCGATCACGCGGAAGGCTTCGAAGATGTCGTCGACGTACCAGTGACCTTCGCTCGGTAAGAGCTGTCTTGGAGTGCTCGTGAAGAGCACTCAATAGGAGCTACTGCGGCCGCGTCTGATCGTGGCCTGACAGATCCAAGCTGAATAGATCTTCAGCTTCGCTGATATCTTCAGCCGGCGCTGGGGGTACCTCACAGATGATGGTGGTAACCCCGGCGCTATCTTTTACGGTGGCAAGTGGGCCGAACTCGGTCATCTGCGGTTCAGAGAGAACCTCGCCACCGTTTTGTTTTACCTCGGCGACAGCAGCGTCGATGTTCTCCACGCCGAAGTAGGCCATCCAGCCTTGTCCTGCGGCTTGCTCCGCGTGAGCAAGGCCAACAAAAGGCGCGCCTTCTTCGATACCGACGGCATAGGTGAACTGGTCCGTTTTCGCACGGATCGCAATCTCCCAGCCGAACAGCTGATGGTAAAAGTCCATCACGCTATCAAAGCTCACGCCCGGCGCGTCTTTATCCGCACCTGCGTCGCCGTTCGTACCTGCGTCCCCGTTCGCACCTGCACTCGAGAGCAATTCAAACCACACCGGGGTGCCGGGCTCGCCTGCAGCAAAAAACGCCTGTTCACCCGGTTGCTCCAGCAAACCCACCAAGGCACCTGCGGGATCTGCGATGATCGCCAGCTTCGAGCCATCCACCAGTGCTACAGCTTCTTGGACTACCTGGGCACCACATTCGCGGGCATGCTCTGCTGCAGCCGCTGCATCATCAACGTGGAAATTCACGCGCCACTGGTGGCGTTGTTCGTCGTCAGCTTCCAGCACTACCGAAACTGGCATTCCCATCCGAGTTGCCACCCGGCGCCCATCTGCCTGGGAATCAGCTACACCACCGTAAGCCGGATGAGCATCCGAAAACTGCCACCTAAACAACGAGCCATAAAACTGCTCGGCTGCCTTGGGCTCAGAGGTACTCAAATCAACGCGAACGGGCATTCCAAACGAAGCGGGAAAAGCTGGCATGGCTTACAAGTTCCTCCATTTTTCGGGATCAAAGTCGTCGTCAGCGAAATCGTCTTCATCGGGGTCGTCAGAGACGCGCGCTTGCATGCCTCCCAGTTCCACAACATCGCCAATCTTCAAGTGCCGGCCACGCCGCGTATCCACCTCACCATTGACCAGCACCTGGCCGCTGGCAATCACTTCCTTGGCCAGGCCACCGGTTTCAATAAGATTCGCCAGTTTCAGGAACTGCCCTAGGCGGATGGAGTCGTCACGGATGGAAACGTCGAAGGCGTCGGGGAAAGCATCTTCGTGGGTCTCACCGTCGCGCGCGCCGTCTGCGTCGTGCTCGTGCACCGGATCATTCATGCCCTCTAGTGTGCCATTACCGGCATGGGCAATACGCACTTCCCTATGGCTTATTGCACGCTAAACTAAACCTGTTATGAATTCCGAAACGTCGATCAACCAGCCCTTTGAACAGATGCAAGGGCAGGAAGAACCTAAGCCACGTTTCGGTTTCTTGCGCTCGCAAGCGCCACCTCGGCCGCCGTTGAAAAGCATTGTGGTGGCGTCCCTTACTGTCTCCGCGCCATTGATGGCTTTAGCACTGCTGGCCACGCAAGTTTCGGATCTGCTGCTGCTGCCTCCGCTGGGTGCTGCGGTGGCGTTGATCATTGGTGCGCCGGACCTGCCCTTGGCTCAGCCGCGCAACGTGGTGATGGGGCACATCATTGGAGTCACCGTTGGCATCACCTGTCTGACGTATCTGGGGTCGAGTATTTTCTCCGCGGCCATTGGTGCCGGCGTGACCTTCGCGTTGATGCTGATCTTCCGTTGCGCGCACTCGCCGGCGACGGCAACAGCGATGGTCACCGTCCTGATTCCGCATGGCGAGGACTTGCGTTTCTTCGTGTTCGTCACCTCATCGGCACTGCTAGTGGTGCTGTTAGGCATGGTGGTTAATCGAATCCGCGGCGTGCAATATCCTGACTACTGGTGGTAGACAACAAGCACAGGAGGCTCAACACATGCACCGAATTCTGGCGCTGCTGATTGCTCTCCTCACCACTGCTGGGCTGGTATCTTGCGCGGGACTTAGGGATAACGCTGGCACTTTTGGGAACGCTGACGACGCAGCTTCGCCCACCATCGAGAGCCTGCCCGAGACCGTAGAGCTCCCCAGTACTTTTTCTCTGCCTAACGATGAAGCGCCGCCTGCCGAGCCTGCTCCCGACGCTGCGCCAGAGCCTGCCGACGAACACCTCCCGGCCGAGCAACCTCCGCTGCTGGCGCGCGATACCCTCGGGCAACAATTGGCCACACTGCCGATCAAAGGCCGCGCTCCCAAGACTGGCTACGAGCGCGAGCAGTTCGGCCAGCGTTGGTCTGATGACGTGACTGTCGAGTTCGGCCACAACGGCTGCGATACCCGCAACGACATTCTGCGCCGAGACCTCACCGATCTAACCTTCAAGCCTCGTACCCGCGACTGTGTTGTGCTCACCGGCACCCTGCAGGATCCTTACACCGGTACCACGATTGCTTTCCAGCGAGGCCAGCAGACTTCGCAGGCAGTGCAGATCGATCACGTGGTGGCCTTAAGCGATGCCTGGCAGAAGGGCGCACAACAACTCGACGCCGATACCCGACGCAATTTCGCCAACGATCCCCTCAACTTATTAGCTGTCGACGGCCCGGCGAACAATCAAAAAGGCGATGGCGACGCAGCAAGCTGGCTGCCGTCGAATAGCCCTTTCCGGTGCCAATACGTGGCACGCCAGATTGCAGTGAAACACAAGTACCAACTGTGGGTCACTGATGCCGAACACCAAGCATTAGGGCGCTGGCTGAACACCTGCACCGATGTCGACGAACCGCACTTAGCTGCGCTGCTTCAAGGGCAGTGATTTAGTGGCATTTCTATAGTGATCCCCGCAACAATTTCGGTAGCAATTCCGAGTGGTCTTAACAGCAAATTCCCACGAAATTTAGGGTATTTCACCACCCAAACCCTTAACTAAAGGTAGGCTACATAATCAACCTACTTAAGGAGACACCATGAGTGAATCTAAGTCTGAATCGACCAAGTCTCGGTACGAACGCTACCCAGCTGGCGAAGGCCCCGCGAAGCTTCCAGATCGCCCTGATCAAGCAACTTTGGCAGCTACCGCCTACGAGTTGCAGAAGCTTTTGGATGGCGCTTGGGCAGACAAGCGCAACGAAGTACGCGAGTTGTTGAACGACCCTTACTTCAAGCCGCAGTATCAGCTTTCGATGGCAGAGGCTCGCGACGCTGTACTGCCGCGGTTGGAACGTTTCCGCGATACCAAAATTCCACATGGCGCTTTTAGCGCTGAATTTGGTGGCACTGGCAAAGCAGGTGAAACGCTCACCGCGCTAGAAACCATTGGCCATGCCGACCTATCTCTAATGGTGAAGTCTGGTGTGCAGTGGGGTCTCTTCGGCGGTGCCGTGGATAACCTAGGCACCGAGCGCCACGGTGAATTGATTCGCCAGATCATTGATCTCGAGCTGCTGGGCTGCTTTGCTATGACCGAACTTGGCCACGGCTCTGACGTTCAGAACCTAGAGACCACCGCCACCTACGATGTGGCGCAGAAGCAGTTCATCGTGCACTCGCCTACGCCATCGGCGAAGAAGGTCTATATCGGCAACGCTGCGTTGCACGGCCGTATGGCTGCTGTGTTCGCCCAACTGCACATTAAAGATGAAAACGGCGTGGTCTCGGAATCACACGGTGTGCACACCATTTTGGTTCCCATCCGCGACGAAGAGGGCAACGCTTTGCCTGGTATCACCCTAGGAGATCACGGCCATAAGGGTGGCCTGCTGGGCGTAGATAACGGCACCATTTTGTTCGACAATGTTGCAGTTCCTCGCGAGAACTTGCTGAACCGTTTCGGTGATGTAGCAGAAGATGGCACCTACCACTCGCCTATCGAGTCTCGTAACCGTCGCTTCTTCACCATGCTGGGCACCCTGATTCGCGGTCGCATTTCTGTTGGTGCGGCTGCAGGTGCTGCTGCTCGTACTTCGCTGACGATTGCAACGCGGTATGCCACCCGTCGTCGGCAGTTTGAAGGCCTGCCGGGTGAAGAAAAGCGTCTGATCGATCACCGCTCGCATCGTCTGCGCCTGCTGCCGCTAGTGGCGAAGTCTTACGCCCTGGCACTGTTGCAGAACAACATCATCGAGCGTATCGACGCCCGCGAGCAGGACATTGCCTCTGGCAAGTTGGATGTGGCGAACCCTACTGATGAAGAACAGTGGATTGGCCGCGAGATGGAATCCCTGGCTGCTGCAGTGAAGGTGGCATCGACGGATCACGCTACTCGCTCGATCCAGGAAGCCCGCGAGGCCTGCGGTGGTGCCGGCTACATGGCAGAAAACCTGCTGACTGTGTTCAAGGCAGACTCCGATGTGTTCACCACCTTCGAAGGTGACAACACCGTATTGATTCAGATGGTGTCCAAGGAGCTACTGACCGCTTACTCCCGCGATCTATCGGAATTGGACCCATTGGGCATGCTGCGCTTCGGTGCAGAAAATGTCTCCGAGCTATTCATGCGTCGCACCCCTGTGACCACCACCGTGCAGTCGCTGCTTGACCGCGTCAGCGATCGCGATGAAACCGACCTATTCAACGCCGGCTACCAGGTGAAGCTGCTGCAGGATCGCGAAGCGAACATCTTGAAGTCTCTGGGCCGTCGTTTGCGCCCAGCAAAGAAGATGTCCAACGAAGATGCGGTGCACGCGGTGGATCAGACCCAGGATCACTTGATCGCTTTGGGTCGAGCTCGTGTGGACACCCTGCAGCTGGAGGCTCTCGTGGATGCCGAAGCGAAGCTAGCGGATGATAATCCGGCCAAGCCAGTGCTCGAGCAAATCCGCAACCTGTTCGCGCTGTCGGTGATCAACCAGCATTCGGGTTGGTTCCAGGAGCAGAACATGGTCTCTGGTGGTCGCACGAAGGCGGCTCGTGCTGCGATTAACGACTTGGTTGACTCGCTAGCACCATGGGCAGATAGCCTGGTGGACGCGTTTGCAATTCCTGAAGCAATTGCCGATGTGCCAATGCTGAACGACGACGGAGTGGATCAGCGGTAGTTCTAGCCGAGCTGCAGCACAGCTCGGTTAAAGCAATCTTCGTTACATTCCGTACCTAATTTGTAACCGCATTGTTACATTTGTGTGAGAGTTTCTGCTATGATGGCTCTCACATTGCAATTTTTAGTTGCTCAAAACGACTTGTTCCACTTGGCTAATGTTGCTACAGTGACTGCTGTTACTAATGTGACTGTTGAATTTTATGGAGGTTAACCGCCCATGTCTTCAGAGATGTCCCCTCCGAAGGTGCCCACTCTGTTCCAAACTTTGGCATTCTTTAAGTCTGTAAAGCCGACTCTGGGCAGCGGCGCTTTCTACATGACGCCAAAGATGGTTCCAGGCCTCCTAAAAACCCTTCTGCGGTGGAAGTTCGCAGTCTCTGGTTTGATCCGCTTGGGCGCGCAGCGTTATCCCGATCGTTTGGCGCTTGTCGACGATTATGGCGAGCTAACCTACACCGAGCTAGACGCGCAAAACGAACGTCTTGCTCGGGCTCTGATGGATCGTGGGCTTACCTCTAAATCTGCCTTCGGCGTCATCGCTCGTAACGGCCGCGGCATCATCCAGCCCATGGCTGTGAAGGGCTTCACCGGCGCCGAGATCATGCTGATGAATATTGGATCTTCTATCCAGCAGATCGAAGGCATCATCGAGCAGAACAACGTTAGCTTCCTATTCATTGACGATGAGTTCTTGGATCGCGCTCCACTGGATCGCGAAGGCCTAACCATCGTGGTTACTGCTATCGACGATCCAGCTACCCGCGACTTCGCTAAGAAGCACGACAATGTGCTGCTGATGGAAGATCTGATTGCTGAAGGTGGCAAGACCGAGCTAGAGCACAAGCCAGAGCAAGGTCGCATCATCATCATGTCTTCGGGTACTACCGGCTTGCCAAAGGGTGTGCTGCGCAACGAGCCAAAGACCCCAGCCACCATTGGTGCGATCGCCGATCGTATTCCATGGCGTCGCAATCTGACTGTGCATCAGTCCGCTTCGATGTTCCACGCCTGGGGCTGGGCAAATGTGATCATTGCTATGGTCACTGGTGCCACCCTGATCACCATGCGCCGTTTCGATCCAAACAAGATGGTTGATCAGTGTGAAAAGTACCAGGCTAACGCCATTATTTCCGCTGCTATCTTCTTGCGCCAGTTCAAGGATTCCTTGGATAAGCGCCCAGAAAGCAAGGTCGGCCCATTTGAGTTCATCGTCTCTTCGGGCAATGCAATTCCAGGCTGGTTGGTAAGTGCTCTCACCCACCGCTTCGGCCCAGTGGTTTGTAACTTCTATGGCTCCACTGAAGCTGGCGTGACCTCTATTGCTTCTGGCCCAGAGCTGGCGTTGCGCCCAGAATCTGCCGGACGTCCAACCTTGAGTACCTGCGTGCGCATCCTGGATGAAGATGGCAAGGAAGTCCCACGCGGCACCGTTGGTTTGTTGCACACGGCTCAGGAACTTTCCTTTATTGGTTACCTAAACCCGAAGGACAAGTTCCAGACCGTCGATGGCCTGTTCCAGATCGGCGACCTAGCTCGCATGGATGAAGAAGGCTACCTGTACATCTGTGGCCGTGCGGACGACATGGTGATCAAGGGTGGCGAGAACGTCTTCCCACGCGAGATCGAAGAGCTACTCGGACCAATCCCAGGCATCGGTGACATCTACTGCCGTGGCATGCAGAACGACGAAATTGTCGCTGACCTCTACCTTTACATCGTGCGCGATAGCTCGAAGCAAGGCCAGGATCTCACCGCAGAGATGCTGCAGGATTACTGCCGCGAAAACCTTGCCGATCACTCGGTACCAGACAAGGTCTTCTTCGTCGATCGCCTACCTCGCAATGCAGTGGGCAAGGTAGTGCCTCGCGAAATCGACAAGATGATGGGCGAACACTAAGGCTTGGATCACGGATCTGAAGCCTTAGGTCTAGGTTTAAGGCTCGAACCCTAAGCTCGGGGCCGCACCGACACCTCGTCGACATTGCAATCCCAACCCGCATCCACGCTTAAGCGCACCGCTTTCGCAATGGAGGCGGGTTGTACGTATTTTGCACCGTCGTAATCTTCCGCACCTTGGATCTCTACCTGCATATCGGTATCTACTCGACCCGGATGCACCGAGCTAACTCGCACCTCGCCACGCTCTTCTTCCCGCAACGCATCCGTAAACGCCCGCAGCGCAAACTTCGACGCTGCGTACGCACCCGTGGTTGGCGAAGCGCGGAAACCCGAACCCGAATTAATCGTGACCACCATGCCCTTGCTGGCACGCAATAATGGCAACGCCAGGCGCGTGAGCTCTGCTACCGCAGCCACATTGAGGTTCAGCACACGCATCCAATCTGCATGGCTGAGCTCTTCTACAGCACCGCCGGCATAGATACCTGCCGAATGCACCACCACATCTAAGCGCGCACCATCGGTAAAGACGCGCTGGAACTCCGCAGCCAGCTGCTCTGGATCAGATAAATCGGCGACAAAGACCTCTGCCGATTCACATTCCCGGGCGACCTTTTCTGCGTTTTCCTTCGTGGTAGCACCGACAATCACGTGGTGGTCTTTCGCCAAATCCGCCACCACGGCTTTACCGATGCCGCGGCTACCGCCGGTTACTAAAGCCACTGGGCGCTGGTTTCCCGCACCTGCCCGGCCTGCCTGTACTGCCTGCCCTGTCTGCTGCGCTGCTTGCTCACTCATCATCTAATCCTTTCGGCTTTGCCCCCACCTGGTCGATAGGGGTTACTTGTAGAAAATCGATATTCACTCGCGGCGGACGGGTTGCTACAAAAACGATGATTTCCGCAACGTCGTCAGCTGTCAGTGATTGCACTCCTGCATACACGGCATCGGCCTGGGTGGCATCTCCGTCGAAACGCACCAGAGAGAAATCGGTGTGGACGCGGCCGGGATCGACTTCTGTCACCCACACCCCAGTTTCCGCGATCTCCTGGCGTAGCACTTCCGTCAAGGCTCGCTCGCCGTGCTTAGCCGCGTTGTAGCCCGCGCCACCGGGATAAACCTGGCGTCCTGCCACGGAACCCACGGTGACAATGCACCCCTGCGTGGTAGTCAGCTGTGGCAGCAGTGCGCGGGTAACCCGCAACGTTCCCAGCACGTTGACCTCGTACATCCAGCGCCACTTTTCCTCCACGGCGTCGGCGACACTTTCCATCCCCCACGCACCACCGGCATTGTTGACCAACACGTCTACGCCACCCAGATCGGCGGTGAACTGCTTCAATGCCGCGACATCGTCATCGGAAGTGACATCCACCGCCACAGCATGGGCGGTACCGCCTGCTTCGAGGATCTCCTGAACCACCTGATCGAGGCGCTCTTGCCGACGCGCAGCCAGCACCACGGTAAACCCCGCAGCACCAAAAGCGCGCGCTGTGGCTGCCCCAATTCCCGACGAGGCACCCGTTACTACCGCTACTGCCATAGGTGTTGCTTCCTTCCCATGTTGGTTCAAGTTGATTCAAGTTGATTCAAGTTGATTCATGTTGGTTGAACACCAGAATCTGACACCACAGTCTATGGAAAAGACCACACCAGGGCAGTGAAAGCTGGAATAATACGGCCATGGCCCACCCTGTAGAAAACCCTGCTACTACCGCAGCCCAGCCCGGCTCGGTAGAGTTTCCGCACCTGCTATCCCCGTTGCAGGTTGGCGCGATTGAACTGCGCAACCGGCTGGTAATGGGGTCGATGCACTCTGGCTTAGAGGATCGCATCCGCGATATTCCGAAGCTGGCCGCGTATCTGGGCAGGCGCGCCGAAGGTGGCGTTGGTTTGATTGTTACTGGCGGTTTCGCGCCGAACATCGAAGGTTGGTTGACTCCCGCCGGTTCCATGATGGCAAGCAAGCGCATGGCACGTGCTCACCAGGAGGTCACTTCGGCGGTGCACGCTCACGACGGGCGTATCGTGCTGCAAATTCTTCATGCCGGTCGGTACAGCTATAGTCCGTTGGCGCGTTCGGCTTCCTCGACGAAGTCGCCGATTAGCCCATTCAAAGCCCGCGAGCTTTCGGGCTTCGACATCAAGCGAACCATCGGGGCTTATGTACGGGCCGCAAAGTTGGCAAAATTGGCTGGCTACGATGGCATCGAGATCATGGGTTCCGAGGGCTACCTGCTGAACCAATTCTTGGCCGAGCGCACCAACCACCGCAGCGACCATTGGGGTGGTTCGGCTCAAGCTCGCATGCAGTTGCCGCTAGAGATCGTTCGACGCACCCGCGCTGAGGTGGGCGAAGATTTCCTGATCCAGTACCGGATTTCTTTGCTGGACTTGGTGGAAGGTGGCCAGTCCTGGTCAGAGATCACCGACCTGGCTAATGGTTTGGCTGCCGCTGGGGTGGATATTTTCAACACTGGTATCGGCTGGCATGAGGCGCGCATCCCTACGATCGTCACATCGGTGCCACGGGCAGCGTTTGCCGACGTCACTGCGAAACTGCGCCGCGAGGTTCCCGTTCCAGTGGCTGCTTCGAACCGCATTAACAGCCCGGTTACCGCTGAAAAGCTGATTGCTTCCGGTAGCGCCGACCTGGTGTCTATGGCGCGGCCACTGTTGGCAGATCCCGATTTCCTGGCCAAGACCGCGGCCGGCCGCGCCGATGAGATCAACATGTGTATTGCCTGCAACCAGGCGTGCTTGGATCACACGTTTAAGAATCAGCGCGCCACTTGCCTGGTGAATCCGAAGGCTGCTTACGAAACGGAGTTGGTCACCCTTCCCGTGCGCACCCAGGCCGCCAAGCGCGTGGCGGTAATTGGCGCTGGCGTGGCTGGTTTGGCGTACGCAGAGACCGCCGCCACGCGTGGGCATCAGGTGGAGGTTTTCGAAGCTAACGACGAAATTGGCGGCCAATTCCTCCTAGCCGCCAAGATTCCTGGCAAGGAAGAATATGCCAATACCTTGCCGTATTTCGCGCGGCGCCTAGAGGTTCTAGATGTTGCCGTACATACCGGCCGCCGGGTGACCGTAAGCGAATTGCTCAATCCCACCGATGGCAGCACTCCTTTCGACCACGTGGTGGTAGCTACCGGTGTGAACCCGCGCATTCCGAAAATCCCTGGGATTGATCATCCAAAGGTAGTGGCTTACGACGAATTACTTTCCGGCCGGGCAACCGCTGGCAAGCGCGTGGCTGTTATCGGTGCTGGTGGCATTGGCGTGGATGTCTCTGAGTACTTAACCCGCGAGCCGAATATCTCTGTTGAAGAGTGGAAGAAAGAGTGGGGTGTCTGCGATCCCGCTGAAGCTCGTGCTGGTTTAACCAAGCCAGAGATCGAAAAGCCAGAACGCGAGGTACATCTGTTGCAGCGTAAAACCTCGCGCATTGGCGCTGGTTTGGGTAAAACCACCGGCTGGGTGCATCGCGCTGAGTTGAAGAAGGCGGGCGTACGCCAGTGGACGGGTGTGACTTACGAACGCATCGACGACGACGGCTTGCACATCACCGTTGCCGCGGACGAGGCAACCGGCGACACAACTAGCGATGCAGCTAGCAATACCCCTGCAGAGCGCAAACCAGTGGTGCTCGACGTGGATACCATTGTGATTTGCACTGGCCAGGAATCAAACCTGGCAGCACTGGGTGCGCTCGATGCAGAGGTGATTAAGAATTCCTCCGCGGAAGCGGACACCCGAGTCACCATCATCGGTGGTGCGGATGTGGCGGCCGAGCTGGATGCCAAACGAGCCATCCGCCAAGCCGTGATCGAAGCGCAGGCGCTCTAGTGTCAGGCCGCGCGTATTAGGCCGCGCCTGCTCCTCGGCAATAGTCTGAGGGCTACTGCCCTTTTGGCTGGTAGTAGTCCTGGTGGACCATATCGTCGTAAGTAAATCGGCCTGGGTGAGTTGGTTCTTCGGCTGGCTCACCAACGGCGAGCAATAGTGCGACCGCGGTGTCGTCGACAGGCTCGATATTCAGGGCTTCCTTGACGGCGGCTTCATCGAAGCCCGTCATCAGCGAGGTCGCCCAACCGAAATCAACTGCTGCCACCATCGCGAAGCTGGCAGCGATCATGGCGTCGCGGATGGCGAACTCACGGCTCAAGCCTGCAGCCGCACGCACTTGCTGGAAGTTGGTGATGGTCTGCTTTTTGTTCTCTGCGAACTCTTCGTCCCACAAGCCAGAGGCTAGATTACGTTCGATCAACTCCGACAAGTGGCGCTGCCAAGCAGAAGGCTCGGCGACAAAAACCAGCACTAAAGGTGCACCCTTAACCTGCTTTTGGTGGCCAGCGGCTGCGGAAAGCTTCTCTTTGGCTTCCTCGCTTTGCACGGCGATCATCGACCATTGCTGCAGGTTAAAGGCACTCGGTGCTTCCAGAATCAGATCGAGGAACTCGCGGACGTCCTTTTCTGGCAGAGGGTTACCGGTGTATTTCCGAGTCGCCCGGCGCGCCCGGATAATGTCGCGCACGCTGCGAGTAGTGGTGGCTGCGCTGGCGGTATCGTCGCTAGCTACGGTCGAATTAGTTGAGATGTCATCATTGTTCATGTCTGCCACCATACTCGTTACACCTGCCATCCTTCATGGCGCAGCAACCAGCGTTTCCTCGCTACCGGAGGCATCTCGGCGGATTCTGGGGCGCCAAGTTCACTACTTCCCAGGAACCCACCCACATCGCGTGCACTAAAACTTGCGGGCACCACACGATGGCACGGAATCACCAAAGGCACTGGGTTATGGGCACATGCGCTGCCGACGGCTCGAGCAGCCTTCGGCGAACCCACCAGCTTTGCCAATTCCCCATAGGTAACTACCTGGCCGAATGGCACCTGCTGTAACGCGGCTAAAACTTGTCCGCGAAACGGGGTGCTATCCGCGCCAGCCCCACCCGACAGCACTGATTCATCCAACGGGATCGCAAGCTCAGTGCGTGAGCCTGCAAAATATTGCTGCAGTTGTTCGGCAGCCTGCTCCAGGATGGCTTGGGCTGGATCGGCGTGCGCTGGATCCTCGCCAGGCCCACCCGGCGCGCCAAGCCTGCCGAAAGTTACCCCAACCAGGCCAGTAGCACTGGCCTTTAGAGTAACTGTGCCAATCGGTGTGGCTAGCTCTGCTGTTCTAGCCATTCAACCGCCTGATCCCACTCCTTTTCGTGGCCTTTGCGGAAGTAGCCGCCATAGCCTACGCCTTCGCCGCGAGCAGGCTGGGCAGCGCGCTTTTCAATCTTGGCTGCAGAAGTCAGGCGATCGGTAATCAGATCGTTGGAGGATTCGTCCGTCCAGTAATCATCCGGAATGCGCACGGACAAGAACGGCTGTGGCGCCCGGGAGAAGCGAGTAGCGAAGTCGAACTCAGAGTCATCGAAGAAGTATTCCTTCTTGCGAGCCCACTTTGCCCACTGGCGCATTACACCTACTGGTGGCTCGAACTTCAGATTCCATGCCCAGGCAGGTACGTGGCCAGTCAAAGCACCAGAGATCGGCCCCACCACGTTGAACAGTGCGAATGCACGAATCTTGCCCAGCAGCGAAGGCACCTTGCTGATGCGCAGTCCACGGCAGTTGATCAACGCAGCAGCGTCGTAAGACCCTTCCGGACCGGCATACAGCAAACCATGGCCACCAACAGCGTGGCCTACCGCGTAGTGAGCCTTATCCGGAAACGCTTCGCTAGCCCAATCGACTACACCCGGCACGTCCTTGACGATCCAGTCGGACATCCGCAGATCGTCGTTATCAACATCCTTCTTCAGCCCCGAACGGCCGCAACCACGGTAATCGTAAGTGATTACCGCGTAGCCCTTGTTGGCTACGTACTCTGCAAAGCGGTGGTAGAAACCCTCTGGAATACCGGTGCCACCATGGACGGTGATCACGCCTTTGATCTCTTCGGGATTATCCTGCGGGCGGAACATGGTGCCACGCAAGAACACCCCGTCTTTGGCAGTGACTACTACATCTTGCCGCGGACGAGGATCCGGCAATTGGGGGCTATTGGCAGAGTAAGAATCAGTCATACCTGCAGTGTAAAGGCCTGAATAGGCCTATGTTAAGCAAATTGCAAAACTAATTTAGAACTTAAGTTCCAGGCCCCACCCACAGGCCACGCCTGCAGCCCGCGACCACAGCTCACGCCTACAGTGCAACGTCGCCATACGCGCGTTCATCCTCGATGGGCTCCAGGTGCGAGGAAATATGGACACCCGGAAATGCGTCGCGAAGCTCATCTTCCAAATCGTGCAGCACATCGTGGCCGTGCTCGACGGACCATTTCCCTGGCACGAGCACGTGGAACTCGATGAACTGCTGGCGGCCAGATACGCGCGTGCGCACCTCGTGGATATCGACACGCAGGTGCGGATCACGATGCTTAGCGACGATTTTTTCCACCAGCGCCAGATCCTCAGGCTCCATCGCAGCATCCATCAAGCCATTGCCAGCGTCAACGACTAGCGCACGGCCAGTGACCAAAATATTGCACGCCACCGCCAACGCAATGAACGGATCCAGCCACAACCAACCGGTCAGCGCCACCAAAGCCACACCCAACAGCACACCAACCGAGGTCCACACGTCGGTGAGCAAGTGCTTGCCATCAGCGGTAAGAGTTAACGAATTATGCTCTTTACCAGCACGAATCAGAATCCACGCCACTACGCCATTGATCACCGTGGCTACCACCACGATCAGCAGACCTAAACCGACGCTTTCAATCGGCTGCGGATCAAAAAGCCTACGCACCGCCGAATAGATAATGAATGCCGCTGCAACCACAATCATGGCGCCTTCAATACCGGCGGCAAAATATTCGGCCTTGGAATGCCCGAATTGGTGGTCATCGTCGGCAGGCTTCGCAATAACCTTCAACACTACGAGCGCTACGACGGCGGCAACCAGATTCACAATCGATTCCGCTGCGTCCGAGAGCAAGCCAACCGAACCCGTAATCGCAAAACCCGCGAACTTCAGGCTAATCGTGCTAATCGCCGCGCATATGGAAAGCCAGCCGTATTTAGTCAGATCTTTGGTCTGCACGGTGGGACATACTACGCGGGCACAGCCTTTTTAGGAATAGTGCTGTTAGGAATCGTTCGCATTGCCCAAATTGCAATCCAGACTGCCAAAATCGCCCAGGCAAGCGGGCGCCACTGACCGAGCGCTCCCCAATCACCGAACAACAACATAAAGCACAGCCACGGCACTACGGCGTACATCGGCGAGTAGGTACGCAAGATCGTCATGGCAAGCGGGATCAACCAGATCACGTAGTAGGCCTGCACCAAACCACTGACCATCAACACACCAATGAATGCCACTCCGATAGTGGCGAACAGCCACATCACAGGATCGACGTGCTTAAAGCGCAGCAGGAACCACACGGCCAGGCCAGCAACAATCAGCATCACGGCGCTGGCGACGTAGGTCACCGGATCCGGCCACCCATATTCCAAGGCCAAGCCAGGAATCGAACCGTTGGCGTATGGGCGTGGCTCGGAGAGATAAGGCAACAGCCGGGTAAAGAAATCTTCTGGCTGTGCCATGGTGATCCAGCCCAGGCCAAACCACACCAGATAAATCACAGCGCCGATGACCAGTGGGATCCACTGCAGCGTGAGGATCGTCACGCCAGCGAGCACCACAAATTGTGGCTTGATGGTCAGCGCAGTAGCTAGAGCGATGCCGACGATGATGGTCTCTAGCCAGCGCCCCTGGGGCAATACTTTCGTCGCTTGCCATAGATCCGCTGGACGCCAGCTTCGTGGGCGCGGTGCTACCTGCATCACGCGTAACAATGCCCACGCAAAAACCACCTGCACTAGCAGCAGAAAACCATTGATATTAGTGAGTACCAGGGTGGTTTGTACTGGCTCTTCCGGCAAGAAGGTCACAAAAACTGTAAGCGCATACAGTGGCCAGAAGTACTGCGATTCCGGGCGCTGGAAAAGCTCGCGCGCGGTGGGAAGCTCACCCAACAGCAGGCGCAACGCCCACGCCAGTGCTGCCAAAATACTCACCGCACCCAGCAGCATCATCACGTAGCGGGCGACCTCAAAATCGCTGAATACCCACCCAATCGGGCTGAGCAACAACGTTGCCCCCGGCGAATACAAATAATGGGGATCCGTCGAAGAATAATCCGCCGTATACACCGGCTGTCCTTGGGTATAGGCCTCTACGGCATCCCAGATAGGCACGAAGTCTGAGCCAAATTCCACCAACGGTAGTACTACGGCATTGCGCAATACGACGAAGATAGCCGCCACATAAAGCAACCACTCGGCAGGCTTGCGTACCCGCGTCCACCACTGAGCTGGATCCCACTGGAATTGGATGCCCTGGAATTGGGTGCCCTGACTATCCCACTGGCTATCCCACTGGGTCTCCTGCTGATCCCGCACGCGATCCCGGCGCGACTGTGCAGCAGGCGGATTGGGCAGGGTTGAGTCTTGGTCGGAGGCAGGGCTGGACATGGATCCACATGCTACCGCACGTGATCGGGCCCTCTATCTGAGGGGTTTGTCCTGCAAATTGATACGATCAATGCGCTATGTCTTCCAGCCCAGACACCACCCCTAATACTTCTTCGGCGCCAAAAGTCTCTGCCAGCCCAGCAGAGCCCGCAGCGCAACCCCGTGCCTCGAAGCTGCGTCGCACCGATATTGACGGCTTGCGCGGTCTAGCGATCGCACTTGTCGTGGTTTTCCATATCTTCGTGGGCAAGGTGTCTTCGGGTGTAGACATCTTCTTGCTGATCGGTGGCATTTTCTTCTTCGGCTCTCAATTCCGCAATGCGATGAATCCGCAGGGGATTACTGTGCTGCAAGCATTGTGGCGGATTTTGCGCAGGCTCTATCCTGCTCTGGCTGCCGTCGTGGGCGCGACTTTTTTCCTCTCTCTTTTGGTGTATTCCCCCGCGCGTTGGCTCACGGGCGCTCAAGATGCACTGGCTTCGCTGTTCTATCTGCAGAATTACAATCTGGCATCGCGCGGGCAAGACTATGCCGCCATTGATACCTCCGTAAGCCTGTATCAGCACCTGTGGTCGATGTCCGCACAGTTCCAGATTTATGTGGCATCCCTACTGGTCATCACCGTGCTGGTGGCGATAACTAGGCGCCATAAGATTGCCCGGGCACTGTTCTTCGTCACCTTGGTGGCAGCTACCGTCGCAAGCTTTATCTATGCCAGCTACCTGCACGAGATCAATCAGGGTGTGAATTACTACTCGTCGCTCAGCCGATTCTGGGAGATCGGCGTGGGTGGCATCATCGGGCTGTGGCTGCTTAAGTGGCACATTCCGCATTACCTACGGTGGGTGCGCCTGCCTGCGGCGCTGATCGGGTTGGCGCTGATTATCGGTACCGGCGTGTACCTCGACGGGGCAGCACAATTCCCAGGACCGCTGACTCTCATTCCGCTGGCCGGCACTGTGTTGCTGATCGCTGCGGGAAATCCGGTGCGCGCGAAGGCAGCTAACGACGAAAACCCTGCCGTCGGCACAGACGCTCCAGCAACTCCGAACCCAATCAAACCGAACCTGATTACCCGTCTTTTCGAGACTTCCCCTTTCCAATTCCTCGGCCGTATTAGTTACTCGCTGTACTTGTGGCACTGGCCGCTGCTGGTGATTGTTACCTACTTGCTAGCCGATCCCACGATGGCGGGCAACCGTGAGCAGGGCGAAGGTGCAAACCAAGGTATGGGCATCATCGCAACGCTGGGCCTGCCGTTGGGTCTTGCTGCTGGCACGCTGGTGATTATCATTTCGGTGATTTTCGCGTGGTTGACGCTGAAACTCGTGGAGACTCCCCTGCGCCAAACCACCCCGGCGAAGCGTTCTTGGTCTGTGTGGCGACTAGAAAATCACCGCGATACGATTCGGCTGCATCCGCTTCGCTCTGCGCTGGCGGCTCTCATCATGGTGTTTACCAGTGCCACGATTGGTGGCAGCTTGGTGGTCATCCGTCAGGCAGCGGATCACACCACTTTGCCGAATCCTGCCACGATTTCCCCCATCGACTACCCCGGCCCAAATGCTTTGCTCTACGGTGCACCTACCCCTGATGTAGAGATCGTGCCTTCGCCAGATCTGTCCGTAGAAACCATGTACCCAGAGACCGGGTCCGATGGTTGTACCGCGATGTATGAGGACGAAGAACTAGTGCTCACCCAGCACCGCAATACTTCGCCGCAGGATTGCGCTTACGGTGATTTGGATTCGGATCGCACGATCTATGTGATGGGTAGCTCCCACGCAGAACACCTCCTACCAGGGTTAACAGAGGTAGCACTGCGCCACGGCATCAAGTTGGTGCCATTTTTCAAGCTGGGCTGCTTGCTGGGTGGCGAGCCGATCCGCCCGGATGGTGCCGACTACCCGGAGTGCGCGTCCTGGCGCACCGACGTGCTGGACTGGGTGATCGAGAACCCACCTACAGAGGGCGTCGTGCTAACCACCACTCACCCCGGCACCGAGATGCGTGGCATCGACCACGTCCCAACCGGGTACACCGCTGTGGCAAGTGAGCTCACCAACGCTGGCATTCACATCTGGGGTTTCCGCGATACTCCGTGGCCTCACCGCGATGGCACGTTGTTGGACGTGCGCCTCTGTGTTGCTGATGGGCTCTACAATCCGGAGGCCGGCGAGGATTGCGGTATGGCTCGCGACGCAGCATACGCCCCGGTCAATCCCGCGTTGAACGCCTACGACGGACTGGATGTTACGCACGTGGATCTCTCCGATGCGCTGTGCACTCCCACCCGCTGCCCCGGCGTGATTGGCAATGTGCTGGTCTACCGCGATAGCTCGCATTTGACTAACTTGTATTCTCTAATGCTTGCCGACGAGATGGAAAGGCAAATGTTTCCATGACCTCCTCGCCCGCTGATAGGGACTCGCATTGGGATGAAGCGACTTGGGACAAAGCAACCGCAGTGCTTCAGCGTTATTTCCAGGTGCGTACCGACGTCAACGACTGCGCCATAGCTGCGGGTAGAGCTGCCGACGACGTGCACATCCTGCCAGTTTCCAAAACCGTGCCGGCAGAAATTCTGCAGGCAGTGTTGCAGCAGATACGACAGCTCGACGAGCAAGAATCAGAGTTATACGCAGCTGCGAAGCGGGACTTTTCTTGGCTGGGCGAAAACCGCGTCCAAGCTGTAGCTGCCAATGCCGAAGCTTTTGCAGAAGCACAGGTCGCGCCGCCACAGTGGTCGGTAATTGGTCCGCTGCAAACCAATAAAGCCACCCTGCTGGTCGATCATGCCAGTGAGTTTCAAGCACTCGACCGGATCAAGGTGGCGCGGGCGCTACAAAGGCGCTTGAAAGACACCGAGCACACACTGCCGGTGTACCTGCAGGTAAATACCTCTGGTGAAGAGCAAAAATCCGGTATTGCTCCAGCCGAGGTGCCGGAGTTTGTAGTCGAGCTGCAGTCCGGCGAGTTCCCTAATCTGCAGTTGGCTGGGTTCATGACGATGGCCATGATCTCTGACGGCACTACCGCTGGCGACGAAGCAGTGCGCAATTGCTTCGAACAACTGCGCGCACTACGCGATACCGTCGATAAGCAATTAGAGCTCTCGATGGGGATGAGCGGCGACTATCCAGCTGCCATTGCCGCAGGTGCCACAGTTGTGCGCATTGGTAGCACCATTTTCGGAAAGCGAATAACGAAAACCAAGTAAAGTCAGCCAATTCTTCGTTGAGAATTGCCCTTCTTTCAAGGGATAGTAGTGGGTATGGCTTCAGAGTTTTCCTGTTCACGACGTAAGTTCCTGCTTGGCACGGCCACCACGGCTGCGGGTGCGTTATTAGCGGCGTGTGCGTCGGAGGAAGCTCAAACCCGAGTCGAAGCAGCTGAGATTCCCGTCGGTGGTGGCATTGTGATCGACGAGTATGTGGTCACCCAGCCGGAGGAAGGCGTATTCAAGGCGTGGTCCAATAAATGCCCACACCAGAATGGTCGGATCTCGAAGGTGGAAGATGGCCGGATGATCTGCCCACAGCATTTCTCGGAATTCGATATTGCTACGGGCGAGGTGTTGTACGGGCCGTCGCGTCGTCCAGCTGCCGAGGCCAAGCTAGGAAATGAGGGGCAAACCCTAATCGTGGGGTAGCTAGTGTTCCGCGTCTTTCAGGCCCCAAATCGCACACGTACCTGCAATGAGTGAGAGGCCGATTAGCCACGGGATCAGCACTGCCCAGCCGAAACCGTTGAACACGAACCCGGAGACCCAGCCCAAAATCGACGAGCCCATGTAGTAGCTAAACAGGTACATGGATGCAGCTTCGGCGCGATCATGCTGGGCGACCAACCCTACACCGGACGACGACAGCGAGTGTGCGACAAAGAACGATGCCGTAAACAGCAACACGCCCAGTACCAGAGCGATCAGGCTTGGCAGTGCAACAAGGATTAGGCCTAAGCAGGCGACGGCGGTAGCAATCGCAATGAGCTGGCGGCGGCTCACCGTCTTCACCCATACGCCTGCGCGTGCGGAACCCCAGGTACCCGAGAGGTACAGAATAAACACAAAGCCGGCCAGACCTGGTGAAAGGCCAAATTTATCCGTCAGCCGGAATCCCAGGTAGTTGTACAGGGACACGAACGCGCCCATGAACATAAAAGCCATCACGCATAGGCCTAGGATGCGGAAATCACCCAGATGGGTTTTGATGGCTTTGAGCTCACCGGCAATCGACAGCTTTTTCGGCTGGAAGCGACGCTGTTGTGGCAACAGCCACCAAGTACCAATCGCGCAAATCACAGCCACCGTCGCGGAGATAAAGTTCGCGATATGCCAGTTGAAGATCTCCAACAGGAGCGAAGGGATAATACGTCCCATCAGCCCACCAATGGTGGTGCCTGCGACGTAGAGTCCCATCACTCGGCCAATATGATCCTGGTGGATTTCTTCCGAAACATACGCCATCGCCACTGCTGGCACACCAGCCAAGATCAGCCCTTGGAGTAAACGCACAGCAATAATGAAGCCAATGCCCGGCAGCATGGAGATCAACAATCCCAAAACCGTGGCTAGCAGCGCGCTGGTCACCATCACTCGGCGGCGACCAAAGCGCTCCGAGAGCACCGACACCGGAATCACCGCACACGCCAAACCACCCGTGGTGGCCGAAACGGTTAGTGCCGCGGTAGCTGGATCGACATTGAAATCTGCTGCGAACACTGGCAGCAGCGCCTGCGTGGCGTAGAGCGCTTGGAAGGAAGCAATACCCGCGAACAGCACTGCCACTACAGCGCGACGGTATCCCGGATCGCCTGGAGCTAGGCCTTCGGGCAATCCTGGTTGCTCCGAAACTTGGTGTGCTTTCACCATGGGCGATCCACCTTCCCGCTTATCTGCATACTGATTATCTGCACGTTATCTGCACGCTGGCTTTAAAGCTCACGCTGGCTTTTAATGCTAATGCAGCACGAAAATGGTGGTGGCGATTACCTCAGGATTGCACTGAGCGGAAAGAACTGAACCAAATTAGAGGCGGACTACAGCTGATCCAACGCTTGCTCTAAATCAGCAATCAGATCAGCTAAATCTTCGATGCCCACCGAAATCCGCACGAGGTTGCGTGGCAACGCCACGGCGGTGGATTCGGTACTCAAGTGAGTCATTCCTGCTGGTACCTCGATCAAAGACTCCACGCCACCCAGCGATTCGGCTAGTTCAAACTCTTTGGTTAACAGGCAGAGCTGCTCGGCTCGACGTGCGCGGGTTGGTTCGTCGTCGCCAGCTAAATACACCGAGACCATGCCTCCGAAACGGTTCATCTGCCGGGCAGCAACGTCGTGGTTGGGATGCTCCGCCAACCCGGGGTAGAGCACGGTGGCGATCTCTGGGCGCGACTGCAGATACTGGGCGATCTGCTCGGCGTTGTCGCAATGGCGCTCCATGCGTACCGCCAGCGTCTTGATACCGCGGATGGTCAGGTACGCGTCAAACGGACTCGGGGTGGCGCCCGCTCCCCCGCGCAGGAACTCGAGATACTCATCCAGCGCAGCATCATTGGTAACTATCGCACCACCAACCACATCCGAATGCCCGCCTAAGTACTTCGTGGTGGAATGCAGCACCACATCGGCGCCTAGCTGCAACGGATTCTGCAAGTACGGCGAGGCAAACGTGTTATCGACTACCAGTTGAGTTTCGGGTCCGCGCGGGAAGGTGTCATTGTGCTTTGCGACGAGCTTCGCTACCCCGGCGATATCTGCCACGGTAAGTAGCGGGTTGGTAGGTGTTTCCAGCCAAATACATCGGGTATTCGGGCGGAAAGCGGCGGCAATTGCCGAAAGATCGGCAATATCTACCACGCTAAATTCGATGCCCCACTTGGTGAATACTTCGTCTACTAAGCGGTAGGTGCCACCGTAAGCATCAGACGGGATAATCAGATGATCGCCCGGGCTGAGGATCGCACGCAACAGCGTATCGGTAGCAGCCATCCCGGAGGCGAAAGCCTTGCAGTAGTCCGCTTGTTCTAGTTCGGCTAAAGCATGCTCTAAGTGGGAAACCGTGGGGTTGCCACAGCGGGTGTATTCAAAGCCGCCGCGCAGCTGGCCGATACCATCCTGGACAAACGTCGAGCTAGCATAGATCGGCGGGTTGATCGAACCGTATTGGCCGTCGGGGACATAGCCGGCTCGCACGGCAGCTGTGTTGAATTTGCGTGTGCCTTGGTCTGTAGGTTTTTTCATGAGGCCATTATGCCTACAGACAGCTTGGTCTACAAATTATTTGGCGTTTATTTCCCAAGGCACCCGAATATGCTCCCGGCCGATTTCATGTACGCCCGATACGCCTAATAAGTGACACGACGTGCGTAATTCGTCGGCAAGCAATTGAATCAATCGATCGACGCCCTCTCGTCCGCCAGCCATCAAGCCATACAGATATGCGCGTCCCACCAGCACAAAATCCGCACCGAGCGCCAACGCAATCGCAATATCCGTACCCGAGCGAATCCCGGAATCGTACAACACCTCGAGCCTGCGACCCTGCTGCTGGCTGACCTCCGCCACCGCATCGGCGACCTCCGCGAGCTGACGCAACGGCACCAGCGAACGATCCAACTGACGCCCACCATGGCTAGACACCACCACACCATCGGCGCCGGCCCCGAGCACCCGGCGCGCATCAGCACCCGTGAGAATCCCCTTGACCAGCAACGGGCCATCCCAATGCGCACGAATCCACTGCAAATCCTCCAAGTTCAAGCGCGGATCGAACATGGCATTGATCAACGAAGGCAAATCCCCCGTGGAATCGGACAGCGAGGCAAAGGTCAACGGATCAGTAGTGAGGAAATTGAACCACCATTCGGGACGGTAGGAAGCGTCGAATACAGTCTTCAAGCTCAGCGCTGGTGGGATCCGCATCCCATTGCGCACATCGCGCAGACGCTGGCCGGCCACTGGAGTATCCACGGTGACCACCAACGTCGAAAAGCCCTCCCGCTTGGCACGATCGAGCAGCTCCTTTGAAGCCTCGCGGTCTTTCCACAGATAGAGCTGGAACCAGTTGTTGGGGATGTTGGTGCCGTCGTTGCTCCGGTTGCGCGTGCTCGCTGCTGCGACCTCCTCGATCGAGCGCGTGCCCATCGTCGACAGCGTAAATGGAATGCCGGCATCTGCCGCGGCACTGGCGCCGGCATCCTCACCCTCTGAGTGCATGAAGCGCGTAAAACCCGTCGGCGCAATCCCGAACGGCAACGCCGAATCCTGGCCACAGACCTGGGTGCGCAGATCCACTTCCTCACAGCCACTGAGCACGTGCGGAATGAGCTCGCAAGCCAAGAAATCCTCGCGCGTACGATCCGCCGTAACCTCCGCCAGCGCCGCACCATCGACATAATCAAAAGCCGCCCGCGGAGTACGACGCCGCGCAATCACACGCAGATCCTCAACGTCCGCCGCACGAGAAAGACGAGCTTGCCGACGATCCAACTGCGGCACAGCGAACTTCATCACTGGAGCCAGCTGTTTAATGTCGGGGATGCTTCGGCGCAGTTGGACTTTACGGCTCTGCTGGGGGAAAAGCTGATTGAACTTCATCGGGGAATCACGTGCTTTCGGAAAAATTATGTGGGGCGTGGTTGGTTTGGCGGTGCACGGTGCTGGTGTGATGGTGCACGATGCCGGTGTGGCGGTGCACGGTGTCGGGCGACTCTAGTACGCGAGCTGATTTGCCGCGTGAGTGCGCTGCCACCACGCAATCGCCACCACCGACGACAGCAACGGCAAAGCCAACGCAGCACCCGATAGGCCAATGTGGTTGTTGGTTTCCTGCATCACCCAAGCCATCACTAGCGGGGTGAAGCCAGCAACAAGCGCACCATTGAATTCACGGGCTAACGCCGTGCCACTGTAGCGCTCTTCTGGTGGGAAGAGGTTGGCGATAAAGGCGCCTTGGCCACCGGAGGTTAGAGCAATAATGCCTCCGTAGCCAAGTGCGATAACTACTGTGGCGATTGTGGCATTGCCCGAGGTCAAACCGGCCAACAATGGGAAGGCAAAGATCGCGCCTAACAGCGAACCGGTTGCCAGGATGGTGCCGGCGCCAAAGCGATCGGCCAACATGCCACCGAAAGGTGTGGTGAAAATGGCACACATCGTGCCAATCATTACTGCAGTTAGTGCTTCGGTGCGTTGCAGGCCGACGGCATCGGAGGTCATCAGCGAAAGGGCAAACACGGCCATGGTGTAGTTCAGGGCGTTGTGGCCAGTCATGGAGAAAAAGCCCACTGCCACTTCTTTCTTCCGGCGGCGCAGCAGCTGCCCTAGCGGGAGCTTCAGTTCCTTTTCGCGCTGCGCCCGCTCCTCCATGGCAGCGACATACTCTGGGGTCTCTTCTAAATGCTTGCGGATAAACAGAGCTACAAAGAACAACAGTGCAGAGACCAAGAACGGCACACGCCAAGCGCCACCTAGCAGGATCTCATCGCCAAAGGACGACGCAATTAAGAAGGCGCCTGTTGCCAGCACAATGCCCGCTGGTGGCGAGGACAGCACGATGGCAGTGAGGAGGCCTCTCTTATTACGTGGGGCAAATTCGGCCACCAATGTCATAGCGCCGGCGAGTTCTGCACCAGCGCCCAAACCCTGGATCATGCGGAACAGCACTAATAACAAAGGCGCGGCCAAGCCAATAGCAGCTTCGGTAGGCAATAAGCCGATACCTACCGTCGCCACGCCCATTAAAATCACGCTGAGCATCAGCGCAGGTCGGCGTCCATATTTGTCGCCAATATGGCCGACCAGGATGCCGCCCAGCGGGCGTGATACGAAGCCCACGGCGAAGGTGGCAAATGCCGCTAACTGGCTGCCGATCGAGGCATTTTCGAAAAACAGCGGGCCGATGACCAAACCGGCAGCGGCACCATAAAGCGCGTAGTCATACCACTCGATCACTGTGCCGGTGACCGCAGCAACCAACGCGCGGCGGCCATCCTTGGTTAGCCGGTCTGGGGCTTCGGCGGTTGATTGATTGCTACTATTGCTGTCGCTAGCTCCGTCGTTTTTCACGGGAATTAAATATAGCCCGTGCTGTCTAGGTTCATAACTATCCGGCAACAATCACGGCACAGCCATGAAACTATTGGGCTACATTTCAACAATTATCGCTCTGGACTGTAGCGATAGCGGGATTGCGATTGTACTCTTGAGGGCAGACCGCTTGAGAGTGGTTCGCCTAACCGCAATCAACATACCTAAATGGAGTGAAAATGGCTCAGGAAACCAAGAAGAACGAAGTTGCTCAGACCGAAAACAAGGCTCCTGTGAACAAGGAACTGCAGACCAAGCACGGCCAGACCGTGATTGAAGATGCCGTAGTCAGCAAGATCGCTGGCCTGGCTGCACGCGAAGTCACCGGCGTTTACAGCCTCGGTGGTGGCGCAGCTCGCATGATGGGCTCCATCCGTGAGACCTTCGGTGGCGGCGAAAACATCAAGCAGGGTGTCTCTGTAGAGGTCGGCGAGTCTCAGGCTGCTGTGGACTTGACCATCATCGCTGAGTATGGCGTGGCAATCCACAAGTTGGCAGAAGCTATCCGCCAGAACATCATGAACGCTATCGAGTCCATGACCGGACTTGAGGTCACCGAAGTTAACGTCACCATCACCGACGTTCACGTTGAGGGCGACGACAACGAGGATGACAACGCTGAGGAGAAGAAGGAAGAAGTAGCTCCTCGCGTCCAGTAATTACTGAAACTCTTTCAGTAGTTTTTCGGACATCCCGTTAAGCGGATAATTCACATCTGGTTTTCCCCGATTCGGTACCTACTACCGGTTTAAGGAGTTCATCTGTGGCTGCAAATGAGATTCTCAGCCTGGAGCAAGCGCAAGAACTTGCCACACGCATCACAAACATTCCTGGTGTTGCGGGGCTGCACTCCGGCCAATTTGGCGAGTACGCACTTCTTTTTGCCGGTGGCCGGGTAGCCGGATTGGATATTGATCGTTCTGGCGACGAACCTCGGCTTGGTGTAGCAATCATTGCCGATGGGAATACTGCAAAGGATCTGAACCAGCTGGCACAGCAGGTGCAGCAGGTGGTCAGTGACGCGACTGGGGCGATCGTTGATGTGAAGGTAGCCGATATCGAGTTGACGAACCCCGAATTAGGACTGGCAGTTAGCTAGCTTCACGATTCAGCTTCTTCAGCTCGAACCGATTTTTAAGGCGACCCGCTTTTACGATCTTTTTGACTTACGTGAAAACGGTCGCCTTTCTTTTTCTCTCATTTAATTTCTTGATTTAGGACTAATTCCTAGGGATTCGCACATGAACAATCTAACTTTCCTTGGCATTCTCATCGGAATCGGTGTTGCTTTGGCCGTAATCATTGGCGGCTTTACCGGTTTCCTCTGGGCTCTTTTCTTCGGCGTCATCGGCGGAGTGTTAGGTGCGCACTTCGGCGGTCGTATCGACCTGCGGGGTATCGCTGATAGCGTGACCTCCGGCCGTGGAGGCAAAGGGTGAGCAGCACCACCTCCATTTCCGAGAAAGCAATTTCCCGCATCGTTGAGCGGGCAGCTGCTTCCGTCCCCGGTACCGCCACCGCAGGTGGGGGTTTGGAACGTTTCGCTGGGTTAGATTGGCCACGTTATGACGTGGAATTAGACGAGGCAACGCAGTCGGTTGCCGTGCAAGCTTCGATCGCTGTGACGTGGCCTGCACCAGTAACCGATGTGGCGGTTGCCGTGCGTGAAACGATCACGCAGTGGATTGTGGACATGACTGGCCTTACGGTCACTCACGTCAACGTCATCGTCGGCCCCATTGTGGAAGGTTCTGAACGAGTTACCCAGGATCGCGTGGAAAATGCGCCGAAAGCACCTCGCATTACTCCCGTGCGTACGCATGTGCGCCAGGAAGCTGTAGCTCCGCAACAGGACAACTTGCATGGTTTCGCACCAACGTCGCAGGTATTCGAACCGGAAGTGAACCGGGACGACCGTTCCGTGGAGATCCGCAACACGCGCAATGTCTCTGAGGTAGCGGTAGAAACCCACCGCAACGTGCGTGAAGTTCCGATTGAAACGCATCGCGACGTACGCGAAATTCCGGTTAAGGCTCGCAAGCTGGAAGTGCTTTACGACGTGAAAACGCCGAAGCCACAGCAACCTTTTGCGCCTAAGCAACCAAAACCTGCGCAGCCGTTTGAGCCAGAGCAGCCGGCACCTCGCGAAGCGCGTGAGGTGTCTGCTCCCACGCGACCACAGTTGTTCGAGCCTCAGGCTCCAAAGAAGCTGTCTGCATACGAGCCGAAGACGCCGAAGCAGCGCAAGGCCTACGAACCACAAGCGCGCAAGCTTTCAGCTATCGAGCCAAGTGTGCGTCGTAAAGCAACTGCTGTAGAACCCAAAACCACCCGCAAGTTCCGGGCTATCGAACCAGTGGTAGTACCGAACCGACACAGGAAGGGAGTAGCACGTGGCACTCGCTGATCAACAACGTGGATTCGGACAAGAACCACGCACCTCACCTGCGGTTCGTTGGCTATCAATCCTGCTGGCACTAGCACTTATTGGCCTGGCAGCGGTAGCGATCCGCGAACTGTGGATTCACTACGACAACACTGTGACCTGGCAGTCCTGGGTAGAACCAGTGCTAGGCGAAGTGGCGGTGGAAGATTTCCAGCCATGGATGCAGTGGGCATCGGTTATCGCCATTGTGGTGGGCTTGGTGTTCCTAATTGCGGCGCTGAAGCCACGCCGTCGTACTCATATTCGCCTTGATTCGCCAGTATCGATGTGGGCACGCCCAACCGATGTGGCACGCATGGTTTCTGCAACTGTGAAGCGTCAAGCTGGGGTGCGTTCGGTGACCACTTCGGTGCGCGGCAAGAAGGTAAAGGTAGAGGCAGAAAGTGCATCTACTGATCCCGCTGCACAGGAGAAACTGGAGCAAGCCGTAGATGCGAAGCTACATAGCTTCGTGGGTAGCGACATGCGCCGCACCGTGCAGGTATCCACCCCAGAACCAACTGAAGCTGCGAAAGGTAGTGCATAACCTATGAGTACTAAACTCGCTGGATTCGAACGCTTCATCTTCTTCATCCTGGGTGTGGCACTGCTGGCTTTGGGAGTTTTCGGCGTCACGTTATGGCTAGACATTCCAGAAGCTAACGACCTGGCAGATCAGATTAACCTGACTGCCGTTGAAGGTGTAGAACAGCACACCGGCTACGAAGTAGCACTCTGGGTAACTGCAATCCTGGGCGTGCTGCTAGGCCTCTGGTTCCTGATCGCGAACCTGCGCCGTCGTAGCTTCAACAAGGTACCCTCCGACGCTTCGAACGAAGACGGAACGATCGACCTCTCGATTTCTCAGATCGCATCTGCAGTAAGCAGCTGGATCGAGAAGTACCCACGAGTAGAAAGCGTTTCCCACAAAGTAGCGATGGATCGCAAGCGGCCTACCGTCACGTGGCGGGTTGACGCACAACCTACCGCTGATGTTGCTGGCCTAAAGCAGTACCTGGAAGAAACAGAAACTGACTTCCGCCACGCAGTACAAAACGTGGACGTGGATACGCGATTCTTGATCCACTTCGACAAAGTGTCTTAATAAGCGCTATACTGCAAACCATCAAGACCGGTTCCGACTCCACTGGAGTCCCAGGGCCGGTCCTCGTTATGGCTATAACAAAGTAAAACCATAGCCCCGGGCGCATTGTTCGCAATGAACTAGAGGCGACACCGGGGCGTTCATCAAAGACAGTAGCATAAATGCATGAACTACTCAAACACTTCCATTGCTATGCAGCTGTCGTCTGCAAGACTAAGCCCCTACCTTCGAGATGCGGATGGCGACCTTGAAGCTGCACTTGAGCTCTACAAATGGAGTACCCGCATGTCCATGGCAATGTTAGAACTCATATCTCATCTCGAAGTTATGATGAGAAATTCTATAGACATGATGCTGTCTCGTCATTACGGGGAGGACGAAAATGGGATACCTTGGTTCCTTCGCAATCCACCAACTACAGCTGACATGTCATTGGAAATAGACGCCGTTAGAAACCGGCTACGAATTCTAAACAAGGATACCCGGCACCAGGTAATTGCAGGCATGAATTTTGGATTCTGGACTGGACTGATTGGGGTTAAGTACGAAGAGTTATGGCGCTCTGCGCTTCGCAACGCCTTTCCTGGATCGTCAGGTAACAGAAAAGACGTAATGAAAGAACTAGAGGCGCTACGAAAGCTAAGGAATAGGCTTGCCCATCACGATTCTATGCTTGACATAGACGTGCCCTTCGAGATTCGTCGGATGCACCGCGTTGCAGGATTTTTCGGATCTGATGCAGTGAACTGGCTTGAATCTATCGATCGCACTTCATCCGTTTACAACGAACGCCCAGTGAGTTTGATCGATACCGTTATCGTTTCTACCGATAGAGCATGGCACCTGTATCAGTACACCCACGCATACATCTGCAAGCCGGGGCGAGGGTTTCGCGACGTTCAAAGGATGGCCTTTTATAGCGAGCGCGCTGTACAGCCAGATGTGCCGAAAATCTATTACCGCCGAGACAACGTCCCCTGGACCAAACAAGAGATTGATCGCCTACGCCGATCAACTTTAAAAGAAGATAGAAAAATCGCTCAGGTCATCGAGAAGTGCCACGAAGCAGGATGGGCTAATTCTGGCGCATATCAAGTTTTCTTACTTTCGAGGCAAGGTGCGCACGAACATCGGCAACTGCCGGCACCAGTACCGAACCAAAAAATGGGGCTTGGATCAGCCTTCGTCAACAAACAACGCTATGTTTCTTTACATAAACTTGAAACAGCGAAAACCACAGCTGACTTGCTACCTGTCTTAGATAAGCGGGAAGAGATAGTAGCTGATTAAAAGGGGTAGAAACTTACTCTGACACTCAATATGAGACTCGAAAATCTGGAGTAATTTGACCCTCAACCCTCATTTACAGAAGCGACCGGATACAGCGAAAAAACCGGAGGCCGCAAACCCTTGTTAGGATTCGTAACCTCCGGTTATACGGTAGCTAACTACCGTTCGTTGTGCGCGAAGGGGGACTTGAACCCCCACGTCCGTAAAGGACACTGGCACCTGAAGCCAGCGCGTCTGCCATTCCGCCACTCGCGCGTGTAACTACTGCACTATAGCACCCGCCAACCGCATTGAGGCAAACACACTGTTCACAGCTCTGTTTGGCCAGTATTCACGGATACACGAGCCGCAAAAATAAGCCACAAACCACCTGAATATCACTTAACACTTTTATAAAGTTTTTCCAGATTGAACCAATGGGAGGTTAGGTCTCAGCTCAGCTTCTTTATACTGGGGGTCTATTTATCTCGTAAGAAGAAGGTGAATTGCACTCATCTATGGATTTCCTTGGTCGTATCCGCAAGCTCGACAGCTCGCTGCAACGCGGTCTGGACAATAGCTTCGCTCTGGTCTTCGGCGGAAAGATCGTGCCTAATGAGCTGGAAGAATGCTTAAAGCAGGAAATTGAAGATTTCTTGATGCAAGATGCCAATGGTGTTTTCCTTGCGCCTAATTCCTTCCGCATCGGGGTAAGCCAGAAGGATTTTCAGAATCTGAAAACCAACGAACCTCAGTTGCCAGCGCAGTTGACCGACCGTCTGAATCGGTACTGCCGCAACAACGGTTGGTCGCTTCCCGGCGAGATCACTCTGGAGATCCAAGAAGTATCCTCGCTGCACACTGGCCAACTAAAGACTGCAAGCCACTTCGACGAGCAGGCATCCGGCCGTTCGCAATATTATTCAGATGCGAACGACGAATCCGCCTCCGGTACCGAGGCTGGCTCCACCGATAGTGCTGCTAGCAATAACACATCCACTAGCTCAGCTGCAACCTCCGGCAGCCACATCGACGACTCTCAGTCTTACGAGCCACGCCCAGACTCTCAGCCCAGCCAGCCGTATACCGGCCAAGATCAGTCCGACGCCGACCACAGCTACCCAGGCACCGATAGCTCCCAGACCGAATATGCCTACCGGGAACCCGAGGTACGCGAACCTGAAGTAGAAGTCTTTGGTACCGCGTCTCGTCCGGTTCAAGTGCCGGCTGCAGCGCAGGTTCCTCCGTCGTTAGCTACTTCTGGATCGGCGTCCTCCGCTCCTGTGCAACGCGAGGGCCACGAGGGATATGCGCAATACGACTCGGTGCCTTATGACTCCGTACCTTCCGCACACGTGCAGCAACCAACGCGTGGCACCACGGTGACGCTGCTGCTGCAAGATGGTTCGAACCGCCAATACGAGGTACGCCCGGGCTCCAATGTGATCGGTCGCGGCACGGCGAGCGATTTCCGCCTGCCCGATACCGGAGTTTCGCGCCAACACGCGGAAATTACCTGGGACGGCCGGGATGCGATCCTCGTCGATCTGCATTCCACGAACGGCACCGTGGTCAATGATGGCCCGATTGAATCGTGGCTACTGGCGGATGGCGATGTGATTTCCATCGGCCATTCGGTGCTCGAAGTGCGGATTCGCTAATCCTCTATAAGAATAGATCCGCTAAACGTGCAACAATTACACCAGTAGCGGATGTAGTTCAGCTGCAGATTTCTGGAGGAACTATTCGAGCTTGCTGTCAGGGCTATCAAATTTAGGAGGTCTGGACCATGGAGGCGATAGTCGTCTTATTATCGCGGATTGCCGTGTTGGTGGTCATTTGGTTCTTCATTTGGATGACCATGCGCGCGCTGCGTGCCGATGCCAATAGCGCCTCCGGTTTGCGTCCGGTTCGTGCTGCGGCGCCTGTGGCTTCGCGTGGTGGGGTGTTCCACCGTAATCAGGTGCCTCGCCAGTTGTTGGTTACTGCCGGACCTTTGGCGGGTTCGCGGATGAACCTAGATAATCAGCGGGATATTTTGATTGGTCGCGCTGATGATTGCTCTTTTGTGCTTAACGACGATTTCGCGTCTGCTCATCATGCCCGCTTGCTACCTCGTGATGGCGAGTGGTTTGTGGAGGATTTGGATTCCCGTAATGGCACGTTCTTAAACGGGCAGCGGATTGAGCAGCCCGAAAAGCTTTCTCCAGGTATGGAAATCCGTATTGGTCGCACAACGTTGAGGTTGCAGCCGTGAGTTTTAGTTTGGATTACGCCGCCCTTTCGGATCGCGGTTTAGTACGCCAGAACAATGAGGATTCTGCTTATGCCGGCCCACGGTTGCTGGCGTTGGCTGATGGTATGGGGGGTCATGCTGCGGGTGAGGTTGCTTCGCAGCTGATGATCGCGGAGATCTCAAAGCTGGATGCGGATCAGCCCGGCGCGGATCTGTTGGATACGTTGGCGATGTCTACTGCAGAGGGCAACGCTACGATTGCAGAAGAGATCGAGATCAACGCCCAGTACGAGGGCATGGGTACTACGCTCACTGCTTTGCTTTTCGACGGAGACCGTCTGGGCTTGTGTCATGTGGGCGACTCGCGTGGTTATCTGCTGCGCGATGGGGAGCTCACGCAGATCACGAAAGATGACACATATGTGCAGTCTTTGGTGGATGAAGGCCAGTTGTCGCCGGAGGATGCTTCTACTCATCCGCGACGTTCGGTGATTTTGAAGGCTCTTACTGGCAATCCGGTGGAACCGTTTTTGCAGTACCGTGAGGTGCGCCGGGGCGACCGCTATTTGCTGTGCTCTGATGGGCTTTCGGATCCAGTTTCGCGCGATACCATCCGGGAAGTGTTAAGTACTGGTACTCCGGCGCAAGCTGCCAGTCGTCTGATTGATTTGGCATTGCGCTCTGGCGGTCCGGATAACGTCACCGTCGTTGTGGCTGACATCGTGCCCGATACTGCAGACGTACCTCAGAATCCAGCACTAGCTGGTGCGGTGTACAACAACGCCGAAGAATTACCTCGGCCCAATACCGCGGCAGCTCGTGCGGCAGCACTACGCCCGGCAGCGCAACAGCAAGTAGCGGTAACTACCGAACCATCACAGCCAGAACAACCCCGTAAAGGGCGCTGGCTAGTGATCACGGTGGTCGCCGCTTTGATCCTCGCAGTGGGTGCCATCGGCTGGTGGGGCTGGAATAAGAAAGAGAATATGTACTACCTGGCGGTCGACGATGGCCTTATCGTTGTCCACCACGGCATTGATGATTCGATTTTCGGTCGCAGCCTGAACGAACACCACCAGTTCGTCTGTTTGACCGATGACAATCAGGTGCAACCACAGGATCCTTCCCTCAACCGGGAAGACATCAACTGCCACTTGATGAATATCGAAGACTTGGCTCCGTCGGCACGCTCTAAACTCACTGAGTTGCCTGCCGATTCTTATGATGAAGTCTCGGCACAGTTGCGTCGTCTAGCAGAAGAAGCACTACCTGTGTGCCTCACTGTGGGCGACAACGGTGGTTCCAGCAACGGCAACGAGCGCACCACCACGCAAACGCCTGCACCCGGCGATAGTGGCACCGGTTCCGTGCCTGGCCAGAATTGCCGCGAACTACCCGCAGAGGCAGGTGAGTAATTGTGGTTATGACTGGAACTGCTTCGGAGCCGGTAACCAAGCCACGGCGTACTGCTGAACTGTGGCTACTGATCCTTTCGATGGGGCTGACGCTGCTGGCTGTGTTGTCTCTAGAACTGGCGGAAAGCGAAACCATCACCCCCGAGCCGCTGTATATCGTCGGTGGCTTTGCCGTGATCTTCGGTATTGCCCATGGTGTGCTGCGGTACTTTGCACCTTGGTCTGATCAGACGCTACTGCCAGTAGCGGCAGCGCTCAATGGTCTGGGTCTGGTAATGATTTATCGCCTTGACCTGGCTAAAGACACTAGCTTGGTGCGCAACCAGCTGATGTGGACCGTGCTTGCGATTCTGATGTTTATCGCGGTGATTGTGCTGTTGCGCGATCATAAGTCACTGTCGCGCTATTCCTATCTGCTGGGCTTGGCTGGGCTATTCCTACTGGCCTTGCCTTTGGTCTGGCCATCGCCGGTGAACGCGGATGCCCGCATCTGGATTTCGCTCGGACCATTTTCAGTGCAGCCTGGTGAATTCGCCAAGGTCATGCTGTTGATTTTCTTCGCACAGCTATTGGTGAATAAGCGTTCGCTGTTTAACGTCGCCGGCAAGCGTGTGATGGGTATCGACTTTCCGCGTCTACGCGACCTGGGACCGATCCTGGTGGTCTGGGGTATCGCCCTGGTGATTATGGCGCTGCAGAATGACTTCGGTCCGGCACTCCTGCTCTTCGGCACTGTGCTGGGCATGCTGTACATCACCTCTGGTCGCCCATCCTGGTTGATCATTGGTTTGATCCTGGTAGCTATTGGCGGCGTTGGTGTGTATCAGGTGTCAGACAAGATCCAGGATCGTGTCTCGCACTTCATTGATCCACTAGCCAGCTTCGATTCCACGGGCTACCAGCTTTCTCAGGGTCTTTTCGGCATGAGCTGGGGTGGCATTACTGGCACCGGCTTGGGTCAAGGCTATCCACAAAACATTCCCGTGGCGCATTCGGACTTTATTCTGGCTGCGTTCGGTGAAGAACTAGGCTTCGTAGGCCTAGCAGGCATCATTATCTTGTTCGCAATTCTGATTTCCCGTGGCTTTAACACCGCGATGCAGGTGCGCGATTCCTTTGGCAAGCTACTTGCTGCCGGTCTGGCTCTCACCCTGGCGATTCAGATTTTCGTAGTTGCTGCAGGCGTGACCAAGATGATGCCACTTACTGGCCTGACCACGCCGTTTATGTCCGCTGGTGGTTCTTCGTTGCTGGCAAACTACATTTTACTGGCGATCCTGCTGCGGATTTCGGACTCTGCACGTCGACCATGGACGGTAGGTGCCTCTGATGAATAAATCCATCCATCAAGTGTTGATATTCAGCTTCGTGCTGGTACTCCTGCTGCTGGTCAACATGACCTGGCTACAGGGTTTCCAAGAAGACAAGTACGCGAATAATCCGCTGAACAGTCGCCAATTCTTAGAGGATAAGCAGCGCCCGCGTGGTCAGATTTCCACTGGCGGTGAGGTGTTGGCGCGCTCGGAAAAAGCTGACGACGATTTCTATCACCGTTACTACGAAACCAACCCAGAAGCCTACGCAGCTGTGGTGGGTTACCTGTCTGATCAATATGGTTCTGCAGGCCTAGAGCGCTCGCAGAACGATATTTTGAACGGCACGGATCCGTCGCTGTTTGCCTCCCGGGCTATTGACACTCTCACCGGTAAAGCCAACAGTGGCGCCAACCTGGAACTAACCTTGCTGCCCGAAGCGCAGCTGGCTGCCTACCAGGGGTTGGCTTCCCGCGGTTACGTGGGGGCTTCGGTGGCGATCCGTCCGTCGACAGGCGAAATCCTCGCCATGGCCTCTACCCCGTCGTTTAATCCGAACAACATTGCGCAAAACGACGAATCCGTGTGGCAAACGCTCAACGAAAACTCGAATGCGCCGCTGTTGAACCACACGACGCAGCGTCCGTTGCCACCTGGCTCGACGTTCAAGGTGCTCACTACAATCGCGGCGTTGGAAAATGGGGCGTCGCCAGATACTTCGGTGACCGCTGCTTCGCAGATCACCCTGCCGAACACCAACACCACCTTGGAGAACTACGGCGGCCAGACCTGCGCTGGTGGCGGCACCACGACGTTGCGCACGGCTTTCGCACTGTCCTGTAACACCGCCTTTGCTGAACTAGCCGTCGATACCGGTGCGGATCCGTTGCGCGCCGTTGCAGAGCGCATGGGTATCGGCGAGACCTACAAGAACCTTGGCATCGGCCAGGAACCATCCACCATCGGTGAGATCCCAGACGATGCGGCCCTGGCACAGACGGCAATCGGCCAGCGCGACGTCTCGTTCACGCCGCTGGACAATGCTCTGATTGCTGCCACGATCGCTAACGACGGAGTGCGGATGGAACCGCACTTGATTAAGTCCGTAACCGGCCGTGATTTGTCCACGCTAAAGACGGTCAAGCCTAAGGAACTCGGCGAAGCCATTCACCCAGATACTGCTGCGATCATGACTGATCTGATGCGCGGTTCTGAGAACAACTCCGGTGGTAATGGCTCCCGGATCGCTTCGAAGACTGGTACCGCCGAACATGGCGAAACTCGCGGTGAATATGCTCCACACGTGTGGTACATCGCGTTCGCCCCTGATTCCGATGTTGCTGTCGCCGTAGTCGTGGAAAACGGTGGCGGGCAAGGCCAAGGTGCTACCGGCGGTAGTGTGGCCGCACCACTGGGCCGCGAACTGATTGCTGCTGTGGAACAAGTAGGTCGGTAACCGTGGATCAGGCTACCTTGCAAAGATTAGTTGGCGACGGCCGATATACCATCGATCGGCTGCTTGGCCGCGGTGGTATGTCCACGGTCTGGCTGGCTCACGATCGCCTGCGTGGTGAATACGTAGCAATTAAATTGCTGCACCAGGAGCTAAGCGACGATGCAGAGTTCCGCCTGCGCTTTGCCAACGAAGCCAAAGCCGCGCGCTCTGTCCACAGCCCAAACGTGGTCCGTATCGATGGGTTCGAAGAAACCATCAGTGGTGGGGCCGGAGCCTGTTACATCGTCATGGAATACATCCGGGGCGAGTCTCTTGCCAGCTTCTTGCGTCGTGAGCGACATCTAAAAGCGGATCTGGCACTGGACGTGATCGAGCAAACCGCACATGGGCTTTCTGCTATTCACGCTGCGAATTTGATCCACCGCGATATTAAGCCGGGCAATCTGCTGGTTACGCCACGTGGCACGGTGAAGATTACGGACTTTGGTATTGCTAAAGCTGCCGAAGCTGTGCCGTTGACGCGCACGGGCATGGTCGTTGGTACGGCGCAGTATGTGTCGCCGGAGCAGGCTCAGGGACGTCCAGTAAGCCCTGCGACGGATATTTACTCGCTGGGTTGTGTGGCCTACGAAATGCTTACGGGCACGCGGCCGTTTACCGGTGATACGTCGGTGGCGGTGGCGATGGCGCATATTAATAACGCACCGCCTCCCATGCCCCGGAGCATTCATCCGCATATCCGTGAGCTGGTGGGCATTATGCTGCGCAAGGATCCACGGCGTCGCTATGCGGATGGCCGGGAACTTGCTTCGGCGGTGCGGGTAGTACGTTCCGGTAACCGTCCGCCACAACCGGTTGGCGTGCAGCCGGCGGTACACCGCCAGTCCAATGCGGCGAATCCGGCAACTCACGAGCTTGGTGCAATGACCCGGCCACGCAATCCCGGCGCGGCACCTACTGGTGCTACAGGTGCGATGGCCCCGGGCAGTGCGGCGATGCCACAGATGCCGCCGATGCCTCAGGTGCCGCAGCGGGCACAGCGACGTCCGGTTCCAGCACCTCCGTTGCCTCCACCGCGGCGGCCAAAGAAAAAGAAGGCTAAATCCCCTGGTTGTTTAGCATTTCTACTGATGCTGCTGCTATTTTTAGGCGCAGTAGCTTTGGTGGCAACAGAATTAGAGCGCCGCGGTTTAGTTACTGTGGATCTGCCTGGTATTACGTCGATTGCGTATTCTTCTAGTACCTCAGCCATTGCCTCAATCCTGACGGCAATCTCGAACTACGGAGGAACGGTATAACATGTCCCACGATGCAGAACTACTCTCTGGCCGCTACCGGCTAGGTGAGCTTATCGGCGTCGGCGGCATGTCTGATGTCTTCCGCGCCGAAGATGAGTTGCTTGGTCGCTCCGTGGCAGTGAAGAAGATGCGGGCAGATTTAGCTCGCGACGAGAACTTCCTGGCACGCTTTCGTCGCGAAGCAAAAAACGCGGCTGTATTAAATCACCCCAATATTGTCTCGGTTTATGACACTGGCGAAACCGCAGGCCCGATGGGCACCATCCCGTTTATCGTGATGGAACTGGTTCAGGGTGAGACGTTGCGCGATCTTGTGCGTCGCGAAGGTCCGATGGAGATCCATCGTGCGGCTGCCATCATGGCGGAAGTGGTTGATGCGCTGGAGTTTTCGCACCAAGCTGGCATCGTGCACCGTGATATTAAGCCGGCGAACATCATGTTGACCAATACCGGCGCAGTGAAGGTGATGGATTTCGGTATCGCCCGCGCTTTGGGTGATTCCACCACGATGACGCAAACCGCAGCGGTGATTGGTACCGCTCAGTACCTATCGCCAGAGCAGGCACGCGGCCAGAATGCAGAAGCACGCTCTGATATTTACTCCGCTGGCTGTGTGCTGTTCGAAGCGATTACGGGCCAGCCGCCGTTTACGGGCGAAACTCCGCTGTCCGTGGCTTATCAGCATGTGCAGGACGCACCGCCTTCGGTGGCTAAGTACTTACCAGCGTTGGATGCCAAGGAAGTACGCGCTATCGACGCAGTGCTGCTAACTGCGATGGCAAAGGATCCGCTGGAGCGCTACGATTCAGCCGCTGATTTCGCCGAGGAGCTGCGCCGGATTGCACGCAAGGAAGTGCCTTTAGCTGCGCGACCCCATATGGGTCGTGCTGGGACTAAGGGCGCCGGAGCTGCAGGTGCCGCGGGTGCTGCAGCAGCTGGTGCGGCTGGCGCTGCTGGATTGGCTGGTGCCGCCGGTGCCGCCGGTGCTGCAGCGGGTAACGCCGATGATGCGCCTACCACTGCGTTCGCAAGCAGTGACTACGATTACGACGACTCCGACTTTGCTGGCCATGCCTATGATCAGCAAGCGTATGGCGGACAGCGTCGTGAAGCTCAAACGTATGCCCCTGGAACCGGGCAGCAACAGCAAGTACAGCCAAGTGGTGGCGCTGGTGAAGACACGAAGAAGAAGTCTGCCGGAGTGATTGCTATTTGGTCGGTACTGGCCGTATTGCTGGCCGGTGGGGTGGCTTTTGCGTCCTACCACTTGTTTACCGGTGAGACCGAGCAGCAGTCTGTTGCCATCCCGGAGGTCGCGGGTATGAATGCAACACAGGCGCAGAAGGCTCTGGAGGATGCTGGATTTGCGGTGACTCAGGAGTTCCAGCCGGATCCGGAAGTGCCACGCAACTTCGCAATTGGTACTGATCCGACCGTGGGATCTAATTTGGCGCGGGGCTCTAGTGTGACGCTGATTGTCTCTTCCGGACCCGAAATTACCGACGTCCCTGATGTGCGGGATCAACCTGCCGAAGATGCTCGCCGGATTCTGCAGGAAGCCGGATTGACTGTTGATCCGACGCTGCGTGAAGAGCCTCACGAAGAAATTCCGCGTGGCCACGTAATCGAACAATCGCCGGCGGCTGGTTCCCAGGTAAATAAGGGAACGCGGGTGACGCTGACTGTTTCCTCCGGTCTAGAGATGGCTACCGTGCCTGATGTAGCTGGCCAGTCGCTGGAATCTGCGCGCACCACTTTGGAATCCATGGGATTTGTGGTGCAGGTTAACGAGGTTGATTCTGCGGAACCTGCGGGACGAGTTTTGCGGACGCCGCAGGCTGGTCAAACTTTGACGGTGGGCACCACGGTTGAGGTAGAAGTATCGCGCGGAAATCAGTTCCGGATGCCGAACTTGCGGGATAAAACCGTAGAGGAAGCCGACCAGATCCTGCGTGACGCTGGTTTCACTGGAACGATTCGCCAAGAAACCCGCGATACGCTGAACCCCGCTCAGGTGGGACGCGTGGAATCGACGCAGCCACGACGCGATGCCATGGTGAACAAAGACAGCGAGATCACCATCGTGGTCTACCAACTAGGCATCAATCCGGGAGATAACGGTGAAGACGAAGGCCGCGGGATCCTAGATGGGTTGATTAACTAGTTTGTCGTTAGCGCCTCGAGGAATGCTCGGCTGTATTCAGCCTGCTTGCTTTCCAAGGGGTGTAATACGTCATCTGGGTAAATACCGCCCGCAAGGGTGAGCCAATTGGCCAGCATCCGGTGTCCGAACTGCGTTAATACTGATTCTGGGTGGAATTGAACGCTGTGAATTGGCAACGTGGCATGGCGCATCGACATCAGCATGCCTGAATCGGTGTAGCCAGTGGCAATTAATTCGTCGGGAAGCGTCGCGGGATCTACAGTCAGCGAGTGGTACCGAGTCGCAATAAACGGGGAACTGACGTTCAGCATGACGCCGGTGCCGTCGTGAGTTACTTGCGAGGTCTTGCCGTGGAGCAGCTCATCTGCACGCACTACGGTGGCGCCGAATACTTCCCCAATTGCTTGGTGGCCGAGGCACACCCCTAACAGTGGGATCTGGTGCCGAGCGCATGCTTCAACGACGTCCTTGGAATAACCAGCTTCCGACGGAGCTCCTGGCCCTGGCGAAAGCATCACAGCATCGAACTGCTGTACGGCCGTATCCACATCGGCGAGACGCTTGTCATCATTACGCCAGACAGTTGTCTGCTCACCCAATTGCCCGATGTACTGCACTAGGTTGAAGACAAAGCTATCGTAATTATCGACGACAAGGATACGCATAAAAGCACATCTTACTGCTAGATTGTAGTGCGACATACTACCGGCGGTTTATAGGAGAGATCATGCCAAAGGCCAAGATTGACCGTTCCACTACTACTAGCAATGCTGCTGGTGTCAGCCGGACGCCGGTAAAGATCAACACCACCTCTACTCCACTCTGGTACAAGATCCTGATGTTTGGCTGCATCCTGATCGGCCTGAGCTGGCTGGTGGTTTTCTACATCGCCGGCCCCGAGATTAGCTTCATGGCGAACTTGAATGTTTGGAACTACGCCATCGGATTTGGCCTCTTTATTGTTGGCTTGCTGATGACGATGGGCTGGAAGTAACACGCGCTGTTAAAGCTGGTAGAGCGCTTACGACGCTGACACAATCGCCACTATCCCGGTCTCTGAAGCAGAGATCGGGATTTTTTGATGCCTAAGAGAATGCCCTGAGGATGCCTAGAGTGCTTGGTTTTCCTACCCCCGGCAGCTACCCCTGAATAAAACCTTGAGGCTCACAATAGAAGCCGAAAAATCACTCACAATAGTAGCGAAGTTATCCACAGTTCCCTGAATATCAGCTTTGTAATTTGTGGAATTTGAGTACCGAGTTTTCAGTACTGCCGCGACACCCGCGAAAGATTTGCAGGCTATCCATTTTGGATCTAAATACAGTTTTGGACCACTGCTAGTTCACTCACAACATTCACAGCCTGTGGATAACTATGTGCACAACTAGCTTTCACAGTGGATAAGTTGCCCAAAAACCTCACATGCACGGCTATCAGTGGAACAATCTGAAAAAATTCTAAATTACAAGTTTGTTATTATCCACAGTTGTGCACAGGGTTGGGGATAAACAACCGTGCCCTAACGGGTCCCGCAAGTTCTTTTTCACTCTAACTCTCAACCGTCCCAATTGTCCCACGCGACCACGGTTTCTACACACCAAAGTTATCCACAGGCTTGTGGAAATGGTTATAACTTCCCTACCCCCACTACCCCTAAATCCCAACTTCAAAGTCACACTGCTGTGTTCGAGTGCCGTCGCACTTTCCCCGTCATCGCCGTCCACCGTCGTCCCCGTCCGCCCATCGTCTGAGGCATAAAAAAATCCCCAGCATTGCTGGGGATCCTAAGCGGCTACGAAGTAGCTGTTACTTCTGGATTTCTACCGAAGTGATAACCACTGGTTCTACTGGGCGGTCAAAGCGATCGGTCTCCACACGGGAAATTTGATCTACTACCTTCTTGGACTCGGTGTCGGTTACTTCGCCAAAGATGGTGTGGTTGCCGTTGAGGTGTGGGGTGGGCACTACGGTGATGAAGAACTGCGAACCGTTGGTGCCGCGTCCACCGCGCTTACCGGCATTTGCCATTGCCAGCAGGTATGGGCGATCGAACTGGAGTTCTGGGTGGATCTCATCGTCGAAAATGTAGCCTGGTCCGCCGGTGCCGGTACCCAATGGGTCGCCACCCTGGATCATGAAGCCAGCGATGATGCGGTGGAAAATAGCCTCATCGTAGAACGGGCCTTCGTCGGATCCAGACGCATTCTGCGAGCTGTAATCCTTGCTGCCCTCTGCGAGACCAATGAAGTTCTCTACAGTTTGCGGTGCGTGGTTGCCGAATAGGTCAATCACGATGTCACCGTAGTTGGTGTGCATGGTTGCAGTAGCGGTTTTAATACTCACGGCCACCACCATACCTGCCTATTGGAAGGCAAGTGGATTAATACGCGCCTGTAGAAGCCGTCGGAAAGCCCCGGAAAATTAGCATAAAATTGTATGCTAGCTATCAATAACTGTTCCCTAGTGAGGTAACGAAGGAAGATAGCATGTACATGCGAAACGCAATACTCGCGTACCAGGGCGCTAAGAAAGCTGCTGATTGGTACGGCGATTACAAGAATAAGAAGCAGGCAGAATTGTACGACACTCTCCAGGACGCTAAGAAGGTTGCCGAAAAGAACCGGGACAAGGCTTCGTCCCGTTTAGGTGATCTTTCCGATCAAGCAGAATCTAACGTCGCAAGCGCTTCTAAGAAGGTGCAAGCTGCGGCGAAGTCCGCTTCGAAGGACTTGAAGTCTGTGGCTGACGATTGGAAGAAGCAGGGTCAGAAGGAATCGAAGAAGCTCTCCCGTAAGGGCAAGAAGCTGTCTCGTAAGGCTCAGAAGCAGGCTGCTAAGTTGCAGAAGCAGGCTGAAAAGAAGTCCGGCAAGGTTTCGAAGGATCTGCGTAAGAAGTCCCAGGCAACTGTTGATAAGGTTTCCGGCAAGCAGGCTAAGCGTGAAAAGCGTGGCCGCGTTGCTACCGGCACCGTTATTTTCGCGCTTGTTGCTGGTGCGGTTGCTGCTCTGGTGTGGAAGCTACGCCAGGAAGACAAGCTGCCCGTGAACTCCGAGCCTATTAAGAACAAGGCGAACGAGGTTACCGGCGCTGCTAAGGATGTAGCTGCAGACGCTAAGAAGAAGGCCGAAGAAGCTGCCGACGTTGCTGCTGATAAAGCTGACGACGCTGCCAAGAAGGTTGAAGCTAAGGCTGAAAAGGCTGCCGACAAGGCTGATGAAGTTAAAGGCCAGGCTGAAGTTCGTGTGAACGAAGCTAAGAAGGCTGCTGAAGATAAGGCCGAGAAGGTAGCTGACAAGGCTCAGGCTAAAGCCGAGGAAGCTAAGGCAGAGCAGAAGAAGCCTGCTGCGAAGAAGCCTAATACTCCAAAGCCAGGTAGCGCTCGCGCGCCAAAGCCAAGCCAGAAGCCACAGCAGAAGTAAACTGCGTAAGCTGTAAAAGCTGGTAATTAATCCACTACCACGCGGTGTTGACCTAATAGCTGGTTAGCATTGGTGCGGTAGTGGATTTCCTTTTGCCCGGAATTGGCCCGAGGCGGTTGCGTCGAATGCTTGTTCAGCCAGAGCGCCACTGCAATGACGAATAGAACGATGCTGATAATGCTGCCCAACAGAATCGAATAATGAAACGGCAGTGCAAACCCGCTGCCGAACACTGATTCCGACGCAGGAGGAAAGAAAAGTAGCACTGTTAGCCCTTGCAGCCACAGCAACACTGGTTCGCGCCGAGCCAGAGTAAACGTGCCCATAATCAGAGGGACGAACAATAGCGAATAGTGGCTCCAGTAGATGCCGGACATCACTGCCGGAACACACAGGATCAACGTTGCTGAGATGGCTAGCCCATAACGTGGCAGCAACCAGGCAACTAAGCAGGAGCCGGCGACGACGAGCAACACGAAAATTGATACGAAGGTTTGTACCGTACTATCGATTTCGTTGTTGAGCGGGATCATTGCCCAGCCCACCGAATCGGCGCGGTACACATACGAGACCAAACTCTGATTACCCGGATGCGGCAAAGCATAGGACGAGAGCTCAGAGATGGTATCCATCCAATCGCGGGTGATGTCCCGAGAGGTAAATAGGAACGATCCCAGTAGCACGAATGCAGCTACGACGGCAGAAGTAATCCCAGAGCGTCGAGTGTCTCTGCGCAATAACAACGGTGCAATGACTGCCAGTGGAGTCAGTTTCACTGCAGCTGCACTGCCAATCAAAACACCGGCTAGATACGGCCAGCGCACAGCGCATGCCAAACCAGCAATGATCAGTCCGAGAATCAACGGTGATGTTTGACCCAGAAACACTGATTGCTGCATCGCGGTACTTGCCGCCACCAGGGTGGTCAGAAGAATAAACAGCAGCGGTGCAATATGCTTGCGAGCCCACAAGTAATAGCTTGCAGCCACAATCACGGGGATAGCGAAGCTACTAATTGCCGTGACCACCGACAGTGAACCAGCAAAAGTTCCAAAGCTGGTGAACCACGACATAATTAATGCCACGGTTGGTGCATGGACAAAGGGATGCGCAAAAGGCCTATCTATGGTTAAGGCATGTTGCTCCCAGCGCTCATTGCACGGCAAAGCAAAATTATCCGAACAATATGCGTACAGGTCGCCATAGTTACCTTCGGCATATAGCTTGCCGCCAATCCACAGCGACGCCCAATCGGCCCCCCCCCATTACGTTGTTAGCAGTTCCGTATCAGGGCACCGATGATCCTTAGTCCCTCACCCGAGTGCGTGGGCTAAGTTTATGTCCGTTCCCACCGTCCGGAAGGACCGCGGAACTAGTCGCTGGCTTCGGTATGGCTCATTCTCGCCCTGTCCTCAATGATCCGGGGGGTGATGCCGCCGAAGGCAGTGGCATACTCGAACTGCTAATAGGAACCTGACCCGGCCCAGGCGGCATGAGGTCTCACAGTAATGTGGATGCCAGCGCAAGTATGTCCGACCACCCCCAGCGATGAAGCTCAACTATCCAAAGCCCAATCATCGCTAGGAGGCACCCACTCATGGCCTATGACTACGTCATCGGCATGGACGTCGGAAAATACTTCCACCACGCCTGCGTCCTTGATTCCCAAGGAACGCAAGTGCTATCCAAACGCATCAACCAGCACGAAGGCTCGCTGCGCACGCTTTTCGGCAGGTTCCTCACCAACAAGGCCAAGGTCCTGGTTGTCGTCGATCAGCCCAACAACATCGGAAGGCTGACCGTCGCGGTCGCCCAGGCCGTCGGCGCTGATGTTCGCTACCTGCCAGGGCTTGCTATGCGGCAGTTATCCCGCGTCCACGTCGGTAACTCGAAAACAGACGTGCGCGACGCTTACATCATCGCCCACACGGGACTAAACCTGCCTGATGCTCTACGCAGCGTCGACCGTATCGACGAAGTTTTCCTCCAGCTGAAAGTACTCAACGGCATCGACGAAGACCTCACAAGAGCCTACACACGCCTGATCAACCAGATCAGATCCGCACTCGTCGGGACCTATCCCGCGTTCGAACATGTCCTGCGCGGGCAGATTATTCACCGCAAATGGATCCTGCATCTGTTGGCGAAATACGGTGGACCCACCAAAATTCGTCGCATCGGCAAAGCCCGCCTCATGACCTTCGCTCGACGTCACAAGGCTCGCAACCCCGAACCGATCATCGACGCCATGCTCGCGGCGATCACCACCCAAACCGTCGCCATCGCCGGTGCAGAATTCGCTGAGCTCGGCGTAGCAATGTCTGCCAAAGATGCTCTAGCGAAACTCGAGCACCGCAAAGAGGTCGAAGATCAGGTGCTCACCCTGATCCAGGACATCCCCCAGACTGAGATTTTGTTGTCCATGCCAGGCATCGGTGCGCGCAGTGCTGCACAAATCCTTATGTCTGTCGGCGACATGTCCGACTTTCCCGATGCAGCTCATCTCGCCTCATACGCAGGCCTGTCACCGCGAACGAATCAGTCGGGCACGTCGATCATGTCAAGCTCGCCTAACCGGGCGGGTAACAAAAAATTAAAGAACGCCCTATGGCAATCGTCCTTTGCATCGATCAGATTCCACGAGCGTTCCCGGCAATTCTACGAACGCAAACGCAAAGAAGGCAAAAGGCACAACGCCGCGGTCGTCGCGCTCGCACGACGACGGCTCAACGTCCTGTTCGCCATGATGCGAAACGGTGACCTCTACCAAGAACTTCCCACACCCCGGGAGGCAGCAGCAGCCTAAGAACATCCACCTACCCCTAGCCGATCGGGCGACAGCCCAATCGGCTCAACAGCATGCCCAAAAGACACCATCAACACGGCCAAAGCAACCCCCGCAAAAACACGCCGCAGGAGTTGACATCAACATAGGAACACCCCCCCAGGCTTTCGGCTGATAAAACCAATAAATCAGCAGGCCGAGCACGATGGTTAAAAAGCACGTCGCTAGCGGTGAGCCACCACTGACAAATACTCGGTACACAGAAGTGGGAACGTGGCGCTCGTTACCTCCGCGATCTACTCCGCGTTCATGAGGTGACTGAGTTCGGTGATCCACCGAATCCGTAGAAGAAATCATCTGGAACCGATTCTTATCTAATAGATCTGAACTATCGCATCAAACTGTGTTCTAGTTACCTTATACGGTTGTCTAGCTCCAGATCAGTTCTGTAGCTCAATCCCATGGCTGTAGAAAAAAGAAAATCCTCGGCCTTTCGACCGAGGATCATGTTGTGGAGCTAAGGGGAATCGAACCCCTGACCTCCTGCTTGCAAAGCAGGTGCTCTACCAATTGAGCTATAGCCCCGTTTCAGTGCCCGATGAACTTTACCAGATTCATAGTGATTAACAAATCTGTTTGGTTCTCGGAGTGGGCCTAGGAGGACTTGAACCTCCGACCCCTTCGTTATCAGCGAAGTGCTCTAACCGCCTGAGCTATAGGCCCCTGAACCGGGATATAACTTAACCCGAAATTAGGGTTTTGTACAAATCCCCAGTTCAGAGCGGATAATTCGCGATCAAATAATAGTGGACTATCCGCCAGCTTATTCCTTAACCATTACTTCTACCCCACCGACAAAGTCCGTACAGGCGTTATAGATAAAGGCACCGAGCGTTGCGAGTGCGGTACATAGGATCCACCACAGCACGCCTATACCGGCGGCAGCGGCTAGCACCCAGCCGGGTGATACGCCATCTACCCCACCAGCTAGTTCGGCGAAGCGGCTCCAGAAGCCCATCCCTTCTAATACGAAGTAGATCAGGCCTACTGCAATCAACCAGACTAAGAATCCAATGGCACCCAACGCAGCCGAGATCCGAAATACGGACCACGGGCTAATGCGTCGCACGCTCAACGTTGTTGTTGCCATCGTGGATTACTCCTCGCCTCCTGCGCCTGATGCATCAGCATCGGCGGTTGTAGCCGAGGTGCCACCCGGGCGAGTATTCACCACTTCCAACGTTCCGGTTTCAGAAACCTTGGATGCGGTTTCTTCGCCTTCTTGTTCCACGTTGCGGTCAATGGCAAGCACTTCATTGCCTTCGGCGAGGTTAACCAAGCGTACGCCCTTAGTAGCTCGCGACGTCGCGCGGATCTCATTGACCCGAGTGCGGATGATATCGCCGGCGCTGGTAACGGCGAAGATTTCATCGTCGTTATCCACCACCAAGGCACCCATTAGGCGACCGCGCTTCTTGTCGTACTTCAAAGTCAGTACGCCGACACCACCACGCTTTTGTGCAGTGTATTCGCTCAGCTTGGTCTTCTTGCCGTAGCCACCGGTGGTAACCACCAACAAATCTTGGTCTTCTTCAACGACCACCATGGACAGCAGTTTGTCGTCGCCCTTGAAGCGCATACCTTGCACGCCCGCAGTGGCGCGACCCATTGGGCGCAGGGCGTCGTCGTTAGCTTCAAAACGAATTGCTTGACCCTGCTCGGAGATCAGCAAGATGTCATTGTCGGCGTGGCAGAGGCGGGCACCAATCAGCGAGTCTCCTTCGCGCAAGTTAATGGCGATCAGACCTGCGGAACGCGCAGACTCGTAGTCTTCCAGACGCGACTTCTTGATCTTGCCTTCGTTGGTAGCCAGCACCAAGTAAGGGGCGTCGGTATAGGAGCTGATCTGCAGCACTTCTGCGATCTTCTCCCCTGGCTGGAACTCCAGCAGGTTCGCTACGTGCTGCCCACGAGCGGCTCGCGTTGCCTCTGGCAATTCGTAGGCCTTCAGGCGGTAGACGCGGCCTAGGTTGGTGAAGAACAGGATCCAATCGTGGGTGGAGCACACGAAGAAGTGACGAATAATGTCGTCCTGCTTCAGGTCTGCCCCGCGCACACCCTTACCGCCGCGACGTTGCGCCTTGTAGGCATCGACCTTGGTGCGCTTGGCATATCCAGTCGACGTGATCGTAACCACCACGTTTTCACGAGCGATGAGGTCTTCTTCGGTGACGTCGCCGTCGGCAGCGACAATTTGCGTACGACGCTCGTCGCCGTATTTTTCTACAACCTCGAGGAGCTCTTCCTTCACGATGAGGCGCTGGCGCTCTGGCTTGGCCAGAATATCCTTCAGATCAGCGATTTCTTCTTCGATTGCTGCCAATTCATCGATGATCTTCTGGCGCTCGAGGGCAGCCAGACGACGCAGCTGCATCGCGAGGATGGCATCTGCCTGCACCTCGTCGATGTCCAGCAAGTCAATCAAGCCAGTGCGTGCGGTATCAACGGTGGCCGAGTTGCGGATTAACGCAATAACCTCGTCCAACATATCCAGTGCTTTAACCAGACCACGCAACAGGTGCGCGCGCTTTTCCTTCTCATCCAAGCGGAACTGCGTACGCCGGATAATCACTTCGATCTGGTGGTCAACGTACTGGCGCACCATCTGATCGATGCGCAGCGTACGTGGCACGCCATCGACGATGGACAGCATGTTCGCACCGAAGCTGGTTTGCAGCTGCGAGTGCTTGTACAGGTTGTTCAGCACCACACGCGGCACGGCATCGCGCTTGAGTCGAACGACGATACGCAAGCCCCACTTCAGGTTGGATTCATCGTCGATCGAGGCAATACCAGCAAGGCGACCGTCTTTTACCTGGTCAGCGATGTTTGCGATCATGCGATCCGGATTGACCTGGTAAGGCAATTCGGTAATCACAATCGACTGGCGGTTGCCCTCTTGTTCGATTTCAGTAACACCGCGCATGCGGATGGAACCACGGCCAGTGGTGTAGGCCTCTTTAATGCCCTTATCGCCTACGATCTGAGCGGCAGTTGGGAAGTCCGGGCCTTTAATGCGTTCCATCACGGCATCGAGAGCCGTCTTTTCATCAGCATCTGGGTTATCCAGGCACCAGGTGATGGCGTCGGCAACTTCTCGCAAGTTATGTGGCGGGATGTTGGTTGCCATACCGACGGCAATACCGCCGGAGCCATTCATCAACAGCTGTGGCACACGCGAAGGTAGCACCATTGGTTCAGTGGTGCGGCCATCGTAGTTGGGCTGGAAATCTACGGTGTTTTCGCGAATATCGCGCACCATTTCCATGGCCAGTGGGGTCAGACGCGCCTCGGTGTAACGCATAGCTGCCGGGCCGTCGTCACCGCGGGAACCGAAGTTACCGTGGCCGTCGATTAGCGGGTAACGCATCGACCATGGCTGTGCCATACGCACCATGGTGTAGTAAATCGCGGTATCACCATGTGGGTGGTAGTTACCCATGGTGTCCGAAACCGGCTTCGCGGACTTCACATAGCCACGTTCTGGCCGGTAGCCGTTGTCGAACATGGCATAGAGGATGCGACGGTGTACTGGCTTCAGACCATCGCGCACCTCAGGCAACGCACGGCCAACAATAACGCTCATCGCGTAGTCGATATAGCTCGACTGCATTTCCGCGTTAATGTCGATCGGACGAATCTTATCGTCGTCTGGAGTGGCACCGAATAGGGTGCCGTCGTTTGTTTGATCGCTCACGACATTCCAGTTTACGGCGTTTTACAGGGCGCTTACGACGATAACCGTCAGTTTTTGATACCAGTCTGATACCAAGTGAAGAGTTTGCACGCTTATACTGGCCGATATGGCAATGACACTTCGGCTAACGCAAAACCAAGATGCTGCCTTGACCTTGTTGGCACGCACCCAGGGGCTATCAAAACAAGAAGCAGCAGCACAGGCGATCGTAGAGACAGCCGCAAGGCATGTTCGTCTGACGGAAATTCGGCAACTAGCTAAAGCCGAGGTTTCCTCTTACCGCCAGCTGCACTATCGGCTGTTAGCAGAATCGGACTTGGGCTCTAACGAATAGTGGTGTGCCTGTGGATCCCTACTCCCCTATTAATGCGCTGGGTTCGTTGAATGCTCCGGTTGGCGCTAGCCCCTTGGGCGCGACGACCTTGACTGCCGAAGAAGTGTTACTTATCGCAGATGAAGTGTGCGAACAATTCCACACCAGAATTTCGAATATCGCTGCGATTCCAGTTCTCGCTGCGGCACTGGATCCGGCAATCGCTGGTATCTCGGTGTTTCCTGCCACCAAGGAAGCAAAGCAGAAGTCTGCTGAATTTTTAACCACTACCGCCATGCAGCTACAGCCGTTAGAAGCTCATAATGATGTGCTCGCTGCTATTTTGTTGTGTGTGCAGCAACGAATGCTTCAAAGCGGTCTGCAATAGTTTTCGGTTGCCGCGCCCACCGGTTATGCCCTAAGGGTTCATCAATGAACTCGACTGGTGCTCCACCTGGATACCGCTTGGCTAGTGCTTGCGCGGAAGGTAGCGGACAATCCTCGTCACCGGCGCAAGTTAAAAATAGTACAGGAATAGTAATGACGGACTGAATGTCTTCTGAAGCTTGTTCCTGGCAGCTTTCTGATGCAACCAGAGAATTATTCACCGAGCCTGTCGCCGAATTAGACATTGCATCCGGTGCTGGATCCACAAACCATTGCCCTGTGCGGCCAAACCGACCCCATTGGGTAATCAAGGGCTTGGGTTGGCGACCATATCCGGCAATATCAAATTTCCCATCCGGCCAATACCCTAAATACTTCGCGACCAGAGGCATCAAACGTGCACCGATCCGCAACCTTGTACGGATTTTTCCAGTGAAATGAATATGGTGAGGTTCGCCGGAGCCAACACAGAAGATGCCATCTACTTCGGGGAGCGGCGATATGACAGGATCGGTGTTGTGCTTGGCGGTGTCGGTAGCGCCGGTAGCGGTGGCTGAGTCGATAGCAGCGGCTGGGTCGGTTGTGGCGGCAGCGTCGGATGGACCAGTAACCTCCCCGACTGCAGAACGCTTATCGTAATTGGTCTGCTCCACGGCTAACGCGGCATAGAGGGTCGCTACTTGGCCGCCTAGTGAATGACACAAGAAGTAGACCGGCAAATCGTCGCCGAATGTTTCACGTGAAACATCGACTGCAGTCCGATAATCCTCATTTACTAAATCTGGATAACCCCAGCCGTAACCTTCCTTGGCAACAGCGGTTTGCTCCCCCTGCCCACGAAGTTCAGCGGCGAGAACGGAAAATCCTCGCTGGCTCAATTCTTCTGCGATAGGACGGAAATACCGTGCTCCCATGCCAAAACCGGGCCAGATAATGACAATCCCCCGGGATGCATCAGCATCTACCGAGGGATAAAGAACATAGGGCGTAACGGATCCATCAGGCAAGGTAACGGTCTTGGTCTGACCGCTTTGGATCCGAACTGCGTCGTTCGCTTCATTTTGCTTCTGACCTTCGTGGTGCGTGCGTGCTTGTTTTGGGGTGCTAGTCATATCTCGCACCGTACCCGCAGCACGAAGGTCGCGTAGCCGATTCGCGATGGATTAACGGCTAAACGTCTAGGAAGCGAACATCCTTCGCGTTTCGGGTAATGAAGGAACGGCGCGAAGCCACATCGTCGCCCATCAAGATAGAGAACAACTCATCTGCACGCTGCGCATCTTCTAGAGCTACGCGACGCAACACACGGTTTTCTGGATCCATGGTGGTTTCCCAGAGCTCGGAGGCATTCATCTCGCCAAGACCCTTGTAGCGCTGGATGCCATCATCCTTGTTGATCTTGCGACCTTGCTCTAGACCTTCATCAAGCAGCTGGTTGCGCTCTTCATCGGAGTACGCATAACCAGGTTCACCCTTAGCCCACTTCAACTTGTACAGCGGTGGCTGTGCCAGATAGACGTGACCTTCTTCAATCAGTGGACGCATCAAGCGGAACAGCAAAGTCAACAGCAAGGTAGCAATGTGCTGGCCGTCGACGTCCGCGTCGGCCATCAGCACAATCTTGTGATACCGCAGCTTGGAGATATCAAACTCGTCGTGAATGCCCGTACCCAATGCAGTGATGATCGCCTGTACTTCGGCGGTCTTCAAAGTCTTATCCAAGCGAGCTTTTTCCACATTCAGGATCTTGCCGCGGAGAGGCAAAATAGCCTGGAACATCGAGTTGCGGCCACCCTTAGCGGAACCACCTGCGGAGTCGCCCTCCACCACGAACAATTCAGACTGCTTTGGATCCTTCGAACGGCAGTCCGCAAGCTTGCCTGGCAGACCACCCAAATCGGTAGCAGACTTACGGCGCACCAGATCGCGAGCCTTACGGGCAGCCTGGCGTGCGTGTGCAGAAGCAATCGCCTTGTTGATGATCGCCTTTGCTTCAGCGGGATTAGCCTCGAGCCAATGGCTGATGTGCTCGTTGGTCATGCGCTGCACAAACGAACGAATTTCTGTGTTACCCAGCTTGGTCTTGGTCTGACCTTCGAACTGTGGATCGCCTACTCGCACCGAAATCACTGCTGCGAGACCCTCGCGGCAGTCGTCACCCGTAAGGTTCGGTTCTTTGTCTTTCAGCAACTTGTGCTCGCGGGCGTAACGGTTCATCAAGGAGGTCAAAGCCGCACGGAAACCTTCTTCGTGGGTACCACCCTCGAAGGTATTAATGGTGTTCGCGAAGGTATGAACAGACTGGCTGTAGCCCGAATTCCACTGCATGGCGATCTCGACCTCATGATCGTCGCCAGTAGCTTCAAAGCTAATGATCGAAGGGTGGATCTCCGTCTTCGACTTATTTAGCGCCTCGACGTAATCTTTCAGGCCATTCGGGAAGTGGAACACAACCTTCTTAATCTTCGGCTGCTTTTCCTTTTCCTGCTTTTCGGCTTCCTGCTCTTCAGCATCTTTAGCCACGGCAGCTGCTTCAGAGTCCAATTCCGCAGCCAGCTTTTCAGCTTCTAAGTCAGCTTCCGATACCCGCTCGTCGATAAGCGTAATCGTCAAGCCCTTGTTCAAAAATGCCATCTCGCGCAGACGACGGGAAATGGTATCGAAGTCGAACGTCGTGGTTTCGAAGATCTCTGGATCTGGCCAGAAACGAACCGTGGTGCCCGAACCGCGAGCTTTCTTGCCCTGAACGAGTTCGTCGGGAACCGCGCGGGTGAAATTCTGCTCCCAGACGTAACCGTCACGAGTAATCTCTGCCTCCACGCGGGTAGACAGCGCGTTGACCACCGAAATACCCACACCGTGGAGACCACCCGACACGGCGTAAGAATCGGAGTCGAACTTACCGCCGGCGTGCAGCTGCGTCATAACTACCTGCACCGTAGGCGCACCAGAGGGGTGCATCTCGACGGGAATACCACGACCATCATCGGTAACCTGGACTCCCCCATCAGCCAACAACGTCACCTGGACGTTCGTGGCGTAGCCCGCCATCGCTTCATCGACTGAGTTATCTACAACTTCCCACACCAAGTGGTGCAGGCCGCGTTCACCGGTAGAACCGATATACATACCTGGCCGCTTCCGCACTGCCTCGAGGCCCTCGAGGATCGTGATGGAAGAGGCATCATAAGACTTATCGCTTGCTACCACGGTAAAGCCGGTCTCCTTCTGACAAAAATTCTGAAATTTAAATCTTAGACCATAATACCCCTTAAATCAGTAGGTCCCCACTGAAGCGGCCTCTGAACGCCTAAAAACGGCAAATAAACGGCAAAACGGCGAAAATATAAAAATATCAACCGGCGAGCTAAGCGATAAACGTGATTTGAGCCATATCAGAGTGGTGAAAATCTACCCGTAAGTGTCACGTGGCCCGCGACCTTTAATGTGGAGCCGCCCTTTACGCCAACTCGGCGCTTTTGGTCCCAAGATCCGCAGTTGGTCGATCACGCCGTCGCCTACTTCCACGGCAATCTTGCTCAAAATCTCCGACTGCATCAGCCGCAGCTGAGTCGCCCACGCAGTAGAGGCACATTCAACCACCAACACACCGTCTGAAAACTCACGTACTTCCGTGTTGGCAGCTAGTACATCGCCCACGATCGCAGGCCACCGAGTCATGATCGCTCCATGAGCAATATTGCGTCGCCAATGCCGTTCCTTGGCCTGCTGCGCAAAAATATCACCTAACAGCGCTGGCCGACGTTCTTTACGAACTGGCACTTTCACACCGCGATTACGCAACAACCGCTCCGGAATGGGCATACCGCGCACGTCTTTGACCTGCGGTTTTTCTGGCTTAGCTGCAGCATCGGCATCAACAGCAGCACCGGCATCAGCGGCACCAGCACCGGCGGCAAACTTCGTACCCGTTAAATCCACATTGGACCGCACCGGCCGCAATAACGATGGCGGTTTAAATCCCTGGTCTTTAGCATGCTGCCGCATGTGCTGGAACGTCTGCGTAACCAGATCCTCTTCCGGCTGCGGATTATTCATCGCGTGCATCCTGATCAGCGACGCGGTTTTCGTCGTCAAGCACCGAAATTCGACCTGAATCGGTATCGCGTACCGTCACCACATGGGTATCCACGCCTACCGTCGCGGCAGCCTCGCGCAGCGCCTCGGGCAATTCCTCTCCCACCGCGGAAGTAATAAGTACCTGTTCGGCTTCCACCGCGATTTTGATCAGCGCTTCACGACGGGCGCGGTCCAATTCGGAGAACACGTCATCGAGAATCAAAATCGGTTCGGGGCCTTCATCTTTGAGCAATTGATACGCCGCGAGCCGCAGCGACAACGCAAAAGACCAGGTCTCACCGTGGCTGGCAAAACCCTTGGCTGGGGTATTACCCAAAATCAGATCCAGATCATCGCGGTGCGGACCCACCAAGGACATGCCGCGGTCGATTTCTTTCTGACGCAGCTGAGACAGCGACATCAAAAGCAGTGCTTCTACCTCGGCTTCTCTATCTGCTGGCGACGTTTGCTGGTCTACCGCCATGCCATCTAGCTGCGGCCGATAAGCAATCGAAGCAGGACGCGATGCTGGAGCCAACGTCGCATAAGCACCAGCCACCAACGGCTGTAATGCAGCCACTAAATCTGCGCGAGCCACCATGATCTTGGCTCCTACCCGCGCGAGTTGCTCGTCCCAACTATCCAACGTGGCTAAAGCTGCTTGCCCTTCGGCCGAATCATAGCCTCGTCGTAAAGCACTTCCTGCCCCTTTGAGCAGTGCATTTCTCTGGCGCAAGATGCGCTCGTATTCCAGGCGTGCGCCGGCGAGGTAGGGGCGTCGTAAAGCAGATAAGTCATCTAAAAAGCGGCGTCTACCTGCGGGATCGCCTTTAACAAGCTCTAAATCTTCCGGGGCGAACAGCACCGAACGCACGGTGCCCAATAGCTCTCGAGGGCTATTCAAGCGCGTGCGGTTGATCTGAGCTAGGTTCGCGCCTTGGGCTTTCACCAGTAAGTGGGCGGTGAGCTCCCTACCGTCGTTGATCGCAGTGGCAGAAATCCGAGCCGAATTGGTACCCGCACGCACCAAAGGAGCATCAGAACTCACCCGGTGGGAAGACAGTGTAGCTAAGTAACCCACTGCCTCTACGATATTGGTCTTGCCATAGCCATTGCGTCCCGTGAAAACCGTAATTCCCGGTTGTAGATCCACGGAAAGCTCCGGCCAAGACCGAAAATCCCGCAACGAAAGATAGCGAAGATACACCGCGCGCAGCTATTAGCCTGGTAAACGCACTGGCATCAGCAAGTACGTGAAGTAGGTTTCTGGGGTTTTGAACATGCCTTGCTCGTCGGCGGTAGGCATTTCCTCTGGCTCTGGAATCAGAATCGCAGGCCGGGATGCCTGGGTAAAGCCCATCACTACCCGATCGGTATCGATGGCATTCAAGCCGTCCTTGAGGTAGCCCGGGTTGAACGCGATCAGCAGGTCTTCGCCAAAGAAATCACAATCGATGACTTCCTCTGCGCGGCCAGCTTCATCACCTTGAGCGGAAAGCACTACCTGCGATTCACTGAAATCCATACGGATCTGGGCATTGCGATCAGCAACCAAAGATACACGCTGAATCGCTTCCTTCAGTGGTTCGATCGCAATGGCTGCCATCGACGAATGTGCTTTAGGCAGCAGCGGACGGAACTTAGGGAATTCCGCATCAAGCAACCGCGTAGTGGTTTGGCGCTGAGCTGCAACAATGCCCAGCAAACCACCAGAGCCAATGGTGTTGCCTTCACTGCCATCGCCAAAGGCCAAGGTCACAGGATCAGAGCTGTGCGTATCCAGCGAACGTGCAGTCTCCGACAAGGTCTTGGCCGGAATCAGCAATTCTGCGTCACCTTCGGCAACCTGATCCCACTGGAAGGTGCGTACTGCCAGGCGGAAGCGGTCGGTAGCAGCCAAGGTAACTTCGTTGCCGGAGGTTTCCATGCGGATACCGGTCAACATTGGCAGGGTGTCATCTTTGCCTGCAGCTACTGCAATTTGGCTAATAGCCTGGGAAAACAGCTGTGGATCTAAAGTGCCAGTAGTAGCTGGTACTTCCGGCAACTTTGGGTAATCTTCCAAGGTCATGCTGGGCAGCTCGAACTTCGACTTGCCACAAGTGACCTTCACACTGCGTTCGTCTAGTGCAACTTCTACTGGAGCGTTCGGCAGCTTGCTCACAATATCGGAGAACAATTTGCCATTCACGGCAAAGCGGCCGGTTTCAGCTACTTCGGCAGCTAGGCGAATCTGGGTAGAGACTTCGTAATCGTAGCCCGCTACTTGTAATCCGTCGTGGTCAGCTTGGAAAACCATGCCGCGAAGAATTGGTTGGGTTGGCTTGGTTGGCAGGTTACGCGCTACCCAGGAAACTGCCTCAGAGAGGTCATCTTTTTGAGCTCTAAACCGCACGCTTGTTTGCTCCATAGCTAGGGTGATTCCTCCCGTACCAACCGAAATTCTTCTCTAATCAGATCACAGATCAAGATCGTTTACTTAACCAGAAGCGTAGCAACTTTTTGTAATCCCTGGCAGTCGCTTGTGGGCGCTCGCTCACTGCATTCTTCGAAGCGCGGATCAGTGCACAGGCCTATGAGTAATCACAAGAATTTAGAGATAAATAGTGAGTAGTAGTTATAGGGGGTGTGCAGTTTGTGTAATTTGATGTTCTGCGCAGGTGGACGGGCAGTTTTTGTTATTCACCTAGCTGTGAATCAACTGTGGAGCAAGGACTAGTTCTGTGGATTACTCTCGCCCACCCGCGATTATCCACAGAATTTGGCAGTTCTACACAGGCTGATACACAAAAATCACCGGGGTTAATCACAAGAATTTGGCTAACGACGCCGCCCAGATTCCTGGATGCGGGTGGTGAGCTCGTTGATTTCCTCGGTGATGGGTTTGCGAGCCGAGATTTCTTTCTTGATTTTGCGTTCCGCGTACAGCACGGTGGTGTGGTCGCGGCCGCCGAATGAAGAGCCGACGGTAGGCAAAGACATCTCACTCATGGTGCGGGTGAGGTACATCGCAACCTGGCGAGCATGAGCAATCGCGCGCACCTTACTAGGGCCGATCAAGTCGCTATCAGTAAAGCCGTAGTACTCGGCACAGACAGAAATCACCAGTTCAGGGGTGATATGTACTTCCGCGTTATTTGCGCCGACGATTTCTTCTGCCATTTCCATGGTCACTGGCTGCTTCAGCAGCGAGGCGCGCGCGTTGACCTGTAGCAACCAGCCTTCAAGCTCACGGATCGACGAGGACGAATTCGCCGCGATGTACGACAGCACCTCGTGAGGCACATCGAGATTATCTAGCTGCGCTTTCTTCGACAGAATCGCCACACGCGTTTCTAGATCCGGGAATTGCAGATCTGGGCTGAGCCCCCATTCAAAGCGGGTACGCAGGCGATCTTCAAGAGTGCGCAGTTCGCGCGGAGGCCGGTCCGAAGACAACACAATCTGACGATCCGCCTGGTGCAACGCATTGAAGGTGTGGAAGAACTCTTCCTGGGTACCTTCTTTGCCCTCCAGGAACTGGATGTCATCCACGATCAGCATGTCTAGTTCGCGGTAGCGACGTTTGAAAGACTCCTGGGCGTCGTCACGCACGGAATTAATGAAGTCATTGGTGAACTCTTCACTAGAGACATACCGCACTCGATAGTTCGGGTAGAGCTGACGCGTGTAATGCCCAATGGCGTGCAGCAGGTGGGTCTTGCCTAGGCCGGGACCGCCGGAGATGAACAACGGATTGTAGGCACGAGCTGGGCTTTCGGCCACCGCTGAGGCCGCGGCTGCAGCGAAGTTGTTCTGCGGTCCGATCACGAAGGTGTTGAAGGTGTAGGCCGGGTTCAGCGTAGGTTCGCTGTCCGGATCCACCATTTGTGCCGGTATATCGGAAAATGTGCCTGCGCGACGGGCGTTAACCAACCGGGATCGCTGCGGTGCCACATTATGATCGCGCTGGGCAGGATCGACGAATGCTTCCGTGTGCGAGTATTCAGCGTGAGCATATTCAGCGTGAGGGTAGTTCGAGCCTGACGACGGAGTGCTTGCCGCTTCGGTTTCTCGAACGTGCTCGGCAGCAGAGGATTGATCGGCCGGATGATTCACTGGGGGATCCACGTGAACGCCGGGGCGCTGCCGCATCTGCTCTACTGAAGCTTGATCCGGTGTGGTGGATGCGGTTGTGGCTGGTTCTGGGGTTTCTGCTTCCGGGGCTGATGCTGCTGGGGCCGGTGCGGCAAGCACGATGGTGGCACTAGCTTCTTCGCCCTCGATGGCGCTTAAGGCACTATCGATGCGTTCGTTGAGCTCGGATTGCACCAGGGTAAAAAGCGTTTCGGTAGGTACCGAAAGTACTAGGAAACCTGGAACATATCCGGTAGGGATGATCGAACGCAGCAGGCTCTTGTGCCGGCCTTGGATGGGCTCTATGCCAAGCTCTTTTGCTTGTTCGCTATCTGAAAGAAGTTCGATGGTTTGCTTCCAGATAGATCGCGCCTGCTCGAGCTCGCTCACAGTACCTCTTCCAATTGCGTTATCAGTGTGGGGATCCGGTGTAGGCCGAATAGTTGGCATAGTTGGCGATTCGTGTGGGAATGACAATTCACAGCCATTTTTTCGCGCCGTACTGGTCTTCCACACTGTTATTCACAGTTGTGGAATTTGATCCCGGAATCACTGCTACACAGTCTATCCACATCACCTAGGGGTGATGCAAACAAATTACAAGCATGTAAATCAAGCTTATGACCAGCTGTAACAGCTTAAGACGCTTCATAGTTCTACACAGTAGGTGCTAGTTTATCCACAACATTGCAGGTGCGTTCCTTGTGAATCGTTGTGGATAAGTGTGAATTGATTTGAGGCGCTCCACCACGGATACCAGCGCCGTTATAAATTACAATTTTGTAATTGCCGTGTTGGATTTGGATATACAAGGCAATTCGTCGTAGTCTTGTCAAGTCTGCTGTATATAGCTACAGCCATGCCGAAAGTTCAGTACCGATCTGGTCTTCTCACCATAGCGGTGTAAGCCAGTGCTGCTGCCGGATGAGGTTCTCACCTTGTTTGCGATTCTTTTGGCATTTGTCACTGTCTTGTTGAATTTTAAGGAGTGTTAACCGTGTCGAAGCGGACGTTCCAGCCGAATAACCGTCGTCGTGCGCGTGTGCACGGCTTCCGTACCCGTATGCGTACACGTTCCGGTCGCGCCATCATTGCAGCTCGCCGCAAGAAGGGTCGCGCACGCCTGAGCGCTTAATCGCGTGTTAGAGGTTTGATAAGAATCCGGTCGGTACATTCCGGCCGGATTTTTTATTAGATAAGGTATTCGCAATGCTTCCCTCCCCTTTGAAGATTACGTCTTCATCTGATTTTCGTTTAGCTGTACGACGTGGCACGCGTGCGGGATCACGCACGTTAGTAGTGCACGTATTTGATACTGCATTGGAATTCGGTGTGGAAGCGAGTGCGAACAGTATGGAGCGTAAGACTTCCCAGCTGGCTCGCTTTGGAGGGCCACGCTTTGGCCTAGTGGTGTCTAAGTCCGTTGGTAATGCAGTTACCCGGCATGCTGTATCTCGGAAGCTGCGCAATGCAGCGTTAGCTTTACTTACCGATGATGCGTCCACCGCGGAGAGCAGCTCGCCACAGCTTCAGCTGAATCAAACGCACTTGGTTGTTATTCGCGCACTGCCCGCGTCCGCTACTGCGACTTCGGACAAATTGCAGAAGGATTTGTCTAAGGCGATGCGTCGCGCGCTGTCGCGTGGGTGATGTTTCACGTGAAACATCGTCAAGAAGATGTCGTGAAGCGACAAAGTTGGCCAACGCGGTTGGCTATAAAGTTGGTACGCCTCTACCAGCAGAAAATCTCCGGCCTGAAGCCCACTTCTACATGTCGGTTTGATCCAACGTGTTCTCAATACAGTTTGAATGCGCTTCGACAGTATGGGTTGTTGCGTAGTATTCCGTTGATAATTGCCCGGATTGTGAAATGCGCGCCGTGGCATCCAGGAGGCTGGGATCCTGTGCCCTTACAATATCCGCAGCTAAGTTCGTGGTTTAGGCGCTTGCACAGGTAACCTCGAAAAAGACTGACTTCGGTTCTGCTGGCAGCTGATATGCGCCGGAGCCGATTTGCACATATTCGTTGATTGGAGTGATTTCACTACCGTGCTGAATTTCGTGTATTGGCCAATTTCGGCCATCCTCTGGTTCTGGCACCAGGCTACCGGCGCTTTATTTGGCGCTGATTCCGGTATTTCCTGGGTGCTGGCGATCATCTTGCTAGTGGTGACAATTCGTATCTTGCTCTTCCGCCCGATGCTGAAGCAGCAGCGTTCTGCGATCAAGATGCAGCAGATGCAACCTGCGATGCAGGAGATCCGTAAGAAGTACAAGAATGATCAGCAGGCTCAAGCGATGGCCATGCGCGAGCTTCAGAAAGAAATGGGTGTCAACCCACTTGCTGGTTGCTTGCCGATTCTGATCCAGATGCCGGTCTTCTTCGGTCTGTTCCACGTGCTACGTTCCTTTAACCGCACTGGTGAGGGTACTGGCCAGTTGGGCATGAGCGTGGAAGACAACTGGAATACTGCTAACTACGTGTTCCAGCCAGACGACGTGCAGTCGTTCTTGTTGGCACGTGTAGTCAATGCTCCCCTATCGGCCTCGGTGTCGATGGGCAAAGAGCAGTACGCGGCGTTTACCATGCCGGGCACTCCAGCTGACTTCACTCGCACCGACATCATCATCGTTGCGGTACCGATGATTATCTTGTCTGCGCTTGCGACGCACTTCAACGCCAGGATGTCCTTGAACCGCACTAAGGCTCGCCAGGAAGCTGGTTTGCAGAAGCGTGCTGAAGGCATGGCTGGCCAGCAGATGGACATGATGAACAAGATGATGCTGTGGTTCATCCCGGCGATGATTCTTGCAACTGGTTTCTTGTGGCACATCGGCCTTTTGGTCTACATGTTGACTAACAACATTTGGACTTACTTCCAGCAGAAGTACATCTTCAAGCGTATCGATGCCGAAGAGGCTCAAGAGCTGGAAGCAAAGAAAGAGGCCAAGCGAGAAGCTCAGGCGAAGCTCGCACCACGTCCAGGTGCGAAGCCAAACAATCCTAAGAAGGGTGGAAACAAGCAAAAGAAGTCTGGCGCTAATTCCGGTGCTAACTCTGGAGCAAACTCTGGTACTAATTCTGGAGCTGAGGCAGATGCCCAGACCGGTGCCAACGCTGGTGCTAATGCCAAGTCGCATATTCCGGGTGCCGATGCTCAAAACAAGCCTCAGCCCGGTGCCAAGCCAAAGCCAGGCGCCAAGCCAAAGAACAAAAAGAAGAAGAAATAAGCCCCTGTTGCTTAGGACTTGAAAAGCCACCGGTTCGCTTCCGGTGGCTTTTGTATGTCTAGATAGTTGTGAGTGGTTGGTTGTTTATGGTGATTGGATGTTTGCGAGTCGATCCATCACCTGGCCGAATCGACCATGGATGTTTCACGTGAAACATTGAGCCGATTAAACCCCGATGTTTCACGTGAAACACCGCCCTAGATTATCCGGCCAGAGATCGGGCAATGTTTAAGAATCCGCCCATCCAGGTAAGCTGGTTCGAGTACTTGAGTGGAGATGAATTGGCGTACATTGAGGCGCTTAAAGCACACTCCCACTAAGCGGCGCGAACAGATATGAGAGGGGTACTACGTGGTATCGGATAGTCAGATTTCTCTGGTATTTCCGACTATGGATCAGACGCAAACGGCACGCGAATATCACCGTTGGCTCGCCGAGGTTGCCACTGTCCGAGGTCTGATCGGCCCACGTGAAGTAGATCGCCTATGGGATCGGCATATCTTCAATAGCGCAGTCGTAGAGTCCCTCATCCCCCAGGAAGCTACTGTCGCTGATATTGGTTCCGGCGCTGGGCTGCCGGGTATCCCTCTTGCGATTGCTCGACCCGATATTCAAGTGACCTTGATTGAGCCATTGCTACGTCGCACCACCTTCCTGTCTGAGGTGGTCGAAAGTTTGAATCTCACCAATGTTCGCGTAGTGCGTGGACGCGCAGAAGAAAAGGCGGTACGCGAGCAGGTGGAGCCATTTGACGTGGTCACTTCACGTGCAGTCGCACCGCTAGGAAAACTCTCGAAATGGTGCTTGCCGTTAGTGAAAACCGGTGGCTCTATGGTGGCGCTTAAAGGCTCTACGGCAGAAGAAGAAATTCAGCGTGATGCCACGGATATTGGAAAAGCTAACGGTACGAACCCACGAGTAACCGAGCTCGGTGCAGAGGTGTTGTCAACCGTTACCTATGCCGTCATCATTGATAAGAAGGAACCGGGGGCGAAGAAATCCCGGAAAGCTCGAAAGTAAGTTACACATTCACTTGAAGGAATCTTTATAGCAATGTCGTCTAATAACTGGGACTCCCCTATTGCCGCTGCTGCACGGCGTGCTGCCCAAGTGAAAACTCCAAATCGGCTGTCTTTACCAAAACCGGATAAGCCGCGCCGGATTACCATCGCGAATCAAAAAGGTGGCGTGGGCAAGACCACCACTGCTGTAAATCTCGCTTCTGCGCTGGCACATCACGGTCTGAAAATCCTAGTTATCGATAACGACCCGCAGGGCAACGCATCGACTGCGTTGAACGTTGATCACCGCAGTGGCACCCCTTCTACCTACGAGTTGCTGATTGGTGAAATGACTCCCGAAGAGGTCATGCAACAATCAGCCGATCAGGAAAATATCTGGGTTATTCCGGCAACCCTCGATTTGGCTGGTTCGGAAATCGAGTTGGTTAATCTTTTCAACCGAGAGTCCCGCCTGCTGCAGTCAATCACGGATGAATTTCTCGCAGAGCATGAATTCGACTATCTGATTATCGACTGTCCTCCGTCGCTAGGCTTGCTCACCTTGAACTCCATGACCGCAGCAACTGAGGTAGTCATCCCCATTCAATGCGAGTTCTACGCACTCGAAGGTGTTACTCAGCTGCTGAATAATATTGCGATGATCCGGCAGCACTTGAATCCGGATTTGCATGTCTCGGCGGTAATTCTCACGATGTACGACGGTAGAACGAAGCTTGCCGACGAAGTAGCACAAGAAGTACGAAAGCACTTCGGCGCTGCAGTACTGAAAAATGTGATTCCACGCTCGGTGAAAGTGTCCGAAGCACCAGGCTATGGGCAGACCGTAATCGAATATGACCCAGGTTCACGTGGTGCACTGGCTTACATGGATGCTGCGAAAGAATTTGCTATGCGCGGTGATTACCTGCCCTCCCCTACCTCTGGAGCAATCGGGGTAGGCCCAGATGGATTCGAACCTGATAATCGCTAGTGCCGAATGCAGGGTAAATCAGCGTAATTCAAGACTTTTAAAACTTCGTGGTGGTAGAGGAACAGCATGGCAAACGAAAAAGATCGTAACGCAAACCGCAATAGCAAGCCCACGCAAAAGCGTGGCGGATTAGGTCGTGGGTTGGCCGCACTGATTCCAACTTCGCCTGATCCGCGTAATGGAGTTGGCGACGGAGCCGCCGATATTATTTTTGGGCCCCGTGGGAATGGGCAACAGAAAAGTGCGGAGAAAGACAAAGATTTTTCGAATTCGAGCCAAGCAGCCGGTACTACTCAAGGTGCAGGCCTAAAACGTCACAGTGACGATAAAGTGACCGCTACTTCTGTTACTCCTGATTCGCATGGCAATGATGATCTGAAATCGACGGCAGCGACTCAAAGTTCACAACAGGAAGCAACTTCTAACACAGATATTGGGGCTACTTATCAAGAGCTTCGGCTAGACCTTATTGCGCCGAATCCGCGTCAGCCGCGTGAAGTCTTTGACGAAGAACCTTTGCGGGAACTTGCCCACTCCATTTCTGAGTTCGGTCTGATGCAACCAATCGTGGTGCGTCCGATGCCTGAGGATCATCAGCGCAGTGCCCTAAAGCAACTACGCAAAGATAACCCCAAGGCAAAGGCTCCGCAGTACGAGATCATTATGGGTGAGCGTCGTTGGCGAGCAAGCCAGCTAGCTAAGCTCACTTTCATTCCAGCTATTGTGCGTAGTACTTCGGATACCGCGATGCTGCGCGATGCCCTGCTGGAGAACATCCATCGTGTCCAGTTGAATCCTTTGGAAGAAGCTGCAGCTTACCAACAGCTGTTAGAGGAATTTGGAGTCACACAGGCGCAGTTGGCCGATAAAATTGGGCGTTCTCGTCCAGTAATCACCAACATGATCCGCCTGTTGCAACTACCAGTACCCGTACAGCGTCGTGTAGCCGCTGGAGTGCTGTCTGCAGGGCATGCCCGGGCATTGCTGGGTATCAAGCGCGGATCGCAGTTCCAAGAGTCGCTAGCGGATCGTATTGTGGCTGAAGGGCTCTCAGTTCGCGCTACCGAAGAGGCAGTCACCCTGATTAACCGTGGAGATGAGCCTGCGCAGCGAGAAAAGAAGCCTGCCGCGCCGCAACCGGAACAACTAGGAATGTGGGCGGACCGCTTGGCAGATAGCTTCGATACGCGCGTGACCGCCACAATGGGTAAGAAGAAGGGCAGGATCGTCATCGAGTTTGGCGACCTAGAAGACTTCGAACGTATTGTCAGTCTGCTAGAGCAGGAATAAGAGTCAAGCGGAATTAACTGGCGCCGATCTAGTTTTTATCGGCGCTGTTCGGCTTCTAGCAGCTCTACGAAAGAGTACGTACCAGTCATAGGCTGGTCGTCATCCTCGCTTAAGTACAAGCGCTTCAAAGCAACCACAATCGACTCCGCGATAGCGTCTCGGTATTCCGGTGACGTAAGAATCTTGACGTCCTCAGGGTTCGTCAAATAACCCACAGACACCTCAACGGTAGGCATCCGCGTTAACCGCAACAGATCCCACGTACGGCCATGAGAGCGACAATCTACCAAAGGGGTACGGGCAACGATCTCGCGCTGGATTAGACCAGAAAGCTGCTCACCCACGATCGAGTTACGGCCTGCTGCAGAACCAAAATAGAAAGTAGCAACGCCACTAGCGCGCTCGTTGGCGTAACGGTCTGCTTGAAGAGAGATCATCGCATCGGCACCAAAGGCATTAGCCAATTCAGCACGATCAAAAATGGAAGGATTGTCCGTTGGCTGGCGAGACAGAATCGTCTCTGCACCAACTGCAACTAGCCGGCCTTCAATACGAGAGGCCAAATCCAATAGAATCTCGGCTTCAGAGATCGAACCAAAAGGCCCTTTGACCTCCATGCCCTTATCGTTGCCACCCAGACTCGGGTCAATCACGATGCGCTTGCCAGCAATACGAGGGCCTGCGGCACGAAGGGCTTCAGTTTCGTGGAATCGTTGGGATGAACCACCGGTAACGCGTCGGCCTAAATAGCTTAAAGCGCGCAGAGTTTCCGAGCCACAGATACCGTCTGGCTCTAAGCCATAGTTGATCTGGTATTCGCGAACAGCTGCTTCGGTGCGCTCACCAAAATGACAGTCAATACGCGCGTCGTGAAAGCCAAGTTCTTGCAGCGTCTCCTGAAGTTGGCCGACGTCTTCACCTACTTGAGGCGAAACAGGATCATAGGACAGCACTCGGGCTCCGAGAGTATAGGTGGCTTCACGCAGTACTCGTAACGTGTGATCACGCACAACACCATCGGCCAAAATACGACGGGACTGCTGGAACGCTAAAAGTGCACTGCGTAATTCTTCGTCGAAAAGATCATCGTCGCCAGCCCACTGAGGCGATTCACCATGGTCTGTCTGACCTTCCCAATGCGACAAGTATCCCAGTCGCGCAAGCGTAGAACGCACCTCAGCCACCCGAGGGGAACGATCTCCTACCTGCAGGAATACCGGCACAATATCTCCTTGATCCGAAGTTAGTAACTAATAACGTTATCTAGTGATTCTCTATGCCAGACTAGCGCGAAGGCTGCTCTGGCGCTTTCACAGAGATTACCAGTCCAATCGGATGATTCTGCGTATCGCAACTCTACTGTGGCTTGGAAGCAGCCATACTGTTACCGAATCGAGTGCACCGGATTCAGCGTAGAGAAAACCTCCCAGGAAATGCGATTTCCGAAATGCGATTTCCGAAATGCGTTTTCCGGGAGGTTAAGAAGTGAAGGGAGGCTATGACCTCTGGTCGGCCAGGAAGCCTTCGAGGCTATAGGTACGCTTCCAGCTTCTCTTTCAGCGCTGCCTTAGGCTGTACGCCGACGATTTCTTCTACCTTCTCACCCTTGTTGAAGATCAACACGGTAGGAATCGACATGATCTGGAACATGCCAGCCAGTGCACGCTCTTCGTCGACGTTGACCTTAGCGACTACTACCTGGTCGCCCATCTCGTCGGCCAGCTCTTCGATGATTGGGGTGAGCTTCTTGCAAGGGCCGCACCAGGTAGCCCAGAAATCCACTAGCACAGGCTTATCGGACTCGATGACCGTCGATTTGAATTGATCAGTGGTGAGGGTAATTGCGGACATTAATGCTCCTTGTAAAAGTCGGGTTAAGTTACTTCGCGTCCAGGCTTGCCAGATAGTGCTCCGCGTCGATCGCAGCCTTAGAACCAGCGCCAGCTGCAATCACCGCTTGCTGGTAGTGGCTATCGACGAGATCGCCCACTGCAAACACACCCGGAACGGAAGTTGCCGTGGATGGTTCCTTGACCACTACGTAGCCGGAAGCGTCGAGCTCAAGCTGATCGCGCACCAGTTCCGAACGTGGGTCATGCCCAATGGCAACGAACATCGCAGTGACGTCTAACTGGGACTTTTCGCCGGTTACGGTATCTTCGAGCTCCAGTGCACTAACTGACTTATCACCGAGAACCTGGGTTACTACCTTGTTGGTTTCGAACTTGATCTTGTCGTTGCTACGCGCACGCTCTTCCATGATCGCCGAGGCGCGGAATTCCTCACGGCGGTGCACGATGGTCACTGACTTAGCGAATTTGGTGAGGAAGGTTGCCTCTTCCATCGCGGAGTCGCCACCACCAATGACTGCGATGTCGTGATCGCGGAAGAAGAAGCCATCGCAGGTGGCACAGGAGCTCACACCGTGACCAAGTAGCTCTTGCTCGCCTGGCACATTCAGGTAGCGCGGTGCCGCACCCATAGCAAGGATCACAGCCTTGGCGTGGAATTCTTCCTCACCAACCCATACCTTCTTCACGTCGCCAGTAACGTCGATGCGATCGACTAATTCCATCCGCAAATCAGCTCCGAAGCGTTCGGCCTGCTCGCGCATCTGATCCATGAGCTCGGGGCCTTGAATGCCCTGGGCGAAGCCGGGGAAGTTTTCTACCTCGGTGGTGGTCATCAAGGAACCACCGAATTCGATGCCTTCGAAAACCACTGGCTTTAGTTCGGCACGCGCTGCGTAAATCGCTGCGGTGTAACCAGCAGGGCCAGAGCCAACGATAATGAGGTCATGAACTTGTTGCGACATCGACGGTGTCCTTCCCGACCGTGAGTTTGATGCGATCGTACTTATTTAGCGTTTTAAGGGTTATCAGAAAGTGAATACTATCGGAGTAACTTTATTAAGTAACGCTAGGTGAGGGCATGCTATTCCGTCTAGATCCGTCTAGATCGGTGAAGATCCGCCTAGATCCGCGAAGACCGCACTCGCCCTGCTCCAAGTAGCAGGCTCACTTCAACACGTCAGACATTCAGCAGCATGGAAAGCACTTCGTATCGATTGGCGCGCCCGCGCTACTCGCGATTTCACCGTCCCTACGGGAACATCGAGATTCTGCGCTACTTCCGCGATTGGAAAACCCAGGTAGTCCACCTGGATCAGGACTTCACGTAGCTTCTCTGAAAGCTGGAATAACGCCTCGAGTAAAAACAACTGGTCCGGTACATCAACTTGCCGAGACATCGCCATGGCCAGGCCTTTTGCCGCTAGTAGCTCCTCTAAGTCCGCATGATGTTCATCTTGCTTCTTTCGAATCGCATCCAGGCACGATGATTGGGAAATCTTGGTAAGCCACGTGGATACCGAACACTCAGCTCGGAACTGCGGCAAATTACGCAAGACCCGGATCCAAGAATCTTGTACCGCGTCGTAAGGCTCACGATCCTTAAGACGGAACTTCACGGCGTGCCAATGCAGACGACGAGAATAATCCTGTTCCAAAATCCGCCACGCGCGCTGATCCCCGTAAGCGCATGCGCGTAAGACGTCGATTGGCGTATCTAACCGGAAAGCAGCTGGATACGGTTTCGCCGTGTGTGGCTGTGCGATGGTGTGTTGGCAAATGCTGTGCTGTGGACGTCGTCCCCCGAAATTCATGACTTTAGAAAAGCACATTTAGCCTCGAATCGCCTTCGCTCCAGGGCAAAAAATCAGCCAGCTGTGGATAACTTTCCGAACTTTTCGTTTATCCACAACTGGCTGAAATTGCAGCTACTGCAGAGCTATTGCAGCCGAGTTATTGCAGCACTTCCACAGTGAAAATGCCTGCCGATGTAGGGCCGGTTAGTGCAGTGGTTTGTGTGCTATCAGCGCCAGAGCCAGCGCCTGCGCCCTCAGCGCCAGTCGGCAACCCGGTAATCCAGATCAATAAGTACTGAGACTCTGGTGCTCGCTGCAGGTTGATGGAAGTTTCTCCTTCGCCCATTACAGCAGATCCCAGAATCTGCGTATCGATCAGTGTGGCATTTTGCGGATCCAAAGCTGCCTGATCGGAAACACTGCGGATCTCCACGGTGGTACCTGGAGTGCCAATCAGTTCCACTTCCCTAGCGGTAATGGCATGATCCAACGTCAGTACAAGGCCAACGCCTGGTTTGAAATCATTCGGACCGGTACCGAATTGGGAGTAGTAGTCGGAGGTACGCCAGGCAGTCTCGGCGTTATCGTCGATAGCTAACCCAGCTTGATCCGGGTTATCTGGGCCGGCAGATGGATCGGGGTTGAATGGCTGCCACTCCGCCGCGCTAGAAATCAGTACTGGCTGTTTCGGCAGCACCGTACGCGCGACATCTTCCCCACCGCGCCGCACCGAATCGGTGGTGATCGGTGCATCATCAGAGCGGCTGAGCATCGCAACCAGGCCTGCAGCAATCGCCGCAATGATCAGCACTGCTGCAATTACGGTGACGCTAATCGTCACGAACTGGCGGCGTGTTGTGCGCTGTCGGAAGCTGTACTGACGAGGTGCTGCCTTCATGCGCGGATTCGTCGGTGCATCGGGAGCTTCCGCTAGTGCTGGCACTTCGTCGCCTTCGATACCAAGAGCAGCGGCGCGCAAACGACGTGACAATGGCTGCCGTTCATCGCGTTCTTCATGCTCGCCACTCGCACCATTGCTAGCGTCAGTATTGGCAGTATTGCTGGAGTTTCCGGCGTTTTCGAACTCAGCGCGTACTGCTTCAGGAACTTCGGCGCAGTTGCGGGTCATCCAGCCGAAGACCTGTTGGATCAGCCGCTCTTCGGCATCCACGCTGCTATTTGGCGTTGGCGTTGGGAAGGCCGCCACTACGCTGCCACCAGTGGAAATGCGCAGGTCATCAATGCTGCTAATGCCCAGAGGCTGGCCTGCAGCATGGGCGTATTCCACTGCTTCGGCGAAGTCCGCTACCGCGAGTGCCGCGGAGTTCGGATCGGGTGTCTGGTCGAACGCATCCATATCGATGCCCGAAATCCAGTCCGCCACGATCAACACGTCGGTTCGCGCTGCGATGACCGAACGGATCCGAGCCAATCCAGGCAATCCTGCCTTCGATAGCTCGGATAGGTGACGCGCTTGTTGGGCGATCGAGGTAGCTGCCGACGACGGAGTCATCCCCTGGTACGGCATGGCCAAGGTGTCGATGAAGATCAGCGCTACTTCGCCGCGATGTGGATCCGCCTGGTCGGTAGCGCGCCAGTAGCGCACCCCGGGACGGGTGTCATGTTCAGAGCGCAATCGGAAGCGGCCACCGGCAACAATCTCGCCCGGTACGAAGCGAGTAGCACGCGCAGCATCTGTAATCATTGGAGGTAATACCGGCGTAGCCGAGAAGCCTTCGTTGGCGAAGCCAGCTTGCTCGCCCATCATGGCTGCAGGTGTGGCGCCTTCGAATTCGTTGGTGCCGCGGCGAACGTCTGGTGTAGTACCAGCGGCGCCAGCAGCCGTATCTGCCGGTGCTGCAGCCGTTGCAGGCGCCAGCTTTGGCCCGATCATTGGGATTCGTGCCAGCATGCCGCCCAAGGTGGCTACTTCTGGCAACTTCGACCGGGAGAGCACGAGACCCGTGACGATCAGGAAGACCACACCACAGATGACGGTACTGATCAGCGTGCCGACGTTGCTGAACGTAGAACCAGCGGTAGTACCACCGCCGAAGTTCGCCAGATTGCGAGTGCCCAGTTGCACTACCCAAGCAACGGCAACGCCTACCAGTGAGGCTCCTAAAGCCCACAGGGTAGTAGAACGAATCTTTGCCACATCTAAATCGCCGAGTGCGCGATGCAACAGCACGTAGCCGATTACTGCACCGGTGACGAAACCGAAACCATTAGCCGCACCCAGCAGCACCACCACAGTTTGGCTGGAAGCCGCCATCGTAGGCGCCAAAAGCGATAGTGCGATTTTTACGAAGGTAATGCCCAGAATGATGAAGGTTGGAGTCCAGGCTTCTTCACGGGCGTAGAACACACGCAAGTGCAACAGCACAATTGCATACGGAATCAGCGTGAAGGCAGAAAATGATAATGTCCAACCGAGGTTAATTGCAGTCTCGACTGGGAAATTACCATAGGCGAAAAGCGAAATTGCAATCGGTTGGCCAAAGACTGAGAAAAACGCCACAATTGGAATCAATCCCAATAACGTTAATCGCGTGGCTACCGATAAGTCGCGTACCACTGCAGCCGTATTATTATCGGCCGCATTACGCGATAGGCGCGGCATCAACGCAGTTAATAAAGTAACGCCAATAATGCCATATGGCACTTGCAATAACAGCCAGGATTGCTGGTAGATCGTCGGTGCAGCCTCATCAGCCTTCGAGGCAATTCGCGTAGTAATGAAGTAGCCAACCTGGGATACCGCCACATAAGAGATGATGGCGATACCCATGTTGCCGAATTGCTTCAGGCGATCGTCAATACCCCACAGCGGCTTCAGATTAATGCCTGCTTTCAGCAGGTAAGGCACCATAATCAACGCTTGTACCACCACGCCCAGTGTGGTACCTAGACCAAGAAGCAGGATATGCGGATCGCTTAAGTGCCCATCATGATCGGATGGCAGCATTCCGGGCAGTGTCCAGTACAGCAGTAACGTACTAATCGCGATTAAGTTATTCGCTACTGGTGCCCATGCTCCAGGCTTAAATATTCCATTGATATTCAGAATTGCCATCAGAAGCGCGAATACGCCATAGAAAATAATCTGTGGCAATAATAAGAATGCGAATGCAGTTGCCAAAGGCACATTCACTTGACCTTGGGAGTCCAAAGCCATACGCGTTAATATTGGCGCCCCGATAACGGCAATAACGGTCACTACTGCCAGAATGGAAAGTGAAACCGTTAATAGCCGGCGAATAAAAGCTTCACCATTATCAGGATCTTCTTTTTCTGCACGTACTAATACGGGCACTACCAGTGAGGTTAATACCGCACCTAAGACAATTTCCGTAATCAGGTTTGGCAGCGTATTTGCCGTATTAAACGCCGATGCAATTGCAGGCCCTAGCGTGACACCAATCAAAGCCGTACGCAAGAAACCAGTAATACGCGAAATCAGAGTGGCAATAGCCATGGAGCCAGTGGAGCGAACCATATCCCGGTCGCTTTGATTTGGCCCCTGCTGCCCATCTGAAGCGCCGCCCGCAACCGCAGCGCCGACTGAATCGCCGGCACCCGTCGAAGCCGCAGCACCCGCCCCAGCCCCGCCACCCGCACCAGCATGTGCTGCCGCCAACTGCGCTTGCCGATGCCGGGTTTCCGGATCCAACGCTAGGTTGGGAGCTTCAGAAACTACCGTCGTCTTTCTCCCCCGCGATACTGGCATGTTTGCCGGTGGCGCGGGTTTGCGGATACGTGCGCGTTGGCCAGTGCGTTTAGGCGCCGGTGACGCCGAGCGGAAGTTAAAACTCCGCTGGTTGGATTGGTCTTCGGCTTCAGTCACTCTCTTATTGTGGCCGATAATTGGTGCTGGTGCTTAATTTGCAGGCTTGTTTGCTTGACTGTTTGCCTGATTAAGGCGTTTGCGTCGCCGGCGTTCTACCACCACGGCTCCGATGCCCAGCACCACGGCGAGGGTAATCCATAGCAGCGTGCGGGTAGTCACCCCAGATTGCACGATCATGGTGGTGGAGTCGCTGATAATTTGCCCATCGCGGGATTCCAGCCACATTTCTAGCTGATCGTCGGCGCCTTGCAGTTCCGTCTCGGGATCCAGCGTGATGGTGATAGAACCACGCGCCGGTAGCACTTCTTGGTGTGAGGCTGGCACTTCGGCATTGTCGCCCCGGATCCGCACCGTGGCAGGCACCGGCAGTGGCAAACCGTTGCGCCCAACCACTACCAACGGCGAAAGCCCCGTCGCCCGCGTATACACTCCACCCGGAGCCAACAGCGCCACGGAATCACGAATACGGCGCACCATGTCGGCAGTTTTTTCGCGATGCTCGTGCGCTTGGTTGTTCGCCTCAGTATGAGTATTTGCTTCACGACGGTTATAGCTACTGAAAGATCGGATCAGATCTTGGCGCAGTGGCAGTGTGAAGTTACGGCGGGTAAGCGTGATGTTCGGATCATCGCTCATCAGCAGGGTTAGTTGGGTGATAGCGCGGGAAATATCAGCTGCTTCGTCGATAGCTTGTTCGGATATTGCTGCCGGATCGGATTCTGGAGTGTTCAGCTCCACCGCACCCCGATGATGACCACTGGCAGAAATGGCTACTGCTTCGATCGGCGACAAAGGCGCAATCATCGCCGCATTGGTCAGCTGCTCTAGGCCGTCGAAAAGCTGATTCGCATCGTCGTTCGTAATATCCCAAGCTGCCGGTGGCACCATAACTAGAGGTGCGGTGGTGTTGCCGCTGAAGGTGGCGTCTTCGTCGTCCTCGGTAGTCGCTTCGGCAGCAGCAGTATCGCCGGCAGCACCAGCGATCAGGTCGCGCGAATCTTGCGCGAGTGTGCCAAGTGCGGCTTGGATTCTGGCTAACGATGAATCAAGCTCATATTCCCGACGGCTATTCACCGAAGAATATCCCGGCAGCTGAGGATTCGTACCACTGGTGGTCAGTGCTGCGGTCGTGGCACCAGGCAGCGAGAATGTGCTGGCTGTTCCACCGAGATCGCCCGTGGTGCCGATGCCACTGATCTGACCGTCATCGGTAGTCACCGTGTTGTTAGCCACCAGAACAGTCTTTCGCACCTCGCCATTGGCTGCTGGATCTATGCCGGCTGGAACTGCGGCATCTGCACCGGGATCGCTTGGTGCTGCCGGGGTTTCTGCAGGTGGGGCGGCAGTTGGGGAGTCGTCGTAAAGCTCTTCTACAGCCGCTACCGTAAATTCCTGCGATAACCAGGGAATGCTCTCGTCGGTGAGATAGCCTTCCGGTACCAGCTGCACGCTGCTATCCACCGGAACACCTAGCAGCTCCGAGACTTGCGTGCCGCCGTCGTAGAGTGCTGCTTTGATCAGGGGCGCGTTGTTGGTTGCGGTTGCGGCGGTGAGCTCTGCGGCAGCACGCGGCCAGACGACCACGCACATCTCGCTGGCGACGTTTTGAAGGCGCTCAAACCAACGTTGGGCGGCCTCGGCACCGGAGCCTGCCGACAAACCGCGGTTGAGCTGCGTGCCCCACGAATCGCGCAGGCGCGGAGATTCCTCCACCGGACTAGGACGATGATTGCCCACCTGATAGCCGCCGCGCATGCGAGCGACGGTATCGACGGTCTCTGGATCGATGGACAGACATACGCTGCGCTGTATCAGCTGGCCTTGGGTGCTTTGTGGGTCAGCCAGACGCGTTTCCAGGGCTGCCAGCATGCGGTCTAAATGCCCGCCAGGGCGCAGGGAGTCAGCCAGCGAATCATCGCTGAGAATTAACGGTGCCCGATCGGGTGCTTCGCCGGTTTCACCAGGGACGATGGATACCTTTTCGGCGATTGGCCAGAAAAGTGAGACTGGGGTTGTGGCGGTCTCGCTGGAAGTTGCGTCGCCATCTTCTACTACTGGCAAGAGGGTGCGGGTCTCCGCGAGCAGTTGCACGATGTCGGCACCAGCGCCACCGGGACGGCCATTGGCATTGACCAGAATCGGATACGTACCAGCGGCGGTAATGCCCAGGCCAGCTGGGCTTGCCGCAGAGGCATCAACATCGAAGGTGTAGCTCGCAGATTGACCAGCAGCGATACCGATCGGTTCTGAGAACTCGGTCGCCATGCTGAACACGCCCTCTGGCATGGCCATCGCTACCCCTGCCCCAGCAGCATCCGGCAATGGTTCCCCACGTTGCAGTCGCAGGGTAATGCGATCGATCTTTTCCTCAGAGCGATTATGCAGGCGTACGTTCACTCGCAGACGAGCCTGTCCGTCGTCAGCTAAAACAAGCACCGCTGGGCTGAATTGTTGGATTTCGAGGTCGAGGCCTGCATTGCGGTCGGTGCGCTCGTCGAGGCCGATCCACTCGTTGGGGATCGTCGAGGTGTCAACGGTGGTATCCGTTGCAGGACGGGCAGAAGCTGGCGACGTCCAGGCCGTGGTGCCCAACGGAAGCGTGCCGAGGCAGACGGCAAGCACTAATGCCAGGATGGTGCCATGTGCGATTGCGACACGTAACTTGCCTGCAGATTGTGACCGGGCTGAACTCAATGAGGCGTCACCCTTCCTGCCTGCTTCTCGGCTCGCGCAATATCGGGCAGTAAGCGGTGTACTTGGCGGGCGAGTTTGCGTTCATCGGCGTAGGCCATGCGCTCTACCAGGGAAGATACTGGCACCCAGGCGACTTCGGTGACTTCTGGATCCTCATCATTCAGATCCCCATCGATATACCGCAACAAATGATGGTGCACGGTCTTGTGGATGCGCGTATTACCGGAGACAAACCAGTAATCGATGATGCCGAGGGAATCGATGACCTCGGCAGTCACACCGGTTTCCTCCCACACCTCGCGGGCGGCGGTTTTAGCGATGTCCTCGCCTGCTTCGACGTGGCCTTTCGGCATCGACCACAACAGGCGTCCGCGCCGATCCATCCGACCAATCAACGCTGCATAAATCTGGGACAAATCCACCGAACCGTCGTCTGCCACCGCTTCGGCCAGGCCGGAAACTACCAGACCACCAGCGGAAGTCTCGATGGATGTCTCCATGGTGAAATCCGATTGCTGCAGGCGTGGCGCTTTGCGACGTCCCTGCTTGGCCCGAGGCTTGTTATTTCTCGGGTTGTTTTTCTGGTTATTTTTCGGGCTGGACTTCTTCCCTTTGTTCTGCGAGTTACTCTGCTGATTCGAGCGGTTCTGGGCACTCCGGTTCTGTCGCTTCCGGTTCCCAGGTTTGCGCGGCCGCCGACGTCGACGCTGCGCTGGGCGTTGCGAGTCAGAGTCCTGATTCTGCTGCCCATGCGGCTTCGAGGTGTCGGCGTTATTCATTCTTATTAGGTTACCTAGAACTAGACGGGTTACGAACTAGACGCGTGAGCTAATAGACGCATTACCTATATTTGTTCCGCGGGTAAGGTAGCCACCGTGACGTTATCGAATTCTGCAAACCCAGCATCAAATAGTAAGCAGGCGCCGTTGCCTTCGGACGATACTGCTGTAGCGATGTTGGTGCGTGCTGATCGGGCGGTCGGGGAACTCCAGGCGATCCTGCAGCCGTTGGCAATGGCGTTTCAGCAGCGCGGCCACGAGCTCTATCTTGTGGGTGGTTCGGTACGCGACGCTTTGATCGGCCGGTTGGGTACGGATTTGGATTTCACTACCGACGCTCGCCCGGAGGTCACTCGTGAGATCCTCGACGCCTGGGCTGAGGTCGTGTGGGATACCGGAATTGATTTCGGTACGTTGTCGGCGGAAAAGAAGGGCTGGCAGATCGAGATCACTACCTTCCGCGCCGATGTTTACGATCAAGTCTCGCGCAATCCAGAAGTCACTTACGGCGACACGTTAGAGGGAGACCTGATCCGCCGTGATTTCCGCGCCAACGCGATTGCAGTTCGGATCGCTGGCGACGGCACCCGCGAGTTCGTCGATCCCCTAGGTGGGCTGGATGACATCGTGGCAGAAATACTGGATACCCCAGGTGCTCCGGCAACGAGCTTTGGCGACGATCCACTGCGCATGCTGCGCGCCTGCCGCTTTGCAGCACAGCTCGGGTTTTCGGTGTCTGAGCGCGTGGTTGCAGCGATGAAAGATATGGCAGAGCAGATCACTCGCATTACCGCCGAACGTATCGGTGCTGAGATGAACAGGCTCATCTTGGCCGATCATCCCGAAAAGGGCATTGACCTGTTGGTGGAAACTGGCCTCGCTGCATTTGTGATTCCAGAGATCCCTGCGATGTTGATGACCCAAGATGAACACCGCCAGCATAAGGACGTGTATCGCCATTCACTCACCGTGTTGCGCCAGGCGATGGATCAAGAAGCTCCAGGCGAGCCGGATCTCGTACTGCGCTGGGCTGCATTGCTACACGATTGTGGCAAGCCGGATACGCGCGCCTTCACTGAATCGGGTGCTGTGACCTTCCACCAGCATGAGGTGGTGGGCGCCAAGCTGGCTCGCAAGCGCCTGCGCAAACTGAAGCTACCGCGCCGAACCGTGGACGATATTGGCCAGCTGGTGTTCCTCCACATGCGTTTCTACGGCTACGGCGAAGGTAAATGGACGGATTCCGCAGTACGCCGCTACGCAACCGACGCTGGAAAACTGCTGGACAAGCTGAATAAATTGGTACGTGCCGATTGCACGACCAGAAACCGTCGTAAAGCACAGCGTCTAGCAAACGCCTGCGATCACCTAGAACAGCGGATTGCGGATCTGGCGGCGCAAGAGGATTTGGCGAAAGTGCGGCCGGCGTTGGACGGCAACCAGATTATGCAGATTTTGGATCTGCCACCCGGGCCAATGGTGGGGCAAGCGTGGAATTATTTGAAAGAATTGCGCCTAGATCGCGGTCCAATGGACGAAGATGAGGCAATCGACGCCCTAAAGCAATGGTGGGAGGCACAGCAATGAGTTTCGTCAGCGACCCTCAAGGCTATGGTTTCGCAGACGACTTCAGTGAAATCTACAGTGATACCCTCTTCGGCGGCTTAGAGCGCAACGAACCGGAACCCGGCAGCTTGCTGTGCTTCCGGCCGAACGAAACTCAGGAGCCTTTCACGCGCGCGGTGGCGTTCATTGTGGATAACAACCACGATGGTGCGTTGGCGGTGCAGCTGGATTTGCGCTCGCAGACGGCGATCCACGAGGTCTTCCCCGAGTGGGATCAGGCGATGGCTAAGCCGAAGGCGTTCTATATTGGCGGGCCGGTGGAGAACCAGCGCCCGATTTGTATTGGGGTGCTGAACGCCGCAGGTCGTTCGCTGGAGGCCGGTACTACCGATAGTCAGGGCGAGCCTCTGTTCGAACCGATTGCACACAACTTCGCGTGGGTGAATCTCGGTGCGAATCCGGAAGAGGTGCAGCCGTACCTGAAGGGAGCGCGGATCTTCGTGGGCTATCTGGGTTGGAGCCCAGGTCAGCTGGACGACGAAATTCAGCGCGGCGATTGGTATGTGGCTCCCGCATTGGCATCGGATGTGCTTTCCGGGCCTGGCGACGACGTATGGTCCGATGTGATGCGCCGCCAGCCATGGCCTTTGCCGTTGTATGCCACGTTCCCGCGGGATCTGCAGGAGAACTAATGGAAGAAATTCGGCGGGCGCTAGCGACAACCGGGCCAGTGGGACTGGGCCTGATCCCAATGGGCTTGGCCTTCGGTGCTGTGGTGGTACAAGCCGGTTTTAGCTGGTGGTGGGCGCCGATCTTTTCGATCGTGGTGTATGCCGGGTCGATGGAGTTCCTAGCGGTGGGGCTAGTGACAGGTGGTGCCGGTATTGCCAGCTCCGCCATTGCGGCGTTTATGGTGAACTTCCGTCACATTTTTTATGGCCTGACATTTCCGCGCAATGCGATTCGCAGTCGCGCCGGGCGGGCGTATTCGACGTACTCGCTCACCGACGAGGCTTACGCCATTTTGTCTTCGGTTCAAGCTCGCGGCGAGCCGATTACTGGGCGCTTTGTGCTGGCGGTTCAGGCGGTCTGCCAGATTTTCTGGGTAGTGCCCGGCATTGCGGGTGCGCTGATTGCCGACGCTCTGCCCTACACCATCGTGGGTATTGAATTCGCACTGGTGGCACTATTCGCAGTGCTGGCTATCGACGCGTTTTCGTCGAATCCAGACTGGTCCCTTCCGATTACCGCAGTGCTTTGTACGGCGATTGGGTGGTTGATTTCCCCAGACCAGATGTTGGTAATTGGTTTGGTGGCCTATTTCGCAGTGCTGCTGCTGCGGGCTAATGCGCCCAAGCTAGATGATTGGATGCGGATCCGTGCCTGAGATTTCAGTACCTTCACCCGGATTCGGTCCGAGCTTCTTAGCGGAGATGTCTCCACTGACCTATGTGTTGATTAGCCTCTTTGTGATGGGCGCGGTCACCGTGGCACTGCGGTGGGCACCGTTCGCGTTTATCCGTAGCCTGCAAGGTTCACCCTTGGTGGAATTCTTAGGCACCACGATGCCAGTAGGCGTGATGGTGGCACTGGTGGTCTATGCGATGGCTTCCTCGGTGGGCTTGGGCGATGCCGAAGGCGATCCCGGTGGCTGGTGGGCTGCTCCCCTAGCTTTGGTTTTAACAGTGGTGGTGCACCTGTGGCGCAAAAACGCGGCGCTTAGCGTAATCGTTGGTACGTGTGGATATGTGTTGCTGGTGAACCTGGTGGCTAGCGCGGGGTAGGAAATCCAGCGTCGAGTCCACAGCTGTGGGTCTACAATGGCCAAATGACTGATCGCGATTCTGATCTAGACCGTGGCTTCCTGCCTGAAGAACAAGCGGTAGCCCAGCCGATGCCCACTTGGCCGGAGTTCGAACATTTCCTGGCTGCTATCGATAACGAAGAACACCGTCTAAAGTTCGCCCATGCCATGGCTGCTGCCACCGCCCCATTTCCGCAGCTCAAGGCTGAATATAAGTGGAATCAGCCGATGTTCACTGATCACGGCACCTTCATTACGGCGTTTTCGGTGGCCTCGAAGCACTTTTCTGTAGCGCTAGAGCACCTAGGCATGGAGAAATTCGGCCCACGGATCGACGACGAGGGCTATTCGCGTGGCAAAAAGCTGATGCGCATTCGCTTCGATCAGCCAATCCCAGTGGCGTTGCTCCGCGACATCATCGAATTCCAGATCGAAGCCAAAAAGGATTGCACCACCTTCTGGGCTAAATCCTAAGGTGACCAACCCGATCCCAGGCGGGATCGTAGGCATGGTCGATTTCCACCTGGCCTTGCTCCCACGTGTGAGCAACTTGGGAAAGCCGTTGCAGTGGAGTGGTGTCGGCAACGTCGCCAGCTTCCGTAAACGCTACGGAATCAACGTAGAAGTGGAAGAGGCAGATGCCGTCGCTAGATTCGGTAGCCACCAACGCGCCGGTGCCGGCCAACGCGTCCTGGAACTGCTGATGCAGTGCTGCCAGTGCTTCCTGGGAGGTCGCGCCGGGCAGGCCCTCGGAATCGATGTCGTTGTAGAGCACCTGTACCACCACGTGTTCGGTGAAAAGTGGCTCTATCAGTTGGTTTAATGGCGCGCGAGTATTCACGCGAATCGGGGTGCCATTCGAATTTGCCGAAATCTCGAGCCAAGCCGGGCAGTGGGCGGTGAGGTCGTCAATAAGTTCCGCCATCTCCATGGCATTTAGTGCGTTCGCTGGTTTTTGCTCGGTGAAAGTGAGGTTGCGGATCCAAAGGCCGAAGTCTTGCTCGCCGAGCGCCAACTGCAACAGGGTGAACCCGAGCTGCACAATCGACTGCTGGCCAACTTCACCGGCGGGCAGAAGCTGCTCGAAGAGTGGATGGTACACCCGCACGTCAAGGAAGCTGTTGCCTTTGTGAACGTCGAAAAGCGCATCGGCAACCCGCACGGTCTGTTGTTGGGATGTGCCGTCAGCACCTGGTACTTCCCACAGCAGTTCTAGATTCGGGGCGGGGTCGCGCAGATCGGTGAAGGCCCAAATGTCATCGTCACTGGGGGCGGCCTCCAACCAACGCCGTGCAGTAGGGCGCACCCGCGGATCGCCGGCAGCGGTGACGGTGATCAGGTGGCGGGCTACATGATCGGCCTCGAAACCCCAGACCAAACCAGGGTTGATTGCTGCTAAACGGCCACCGACCTCGGCTTGTAGATCTAAAGGTTCGGCCTTGCCGGTGAACATGGCGTCCAAGGCAGCTGCGCCGGTAGTGTTCCACCACTGCCAAAATTCTTTAATAGCCTTGGCTTCAGCGATGCGTGCGGAAACTTCCGCAGGGCTAGCTGGCTGTATATTGTCGTTCATACTCGCCCAGCATAGGCGAGGATTCAGTTAACGGTGGGTGCGGATTAGGCGTTGGATCCAGAGCTGGACTCAGTGCTGGGATTAAGGCTGGAACCGCCGCCGGAACTAGAGCCGGAACTAGAGCCGGTTTCCTGCTCGTATTCTTTTCCCCACTTCGCGGCATATACCGCGCAAATCATCAGCTGGATCTGGTGGAAAATCATCAGTGGCACGATGATCGTGCCCGCAGCTGAGCCGAAAATAACCGCCGCCATTGGCAGACCCGTGGCCAGGGATTTCTTCGAACCGCAGAATTGGATGGCGATGCGATCGGCGCGGTCGAAGCCTAAACGCGTAGCCGTCCAACCAGCTAGACGCAGCAGCACTTCCACCAGAATGATCGAGAGCAAGCACAGCCAAATGATGTCGGATACTGGTACTCGCGACCAGACGCCATCGACCATGCCTTGCGAAAACGCCGAGTACACCACCATGGCAATGGAAATACGATCCACATTTCGAGTGGCTTTTGCTGCGGCGAAACGGAAAGTCCACCGGCGGGTGAGCTGGCCGATTGCGAACGGCAGCAATAGCTGTAAGGAAATATCGCGGAAGACCGTGGCATCTACCACTACCCCATTAGAGCCACCCATCAGCAGCATCACCAGCACAGGAGTAACCAGGATACCCAGCAGGTTCGAAGCCGAAGCACTGACGATGGAACCCGCCACATTGCCATGAGCAATCGACGTGAAATTCACACTGGATTGCACGGTAGATGGCACCAGGCACATATACAGCACACCCAGATACAGCCCTTGAGCTAAAACCAAATCCAAAGGTTTTAGTGCTAGGCCTACCAGCGGAAACAGTACAAAGGTGAAAGCCAGAATAACTGCATGCAGCCGCCAATGCTTCAAGCCCGCCAAAGCCTCTTGCGGGGACAGGCGTGCGCCATAAAGGAAGAACAGCAGGCCAATGGCAAGCTTCGTAGCTAGCGAAAACCCTTCGGCAAATTCGCCCCGAGCCGGGAAAATGATCGCAATGATCACGGCCAGGATGATCAAAACGATCAGCGGATCTGGCCGCCAACCCAGTAGCCTGCGCCACCGTGAATTCTTGGCATCTGCGGCCTCATGCGGAACTGGCACAGTATTTCCCCTTACAACTCTTCCCTGGCTAACTAGGTGCTAGCCCTTGGGTTGGGCGTTGTTAGTTGCACGTCGTAAAGCAGTGAAATCTACCTGAGCAGGCGCGGGTTCTTCGTGGCCTCCGCAGGAACCGCCTCCACCACAGCACCCGCCGGAGGCTTCTTCGGCCGAACGCACGGCGGCGTCGTACATCGCAATCATGCGCGCACCCAAAGCAGCACCAATACCCAGCAAGGCAAGTGCCAAGAACACCATCACAGCTACCCACAGCCACAGCCACGGCGAATGCACTGCCGCGAAACCAAGAGCCGCCGCGCCTGCCAGAGCCAAAGCCGCGGCCGTCCATACCGGACCTGCCGGACGGTGCGTAATATCCCAGTACTCGCGGGACTTACGCGCTTGCTCTACGCGAATCCCGATATAGCTATTACCCGGCAGCTTCGCCGACCACGCCAAAACAGCAACCACCAGCACTGCAACGGATAACACCAGCAAAATAATGGGCACGGCAATCATGGACGTATTTTAACAACCCGCGCGGATAAAGCCTTCGCAGTACCGGCGGAAGCCCGCGCGCAATCTATTAAACTAATGCACCATGACTGAATCCCCGGCAACCCAAGACAACTCTGGGAATACCAACTTCCGTTACAGCCCGGCTGTAGCCAGCGAAATCGAAACCAAATGGCAAAGCCTCTGGGCCGAAACTGGCGCTTTCCATGCGGCGAACCCCGTTGGTGATTTAGCTGATGAAACGGGCAAGGGTGCCGGCGAGAAGCTCTTTATCCAAGACATGTTCCCCTACCCCTCGGGTGTGGGTCTGCACGTAGGCCACCCACTGGGCTACATTGCTACCGACGTTTACGGTCGCTTCCAGCGCATGCAAGGCAAGAACGTGCTACACACGCTGGGCTACGACGCGTTTGGTCTGCCAGCAGAGCAGTACGCGGTACAGACTGGCACCCACCCGCGCACCACCACCGAGGCCAATATCGCCAACATGGAACGGCAGTTAAAGCGGTTGGGGTTGGCTCACGATAAGCGCCGCAGTTTCGCCACCACCGACAGCGACTACTACCGCTGGACCCAATGGATCTTCCTGCAGATCTTTAACTCCTGGTTCGACGAGCGCGAAAACAAAGCCCGGCCAATTGACACTCTGATCAGTGCATACGCCGCCGGTGAAGTGCCGTTGCCGGCGCAATTTGCCGGCTGCACCTGGGACGAGCTAGATGAAAAGCAGCGCGACGAAGCACTAGACGCGCGCCGGCTGGTCTACCGCTCCAACTCGATGGTCAACTGGTGCCCGGGCTTGGGTACCGTGCTGTCCAACGAAGAGGTCACCGCCGATGGACGCTCCGAGCGCGGCAACTTCCCAGTGTTCCGCAAGCGCCTAAGCCAGTGGATGATGCGCATCACCGCCTACGCCGACCGCCTGGATGCCGATCTGGATCTGTTGGATTGGCCAGAGAAGGTCAAGGCGATGCAGCACAACTGGATTGGTAAGTCGCGCGGCGCCGAAGTGACTTTCTTGGCTGACGACGCTGAAGGAAACTCCCACAACATCGAAGTCTTTACCACTCGCCCGGACACCTTGTTTGGTGCTACCTATATGGTGCTCGCCCCAGAATTGGATCTGGTAGACCAGCTGGTGGCAGCACAGTGGCCAGAGGGCACCAAGGAAGCTTGGACGCTAGGGGCTGCTACGCCAGCCGAATCAGTCGCGCAATACCGGGCACAGATTGCAGCAAAGTCCGATCTAGAGCGCCAGGAATCTAAGGAAAAGACCGGCGTATTCACCGGTACTTATGCCGAAAACCCAGTGAGCGGCCAGCCAGTGCCTATCTTTATCGCCGACTATGTACTGGCAGGCTACGGCACTGGCGCCATCATGGCGGTGCCTGGCCACGACGAACGCGACTGGGAATTCGCCACCGCATTGGAACTGCCGATCCGCGAGGTTGTCTCCGGTGGTGATGTACGCGAAGCAGCGTTTACCGGCGAAGGTGTCGCCGTGAATTCAGCCAATGATGACGGGCTGGATCTCAACGGCATGGGCCTGCAAGACGCCAAAGCCACCACTATCGCTTGGCTCGAGCAGCGTGGCCTAGGCAAGGGTAAAACCCAGTACAAGCTGCGTGATTGGTTGTTTGCCCGCCAGCGGTACTGGGGTGAGCCCTTCCCTATTGTCTACGACGAAAACGATGTCGCTCACGCCCTGCCAGAGTCCATGCTGCCGGTGGAACTACCAGAGGTCGAAGACTACCAACCAGTAACCTTCGATCCCGATAGCCCGGACTCGGAGCCACAAGCACCATTGGCGAAAGCCACGGACTGGGTGGAGGTGGAATTAGACCTCGGCGATGGCCTAAAGAAGTACCGCCGCGACACCAACGTAATGCCAAACTGGGCTGGTTCTTCCTGGTACCAGTTGCGTTACATCGATCCGAATAACGATCAGATTTTCGCTGATCTGGAAAACGAAAAGTACTGGACTGGCCCACAGCCAGAGACTCACGGCCCGCAGGACCCAGGCGGCGTAGACCTTTACGTTGGCGGCGTGGAGCACGCAGTTTTGCACCTGCTGTACTCGCGTTTCTGGCACAAGGTGCTGTTCGACTTGGGTTACGTTTCCTCGATCGAGCCCTACCGTCGTCTATTCAACCAGGGCTACATCCAGGCGTATGCGTACACGGATGCGCGTGGGGTGTACCAGCCTGCCGATGAGGTCGTCGAACGCGATGGCAAGTTCTTCATTCCTGGCGCGGGTGCCGATGGCGCGGATCTGGAGGTCTTCCAGGAGTACGGCAAGATGGGCAAGTCCCTGAAGAATGCCGTCTCGCCGGATCAGATTTGCGATGACTACGGCGCTGATACCCTGCGCGTTTACGAAATGGCGATGGGTCCGCTTGATACTTCGCGCCCGTGGGCAACGAAGGATTTGGTGGGTGCGCAGCGTTTCTTGCAGCGCGCGTGGCGCCTGGTAGTCAACGAAAATACCGGTGAGCTTGCACCACGGGATATTGCGCTTTCCGACGACGACCTCAAGGCACTAAACCGCACTGTGGACGGCGTAACCACCGACTACGCAGAACTCCGCGACAACACCGCCGTGGCCAAGCTGATCGAATACGTGAACTACTTGACCAAGCACTACGGCAACCAGGGTGCACCTCTGGCAGCTGTAGAGCCACTGGTGTTGATGCTCGGACCAGTTGCGCCACATGTGGCTGAGGAATTGTGGTCGCGCCTCGGCCACGAATCCTTAGTACATGGCCCTTGGCCAGAAGTTGACGAAAAGTGGCTGGTAGACGACACCGTCGAACTGCCAGTACAGATCAACGGCAAAGTGCGCGCGCGTATCAACGTAGCTACCGACGCAGCTAAAGACGAGATCGAATCAGTCGCGCTGGCTGATCAAAAGGTACAAGCTGCTGCAGCTGCGGTTGGTGCAGGCAACATCGTGAAGGTGATTGTGGTTCCAGGCCGCATGGTGAACCTAGTGGTGAAGTAGGGTTTTGCCGCTGGGCTTAGTTGCGTTGGGGCTAGTTGCGTTGGGGCTAGTTGTATTCCAGCCCCAGCATCGCAATGCCAAATGTGGAGACCATCCACATCAAACTAAACGGCATTAGTACCCAGCACATGGCCAACCACGGACGCCAATTGCCGAAGTGCTTCCACTTCTTATAGGTGATCCAGAAATTAGTAAAGGTGCCGGCCAGCGCCACGATCGCTGGGATGATCGGGAACGCTAATTCAAAGAAGCGCGAACAGATAAAGCTGCTGATCCCAGCATCGCAATTCGGTCCGCCCACCACTGCGCCAATGATGCCAACCACCAAAGCGGTGATAAATGTCGCGGCAATCGTAATGCCAGTGAAACGAAAGGCGCGCCGGGCGGAATGCTCCCGTCGCTCGAGCCTTTCTAGCGGATCAGATTCTGATTCGTGCATAGGTACCACCCTACGCGGTTAATGATTTTGGCCTTGAATTAGGCGATGGTGATCAGCGTAGGCGCTGGGCTATTGCGAATGATCTGATTTGTAGACGAGCCAATGAAGACCCGGCCAAAGGCGCCCAACGTGGAGGAACCTAACACCAGCAGGTCGCCCTTCTTCCACTTGATGTCATCCATAGCATCGGCCCAACCATGGCCGGTACCGATGCTGGTTTCTACTGGAAGCGATGGGTATTGGGTATGAGTGCGCTCCACTCCCCGATCCAGCATGGCCATGGCTTGCTCGCGCCATTCGATCATCAAATCGTCGGAAGAGCCAAAGCCATTCTTCGTGGGATACATCGTGGCACCACGCGGGGTGAACGCCACCAGGCGCAGCGGCACATCCCAGCGGTGGGCAAGATCAGCAGCTTTGCGCAGTGCAGTGTGCGACTGTGAGGTGTCGATATAACTGACGCTTACGCGGGTCACCCCATTTTTAGAGAGCTTCGGTGCCTTTGGTGCCAGCCCAAGTGGAATCGGAGAGAAATGCAAAAGTGCATCAGAGGTAGAACCAATTTGATAGCGCCCAGCAGGTGAATGCGATTGTGCACCAAGGACGATTAAATCAGCTTCGAAGGCTTGCGCAGCTTTGACGATATGCGTGCTCTCTGAGGTGCATTCTTCGACGATCACAGCGTCGTCGTCAAGCATCTTATTGCGAATACCTGCAGCCTTAAACGCCTGGTAGATACTCTTTTTTGCGGCAGTGGTTTCTGCTGCCACCCAGGAATCTGCGTTGGAGAGGCGAGCTAGCGACGTCAAAGGCCAACCTCGCGACAGTGCCACGAAAACCCGAATTTTCACTTTGGACGTACGTGCCAACCAGGCAGCGTATTGCATCGCTTCGTCGCCGTTTTTGCCGGGACGCCATGCAATCAAGATACGAAGAGGCTTCGATGGCACGGGTGCAGTACTCCTTTTAACTGGCAGTGACACTGGACAAGTTAGAACCGCATGGGCTCGTATCGCAATTGCGCTGTGTCGATCACTACCAGCTTATAACCACGCGAACCCCCGGTTACCTGCACTGTCTGCAAGTGTAACCGGGGGCCGTATCAGGCAATAAATCCGCTCGAGCGAAATCTAGCAAGCCTGGAAAACTTCAGGCGTGATTACTGTGAAAATAGTTCGGAATTACTTGGTTGGATCGATTCCGTACTCTTCAAGAATGTGCTTGAGCACTGGCTCTAGCTTGTTGGCAATCTCCAGTTCGTCGTCGGAAAGCACGGCGAACATCATGGCCATCTCGCGGTCGCGCTCTTCAGAGACGCGCTCCAATTCTTCGCGACCACGGCGGGTGAGCTCCACGCGCACGCCACGGCGATCGTGGATGTCGCGAACGCGCTCTACCATGCCGGAATCCTCTAGATGATGAATCGCATTAGACGCAGTAGGCATCCGGATCGCTTCCGCCTGAGCCAGCTGGTTAATGCGGCAAGGGCCAAGCGAATTGAGGGTCATCATAATGGAAAGCTGCGCACGGCTAAGCTGGGATTCCATCGAACGCCGGCTGTATAGTAGCTCCGCGCGGGTAAGAAGCGGGCGGAGGCGACGAGCTAGATCGAGAACTTCTGGTCGGATCTCGCTGTTAGAGGGAAGATTCGTTTCTGCCATGTGAACTATGCTAGCGATTCTATTTGCCAGTTGCCAACCCAAAATAATTACCCAACCTAGCTATAGAAATATATGTCTTTAATTATCTCGACTTTTCTGCCAGTAAATTCTTATTCGCGCGGAAACGGCCAGATATAGGCATTAGCAGGTAGTAAAGCTGTAGCGGATACATAAAACCTATGGTGTGATTTGTGTTAAATCAGCTACCCCCGTGCTTATAAGAAAAGCCTGAGAAAACTTTCTAGTGCAATATACCCCTATTCGGGGGTGGAGTTACTGGCGTAAGGGTTGTATTTGCCCAGTGGGTGTGTCGATTTTGTCTGAATTTGGTGGTGTGTGGGAGCTTGGTGGGCGCCTGGCGGGTGCTTGAGGTGCTTGACGCACGCATGGAAGGCTTCTGGGGTAGGTCTGTAGTAACGCTAGGTACGTCGCTAGATATATAAGGTGTCTAGCCAACCTTGTTAATATAGGGGGTCAAGCTCGATTTAAGCCCCCGGAAGTTACCGTGCTTTGTTGCCGTTAGCTTCTTTTGACCCCAGGGAGTAATCCGGTGACTAAAGACCCTCGCGATGGCGACCACCCCGGCACGTCCGGCGAATGGTGGGATCAGCCAGATTCAGACAGCCAAGCTGCAGGCAATGATGCGGCGTCGGCTGGCTCTGAGTCGGCGGATTCAGCTGGTGCGGCTGCTTCGGCTGCAGCGTCGTCGGAAGGTACGCCGCCGGATTCTGCACAGACTAACGCTGCACAGTCGAACCCTGCACAGTCGGGTACCGCGCAATCGAGTGCGGCTGAGGTAGCGGATGCCGATGAAGTAGACGCAGAAAGTGAAGTGATGGCGGAAGTAGATCAGGACATCCAGCGCGGTTCCCGTGGGATCTGGGCGTGGATTGGTATCGCAGTTGCCTTAATTATTCTCACGCCGGTAGTGATCTTCGGTGTGGCTTACGCTGCCACCGACGTGCCAGAGCCAGATGAGCTGCGCAACGATCAGATCGCGATCGTCTACGACCGCACTGGCGAAAACGAAATCACCCGCATCGTGCCAGAAGCTGGCAACCGACGGGATATTTCTCTGAACGAGGTACCGGATCAGGTGCGCAATGCAGTACTCGCGGCTGAAGACCGTGAGTTCTACACCAACCCAGGTTTCTCGCTTACCGGTTACGCGCGTGCTGCTTGGGGTGTGGTCTCGGGTAACCCATCTGCTGGCGGTGGTTCCACGATTACTCAGCAGTATGTGAAGAACGCTGTGGTGGGTAACGACCGCACGATCACCCGCAAGGCAAAAGAATTCGTGATGTCCGCGAAGATGGCTCGCGAGTGGTCGAAGGATCAGATCCTTGAGGCTTACCTGAACACCATTTACTTTGGCCGTAATGGTTACGGCATTGCTGCAGCCTCGGATGTCTACTTCGGCAAGCCAATTAGCGAACTCACCGTTGAAGAGGGTGCAGTACTTGCAGCTTCGATTCAGCGCCCATCGGCGTTGGATCCATGGACGAACCGCGCTGAAGCAGAACAGCGCTGGAACTACGTGCTCGACGGCATGGTAGAGATGAACGTCCTGGATCCAGCTACGCGTGCGGGCATGGTGTACCCAGAGACACTGGATCCTGCACAGATCCCACAGCAGGCGCCAGAGCGTGGCCCGGATGCGATGATCCAAAACCAGGTGCTCAATGAATTGGATCGCATTGGTATCAGCGAGCAGGACGTCAACACCCTGGGCTTGCGTGTGACCACCACCATCGACCCTGATGTACAGCAGGCTGCATTGAATGCAGTGGATTCGTGGATCAACCAGGAATCGGGTCTGCGCAGTGCAGTGGTTTCCATCGAGCCTTCCACCGGCGCGGTACGCGCGTACTACGGCGGCGACGATCCAAATGGCTGGGATTACGCTAATTCCGGATTGCAGACCGGCTCTACGTTCAAGATCTTTACCTTGGCAGCAGCACTCGACCAAAACATCCCGCTGACCACTAATTACAGCTCGGATCCAGTGCAGTCTGGCGACGCTACCATCTACAACTCCGGTGGCATGACCTGCGGCACCTGCCCAATTTCCGAGGCACTGCGTCAGTCTTTGAACACTCCCTTCATTCGCTTGCAGCGCGACCTGAAGAACGGTCCGGATGACACCGCAGCCATGGCTCACCGCTTGGGTGTCGCCGAATCCATCCCGGGCATCGAGCGCACCTTGATGGAAGACAACGGCCACAGCCAGGACGGCATTACGCTGGGTCAGTACCTCACCCGTCCGCTGGACATGGCAGTTGGCTTGGCGACGTTAGCTAACGACGGCGTCTATCAAGAAACCCACTTCGTAGAAAAGGTCGAAACTGTCGACGGAGAAACTCTGTTCGAACGCGAACAGTCCGAAGGTGACCGTCGTGTGCCAAAGGTTGTGGCTACCAACGTCATCGACGCGATGAAGCCAATCGCCAGCTACAACAGCCATGCGCTGGCTGGTGGTCGCGAGTCTGCCGCCAAGACTGGTACCGCACAGCTGGGTGACACCGGCATGAACAAGGATGCCTGGATGATCGGCGCTACCCCTCAGCTATCTACTGCAGTGTGGGTAGGCAACGTCGATGGCTCCGCGTTGTACAACCGCTTCGGTGGTTCGATGTTCGGTGCCCACGAACCTGCTGATATTTGGAAGTCCACGATGGATGCAGCATTGGCGAACCGCAGCTGGGAATCCTTCAGTACTCCTGAAGCTGTCGGTGGCGTTGCCGGTGCACCGGCTTGGGGTGGCTACAACCAGGCTCCAGCAACGGGCAACCAGTCCACTGGTGAAGCAACCGGAACTACGCCAACCGAGACCGCAGAACCAGAGGCTCCAAGCGTGCCGGATCTGGGTGAACTACTTCCAAGCCCAGGCGGTGGTGAAGGCGACGGTGGCGGCGGAGTGCTACCACCACCAGAAGGTGGCGGAGGCATCCTTGACGGACTCTTCGGCAACTAACGCGGGCTGAGTTTCCATGACCGTTGGTACTTTGCTCGCAATGAGCGCCGTTGCAATCGGATTCCTCCTCTTTGGCGCCGCCTTCTATGGCTTCATGCAAAAGTGGAGTAGCAAAACAATCTGGCTGCTGTGTATCGGAGCATTCGTCTTCGCCACAGTGATTCCAGTAGTGATCGCATTGGGGCATGCGATCTAAAGGGAAGCGTTTAAGTCGATCGGCTTTAGCCGGTCGGCTTTTTGTTTAGGTTTTCACTCGTTTTTGCACTATGCTGGCATGGTTGCTTGACGCAACGATCCTCCTGCCACGATAAAAGGACGTCGTGGCCGATACGAAGAAGAACTAGACCATAGGAGGTGATGAGGTCCGTGCGTCAGTACGAAGTAATGATCATCCTCGATCCATCGTTGGATGAACGCACCGTAGGCCCGTCGCTGGAAAAGTACCTGGAAATCATCCGCAAGGACAATGGCCAGGTCGAGAAGGTAGACATCTGGGGTAAGCGCCACCTCGCTTACCCAATTGAAAAGAAGGAAGAGGGCATCTACGTAGTCCTCGACCTGAAGTGCGAGTCCGAGTCTGTGCTCGAGCTCGACCGTCGTTTGAACTTGAACGACTCCATCCTGCGCACCAAGGTGCTGCGGGGCGATCGCTAAACTGCACTAGCTGCTTTATCTAGGAGCATTCCATGGCACAGGGAGAGACCCCGATCACCATTGTTGGCAATATGGTTGCCGACCCCGAGTTGAAGTACACGCAGTCTGGTGCTGCGGTAGCAAACTTCCGGGTGGCATCAACTCCACGGTTCTACAACCGGGAGACGAACCAGTGGGAAGACGGCCAAGGCCTCTTCTTATCCTGCAATGTGTGGCGTGAAGCTGCGGAAAACGTAGTGGAAACGCTGTCGAAGGGAATGCGAGTTATCGTCACTGGCCGTCTGCGTCAGCGCAATTACGAAACTCGCGAAGGCGAACGTCGTACCGTGTTCGAAATTGAAGTAGACGAGGTAGGGCCTTCGCTGAAGTTCGCTTCGGCTCAGGTGAATCGCAACCAGCGCTCTGGTGGTTCCAACTACGGTAACCAGGGCGGAAACCGTCGTCCGCAGCAGAACACTCAGCAGAACCAAGGATTTGGTTCGAACTCTGCAGTGGAAGATCCATGGAGCTCGGCACCACCAGCAGGTGGTGGCTTCGGTGGCGACGACGAGCCGCCGTTCTAGAAACCTAGACAAACACCTAGTGAAACACTCAGTGAAACTAGGTGCGAGCGAAATTTAGTAGCTCAGCTAGTAAAGAATTTTAGTATCACTTAATTTTTGTACTTTTAAATTTTCCAGCGAAAGGCAGGGATCATGAAACTGATCCTCACCGCCGCCGTTGACAATCTCGGTGCACCAGGTGACATCGTTGAGGTCAAGGCCGGCTATGGACGTAATTACCTGCTTCCGCGCGGTTTAGCAATTGTTGCTACCCGTGGCGCAGAGAAGCAGATTGAAGGCATTCGCCGCGCTCAGCAGGCTCGTGAGATTCGCGACTTGGATCACGCGCGCGAGGTAAAGGAAGCACTGGATGCGTTGGAGAACGTATCTGTTTCCGTGAAGGCTTCTGAATCTGGCAAGCTATTCGGCTCTGTATCCCAGGCTGATATTGCTACTGCAGTTAAGGATGCATCTGGCCGCGCTATCGATAAGCGCAGCGTTCAGTTGGCTCCAACTCAGATCAAGAGCCTTGGTAAGCACACCGTTGACATCGTGCTGCACCCACAGGTGACTGCACATGTTTCCGTAGAGGTCGTCGCCGGTTAATTTTTCCGGTCTTTTTCAAAGACGGCGGTCAATAATTTTGACCCAATGACAACAGCGCACTTGAATGGTCCGCACATCCTTTCGAAAGGATGGAGCGGGCCTTCAGTGTTTTTAGCGGGCTCTGGGGCGACATGTGCACAAAGCACCTAGCTCCTGTGGATAAATTGTGGAACTTTGTGAACAAAGTGAACAGGGAGCACGCTGGGGAAATGGCTGGAAGTTAAACGGCAGGTGAAGCAAGAACATGAAATTCTGGCTTGTCAACTGTGAAGTGGCACTTGATACTTTTCGAGAAAATTTAGAAAATACCGCTCTACCTGCGGAAATAGTGATAACTGCAGGTCAGCGCCGGCGTGTCGTCGGTTAAGCCAAATTTATTCACATTGTGGCCTGCAGGTTCGTGAATTGTTCACATTCAGTGCACAATTTCCCCGCAAGTTATTCACACCCACCTGTGGATAACTCTGGTAAAAATAGTGCTTGAACTCTCTTTTGCAGCCATTACCCCCGTCTTTTAAATCCGTTGTCTGGGCTATGATCCTGTAACTATGAGCCACGCAATGGATAGCCACTTTGACGATGTTCCGCCGCCGGAAGAGCCTGCGGAGTACTTCGATGGTTCCGGGGATCGTTTTGCAGCTAATCGGCAGCGTGGCAAAGCAGCGGTAGGGCAGATGGATCTGGGCCGCCAGCTGCCCGCCAATATCGAAGCGGAGCAAGCGGTGTTGGGTGGCATGATGGCTAATTCTGCAGTGATTGCTGATGTGTACGAGATTCTGCGTCCAGAGGATTTCTATCGGCCAGCCCATCAGACGATCTACCAAGCGATCTTGCACATTTATGGCGATAGCTCTGAGGTAGATCCCATCCTGGTGGCAGGTCGCCTAGATAAACTTGGCGAACTAGAGCGCATCGGTGGCGGCCCATATCTGCACACGTTGGTGCAGGCATCGCATACCTCGGCCAATAGCCCGTATTACGCACGATTGGTAGCGGAAAAAGCCACTGTGCGTCGGTTGGTTACCGCTGGCAGCGAGATCACCGAGCTGGGCTATCACGATACCGACGATGTGGATCCAGACATGTTGGTGGATCAAGCACAGCAGATCATTTTCGGCGTTGGCCGTGAAACCGAGAAAACTGACTATTCGGTACTTGGTGACTTGATGGATCCCACCCTGGCTGAAATCGACGAGATCCATAGTCAAGGCGGGCTTGCGAAAGGCGTAGGTACGGGTTTCTCGCGTCTCGACGATTTAACTAACGGCCTCCATGGTGGCCAGATGATTATCGTGGCGGCTCGCCCAGGTGTCGGTAAGTCAACGCTGGCAATGGACTTTATGCGCGCGTGCTCTATTAAAGCCGGCAAGGCTAGTGTCATCTTTTCCTTGGAAATGTCCAAGATCGAAATCATGATGCGTATCTTGTCTGCCGAATCAAAGATCGGCTTGTCGAAGATCCGTTCCGGCAAGATGGTGGAAAACGATTGGGCACGGATGGTGGAAGTCACTACGCGCATCCAGGACGCGCCACTGTTCATTGACGACTCACCGAACATGACCATGATGGAGATCCGCGCCAAAGCCCGCCAGCTGAAGCAAAAGCACGATCTCGGGCTCATCGTGGTCGACTACCTGCAGTTGATGACCTCCGGTAAGAAGGTCGAATCACGCCAGCAAGAAGTCTCGGAGTTCTCGCGTCAGCTCAAGCTACTGGCGAAGGAATTAGATGTTCCATTGGTAGCGATTTCGCAGCTCAACCGTGGTCCGGAAGCACGAACCGATAAGAAGCCACAGGTCGCCGACTTACGTGAATCTGGTTCGCTTGAGCAGGACGCCGATATGGTGATGCTGCTGTACCGTCCAGATTCCCAAGAAGAAGCCCACGAGCGCGCCGGTGAAGCCGACATCATCTTGGCAAAGCATCGTGGTGGCCCAATTGGCACGATCACCGTGGCATCGCAGTTGAACTACTCGCGCTTTGTCGATCTTGCGCCAGATCCGATTGGTGACGTGGGCATGTAAGATTAGTTGCTTAACCAGCCTGTTTTCTTTTTAAAGGATGTTGTTTCACCATGCGCCTAGCAACCCTGCGGCTTAATGGAGCCACGCGTGCAGCGATTCTTGGTTCGTCGAGTGCCCGGCTACTTAGCGAAAGCTCGGTCGACCAAGTGTTGCTCCGCGAGGGGTGGCGGGAGCGTCTGATTCGGAAGTCCGATTTCTCGGATGTTTCGCCAACGGATTTGGTACCAGAATCCGCGTGGGTGTTTGCGCCGGTGATCCCACGCCCGGGCAAGATCATTTGTGTTGGGCTGAACTTTGCGGCTCACATCGAAGAGATGGGCCACGATCAGCCGGATGTACCTACGCTGTTCGCCAAGTTCCCCGATGCGCTGGCAGGTGCGCGCGACGACATCCTCGTGCCGCAGGCCGAAGCTTCCGCCTTGGACTACGAAGGGGAATTAGCCGTAGTCATCGGCAAAACCTCCCTGCATGTCACTGAAGAGCAAGCCCGCGATGCGATCGCGGGTTACGCCATCATGAACGATTTCACCCAGCGCGACCGCCAATATGCCACCGGCCAATGGCTTCAGGGCAAGAGCTTGCAACGCGCATCGGGTTTTGGTCCGTGGTTGGAAGTAGCGGACGACGATAGCGTCTTCGATCTGGACACCGCGCGGGTGCGCACCTGGGTAGGCAATCAGCTTCGTCAGGACGCTCCGCTGAATGATCTGGTGTTTCCTCCGGCGGCGTTGGTGTCGTACTTATCGCAGTTCGTACAGCTAAATCCAGGCGATGTGATCTCTACTGGCACGCCGGCCGGAGTGGGGCATGGAATGAAACCGCCGTCGTATTTGGTTGATGGAGACGTAGTGACCATCTCTATCGAAGGGCTGGGTCGGCTACGCAACACTGTTCGAGTACGAAAGACAGCAAGGAACGATCTTTATGGCAACCGTCGCAGTAACTAGCAGCAATTTCCAGGAGACGATTGATAACAACGACATTGTGATCGTCGATGCCTGGGCAGAGTGGTGCGGTCCGTGCCAGCGTTTCGCGCCGATTTTTGAAAAGGCATCAGAGGCTTACGACGATGTAGTCTTCGCTAAGCTCGATACCGATGCAAATCAGGATGTAGCTGCTGCACTGCAAATCCAGTCGATCCCAACGGTGATGATTTTCCGCGAGCAGATCCTGGTGTTCTCTAATGCGGGTGTTCTGTCGCCACAGCAGCTAGACGAACTGATTGGTCAGGTGCGCGGGCTCGATATGGATGAAGTCCGCAAGCAAATTGCCGACGGCGCAGGCAACTAAGGGCAATTAAGCGCTCGCGGAAGCCCTCGTGGCTCCAGCTCGCAGCCTCAGCTAGCAGCCGTTAGGCGCTAGCCGTAGCTGTGGTGAAAGCTCGGCCAGCAAGGAAGCCTAGGCCGAGGCACAGCGCACTAATAAATAGTGTTCCTACCCAGTTGACCCGGGTGCGTTGACCCGGTTCAGCTGAAGAGGTAGCGGACGTCTCTGGTTCCGCACCATCTTCGCGGGGGATAGCGCCAGTAGGGAAGACGCCACTAATCGCGTCTGTGAATTCCTCTGGGCTGACATAACTAGCAAGAGCTACCACAATGTAGCGGTTGTCTTCGCCCATGAAGCCAGCGGAGGTGCGGATCTCTGGGTCGTACCAACCACCCTTGATACCAATTTCTTCCCGAGGTAACGCCGCACGCAAGCCAATATTCTGATCCGCATCACCATAGGAATAGCGCGGTACGGATTTCAGCAGGCGAATGAAATACGAGGTCTCCGCCTCATTCATCCCACCCTCGCCACTGAGGATGCCGTCTAAAAATTGGGCAATATCGCGCGGTGATGCCTTCGTGGATCCCCAATCTGAATTCGGGATGGTGGCGTCGGAAAGCCCGTAGCGCTTAATCGCACTATCAATGATTTTCGTGCTGCCGTAATTGCCCCACAGAAAGTCGGTGGCTTCGTTATCGGAGTAGCGGATCATATCGTCGCGCAACATGGCATCAGCATTGCCGGCGACGGGGGCGTCACCAATAGTGGCTTTGATTTCTTCGCCATCCGGGCGGGTGTAATTGCTGTAGCCCACCGCTTCAGCCACGAAAATCTTGGACAAGCTAGCCAGCGAGAATGATTCATCGCAGTTGCTGTTGCATACCAGCTCGCCGGTTGCACGATCTAAAAATGCCAGGCCGATCTCGCCGCCGTCTTCGGCTACTTGTTCCGTGACCTTATCCATGCGCTGTTGGATGCCTTTGCCGATGTCGTCGATAGGCACGTCGGAGTACTCGGGTTCGAACGGCGTAATCGGCTCTTCTTGCTCGGCGTCGTTGTCTTCGGCTTCGCTCTCTGAGGTGCGCTCCGTTGTGCTCTCTGAGGTACGAGTGCTTGACGACGTCGTTGGCGACTCAGAGGTCGTGCGCGTCGTCGAAGATTCCGAGCGCGCAGGTGTTGTGGCCGACGCGGGGATGACAGTAGCGATACTCAAAGAACCGGCAGCAATCACAGTGGCAGCTGCCAAACCGGGACGGATGCTGCGGAAGCGAGGATTAGAGCGAGTACCAGCGGATCTGTCACGATCGAACATAAAAACTGACTATACAAGTTTACCTGCACAGAACTGCTAATCCAGGCGGGTAACCCCGCGAATCGGAGCTCAAAATCGGTAGGCTGCAAAGAGGCGAAAAGTATTACTGAAGTTTTCTCACAGCGAAAAGAGTGATGTACCAATGGCTAATCCGTTTAGCAAGGGTTGGAAGTATCTGATGTCGTCGTTCGATAAGTCCATCGAAGACAACGCCGATCCGAAAGTGCAGATCCAGCAGGCAGCGGAGCAGGCACGTAAACAGCACGACGAAATCCAGAAGCAAGCCGCCGCCGTTATCGGCAACCGCAACCAGCTGGAGATGCAACTCGCACGGATGAATAAAGAGCGCGAGAAGCTGACGACGAATGCGCGCGCCGCATTGGAACAAGCAGAACGCGCGCGGGCTGCTGGTGATACGGCGAAGGCTCAGGAATTAGAGAACACTGCCGAGGTTTTTGCCTCCCAGCTCGTGGGCGTGGAAACCGAGATTTCCAATACCACCCAGCTGCACGAGCAGGCAGTACACGCAGCGAAGGAAGCCGAACAGCAGGCGAAGCAATCGCAAATGCGGATGGAGCAGCTCTCTGGCGAGATCCGAAAGCTAGAATCCCAGGCGGATCAAGCGAAAATGCAGGAGATGACTGCGCAGTCGGTGCAGTCCATGCAAGGGATGAACGCGAATCCGAATACCCCGACGTTGGATTCGGTGCGCGACAAGATTGAGTCCCGCTACGCCAACGCATTAGGCGCACAGGAATTAGCGCAAAATAGCTACGAAGGCCGGATGGCCGAGATTGAAAATGCGGGTACCGACTTCAAAGCCAGTGCCCGCCTGGACGAGATTCGTGCGGAGCTTGCTAACAATCAGCTGGAAAATAAGGATGACCAGCAGGGTGAGTTGGAATCCGGAAAAGAAGACTAGAACCTGTCGCGCACTAAAACGCCTAGCTTCTATTCGCCCTGTTCCTGCTGCTTCTTCCGGTTCAGCAGCACCCCGCGAATACCGGCATGGAAACCATCGCGGAGGTTCACGCGCTGCACTTCAGTCAAGGTGTATTCGTGCAGGGTCTCACACGCGAATTGCAACAGTGGCCGATCGATCTCTGGAGGGAGTCCGCCGCCGGAAAGCAGATGAGCGTCGTCGCGCCCCTCATCGGTAGCGATCTGCTCGTACCACCAGTTGGCGTACTGCTGACCAACATCGAAAGGCGTCTGGAACCCAGCCGATGCCCACACCTCGTTGGGCAGTGGCACGTAACGCGAACGCAGTTTACGACGCGGCGCCATCATCGACGGGCTCGGACGCGGGGTTGGCTTGGGCTTCGCTTGCTCTTGATCCGATTCCAAGGCGCGATTCTCGGCCTGAGCTGGAATTTCGCGTGCGCCACTCTTGGCAGCAGCTTCGGTCTCGCGCATTTTTGGCCCCTCCGCCATGGCGGTTGGGGTCACGCCGGTGCGTGGTTCCGATTCGTCGTGCGTGCCGCGCAGATGCTTACGACGGAAATCGCCCGGCCGCGGACTTTCGGAAGTGCTGTCCGAAGTGCTGTCGGTCGTGGTTTCGGAAGTGCTTTGATCCGAAGCTGGAGTGTCGGCGGCTTGTGAAGCTGCAGGCTCTTCGGCCTCGGCTTTCGCGGCGCTAGCGGTTTCCGTCTCAGTCTTTATCTCGGACTTGGCTTCTGCACCCTTCGTGTCACCCTTCGCTTCTGCACCCTTCGCAGCATCCGATGCTGGCAGTGGGCTTTGTTGTACGCATGGGTGTTTGACGTCGTCGTCAGGCGCGCCGGGTGCCACCACGCGGGTATCAGGGATGCGAGTGGCGCCGATGTCCTTATCTAATTCGTTGGGGTTGGCAGCGAAGTTCACCACGTCCGCGGGATCGGTATCTTCGCGCTGTTCCACTCCTGCAGCGTGGGTTTTCGCGTCGTCGTCAAGCGCAGAAGTAGAAGCAGAATCAGAAACGGAACCCGAACCTGCACCTGTACCATCCGTGAGATCCTCGCCCTGCTCGCCGCGCACGACGGGAGGAATCGGGCCTTCGAGCACGTTGATCTGCATCGAATCGGCGAAGTCCTCGCGGGGATCGAGGATCGTGGTGGTGTCGCACGCATGGCGCAACGCCGACGACATCGAATCCCAACCGAAGCCATACAAGTGCACGCGCGAACCCGCATTGGAAGCCTCGATCACGCCCGGCAACATATCCGCATCACCGGAAACCAGCACGATGTCCGACGCATGCCCACGCACCGCCGCCAACACCATATCCGCCACTAAACGCGTATCTACCGCCTTCTGCGTGCGACGATCCCCCCACTCAATTAACTGCCCAGCACGAAACTGCACACCATCAATCGCGCGCAATGAACGCTGGTAACGATGTGGGCCGGTCTCGGGAATGCCGTCGTACCACATCTGACGCTGAACTGGTTGACCTAATTGGGAAGTAATCATCCGATCTAAAACATTGACTACATCCCGTAAATCGATTTCTAATTGGCCGCGAGCCCCTGTCTCCCACGAGTTATAAAAGCTCGCCAATAGATAAGAGGTATCGACATACACCAATGTCCGTTCAAGCATGGTCTCCTTCAATCTGTTTCATAAGTAACTAATCTAAATTTGTCTACCTCTCCAGAATGCATCACTTCTATCTCTTTCGTGACATCTTTTCACTCCAAAGCTCAGTGAACGTCCACCGAAAGCGAGGCTCTACACTCTAAAGAGGCTGCCATTCGAGCATACGAGCAAAGGAGTACCAATGAAACGATGGTTCCTGGTGCTGGTGGCTTTGACGGTGGCTAGCCAGGCGATTTTCAACGGTGGCCGCATCCTGCTGAGCTGGCGCGTACTCGATTTCGGCGGCGATGCCGTTACGGTTGGGTGGTTCACCGCCGCGTTTTCCTTGGTGCCGTTATTAATTGCGGTGCCTGCGGGGAAGCTTGTCGACGAAGATCGCGCGGCAGTAATCATGCGCGTGGGCTTGCTAACTACCGTGGCAGCTACTGCTTTCATGGCTTTATCGGGGGAGTTTCTGCTGCTGCTATTGGGTTATGTGCTGCTGGGACTCGCACACATGACAACGATGATCGCTGCCCAAGGCATGGCATCGAAACTGCGTACGGGGGCAAGTGGGCTGGATTCTCTGTTTGCTTATCTGACCTTGGGGATCTCTATCGGCCAGTTGCTGGGCATTGTGGTCGCTGGTTGGTTGGCCAACCGGGGCGCTGGTGGTGGGGGTGCTGGTGCTGGTAGTGCTGGTGCTGGTGGTGCTGGTGCCGGGGGAGCTGGTGGCGCGGAGGTCGCCGGTGTTGGCGTGGACACCACCTTCGCACTCTGGGTGCTGTGCGCCGCTTCGGTAGTGGTATTGCTGGTTGGCTGGTCTAATGCCGGAGGGTTTGTTTCGGTGCGTCGTGCGTTGGCGGGCGAGGGTGCCGGAGAGGGCGAGAGCCAGCCGTCGTCGGCAGCTTCGAGCGCCACAAAGGGGATGCAAGCGAACCGTACGGAATCTTCGGAGCCCGCGGAACCTATCGTGCACGCCTCGGTGTGGTCGATCCTCAGCAGGCGCGGCATGCCGGTGGCGATGGGCATGTCGATCTCCGTGATTGTGGCCATCGACCTGATTACCGCATACATGCCTGTACTCGGCCACGAATTGGGGCTGACCGTCGGCGAGGTAACCGCCATCTTGGCTGCCCGTTCCGGCGCTGCGGTAGTAAGCCGAGCGCTAATGCCCTGGGTATTGCGCCACAGCAACCGCAAATGGGTGATGATCGGGATGGCAGGTGCGGGAACATTGCCGCTGCTTGCGATGCCGTTCGTGGAATCTGCTGCCGGGCTGATCGCATTGGCAGGCGCGTGTGGTTTCGCGTGGGGATTCGTCATGCCCATGACGATGACCTGGGTTTCAGAGCTTGCCGACGACGCCGACCGCGCTTTGGCTTTATCCGTACGCCTGATGGGCAATCGCTTAGCTCAGGTGGCTCTCCCGCCTGTAGCTGGTGTTGTGGCAGCAGGGCTGGGAACCGGATCTGTTTATTTAGGCGCAGGCGTAATCATGGCTGTAGCTGCAAGCGCTACGGCGAAGCGGTTGTTGAAGCGAGAAGAGGGTTAGAAACCATCTATGACTGTTTAGCGGTGTTTAACACGGTTTAACGTGTAGTTAACCTTGTGTGTTTATACTGTGTGACCTGCATGTTTGTGTGACTCGATCATGCTATGTAGTGTATATCGAGCAAGCGACGCCAACGAGGCGCCGCACAACACAAGGAAAGACACCAGGTGCAAGCCAGGTTGTTCTTCCAAGCCGAACGGTAAACCTTGAGTTTCATCGTCTTCTTTGATGGTGATTCTAGTTTGGTTTGTTTGGTTTGGGTTGTTGTGTAGCGTGTGTTGGGGTGTGTTGTGTGATAACTCAATAGCGTACCAAGAAGTACTTAGATTACTTTACTTTATTTTCAAACATTGTTTGATGCGTTAATTTTTTTGAAGTACCATTTTTTACTTTTTTTGCTAGTTAATTTGTTTAGCTAGGATGTAGAGCTTTCTACAGGTTTTTT
>JAEZZR010000001.1 GCA_023418505.1 Actinomycetes bacterium
GTGCAACACCGGGGATTTTGTGGTCAATGGGGTGGGTATATGCTTGTAGGGCATATATTTTGGGTGACGTTCGAGGTTATAGGGTGTTTTTGGGTGGTTTCAGACACGCTTTTTGACCCTTAACCCTATCTTAGCGCCCATGACAAATAGAAAAAGACCGCCGGCACGGAAACAATACTCTGCTACCTGAACGGCGATCTAGTTTTCTATAACTGCAGTGTTACTGCAGACCCGCTGCAGTGTTTACTTCAGCAAATCAGCCACAGCGTCGCGCTCTGCCTGCAGTTCAGCAACGTTGGCGTCGATACGCTCGCGCTGGAAATCGGAGATCTCCAAGCCCTGGATTACTTCCCACTTGCCACCAACTGCACGGCATGGAAGGCCATAGACCAAGCCTTCTTCCACGCCATAGGAACCGTCGGAAGGCAATGCCACGGATACCCAGTCGCCTTCAGGGGTGCCCTGTACCCAGTCGCGCATGTGATCTACTGCTGCCGAAGCTGCGGAAGCTGCCGACGAAGAGCCACGCACCTCGATGATCTCTGCGCCGCGCTTAGCAACACGTGGCATGAACTCGTCAGTCAGCCACGCCTGATCAACTAGCTCCGAAACTGGGGTGCCGTTGATGGTGGCGAAGGAAACATCCGGGAACTGGGTAGCAGAGTGGTTGCCCCACACGACCATGTTGCGGATGTCGGTCACAGCGGAATCCGTCTTCGCAGCCAGCTGCGACAGCGAGCGGTTGTGATCCAGGCGCATCATCGCGGTGAAACGATCACCTGGAATATCTTGAGCCGCGTGAGCAGTAATCAAAGCGTTAGTGTTCGCAGGGTTGCCCACTACCAAAACCTTGATGTCTTCCGCTGCGTGATCGTTCAAAGCGCGACCCTGCGGCCCGAAAATCTTGCCGTTAGCGCTAAGCAATGCGGAACGCTCTTCACCCTTGCCACGAGGCTTAGCTCCTACCAGGAATGCGGCGTTGGCACCGTCGAAAGCCTTATTTGCATCGTCGGTGATGTTAATGCCCTTTACCAGCGGAAATGCAGAGTCCAGCAATTCCATTGCCACACCCTCGGTTGCCTTCACCGCAGCAGGGATTTCCAGCAGCTGCAGCTCCACAGGGGTATCTTTGCCGAACACATCACCCGAAGCAATGCGGAACAACAGTGAGTAAGCAATCTGGCCAGCAGCACCGGTTACAGCAACTTTAACTGGGGTACGGTTTACGGACATGGTCACAATTTCCCTTCCTGGCAGAATCTGTCTTCTTTCGCCACTGTAGTGCCACCTGCAGTTTTGCGCAGGGGCAATAGCAGCGATTGAGCTTTGATTTTGATCACGTTAGAGCCGGGAAGCTTGGTAGGCCACACCGGGCGGCTCGCGATCACAACATCCCAGTCGCACAACCGCGCCTACCTTGGTATAGCTGGAAGCAACCATCTTTACTCCAACCATCTTTACTCCCTCTCCACAGCGCGTTGCACTGCGCGCGTTTTTAAGTGCCAGGAGCCGAAACCATGACCCCGCCTCATTCGCAGGACACCATCCCCAATGCCGTGTTGGAAGCTGCCTTGCGGGAATTCACCACGAAGGGTTTCGCGGAAACGCGCGTGGAAACCATTGCTGCCGAGTCCGGGATCTCGAAGCGCATGGTGCACTACTACGGTGGCGATAAATTAGCGATCTACCGAGCAACTTACGATTATGTGCTCGATCAGGTGCGCCCGAATCTGGAGCGCCTGCGCAGCTACTCCAAGGTTCCGGTCGAGGCATTGCAGCATGTGGTGGGGGTGGCTCACGATTCGGTAGCAGATCACCCGCAGGCGATTCGCTTCATCGTGCAGGAAAACTTGCATCCGGTATTACCGCTGGAAACTACCCGCGATACCCTCGGACAATCCCCTATCGTGATGCAAATCGACCGCGTCCTGCTGCTTGGCCGCGATTATGGCGCCTTCCGCACCGACGTCTCTGCGCTAGATATTTACATCATGGTGCTGTCGCTGGCGTCATTTCCTACCTTGCATCAGCGCACGTTTGGCACGTTGTACAACGTGAAGCTGAACTCGTCGATCCTGTCCGGCCAATTGCGCGAGTTCGCCCAAGATGTGGTGACCGGGTTCCTCACCTCTACCCCACGTCGCGAGCCAGGTGCGTCGTACACCACCGTGCCTTTCGACGATCAAAAAACCACCGTTATCAGCGACAACATCTACGACGGCGAACAAGAGATCATGGTAGAAGGCGTCGCTGACGACGCGCTAGAGTAGCCACTTTCCCACCGGCGATCTAGGGGCTATCCCCTAGGGGTCTATTAGCTAGGCGCCTATTACCTAGGCGCTCTTCGTAGCTTCCGACGAATTTCCCCGCACAATCTCCGGCGCGCTGCCCTCCTTGACACATTCGGGGCGCACGACCACTTTCACTGCGTCTTCAATGTCAGGAACTTCGAACATCACTGGCAAGAGGATTTCTTCCATGATGCCGCGCAAACCACGGGCGCCAGTTGCACGATCGATGGCCTTGCGAGCCACAGCAGAAAGCGCATCCTGCTCCATGACCAGCTCTACCCCGTCCATCGCAAACAGACGCTGGTACTGCCGCAACAGCGAATTGCGGGGTTCGCTGAGCACGCGAACCAAGGCAGCTTCATCGAGGTTCTGCACCGATGCCACCACCGGCAGACGCCCAATGAACTCCGGGATCAAACCAAACTTAATCAGATCTTCTGGGAGCACCTGCGCGAATAGATCGGAGTTGCTGTGATCTGCTACGGAAACCACATTCGCACCAAAGCCCAAGCTGGACTTGCCCACGCGCTCCTGAATCACCTTTTCCAACCCAGCGAATGCACCTGCCACGATGAACAGCACGTTCGTAGTGTCGAACTGCAGGAACTCCTGATTCGGATGCTTGCGTCCACCCTGCGGAGGCACCGAGGCTACAGTGCCTTCCAAAATCTTCAACAGTGCTTGCTGCACACCTTCACCCGAAACATCGCGGGTAATAGAGGGGTTTTCGGATTTGCGCGAAATCTTGTCGATCTCGTCGACATAAATGATGCCGCGTTGTGCCTTTTCAATGTCATTATCCGCAGCCTGCAGCAGCTTCAGCAGGATGTTTTCTACATCTTCACCTACGTAGCCTGCTTCCGTCAGACTGGTGGCGTCGGCAATCGCAAAAGGCACATCCAGCTTGCGTGCCAAGGTCTGCGCTAAATAAGTCTTGCCACAGCCAGTAGGCCCCAACAATAAGATGTTGGATTTCGCGAGCTCGACATCATCGTCGTCCGCATAACGGCTGGTACGCGCCGAAGCTTCTTGCTCCGCCTGCAAACGCTTGTAGTGGTTGTACACCGCTACCGCGAGCGTGCGCTTAGCTGCGTCTTGGCCGATGACGTACTCGTCAAGGAAGTCACGGATCTCTTTGGGTTTCGCTAACGACGAATCCTCCGAGGAAACAGACACCCCAGCTTGCAACTCTTCCTCGATGATTTCATTGCACAGCTCAATGCACTCGTCACAAATGTAAACACCCGGGCCGGCAATAAGCTTCTTCACTTGCTTCTGGCTCTTGCCGCAAAACGAGCATTTGAGAAGATCCGAGCTCTCCTGCATACGTGCCATAGAAGTTTCTGAACTCTCTTCCCATCGAAAACCGGTGAAACGTCTCCATAGAATACCGCGAAACCAAAATGAAACCACCTTGATACGCGGGCGGGGCACGAAAAATCGTGCCCCGAAAATCTAGCTAGTTAAGCCACTACGCGTTGTGCTTACGGTACTCGAACACCTGGTCGATAATGCCGTAGTCCACCGCTTGCTGCGCGGTAAGAATCTTGTCGCGATCAGTATCGATACGGATTTGTTCGGCAGTGCGACCCGAATGACGCGCCAGGGTTTCTTCCATCAAGGTGCGCATACGCTCGATTTCGTTGGCCTGGATCTCCAGATCCGAGACCTGACCTTGAATCCCCTGAGTAGCTGGCTGGTGAATCAATACACGTGCGTTCGGCAAAGCGGCACGCTTACCTGGGGCACCTGCTGCTAGCAGCACAGCGGCAGCAGAAGCAGCCTGGCCTAGGCAGACGGTACGCACGTCTGGGCGCACATACTGCATGGTGTCGTAAATCGCCATCAATGAAGTGAAAGAGCCACCCGGCGAGTTGATGTACATCGTGATATCACGATCAGGATCAAGCCCTTCAAGCACCAACAGCTGCGCCATGATGTCGTTCGCAGCGGTGTCATCTACCTGGGAGCCCAGGAAGATAATGCGCTCTTCGAACAGCTTGTTGTACGGGTTCGATTCCTTTGCACCAAAGCTGGAGTGTTCCACAAAGGATGGCAGGACGTAACGGGATTGTGGCATCTGCATGATAGTTCTAACCTTCCCTTGAATTACCGGCTGGTGTCTTTAACGGAGGTGACCACGTGGTCTACGAATCCGTATTCTTGCGCTTGCTTTGCGGTAAACCAGCGGTCGCGATCCGAGTCTTCTACGATGCGCTCCAGTGGCTGGCCGGTGTGCTCCGAAATCAGACGAGCCATTTCCTTCTTCGTCTGAGCGAACTGCTCTGCCTGGATCGTAATATCAGCCGCGGTACCGCCGATGCCTGCCGACGGCTGGTGCATCATGATGCGGGCATGTGGCAAGGCGTAACGCTTACCTGGCGCACCTGCAGACAGCAGGAACTGTCCCATCGAAGCTGCCAAGCCCATGCCATACGTAGCAACGTCGCAAGGCACAAACTGCATCGTGTCGTAAATCGCCATACCAGCAGTCACCGAACCACCTGGCGAGTTAATGTACAGCGAAATATCCTTTGCTGGATCCTCGGCAGCTAACAGCAGCATCTGGCCGCACAGCTTGTTGGCAATTTCATCGTCAACAGCCTCGCCCAACCAAATGATGCGTTCCTTCAGCAGCTTGTCAAAAACAGAATCTGCTGACATCGGCTTGTCACTCATTCGCGTAACAACCTTTCTTAAAAACTTTTCGCTTCGTTCTCACTTAAGAGTCTCACTAGAGAGTAACGAAAAGAGCCACTCTGTTGTTTCAGAGTGGCTCCATGTTCGCTAACAGCGTTGCGGAAATAAGATTCCGAGGCTGCCGTGGGGATTCTTACTCAGAATCAGCTGCTGCGTTTTCTTCCGAATCCTCGCGAACCTCTTCACCGAAGAATTCCTGCAGATCGATCTGGTTACCTTCAGAGTCCTTCGCCGAAGCCTTCAAGATCGACTGAGCCAAAGCCTTGCCACGACGTACATCGGAGAACAAGTTACCCAACTGGCCGGACTGCTGTACCTGCTGGATGAACTGGTTTGGATCCATGCCGTAGGACTGAGCGGTGAACAAGATGTGGTCGGTCAGTTCCTGCTGGGAGACCTCTGGCTGTTCCTTTTCTGCCAAAGCATCCAGGAATAGCTGGGTACGAACAGCTTCCTCAGCGGACTTACGAGCGTCTTCGTCGAACTTCTCGCGGGAAGTGCCCTGAGCTTCCAGCATGGAGTTCAGTACGGCTTCATCGCCACCGAACTGGTTCAGCAGCTGCTGCAACTGGCCAGCAACCTGCTCCTTGACAACACCTTCTGGCAGAGCGAACTCAGTCTTGTCCAAAGCAGCTGCCAATACCTTGTCGCGCACCGCCTGAGCCTGCTCGGACTTCTTGGTGGTTTCGACCTGCTTTGCCAAGTCAGCCTTGAGCTCATCGATGGTGTCGAATTCGGAAGCCATCTGAGCGAAATCGTCGTCAGCTTCTGGAAGTTCGCGTTCCTTGACGGACTGAACGGTCACAGTTACCTGAGCATCTTCACCTTCGTGCTCGCCGGCAACTAGCTTGGTGGTGAATTCCTTGGACTCACCCTCAGACAGGCCAACGACGGCGTCGTCCAAACCGTCGATCAAATCGCCGGAGCCAACCTCGTAAGACAGCCCCTCGGTGGAAGCTTCTTCCAGTTCTTCACCATCAACAGTGGCAGCCAAGTCGATGGATACGAAGTCGCCGTTAGCAACTGGGCGATCCACACCGGTAAGCGTGCCAAAGCGAGCCAGCAGGTTCTTTAGCTCTGCATCGACAGCAGCGTCGTCAGCCTCGATGGCATCTACTTCAACCTCGATATCGTCGAAGTTAGGCACCTCGATCTCTGGGCGCACATCTACTTCAGCGGTGAACTCAACCAGTTCGCCGTCTTCCAACTTGGTGACGTCGATATCCGGCTGGCCAAGCACCTTCAACTCATGCTCTTCCACAGCCTTGCCGTAACGATCCGGCACCATGTCGTTGAGCACCTGCTCCAAAATCGGACCACGGCCGAAACGAGACTCAAGAACCTTCGCAGGAACCTTGCCCTTACGGAAGCCAGGAATCTGAACCTGCTGAGCCAAAGTCTTAAACGCCTGATCCAATTCAGGCTTCAGTTCCTCGAACGGTACCTCAACAGTGACCTTTACTCGGGTTTCGTTCAACTGCTCAACAGAAGACTTCACGAGATGACACTCCCAGAAAACTAGACAGCAAATAAATAAACTTAATCAAGCCTTTTACCAAGACCTCTTACTAAGACTATGTGAGTCTACATGACCACAAAACAGCACCGCGAACAGCACCGCACTAAAGAAGTAAGCGTTGACCAAGTCAGTGATATGAAGAAAGCCCATCCGGGAACTTCCAGATGGGCTTTGCAACTGTCGGGGTAGCGGGATTCGAACCCACGGCCTTCCGCTCCCAAAGCGGACGCGCTACCAAGCTGCGCCATACCCCGTTGCGGTTGCGAGGAGAAAATTTATCACAGCTAACCGATAAAAACGAATCTGCACTACAGACCGGGTTTCAGGTGTGCCCGCTAGCACAGCAGGCGACGCACCCGGCGGCACACCCGGCAGCACATCCGGCGGCGCACACGGCAGCAGATTCAGCCGGCATCATCCTTCCATACCCATCGGACACGGTACACGCTTTAAATACCCCACTTTTCCTGCAACTTTTTGCCATTGCCTAAGTATCCAGTAAAGTTTAGAAAAGTCGATAGTAATCGACATGGGGATGTCGTATAGTGGCTATTACCTCAGCCTTCCAAGCTGATGACGCGGGTTCGATTCCCGTCATCCCCTCCAACCGCACCCCATGTGCTGTGCGCGCTTACGTTCGGGGATAAGGGGATCCCCGGCGTAAGCGCTTCAGAAAACCTATACGGTAGATCTTGATGAACCCCAAGATTATTGATGAAGACACCGGCGTGGAACTATGGACTGCTTCCCAATGCGCCGAAAAAGCCAATACCTCACGCGGTACTTTCACTAGCTATGCCGGACGTGGCAAGGCACCTAAGCCAGTAGCGAAACTGCATGGATTAACACTGTGGCGCTCTGATGAAGTGCTGCAATGGCAGGAGACTAGAAACCATCGGTAAGTGAACCCAAGGGGCAACGTCGGTATCCTGAACCACGTGATGTCCCCTTTTCTTCTTATTGTTCTCACCCTCGTCGCGGCCGTAATACTCATTGTGATGCTGCAAAGCCGTAACGATTCTGATCCCATTTCCCAGCAGCAGCGCCAAGGACTCGGCGGTTCCGGCGGCTGGGGATCAGGTGCACCGCACGCAGCCGCGCAGCAACAGATTTCTTACGACGATGCCGTCGCTGATGCGCGCCGCTGGATTGAACGGCTTGGCTCGCAGGTACTTTCTCTATCTGGCAAAGACGAAGCCTCCGAGCGCGCGCTAGCTGATGCCTCCGAGCGTTACAACGCTGCTTCCAGCCAAATTTCTGAAGCTCAAAGCGTGCGCCAAGCTCAGCTAGCGCGAGAAACCGCACTAGAAGGCTTGTACTATATCGACGCTGCCCGCGAGCTTATGGGTTATCCTGCCGGACCGAAGCTGCCACCTCTAGAGGGGCAAGAATCGGCCGGTAAGGTCTCTGAACAACGCTCTATCGAATTTGAAGGACGCCAGATCCAAGCTTCGCCACAAGCCAGCGCGGAAACTCCGAACTACTACCCTGGTGGCAGGGTTGCGGGACGCCCAGTTCCTGCTGGTTGGTATTCCGAGCCATGGTGGCAAACGGCCTTGCGCACTGGCGCGTGGACGATGGGCTCGATGTTCCTGTTTAGCGCACTATTTTCCGGCATGTCCGGAGTGGGTTACTCCGGTGAGGAATTCGCCGCCGGTTCTACCGGGGACGCTGGCGACGCCGGAATGGGCGATGCTGGAGACATGGGCGCCTCCGGTGACGCCGGCATGGATGGTGGCTTCGATGGAGCCGATGGATTTGATTCCGGCGATGGTTTAGGCGGATTCGGGGACTTTGGCGATGGCTTCGGGGATTTCGGCGGCTTCGACGGGTTCGACTTCTAGCAAGCCACCCCCGCGCCCTTTACTTACCGCTTACTTCTGGCTCGACACCAGTTTCTGGTGCTACACCAGTGCTCTCGTATTCAGCCAAAATATCAATGCGGCGCTGGTGGCGTGGCTCTTCGCTCCATGGCTGAGCGACAAACGCATCAACAATAGCCAGAGCTTCTTCTTCAGAGTGCATGCGTCCGCCCAAACCAATCAGCTGGGCGTTGTTGTGCTCGCGGGCTAGCTTGGCTGTCTCTACCGACCATGCCAGCGCACACCGCGCACCTGGCACCTTGTTGGCAGCGATCTGCTCGCCATTGCCGGAGCCTCCCAGCACGATGCCTAGGGAACCCGGGTCTGCGACCACCCGCTTGGCTGCATCAATGCAAAAAGCCGGGTAGTCGTCCGCTGCGTCGTACTCATGCGCACCACAATCAACTACTTCGTGGCCAGATTGAACCAAATGATCTTTGATCAGGTTCTTCATTTCAAAACCGGCGTGATCTGCACCTAAATAGATTCGCATGGTTAACAGCTTAATGTACCCGGCTGTAGCCCCGCTTAGGCTTCCGGCTTTTCGTTTCGCGAACGCTTCAATTCAAAGAAATGCGGATACGACCCCAGCGCCACAGCGCCATCGAAGATCTTGCCGGCCTCCTCACCACGGGGAACGCGGGTCAGTACCGGACCGAAGAATGCCGACTGGCCAAGCTTGACCACTGGCGTTCCTACTTCGTCGCCCACTTCGGCCATAGTTTCGGCATGCAGTTCGCGCAACCGCTCGTCGAAAAGCAAATTATGTGCATCTTCTAAGCGCTGCTCTGGGATGCCTACCTCGCGGAGCGCTTCTAAGATCAGCTCGTCGAAAGTGTGCGCCGGATCGTCGGCGAAAGCATCGTAATCAGCGCGACCTTCGTTATGCACCATCGTGCCCAGTGTGGTGTACAGGCGATCGACGGCTTCCTGGCCATCCTGGTCGTACACACCCGCAAAAACGCGCGCCGGCGTCCACACGGCCTTCATGCGCTGCTTGTAATCCTCGGGGATCTCCTCGCGCCCCTCGTTTAGCACTCCCAAGCTCATGGGCACCCACGTCACCGAAATGTCGCGAACCTGCTCCACTTCCTTAATCCACCGCGAGGTAACCCATGCGAACGGGCAGGAAACGTCGAAACCAAATGTCACTTTTTCAGTCATGGCTCCACCGTACCTGCGTGCCAGCCAGAGCGAGGGGCGCTCTCCCCCGCCAGCGAGCGCCCACTACCCCGCCCGAGCGCGCATACTGCACCGCCAGCGAGCGTTTACTACTAAGGTAAAGCGCATGTCTGCAATTAATCTCACCCGCACCGAGGCTGCCGATCGCGCGGCGTTGCTTGAAGTACATCATTACGATATTGAGCTCGATTTCACCGCGACGGGCTCGCACTTCCCTTCCCGCACCACTATCGAGGTTTCTGCGCGCTACGACGGCGAAACCTTCCTGGAACTGCGCGACGCCAAGGTGCTGTCCGTGCACGTGGATGGCGAAGATGTCACCGAGTTTGGTTGCGGAGGAGATAAAGAGCTTTACGACGATACCCGCGGCTTGAAGCTAGCGCTTTCCAAGGGCAAGCACACGGTGGTTGTAGATGCGCAATGCCAGTACACGAACACCGGGCAGGGCATCCACCGTTTCGTGGATCCTGCGGATAATGAAACCTACCTGTACACCCAGTTCGAGACCGCTGATGCCAAGCGCGTTTTCGCTTGCTTCGACCAGCCTGATTTGAAGGCCCGCTATTCGATGACCATCACCGCCCCTGAGCATTGGACTGTGGTGTCCAATTCGCACGCGGTGGATGTTGATGACGCCGCGAGCGCTGAGGGCACTGAGGCCGCTGGAGCCGCTGGCGCCGCTGACGGCTCGGAGGCCACCAACAATGGCGCCAAGGTGCACCGCTTCCGTGTGGATGTTCCTCTATCTACCTACTTGGTAGCTTTCTGCGCCGGCCCTTGGCACGAGGTACATGATTCGTGGTCGGGCACTATTACCCGTCATCCGGAAACTCCAGAATCCCATGTGCTGGAATTCACCGATGAGAACTACGGCCTAACCATCCCACTGGGCATCTACTGCCGGAAGTCTCTGGCCGAATACCTGGATGATCAGCAGCTATTCACCGAAACCAAAGAAGGCTTCGATTTCTACGCGAAGTACTTCGGCGAACCATATCCATTCAAGAAGTACGACCAGATTTTCTGCCCGGAATACAACTTCGGCGCGATGGAAAACGCCGGCTGCGTGACCATCCGCGACGAATACATCTTCCGCTCCCAGGCCACCGGATACCTTTACGAACGTCGCAACGACACCTTGCTCCACGAGATGGCGCACATGTGGTTCGGCGATCTGGTCACTATGAAGTGGTGGGATGACCTGTGGTTGAACGAATCCTTCGCTACCTGGTCTGCTGCGGTAGCCCAGGCGGAGGTTTCCCAGTACCCACATTCCTGGACTACGTTCACCAACGTGGAAAAGGCCTGGGCTTACCAGCAGGATCAGCTGCCTTCTACCCACCCGATTGCTGCCGATGCCACCGATGTGGAAACCGTGGAGCAAAACTTCGACGGCATCACCTACGCCAAGGGTGCTTCAGTATTGAAGCAGTTGGCTGCCTATGTTGGCCAGGAGGCGTTCTTGGCTGGTACTCGCCTGCACTTCGCCCGCCACCGCTTCAGCAACGCCACGTTCGCTGACCTGTTGGGTGCGCTTTCCGAAGCATCTGGACGTGATTTGTCCGATTGGGCAGATCAGTGGCTAACCACCACCGGTATTAATACGCTGTCTGCCGATTATGAGCTTGCCGACGACGGCACCTACTCCAGCTTCACTGTGAAGCAACTCGGCGCAACTCCAGGTGCCGGTGAACGCCGCACGCATCGCATTGCTATCGGCGTTTACGCTTTTGCTACTGGTAAGTATGAGCGCTTGAAGCGCGTTGAGCTCGACATTCCTGCCGAAGATGACACCACTGAGGTTGCTGAGTTGGTGGGTGCAAAAGCTGGCGACGTGGTGATTGTTAACGATGATGACCTCACCTATGGGTTCGCGCCACTCGACGAGCGTTCGTTGGCACACGCAGTTGACCACATCGATGGGTTCACGGACTCCATGCCACGCAGCCTGGTGTGGACTGCCGCCTGGCAGATGACCCGTTCTGCCACGATGCGTGCCCGCGACTACGTAGCTTTGGTGCTGCGTGGTGCTAATGCGGAAGATATTGCCTCTGTGCTGGAGCGCGTGGTCGCTCAGGCAGTATCTGCCGTAAGCCTGTACGCCGATCCACAGTGGGCAAAGGACACCGGCTACTCCCAGCTGGGTACTGGTTTGATCGAACTGGCACGAGCCGAAAAGGACGCTGGCCGCCAGTTGATCTACGTCAACGGTTTGTGCCAGCTGCCTGCTCGCCACAGTGGCACCCGCGAGGTCTTGGAAGCAATCTTCGGGGATCGCGCCGATACCGTGGGCTTGGACGAAATCACTGTGGACACCGACATGAAATGGCGCGCCCTTACCGCACTGGTAGCAGCAGGTTTCGCTGACGAAGAGCAGATCGCTGCCATGCAGGCTGAGGATGAGTCCGCTGCCGGCCAGCAGGCGGCTATCCAGGCTCGGGCGGCGATTCCGTCGTTAGCGAATAAAAAGCGCGTCTGGGAAGAATCCACCACGAGCGGCGAGGCTCAGCCTTCCAACCTGGCGTTACGCAACCTCCTGGCGGGCTTTACCGCGCCTGGGGCCGGCGAAGTGCTTTCCGAAGATGACAGCTTCATCACCGACTACTTCGCAGCTACCGAAAGCTGGTGGCAGACGTTCTCCTCGGACGTGGCACGCAACATCCTGGCTGGTCTCTACCCTGCATGGGAGATCTCGGACGAAGGTTTGAAAGCTGCCGACGACGCACTGACCTCCGAAACCCTTACCGGATCTGTGCGACGCGTGGTGGCAGAAAACCGCGACCGCGTCTCCCGTGCCCTAGCCGCACAGCGCTTCGACGCGAAGTAGTTGAAAGGGGTGGTGGTTCGGGACATGCCCTAAACTAAGGCGCATGCCCACCCCTGAATCCCAGAACCGAGCTACCTGTGATCGCCGGGATACCAGCACTTCCCGGGATCTCCGCGCTGCCCAGCAACAAAGCTTTTTCGAAGCTGTTGGTGGGCACGAAACCTTCGACAAGATTGTGCATGGCTTCTATGTGCGGATGCGCCAGGACGATTTGATCGGTCCGATGTATCCCGATGACGATTGGGATGGCGCTGAAGATCGTCTGCGGATGTTCTTAGAGCAGTATTGGGGCGGACCGCACGATTACAACGAGCAACGGGGTCATCCGCGGTTACGGATGCGGCATATGCCGTTTTCTATTGGCGAAGCCGAGCGCGATCGTTGGCTAGAGCTGATGGCCGAATCCATGGCGGAAGTTTCCGACGAAGAGCTGCCGCCCAATTACCGCGCTGCCATGTGGCGCCACATGGAGCAAGTAGCGAACATGCTAATCAACCGGATGGATTAGCTGCCCGGCGGATGGTTCTGAGTTCCGGGCGCACACTGTTTAATTCCGGCTACTGCTAGCCCAACGGCAGCACACCCAGATTCGATTGGGTGTACAGGCTGCCGAATCGCCCGTCGAGGCGCTTCCATCGGCCACGCTGTGAAACCCGCACAATTTCCGATTCGGCTGGTTGCGCCGGAATAAACCCCAAGCCACAAAGGGCAAAGATCTCGCGCATAGACAGCTCAACTTTTTGCGGTTTTGGTGTTGTCTTGCCGGTGTCTTCCGGCGGAGTTTCTTCACCTTGGACGGTAAGCACCGTGTTGTCCAGCAATGACGGCGGCAGCCCTAGCGGCCCGGATTCATTGGCAGCCACCTGCTGGCCTTGCTGCTCTAATTCGCGAATCACTGTAGCCGGCACATAATCAACCAGCTGCCACCCGGTATCTGGCGGCAACGCACCTGGCCAGGAAATAGTGACATCAGCACCAGCTTCAATAAGCAAAGGCTGATCATCTGGATCATCAACAAAGCCATCACCTGAGCCAGCACCTGAGCCAGCTTCAGGTTTCCCCGCTAACTCCGATTCCAAGGAGCGAGCAACATGATCAGCTCTCACTACGGCTTCTGGGGAAATCTCCATCGTGCGGCATCCAATTGGCCCGAATGGCGTGGTCACCCAAACGCGAGCCAAGCCCGAATTTTGGCGCATCGCTACACGCACCACGGCTTGTGAATCTAGCTGCAGTGCCTTTCGCAGCAGCACTAATAAGTTGGGAGCCGTTCGCCGTTCGGCTAACTGCAGTTGCACGGTGTTAGCTCAGTTCCTTGGCCGAAAAGTGCTCTAGTGCGCGGCGGTTCGAGGCAGAGATCGCGATTGGTTCGTCTTTTTCTAGGTCGAAGAGCACCATCACAGATTTGACGATGGCAGATACATTTTCGTGTTGATCTTTAATAGTTTGCTCAAGGGTGTAGGAGGTGTTTCCTACCCGAGTGATCTCGGTGTCAACGTAGACCTGCCGGGTGTCTGGGAGGATGGGACGCAGGAAGTCGATCTCTACGTGGCGCACTACGGCCGGTGGAATGTCGGCAGTATTTAGTAATGCGCTGAGTCCGCCGCGGAAGAAGGCTACGCGAGCATCCTGTGCGTATTCCAGGTAGGCGGCGTTGTTGACGTGGTTGTAGCGGTCGAAATCTGACCAGCGCACTTCGATCGCGCTACGAAAAGGTCCGGCTTCGGGATGCTGTGTCATGGAAAACAGCTTAGCCCCGAACGCCGGACAGTGTTGCTAGCTCAGCTACTCGGGGATTACGCGCAGCAGCTAGCTAAAGCAGAGCTATTAACGGGTTAGCTTGCGGTGCGTCACGCGTGATGGTCGAGCAGCCTCAGGTCCCAGGCGCTCTACCTTGTTCTTTTCGTATCCTTCGAAGTTTCCTTCGAACCAGAACCACTGACCTTCGGCAACGTTGCCTTCCCAAGCCAGGATGTGGGTACAGGTACGATCCAGGAACCAGCGGTCGTGGGAAATAACCACTGCACAGCCTGGGAAGTTCTGTAGGGCATTTTCCAGCGAAGATAGAGTTTCCACGTCCAGGTCGTTGGTTGGCTCGTCGAGCAGGATCAAGTTGCCACCCTGCTTCAAGGTCAACGCCAGGTTCAGGCGGTTACGCTCACCACCGGAGAGCACCTTGGATGGCTTCTGCTGATCGGATCCCTTGAAACCGAAAGCCGACAGGTAGGCACGCGATGGCATTTCGTTCTGGCCAACCACGATGTAATCCAGGCCGTCGGAAACAACTTCCCATACGGTCTTTTCTGGATCGATGTTCTCGCGACCCTGATCCACGTAGCTGAGCTTGACGGTCTGACCGACCTTCACCTCACCCGAATCTGGCTCTTCCAAACCAACAATGGTCTTAAACAGCGTGGACTTACCCACACCGTTTGGACCGATCACGCCAACGATGCCGTTGCGTGGCAGCGTGAAGGACAAATCCTTAATCAGGGTGCGACCATCGAAGTCCTTGGTTAGATCATTGACTTCGACGACAACGTTGCCCAACCGCGGTGGCGTAGGAATCTGGATTTCCTCGAAGTCCAACTTCTTGTACTTCTCGGCTTCTTCCACCATCTGCTCGTAGCGTTCCAAACGAGCCTTGTTCTTCGCCTGGCGCGCCTTCTGGCCAGAACGAACCCAAGCGAGCTCATCCTTCAAACGCTTCTGCAGCTTGGCATCTTTCTTGCCGGCTACTTCCAAACGCTGAGCTTTCTTCTCCAGGTACGTGGAGTAGTTGCCCTCGTATGGGTAGAGCTTGCCGCGGTCGACCTCACAGATCCATCCGGCAACGTGATCCAGGAAGTAACGATCGTGGGTTACCGCCAAGACGGCACCTGGGTACTTCGCCAGGTGCTGCTCTAGCCACAACACCGACTCGGCATCCAGGTGGTTAGTTGGCTCGTCGAGAAGCAGCAAATCTGGCTCAGAGAGCAACAACTTTGCTAGTGCTACACGACGACGTTCGCCACCAGACAAGTGAGTCACAGGCGAATCCGATGGTGGGCACCGAAGTGCTTCCATGGCCTGCTCAATCTTGGAGTCAATTTCCCAAGCGTCAGCTGCATCGAGTTGCTCCTGCAGCTTGCCCATTTCTTCCATCAACTCGTCGGTGTAGTTGGTGGCCATTTCTTCGGCGATCTGTTCGAAACGCTCTTTCTTTTCGAAGATGTCGCCAAGGCCTTCTTCTACGTTGCCTCGCACTGTCTTTTCTTCATTCAGTGGAGGCTCCTGCAGCAGGATGCCTACAGTTGCGCCAGGCTCGAGAAAAGCCTCACCATTGCTGGGCTGATCTAGACCAGCCATGATCTTCAAAATCGATGATTTACCAGCACCATTCGGGCCGACCACACCAATCTTGGCACCTGGGAAAAACGCCATGGTGACGTTATCCAGGATCAGCTTTTCGCCGTGCGCTTTGCGCACATTCTTCATTTGATAAATGAATTCTGGCATTAAAGAGCTACCCCTTGCAGTTACGTAGATTTCGCGTTAATTATCTGGCACTTTCTAGCATAGAAAGCATACCTGAGCCAGCTACCCTAGGCCGATTCTCTTCAAAAAGGTGCATCGTCATCAGTGGGTGCTGCTGCACCGGACGGAACGGCACGGGAAGGCATTCGAACCCCTGCTGCACCGGCCAACACCGGCGCACCCTGCTTCCGCTTCTGCTCGATGTCGCCTTCTAGGCGCTCAAGAATCTTCTGTGCGTTTTCAATGCGCTCGTCCAATTCCTGCAAACGGTTGCCGTCTGTTTCCTGAAAATTCCCCCGCGCCTTGCGCACCCGGCAGACTTGGTGCCGCAAACTAGGGCCAATAGCCTTGGCCACTACCTTGGTGTAGATCGTCGATTTTTCCTCCCCGGTGACCGGATCGGCCTTCTTCACCTCATCTAAGCGAAGTTCGCCTTTAATCAGCACCGAATCGCCCTTGTTCAGGGTCTGGATTACGTTATCCGCCAAGGCACCCCAACATTCCACATGGATGAAACTTGGTGTGGTCTGGTGCCACTCGCCGTTATCCATGTAATTTCATGCGGATGCTACCCGGAAAAAGACTTTGACATTGCCCGAATTCGAGCTCTTCTGCGGGTCATTAGCAAGATTGCCTTCGACCACGATCATCGTATTCGACACTGCGAGTTCCCCCTTCTACTTCTGGATCAACACCACCCCACCGGTTATAGGGCGGCTGTGCTCGCAGTGCCTAGCATGAGGCAATAGGCCACCGATCCGTCGTTAGCTAAGCCCGAATAACGCGGCAGCTGTGGATAACTTGGAATTCCACAGCTGGTTCCGATCAGCTACCTTTACCCGCTATCTCCGCTTGGGCTTCCGCTTGGGACGGCGCTTGTCCGAAAGGTTCGACGGATTCGTTGGATTGCCCAAGTAGACGCGGTGCTCTTCATCAACCTCGCTGGTGAAATACTCTTTTTCTTCGGTGGTCATACCTCGGTTCAGCTGAGCGAGCATTTCGTTGTAGGCGGCGAGTTCTTCATCGTCAGTGCGGTCAGCCACGCGGTCGTACCGGGCGGCGTCCTTTTCATCAGACTTCCGCCACTGAGCGAACAACGCAATTGTCACGATGAACAGTGGAATTTCGCCCACCGCCCACGCGATCATGCCCCCAATATTCTGATCCTCCAGAAGGTTCACATCCCACGGCAAGCCCAGCGAAGAATAATAGCTCTCTGCCATCACTTGCTGAGTTTGCATCAAGGTCACACCGAACCACGCGTGGAACGGCATCGACACCATCAACGCCGTAAGCTTCACCGCCGGCGAGATCTGCTGTGGCGCCGCATCCACGCCAATAATCACCCAGTAGAAGATGTATCCCGAAATCAGGAAGTGGATATTCATAAAGAGGTGGCCAGCGTGCTCGTTTGCTAGGAAGTCATAGAGTGGCGTCATGTAAAGCACATAGAAGCCAGCGACGAATTGCACTGTGGCAATAATCGGATTCGTTAAAAATCGCGATACCGGATTATTGATGAACGCCACCAGCCATTCGCGGATCCCAGGTAGTCCCTTCTTGCCTGCCGGCTTCAAGGCGCGCAAAGCCAAGGTCACCGGACCGCCAAGCGCCAGCATGACCGGAATTGCCATTGAATACAGCATGTGTGCCAGCATGTGCACCGAAAACAGCGCGGGCATATATACGCCTAAGGCACTGGAACTGGTAAATAGCAACGTGGCACAGCCGGCAAGCCACCACAAAGTATTCTGCAGCGGCCACTGCCCACCGCGCTTCTTCAACAAGTGCAACCAGTACAGATATATAGAAGCAGCAATGATCGCGGCGGAGCCGAAGAAGATATCGAATCGGAAGGTGGTAAACATCGCTTCCCATCCGAATGGAATATCCAGGTCGTACCCCAACTTCACCTGCATCTGAGAAATTGATGGCAGCCCTTCGTCACCACCAACCTGATCGGCAAAATTTGGAGGTGGTGGCGTGCGCCCCAGCGCCACACCAACGCCCACGGCCAAAGCCATGACAACTACTTCAACAATTGCCAAACGCACGAACGGCTTGCCGTAGGGATCCTTTTCCATTTTTGGAATCGTCACAGCGCGGTGCAGGTATCCGAACAATCCAAGCAAAATGATTAAAACGGCTTTCGCCACCACCATGATGCCGTAATTCGAGGTAGTCAGATCCGCCCAAGAAAGGTTGATTGCAGCATTGATAATGCCCGAGATCGACATCGCGATGAAGGCAACCAATGCCACGAAGCTGTAGCGTCGAGTGACTTCCACCATGAACAAACCACGACGGCGGGCATGGCCAATCAACGCCATCAAGCCGCCAACCCAGAACACGGTGAAGGTCAGGTGCCAGATATAGGAGTTCGTACCGTAGTCGTGCGCACCGCCGGTGGCATTATGGCTCACCACTGCGAGCGGCATCATTGACACCAAACTGACCGCAAAAAAGACCGGCTGCCAGATCCATTTGCGCGTAAGAGCAGAGCCAATTGCCACACCCAAAGCGAAGATCGCAACCCACTGCCAGGCAACAGCCTCAGAAACTTGCTCTAAAGCCACCGACCACATTTCTGGCTGGAGGGTGGTTGATAATGGTTGGCCCGAAACGTCGGAAAGCACTAGTGGAATCTGTAATAAAGCAATCAGACCCCACGAAAGAATAGCGAACGTACCAATCCGCGACGCCGTAAAACCATCAAGATCCAACGTGCCGTCGTCGCGCTTGCGAGTTCCAAACGCGGCCAACATGAACGAGCCCACAGCAAGAGCAGCGAGCATCTCACCGCCTGCCTTAGCGAGAGGAAAGCCCACCGTCGTAGCAATACCTGGATCCGGAATGCCAAGCGCACTGCGCGAATCCATATTGAAATACAGCGAAAGGCCGCCAGCCAACGCACCGGCGACCACCACAAAAAGGGCATACCACGTCGCCGAACCTCGAACACGTTTCTTTGGCGACGCCGATCCGGACGTCGTCTTAGTAGCTACCGACGACGAGTCACTCATGGCAGTCATGCATCCAGCCTAGCCCCGAGGTTGAACCACCTTAAAGTTAGTAGGCATTTAGATCATTTCGCTCTGAGGCGCTAACATATAGCACGCACAAAGGCCTCCTTAGCTCAGTGGATAGAGCAGTCGGCTTCTACCCGATTGGTCGAGGGTTCGAATCCTTCAGGGGGCGCTTTCCTACCCCCGTTTTGACCATGCGTTTTAGCAGTTCGAAGGGGTGGGGGTGAAGAAAATTACCCCCGCTAGTGTTGCCTAATATTGCGAAAAGTTGGAACAAATGTCGTGGAAATGCAGCGGAAATGTAGTCAAATTTCGGCTGAATTCATAGACTAAGCAGTCTATGAATAATCTGCTGTGGCAGGCATGAGAAGAAGCCTGCCACCATAAATAGGTGTGGGGTTCGTACCGTGGTGGGGACTCGCACCCCACAAAATGTGACTACTCCACGGTTATTGCAACTTCTCGATCGCAGCTCTGACCTCAGGTGCTACATCATTGACATTCGCAGCTTCGAATTCAATCAACGGATCACCAAAACGCTGACGAATACGCGCGAAGGCTGCAGGGACACTTAAGCTCTCATGAGCGCAGTCAATAATGAAATCCTGCATCTGGTGACCTGGAGGCTGAGCGTGGTAAGGCTCCCGCGAAGTTGGCTGGGTTTTCGCGGAAGCGGTCGAAGACAACCCGAAAGTCCACGGTGTCCGGGGCGAACCCAACAGGAGACAGGGATAACTGTATTCGTTGTGTGCACACTGGGGGGTTGCGCAAAATGGTATAGGATGCAAAAAGGGCTGCGGGGGCAGTATTTGCCATTTAGGGATCACGCCCGCGATTTATTCAACTAGGTTTTGATCAGATAGCAAAAACCTCTGTTTGGAGAGGTAGCAAATCAAGAGATAGCCCGTTGCGGTGAAGCCAAGTGGAAAAAGCTCTGCTCGAGCAGACTGGGTATGGAGATTACGGATTTATTCGGAGTACGCCAGTCTATCGGCATGCGCATATTTTGGCCTGGGAGCGGACTCAAGATTGTATAGTTATCAATGACCCGCAGACCGGAATTAGCGGTGGCACAACTTTGTTGGAGAATTCATCTGCAGGTTCTTTCATGTGGGTGATCTTGTCTAAGTTCAGACCTAGTCCAGCAGTTAGGAATATTGTGAGAGGCGAGCCATGATTTCGGTGCAAGAGGCTTATAAAAGGGCGGTTGAATTTGACGCCCAGCGTACCGCGGTCGGTGTGTCTAATATTTGCGGATATACGGATGACTGGGTTGTTTTCGAGCCTGTTGATCCTGAGCATGAAGGCTGCCCTGGCTATGTGGTAAACCGTAAGACCGGGGAAGTTGAGCTGAATTGCGCCATGAATCGTAAGTGGATTTCTCCGATTATTAAGTCGCCCGAATTCTCAGCGGTAGATCTTTCTACTGGAGCCAAAATAGCCGTGGAGTAGTCACGATTATGGGGGTGCGAGTCTCCACCATCTCGAGTTAAGTGCCAAAGGGCAATGCAGTGCGGCGCGCTAACAGGCGCGCGCTAAGCTACTGCGACTGATTTTGTTATTTGGCACTAGTCACTCGAGCAGGCCACGCAACCGACCCCTCGGTGCTCCCCCACCCTTATACGCGAATAAAAGCCCCAAGCCTTATGCCCTTCCCCCACTCCCTAAAGCCTCCTCTCACGGCCGCAGATAGCGATCCACCACATCGACGATGATTTCCATCGTCTCTTCCGCATTATTGCCATCGGCTTCTACCCCGGAGAACAACAACGCCGAACCTTGCATCAACCGAAACACCCGATTAGCCAGCGCCCGCGGATCGCCGCTACGGATTGAGCCATCCTCTTGACCATGGACAATGCCCGGCAGGATGAAGTCATCCACAATCAACTGCTGTTCCGGATCTTTCGCTTGTGTTACCAGGTGCAAAATCCGATCCGGATCTGATTCCACAATTTTCTGGAAGAACTCCGAAGCCACAATCCCCGATACCGCAATCTTGAATCGCGCCAAGATACGTTGCCGTGAATTACCAGGCATCGAGGTCAGACCACCTAAAATGCTCAAGGTTTCTCGATGGATCACCGCCGTGGTCAACGCATCGATATCTGTATAACGCCGATATACCGTCGGCCGCGAAACGCCTGCATTGCGCGCAATTTCTGCAATTGAGCTATTGCGCATCCCTACTGCCATGATCGATTGTCGTGCGGCTTGGAGAATATCCCGATCCACTTCCGATGGATTTCTCTGTTGCGCCCGTTGCACCACGCCTGCTCCCTTTTACTTCTCGGTACGCTTTAAAATTAACACGATTAGGGCAGCCCCCTGAGAACCCAGTACAACCAGTAAAAACTACCTATTATTGGAGGATCCATGTCCCAGCCACAGACCAACACCACTTCGGATCCGCACGATCGGATCGTGTGGATCGATTGCGAAATGACTGGCCTGGATCCACGCCAGCACACACTGGTAGAAATTGCAGTTCACATCACTGATGCGCAGTTAAATGTGCTTGACGACGGTTTGGATCTGGTGATTCACGCCACTGATAGCCAATTGGCGGCGATGGATGATTACGTCACGCAGATGCACGCCAGCTCTGGTCTTACCGAGGAAATTAAAGCATCGAGTATCACGATTAAAGAGGCCGAACAACAGGTGCTTAATCATATTCGCTCTTTTGTTGCCGAGCCTCGAACCGCACCTTTAGCTGGTAATTCCATTGCTTCTGATCGCGCGTTTCTCAAAGAATATATGCCTGAGCTAGATGCGTTTTTGCACTACCGCATGCTGGATGTCTCTACGTTGAAAGAGCTTTCTCGACGCTGGTATCCCGAGGTCTATTCCCATCAGCCAGAAAAGGGAATGTCCCACCGTGCACTAGCAGATATTAAGGAATCCATTCGAGAATTGGTCTACTACCGTCAAGCGATGATGCTGCCAGCTGAAAGCATCACGAAAGAATCGGTACGTCAAGCTGCCGACGAAGCCAGCACCCTCGTACCTATTTCACACAGCTAGCCACCACCCCACCAGGTCTTAAAAACCCAGCTCATCCCGCAATTTTTGGTTTTAAGCTATCTGATATAAGATATATCCCGCTGCACGGCGTTTATACTTAAATGCCTTAGCTAGCAATGGTGACCGTAGTTCAGTTGGTAGAGCACCAGGTTGTGATCCTGGGTGTCGCGGGTTCGAGTCCCGTCGGTCACCCCAAAACTTTAAACCCGGAAATCTTGAAGGCAATTGCTGGAAAGATTTCCGGGTTTAGTCATTCCCGTACTGTGCAGCCACCTACTGCAGCTTGCCGTCAACAAGCTTTAGAATTCGGTTCGCGTTTTGTAGCTGCTTGTCATCGTGGGTGACATACAGCGTGGCAGTGTTGGATGCCCGCGTCGCTTCGAAAATCAGATCGGTGACTTGCGCAGCGGTTTCTTGATCTAATGCGGCGGTTGGTTCGTCGACAAGCAAAATCTGAGGCTGGTTCATCAGTGCCCGCGCCAAGTTCACGCGCGCCTGCTGCCCACCGGAAAGATGAGCCGGACGACGCTTCGCGTAATCGGCGAGCCCCACTTGCTCCAACAGTTCCGCGGCACGTTGCTTGGCTTCCTTGCGGCCTGAGCCTTCCCAACCCCATATGCGCTGTAAACGGCGCATTACTAGGAGGTTTTCTTCGACCGTCAAGGCCGGTAGCAAGTTTGGCTGCTGGAATACCATCCCGATGTGCTTACGACGCAACTGCGCAGCCTTCCGGCCAGTGGCCTGCAACGTTACGGCAGATTCAATATCGCCTGGCGTGGTTAAAATCTGCGCAGTTCCAGTGGTGGGCTGCTGCAAGCAACCGGCAATCGCCAGCAAGGTGGATTTACCCGAACCCGATGGGCCGGTAAGTCCGACGACCTCGCCTGCAGCGACCTGGAAAGAGATATTGCTCAAGATCTGGCGTTCGGTATCACCATCGGTAACGGTTAAGCCAATGTTGTCGAAGCCAAGTGCGGTGTTCTCGCGCAAACCCTGGTCGAAGTTCGAACCTGCCGGTGCAGTTGCTTGCGCTGGAGTGGTGAAAAGTTGGGTAGTCATGGTTTCTCCTAAATTGTGGTGCTCGGAATTTTGGTACTCGGAAGTCAGGTACTGGAAATCACAGCGCGATTTAAGCCGCATTCGTCAAGGCAGTGCGGGGCTGTACCCGCAGGATTGGGATTAGGCTCAACCCCGCGCCGATCACACCTGTGATCGCCAACAGCGCTGCCGGAATGCCTAAGGTCGAGGCATCCACCACTACTGGGATCGAATTTTGCGCATCCAGCCACGAACCAGCCGCCGCTACGATCGCAATTCCGCTACCGATCCCCAGCGCGAGTACTACTAGTGCCTGGCCGAGGGCGTCGGCAAGCAATACTTTGCGGGAGGCTCCCAATGCTGCGCTGATTGCCACTGGACGCATGCGCTGCACGGTCCACACGGTGAAGAAAGCGCCCACTACCAGCGCGGAAATCACGTAGAGCAGGTAGATCATCGAGTTCAGGCTGAGCTGCTCCCCTTTGTAAGACGCGGAGAGCTCGTAGCGATCATCACCACGCAACACGGTGGTACCTGGCACATCTGGTGCTGCTACCTTCGATTCGTCAACGACGATCGCCGAGATCGCGCCACTGCGATTCGCATGCCCCACCCACTCCGGGCTGGCGAGCACTACTGGCTGGTGGTCGAGGTACAAGTCCTTTTCTTGTCCCACGACGCGCACCTGGTAACCGCTCAGATCCGCCGGACCGGTGTGCAACCCAAGCGAGCTTGCGGCGATGACTTGCTCGTTGGAAAGCTGCGGATCTGGCAGGAGCACAACCGGCTGGTCGCCTACCCGTCCGTTGGCGATCTCCAAGGTGCGCACGACGTCTTCGTCATTGCCGGAGGCGGTGCCTGCTGCCTGCTGCACCGCCTGCTGTACTTCCTCAACGGTGCTTTCGGAAAGTCGGGAAGCTACTAACGACGACGAGGCGCCATCCTGCACGATTACAGCATCATCGTCGCCTAAAATGCGATCTAACGCTGATACGGACTGATTGCCCAGCCCTGCCGCGAGCGATGCGAGGAACGCCACCATCACGGTAATCATCGCGACGGTAACAGTAATTAATGCGGTACGGCCTGGTGCACTGCGGAGTTCTTTCAATGACTGGAACATGCTTCTAATCCTGCCGGCCAGCCCCTGGCAGCACATCGGGCAGGAAGATGAACTTTCTTTACAACTTTCGGATGATAGGCACTCATCCCAGAGGATCGCTGCGGGCGATAGGCTAACAACCGTGCATGACAATTCCTCCCTGCAAGCTATCTGGCGCAGTCTTCGGCTCGCGCTGGATGGGTTTATCGCTGTGCTGCTCGTGTTTAGTATCGTGCGCGATTTCTCGTGGGCAACCGCGATCTGGGCGCTGTGTTTCGGCGGTATTTATTTGGTAGGTGCGTTGCGCACTTCGCGTACTTTGCTTGCCGACGGTGCGTTGCCCCGACATTCGAACACCACAGAGCGCATCTGGTTGGCGTTACTGTTAGTGGCCTGGGCTGGTTTAGCGTTTCATGCCGAAAGTGCGGTCTATCTGGTCTTTCCGTTGTTCTTTGTCATTTTGTTCATTGTCAGCGACTGGCGAGGCGCACTACTAGTAGTGCCTGCCACTGGCGTGGCGATCTGGGCGATAGACGTGCACAACGTGCTCACCCCCGGCAGCGTACTGGGTCCGATCCTGGGAGCCAGTGTGGCGATCGTGGTTAGTTTTGGTTTTTTCCTACTACAGCGCGAAACGAATGCTCGCGCCGAAGCCATCGACCAGCTAATTGCCGCCCGCGCCGATATTGCAGAGATCTCCCGGCGCGCCGGTGAACAGGACGAGCGCGCCCGCGTAGCTGCCGATATCCACGACACCGTGGCCCAAGGCCTCTCTTCTATCCAATTGCTGCTGCATTCGGCGGAGAAGGAATTAGCCCAGAGCTCCGAGGTACCTGCCACCGCAGCTGCCCATATCCGTTTGGCTCGCGAAACGGCGGCGGAAAACCTCCAGGAGACGCGACGCATCATCGATGCTTTGCAGCCTGCCACCTTAGACGGAAGCAGCCTGGTGCAGGCGTTAGAACATGTCTGTGAAGCCTCACCTGCGGCATCGATCACCCGGTTCGTCGTCGATGGCACCCCCACTAACCTGGCGCCCAACGTCGAAGCGGCGCTGATTCGCGTGACCCAAAGTGCGCTGTCCAACGTGGTGAAGCATGCCTCTGCCACCGCGTGCGGCGTTACCCTGACTTATTCGCCGGATCTAGTTTCCGTGGACATCGTGGATAACGGCCGCGGCTTCGATCCCAGCAAAATCCAAGACAATTGGGGTGTGGGCATCAGTGGCACGCAGCGGCGTCTAGCGAATCTCGGCGGCACGCTGACCATCGAATCCCAGCCTGGCGAAGGTTGCGGCGTGACCGTGCAAATTCCGCTGGCCTAAGCGCAGGCCTACCTACCAGCTATAGCTGGCTTCCATAATTACACTGGCTAACTATGGAGGCTCCCATTCGTGTATTGCTCGCCGACGATCACCCCGTTGTCCGCGCTGGACTACGCGCGGTGCTAACGACGGATCCTGAAATCGACGTAGTTGCCGAAACATCTGCAGCCAATGAAGCCGTGCAGCTAGTGCAAGACTTCACAACAGCCGATGATCCCATTGACGTAGTGCTGATGGATCTGCGGTTTGGGGAATCGCCGTCGGCAGGCACCTCTTCTGCCGGCGTTGCTGTCACGAAGAAAATTCTGGCGCTGCCGGACGCGCCATATGTGCTGATCGTGACGAATTATTCCTCCGACACCGACGTATTAGGAGCCATCAGTGCCGGTGCCGTGGGCTACCTACTGAAGGATGCTGATCCAGATGAGCTTATCGACGGAGTGAAAACTGCCGCGCGCGGCGAGACTGTCTTGTCTTCACAGGTAGCCGGACGGTTGATGGGGCGCATGCGCAACCCCACTGCTTCCCTATCGTCGCGGGAAACTGAAGTATTGAAGCTGGTAGCGACGGGATTAAGTAATAAGAAGATTGCGGCTCAATTGATTCTTACTGAAGCAACAGTGAAATCCCATATGGCGCATATTTTCACTAAATTAAACGTGAAATCCCGCACCGCAGCGGTTGCTGCAGCACGGGAGCAAGGGATTATTTAAGGGAAGTTTCTTGTGGTGGGAAGAGTTATTGGGTGGAAGGGAGCTATTGGGTGGAAGGGAACACCGGCTAGCTCTTACCAGGACGAAGTTTGATCGGCATTGCCCTTCTTCCAGGTTTCCCATGGGATATTCCAGTCGCCGAGACCATCAAGGCCAGATAGGGTTTCGCCCACAGTGTTCTTGACGATGACTACGTCACCGCGCTTCGTAGCTTGCTGAAACAGCTTGGCATTAGCGTCCGAGACATTAATGCAGCCGTGCGAGGTGTTCTGTGAACCCTGTGCCCACACCGACCACGGCGCACCGTGGACGTAGATGCCGGAGTAGGACATCTGGGTCGCGTAATTCACTGGAGTTCGGTAGCCACCAGCATCGAGAGAAAGCCCATACGTGGTGGAATCCATCACCATGTTTTCGCGCTGCTCCCCAATGATGTAGGTGCCATTTGGAGTAGCCCAACGTGGGGTGCCCAAGGACACTGGCATGGAGTATTCAACCTGGTCGTTGCGCTCTACGGTCATGGTCTTTGTGGCGTCGTCAACATAGGCCACCACCTTGTCACCGATCGTGAAGTCGAATTCGGTGTCGGACTGACCGTAGTAGCCACCGCCTAAGTCTTTGCCGTAAATATCTACATCCACATGAACTTTGGTACCTGGCTCCCAGAAATTCTCTGGCCTCCACCGAACTTCGCGGTTATTCAGCCAGTAGAACGCACCCTCTACAGCTGGTTCTGCGGTAACAGTGATGGCGTCTTCGGCAGCTTGGCGATCTTGAATCGATTCGTCGAAACGCACAGCGATGGTCTGACCAATGCCGACCACTGCTCCGTCGGCAGGTGAAGCGTAGCCCTGGGTGAGCATCGATGGTGATGTCGTAGTAAAGGTGTAATTAATCGACTCATCACCAGACGACGCCTTCAGCGTGTAGCTGCGGTTGTACCCCAGTGGCTCGGTGGTATTCCATACTCGGCGCTCTTCGGAGAACTTGCCTTCTACTTCCTTGCCCTCGTCGTTCGTCAGGGTGACAGAATCTAGGCCATTTTCGTTAACCTCAACCAGAATCGGTTCGGCAACTTCTACCTCGGACTCGCCGTCAGTAACGCTTGCGGATAGTTTGACGTCGTCAGGCTCCTCTGCCGAATTCGTATCCGCCGTGCAGCCAGTAAGCGCCGCAAGTAACGCTACCGACGCGGTAGCTGCTACGAGCTTTCCCTTCGTATTCCCCCGGAGAGCTGGTTTCCACCGGCTGCGAAAAACCTTACGCAACTTCAGTTTGATCCCTATTCCTTCCACGCACGCACACCAACTGCACCCGCCCGCGGCGAAACGCAGGCGAATAACTGGATCACGCGTGTCTTCACACACTTATAAAAGCATCACGGATGATTTCGGCTGTAGGTACTTACGGTACTTCTCGCGTTTCGGCGATGCCACCTAAAATCGCGCAAAACCGGTTACAGTTTGGGCACGTTTGTATATCCCGGATGTGTAGTTACTGTTCAGCCGGCGCGGAGCCCTTCGAGCAGGTTTGGCGCTCCTAGAAATACCCGGCCTGACCTGCAGATTTTACTTGCATTCAATCTTGTGGTTATATATTTCTCCGTTGCACATTACAAGAGGAACTCAAGGGAGACCTCATAGTGAGCAACGGATGCGCCATTAGCTCAATTGGCAGAGCAACTGACTCTTAATCAGTGGGTTCGGGGTTCAAGTCCCTGATGGCGCACAACAGTTTTCAACCCCTGGAAGCGTAACAGCATCCAGGGGTTTCGCAGTTATCCATAGTTGCCTAGCAACTCTGAAGCAACTTGCAAGATGAATGCGAGTTGCTACCGAAAACTGCAGTCCGGCGATTCTCGCCCCGTCTCGCTCATCCTGATTAGCCGTGTCCGACTTGGAAACACTGAGGGGAACGGATCCTCCGCATCTAATTCTAGTTTGGCAGCTATGTCTCGAAGCCGATCTTCCTCACAGCCATCTTCAATGTTAGATACCTCGACGATCGTGGTGAAGATGAAGACGGAGTAGTTTTCCTTCTCCGTTGTCGAGAGCTTTTCTCCGAAGCCTACTGTCTCATCAAGCAGAAGAGTGAAAATTGGCTCAGTCTGCCCTACGTGATAAGCCTGCTCGGATGCTAGAAACACACGATGTGTTTTCCTTACCCGATCAACCGCCTCTTGGTACTTAGCTTTCGCTGCCGCCAGAGAGTCGAAAGCGCAAACAAATTTGGTAATAAAACACCAGGTTTGGTTTGCAGAACTCGAACTTGGAATTTTCATACCATTTCACATCACTTTGGTACCCAGTCTACTGTATATGCACCATTTACTATATATTTCTTCATCGTCTTACAGTGACGCTTGGCATGCCCTGAACCAAATCTGGATACAAAGTTATTCGCTTCTCTTTCTGCCTCATCTGGATCATTCTTATGGTTTCCAATCACGAAGCCAACAACTGGATTTCCGGGCTCATTCTTGTGTACCTGGCATTTAACGGTATAAACACCCCGATCGCTTTTAACTCTCGGATCATCAGACCCCAGTGCGTCTGCACAAGGAGTCACAAACCCTACTCCAGCAAAAGCAACCAGCACTCCTGAACAAATATATCTAGCAATTTTATTCAAAATTCCAACCCTCAGTTAGCAGAGATAAACCCCGTCAATACGACCAACCTTTAAACCGATGTTCGAGCGTGTTCCCGGCTCAATCGACTTACACTCAGTATCCGGCCCAAATGCCAGAACCACTTTCACGCGTTGCGGGTCGGTTCCCCCACAATTGTTATAAACTTGAATAAAGCCTTTCTCAGCTTTAGCCACGATGCAGTTCGGAGCAGGCACAGCAGCTCTGGATGAGTAGCCTGCTCGCGACTCCCAGCCTTCAGGTTGCTCGAAGCTGACCTCCACTATTTGCCCTTTTGCAAATTGGACACTTTCCCCTGGCTCTAGTACCGCAAACTCCAACTGATTGGCAGACAGATCAAAATTAGGCTCGCTCTTGGCCATCGCAGTGCCCGAAGCGCCTCCGGTAACACACATTACCGTTAACGCGATCACGGCAAGTTTTCGAAAAAACAATCCTATTCCCCCCTATTTCCTTACAAGGTTTGTTACCCCGATGGAAAATGTACCTCAATAAACACAGCCCTGCAAGAGTTAACCGAAAATTACTTGTAAAAAGTTCGAACCAGCCTCAACTTCAGACCGATACATCTGGCCAAAATCCCCTATGTTATTACCACTACTGTTGAAGAGTGGCGCCCCATCAAATCCCCATAACCGGACTACCGAGAAGACGGTAACAGTATTTATGCGAAGCTCGGCGGTCATCAGGGAGTTTTACCCAAAGGCAGGCTAGGGCGAAAAGCTCCGAGCAAGATCCTGGCATTCGAGTCAGACGACAATCTAAGAGGGTTCTCCCCTTCACACCAAGCAACAACGACACTCGCTTCTAAATTCGCTTCTCGCCATCATGAACTTCCTTCATGATATGAAAACGACTCCACCGGCCATCTTCAGCCCGCAGAGTCGCCACTACAAGGAACGATAGTTCCGCCTACGCCGTCGTAAGCGAAAAACGTTCCTCAAAAACGCTAAAAGCCTAACTTCGAAACTCTACTTCGAAGCTTCAGCAATCATTTCACGGATGCGCTCGATTTCCTTGTTCCGCTTGCGCCCCTTGGCTACGGATAGTGCGATTCCGCCTACGATCACTGCAGCTACTACGCCCAAAGCGATCTGTACCTTCGGCTGCTTAATTCCTTCGGCTGCGCGCTGCTTGGCGTCTTCTGCCACGTTCTTTGGGTTGGTACGGTCGGACAGTTCGTCCAGCGTGCGAGCTAGCTGCGTCCGGTTGCGCTCGATGTCGCGCTGAATGTCCTCGATATTACGAGCCACCTGGGAACTCCCTCGTCGTTAGTTTTCTACTGCACGTGCAGTGAATTATTTGTCTTTACGAGCGTAACACCTAGTGGGATTTCGCGCGGGATTTCTCGCTGTCCTGTGCCCGCCTATATTTGACACTATGACGGATCAAGAAACCTCCCGCCTCCAGCCGGGCGATACGGCTCCAGCTTTTACGCTTCTCGACGACACCGGCAAGGAAATCTCACTGTCTAATTTCTCCGGCCAGAAAGTGTTGCTGTACTTCTACCCTCGTGCCAACACGCCAGGCTGCACTACTGAGGCCTGTGATTTCCGCGATGAGTCTGCTGCTTTCAATAGCTCGGATATTACGGTGATTGGCATTTCGCCAGATAAGCCAGAGAAGCTAGCCAAGTTCCGCGAAGATCATGGCCTTAACTTCTTGCTGCTATCTGATCCAAGCAAAGAAACCATGGCTGCTTACGCCGCTTTCGGGGAGAAGAAGAACTACGGCAAGATCGTGCAAGGCGTGATTCGCTCGACGGTATTAGTAGCTGGCGACGGCACAGTGGAAAAAGCTTGGTACAACGTGCGAGCAAAAGGCCATGTTGGCCGCATTTTGAAGGAGCTTGGCTAGCTGCAACGCCGTAGCGTGACTCCCACGCGTCGCAAACTTGCTCTGCCACCCTATTTCGGGGTGGCAATTGTTATTTTTAGCTCTTTGCTTCCTGCAACGGGTGCTCTAATATAAGAAAGGCTTAGAACCTGTTGGATAGGTTCACCTGAATTGTCTACCGTTGTCTGACGTACCAATGGAGGATTAGTGTCTACTCGACGCCCTCATCTGCGCCGCGGCGCAGCTATCGCTACTTTCTCAACCTTAGCGTTGATTGCCGGTAGCTCAGCACCAGCTGTTGCTTCCCCTCTTCCTGAATGGCTCACTAATCCTGCAGGTGTTTCGCAGCTCCCATCGGATTCGGATCAGTCTGCTACCGATACTGACGCAGAATCCGTCGATAACTCCGAGAGCTCCAGTGATTCCTCCGAGGCTGCGCAGTCTGGCCAGCGTGGCAGCTCCGGCAGTTCTTCGAGCTCGGCTAGCAGCTCGCAGACTTCCGAGGACGCGGACGATTCCGTTCCGGACGAGTCTGATCCCGCACTTTCCGTTACTTACGTGGGCGATCTCGATCCCACTGGCGACACCATTAATATCACCGGCCAGGGATTCGACGCCGACGGTTCCGGTATTTTTGTTGGCCTGACCACCGTCGAGAAGCTCGAGAAGTTCCAGAGCACCTACGAGGATCTGGCTAACGACGCTTCCAGTGCTAGCGCACCTACGAAGGAACAGCGCAAGGAAGTAGCTGCTGCAGCTGCAAAGCTATTCGGTTCGGACGCTCTTGCGGTAAGCGCTAATCCGGCTAACGACGTTTCGGATTTCGAAACCGCCAAGCTCGGCGCTGATGGATCGTTCTCTGCACCACTAGAAGTGAATATCGCAAAGCACACTCCAGAAATTACCGACGACATGGAGTTCGTTGTCGCTGCTATTTCTGCAGACCAGCTGCGCGATCGCAGCGAAGACGTTGACGTTGCCGTATCTGTTGCAGCTCCAATGGAAATGTCCGCGGGCGACGAGGGCGCATCCAATGATGCGAGCTCTAACGGCTCCGGTAGCTCCACCAGCAATGGTTCCAATTCTTCTGCCCAGAACTTGAGCGATTCTCGTTCGGCAGCACACGAGGACAAACTGTTCCAGCAGTGGCTCTCGGGTGGTACTCAGCGCACTAACGGCAATCTGATTCCATCGAGCCCAGGCCTGCCTTCTGTTACCCCAGAGCAGATCCGTAACTTCTTTGAGGATCTGTTCGGCAACATTCCTTGGCCAGATTCCCCAGGTCTGCCTGGTGGTGGCGGCAGCAGCGACAACCAGGGCTCAAACAAGCTAGAGCTATCAAAGGACAAGGATCTCTCCCCGAGCGGCGAGAAGGTTTCCATCAAGGGCACTGGCTACCAGCCTGGTCAAGCAATCTACATCTCTCAGACCATTGATAAGCCAGACAACACCTACCCACGCGTTTACGGCGAAGCGGTGAAGGTAACTGCCGACGATAGTGGCGCTTTCACCACCGAGCTGGACGTTGCCCCGAACTTCCAAAAGGGCAGCACCACTGTGGACTGCACCAAGCAGGCTTGCTACGTGGCATCGTTTAGTGCCTTCCCACGTTTGAATGACCGCTCTGCGGATTACTGGGCACCAATCAGCTTTGCTGGCAACGACGGCACCACCACTTCGGGTGACAATGTTGCCGGTGGCGCTGATTCCGGGAGCGGTTCGGGCAGTGGCTCCGCTGGTGGCTCCGGCAATGCCGGTGGAAATGGCACCGGCAGTAACAATTCCGGCAGTAACGCCGGTGGTAATGCAGGCGGAAATGCCGGCAGCGGCAACGCTGGCGGTGGCGCTTCCGGTGGTAGCACCGGCGGCAATGGCTCCGGCACCAGCAGCTCTGGCGCTCGTAGCTCTGCGAATCCAACCACTGGTTTGAATCCAAATGGCGATACCGTCACTGTGAGTGGCTCCGGCTTCAAGACTGGCGGCAACGGCATTTACGTCGGCCTTGCCGAACAGCGCAGCGCTAACTTCATGGATTTCGAGTCCTTCCACCCAGATGCTGTTTGGGTTTCCGAGCGTCGCCAGAACCTCAATTCCGACGGCAGCTTCACTGTCCAGCTTCCAGTTTCCGCGCAGTTCAACAGCTACAACTGCTTGGAGAATGCTTGCTCGATCTACACCTTCGCAGCGCATGGCTCTGAGGATCGCAGCCAAGATACTTCGATCCCAGTGAGCTTCGCTGGCGGTGTGGAAGCTACTGATACCGGTCAAGGCCCAGCTACCGGCGGTGGCTCCGGCAGCAGCGCAGGTGGAGCTGCAGGTAGCGGTTCCGGTAGCAGCGCAAGTGGCAGCGGATCCCGCCCAGGTGGTTCCTCGGGCTCCGGCTCCCGCCCAAGCTCCGGTAGCTCTTCTAGCTCCGGCGGTTCGTCTAGCAGCGGATCTTCCAGCAGCAACCCTTCCGTGTCGCTGTCTACTACCACCATTGCTCCTGAAGGCATCACCCCAGTTACCGTGACTGGCTCTGGCTTCAAGACTTCCGGTCCTGGCGTCTACGTAGGCGTCGTCGAGCGCGATAAGTTCTCTCATACTGATGCTTCCGTATTCGGTGCCGTGAACTTCGTTCGCTCTTCGGAAATGACTAGCTCTGGTGGATGGTCTACCACCCTGGATGTGGATGCTGTGTTCGATCAGGGCAACTGCCTGGTAAACCAGTGTGCGATCGTTACCTTCGCTGCTCATGGTTCCTCGGATCGTAGCCAGGATACCTTCACCAACATCAGCATCGCTGGTGGCGCTGAGGCTGCGAAGGCTGCTCAGGAGCGTGCAGAGAAGTCCGGCCGCGCCGGCGCTAATGGCAAGAACAAGGCGCAGTCTAACCGCCAGGGCGGCCCAACCGGTTCCGCTTCTGCTTCCACTGGTGGCAACGGTGAAGAGGAAGTAGCTGAAAATGGCTTCTTTGGCCAGGCTGCTTCGGAAGGTTTCGCACCAATTGCTTGGGCTGGTCTGGGCGCGCTACTAACCGCGCTGGTGGCTGCTGCACTGTGGTTCTTCCGTCTACGTCCAGAATCTAACGACGAAGACAATCAGGTGTAAGCACTAATAAAGCTTAGGCGTCGAGTTTAAGGTGCCAAGGCTTGTAAAGCCGGGGTTTCATTCGAGCCCCGGCTTTCTTCATGTCTGGATTACATCGGGAATATCTAGCTTGTCTCGACCGGATGTAACGCTACAACTGGCGTGCGGTAGTAACGCTCGACAGAGCCACCCCAGCTGACGAATGTCTCCGGTAGCTGCGCTTTGGAAAACAGCCGACCAAAGGAGACAAACAAATCCTCACTCGGTGCTGCTAATAATTGCTCCGCATCCCAATAGACGCGGTATTCATAGCCCGCCGCTGTGTATTCCTTCAAAGTGACTTCTCGATCAGTCTTGCCGATTTTGAACACGCCCTTGGGGTGTTCAAACAAATGCGTTAACGCATAGTCGCGTGGAAACTTCCGAAAATCATGACCATCGAAGGCAACATAAATTTCTGGCTCCCGTGACTTATCGGAGCGATCAAAGCAGACTAGCGCGGGCGTTTGCACATCAGCACCAAGAAACATCACTTGATAGCGATAGTGCGACTGCTGGGCGTTACCGACTGAATCCGGCTGGTCGCCACTAGCCATCAGTTACACCACTTCCCTACTAGCCATGGGATGTTTTAGATCCCACTAAACTCATAAGCTTCGCTGCCTATTTTAAAGCCACGGTCGGTGGAAATGAGAAAACCCACCTACTTTTCGTAGATGGGTTGTGGTGCGCCTGGGGAGACTTGAACTCCCACGTCATAAGACACTGGAACCTAAATCCAGCGCGTCTGCCAATTCCGCCACAGGCGCTTAGCCTCACAACATGATAATGCCTTGTACGCACTAGACAAAATCGCAGTAAGAGGCAATCCTTCGCTAGGCTAGGGATCGTGTCTCGCAAGGAAGCTAACTATCAGGATCAGCCACAGTCGCAACCAAAGTTACCGTTGCGTACTCGGATTATTCAGCTGACTTTTCTGATTATTGCTGTAGGCGCCACTATCGCCCTAGCTTATTGGCAGTTCAGCCGTTGGAACACCACAAGTTCCTTCCAGAACTTGGGCTACGCACTACAGTGGCCGGCGTTCGGTTTGTTTTTCATTTGGGCTTACCGGCAATACATGCGTTACGAACGAGAGCGATTAGCTGGCGACCAGGCTGCAGCCCATAAACCGTCGAAAGATACAATGCGAGAAATACCAGATGACATCCTGCCGCAGCGTCCTGATGGCAGTGATGGAGCTCATCTAGTTGACGATCGTAAAGAGAGGAATCGAACCCACCATGACCGCCGTTTCGGATAAGCGTAAAGCCCGAGTAGCCACTGCGCTGAAAATCTTTGCAGTGTTTGCTTGGGTTACCGGTGTCATGCTGCTAGCGCTCTGTGCCGAAATGATCTACAAGTACCTGATCCTGGATCCGGGTGAACCTACTCCAGAACTACTCAAGATCATCGCGATCGCCCACGGCTGGTGCTACATGGGCTTCTTGATGTCGGTGGTCAACCTAGGTACCAAGGCTCGCTGGGCTCCTACCAAGTGGCTAGTCACCGCTCTTGGTGGCGTGGTACCTTTCTTGTCCTTCTGGGTAGAACGGCAGCGTTCGAAGGAAATCAAGGAAACGATCCTCAACCAGCCAACTGTGCCCACCGAGCCAGCTAGCTGAATTAAGGATCCCGAAGTTCCAAAGAAGGATCGCACTAAGCGATCCTCACTCAGCTGTTACTCCCCCTGCTCTAGCCGTTGCACTAAAAGTGGCACGAGCTGCCTTAAAGCTCGCCCGCGATGGCTAAGAGCATCTTTTTCTTCTGGGCTTAATTGGGCGGCGGTGCGGGCAACATAGGCTCCACCCTCGCTAGTGCCACCACCGCTAGAGCCACTGTCGCCAGCTTCCCGCGCCTTCGCGTCTTCTTCTTCAGGTACGAAAATTGGGTCGTAGCCAAATCCACCGGTACCAATACGCTCAGTTACGATTCGCCCTGGCCAGCGCCCGGTTACAGACAGTGGCTCCTGGCTACCGGGGAAAACCACCACACACGTAGAGACAAATTCTGCCTGGCGACGTTGCTCTGGCACATCGGCCATCTGCTTCAACACAAGCTCTAGGTTGGCATCATCATCGCCATGGCTACCCGACCACCGCGCGGAGAGCACCCCCGGCATGCCGCCGAGCTCGTCGATAGCTAATCCCGAATCGTCTGCCAGGCACGGCAAGCCAGTAGCGCGGGCGCCGTCGGTAGCTTTGATCAGCGCGTTGTCGTGGAAGGTACGGCCGTTTTCAGGGCGCTCAGGGTAGTCGGCGACGTCAGCCAGGCTGAGCAACTCAATAGTCGCACTCGCGCCCGACCGATTAGTTTCCTGATCCAGCACGCGCTGCAGCTCCCGCAGCTTCTTGGGATTGCGCGAAGCAACTAGCAGCTTCACGGCAGCTCTCCTGGGTATGGCGCGCGCAAGACTTCCTGCTGCTGGGCAATCAACTCGTGCAAGCCCTTGGTGGCGACATCCAGCATGGCGTTGAGCTGATCGCGGTCGAAGGTGCCTGCCTCGCCGGTGCCCTGTACTTCTACCAGTTTGCCCTCGGCGTTCATCACCACGTTGAGGTCAACTTCTGCGCGCGAGTCTTCCTCGTACGGCAGATCCAAGCTCACACGGCCATCAATGATGCCCACCGAAACGGCAGCAACTGGCGACTTCAACGGCGCACCTGGCACCGCACCTGCTGCGTGCAGGTAGGTCAGCGCATCTGCTAGCGCCACGTACGCGCCGGTAATCGCTGCGGTGCGCGTACCACCGTCGGCCTGCAGCACGTCGCAGTCAATGTTGATCGTGTTCTCGCCTAGCTGCCGCAGATCCACCGCAGCACGCAGGGCACGCCCAATCAGACGCGAAATCTCGTGCGTACGCCCCTTGACCTTGCCCTTCGTCGCTTCCCGCTGCATACGATCGTGGGTGGCCGCCGGCAGCATGGCGTATTCGGCGGTCAACCAGCCTTCGCCCGAATCCTTCTTAAAACGCGGCACGGACTGCTCCACCGAGGCCGTGCACATCACCCGGGTGTTGCCGAACGTCACCAGCACAGAGCCAGCCGGGTTCGACGTAAATCCACGAGTAATGGTCACCGGGCGCATCTCATCTAGCGCGCGCCCATCGGCACGTACAAAAGCTTCATTTGTCATGCCCTCCACCATAGTGGGTTGGGCTGACGATTCGATTTAGGTGCGCTTGACGACGAAAATTAGCCGCCAAATTTTACAGCTGCAACACCATACCTAGATGCGCTACTTCGACCGGACCGGAGAACTCCGATGAAGCTGAGGCTAAAGCCTCCTCCGGATCGCCGTAGGGCGGAATATGCGTGAGGATTAATTTGCCTACGCCAGCGCGCTGCGCTGCGATTCCTGCTTCCGTACCGCTGAGGTGCATGCCACGGGGCTTGCCGGCGGCAGAGCCACACCAGGTGGCTTCGGCGATTAGTACATCAGCATCTTGGGCCAAGGTAATCAGATTGTCCGTCCAGGCGGTATCGCCTGTGTAGGCCACCGTTTTGCCATTTGCGGTAACCCGATAGCCGTAGGCTTCTACCGGATGCACCATGGCTACTGGTGTGACGGTAGCACCAGCGACCTCGAACGGCTGGTCTGCCTGGATGTTACGCACGTCAAAGGTATCCGACAGATCATCTGGTTCGGAAGAATGGTCTGCTCCCGCAAGCCCCAATCGGGTAGCCGTATCTTGCGGGCCGTACAGCAGGTTGCGACAGCGTGCCGGGGCTGTTGGGTGGTAGCGCCGCCATACAGCAAGACCCGGGATATCCAAGCAATGATCGGAATGCAGGTGGGTTAACACCACATCTACTTCAGATGGATCACAATAACGCTGTAATTGTCCCATCGTGCCGGGGCCTAAATCGATGACGAAGGCACGGCCTTCAGTGATCTCGAAGAGATACCCGGAAGCCGGTGCGTGAGGGCCACTCATACTTCCGGTACACCCCAAGACTGTCACTCGCATGAGTCCACCATGCCAGATATATAGCGAGAGCTACGTATCTAAATGGGCTAATGTGCCAGTATCACATTAGGGTACTTTTCGTGACCCCGGTCACGTCTGGGCCGAGGAATCTTTGTGCCAATTTATTGAACATTTCTGGCTCACCCGTGCACTCGAACACTCGGGTTGGCGGTGGATCTAACTCCGGATCAGCTAGCATATCTAGCCTGGTCAACACCCTAAGTACATCTTTGGCAGTCTCTTCGGCCGAAGACACCAAAGTAACGTCGTCTCCCATCGCCAACTGGATGACGCCAGAAAGATGCGGATAGTGCGTACATCCCAGCACCAACGTGTCCACCCCCGCTTGTTGCAGTGGCGCCAAATAACCCTCGGCTAGCCCTAAGATCTGCCGCCCGGAGGTAATACCGCGTTCTACGAAATCGACGAAACGAGGTGCGTCGGTAGCCGTTACCTCGATACCTTCTACCGCGTCGAATAGATCCTGATATGCCCGCGAACGAATCGTGGCGGTGGTAGCTACCACGCCCACTTTCTTATTTCGGGTTGTAGCAATCGCACGCCGCACGGCGGGCACAATTACTTCGACCACTGGGATGGGATAGAGCTCGCGCGCATCGCGCAGAAAAGCCGCAGTGGCCGTGTTGCAGGCGATGACGAGCATCTTGCAGCCACGTGCCACCAGATCATCTGCGATAGCACGAGCATGGCGACGCACCTCGCTAATCGACAGTGGACCATAAGGACCGTTAGCCGTATCGCCGATATAAATCATGGACTCATACGGCAGCATGTCCACCATCGTGCGCGCCACGGTAAGACCACCGACGCCGGAATCGAAGATTCCGATCGGCGCGGTGCGATCTGGCAGTAGTTGCGCGCTTTTTGGTTGTTCCTTTTGTTGTTGTCCCATTTGGTGTTGCCCCATTTAACGGCGTCCCCTTCGCAATTTCATTGCAGCCAGCACCCCACCGACGCCGCCGAAGAGGTGCATCTGCCAACTAACGGCTGCATCGGTGGGGAAAACTCCCCAGATATAGCCCGAATACGAAAAGCCCAGCAGCATGCCAATGGCAATTTGCCCTGGTGAACGGTTCAGGAACCCGCGTACTACCAAAAACGCCAGCCACCCGTAGATCAACCCCGAGGCACCAATGTGAATGGTATAGAAAGGAGCAATCACCCAGGTTGCCAAACCAGAAACAAGGGCCACGATCGTAGTGACCTGCCACCAAAGACGCTGCGAACTAAACGCAATCAACCCCGTAAAGATGGCAGCTGGCACCGTATTACCAATCAAATGCGCTAAGTCTGCATGCAACAGTGGCGCAAACAAGATGCCTAATAAGCCATCAACGCTGCGTGGCCGAATGCCATAGTTATCCAGGCTGCCGCCGAAGAAGATCGCATTGATCCAAAAGGCCGACCAAATACTAATGACAAATAAGAAGGCCGTGCCTACTGCAGCTCCTACCCCACCGTCGCGTTCCCGCTGAGACACCATGCCCTGCGGACGCTGCTGCGGATACGGCGAACCCATGTTCGGCTGTATACCGTACTGGCCGCCCGAGTGTGCGCCGTACTGCATGCCTGGTTGCTGCTGCGGATTCACCCGCCGAACTACAGGGCGACGTCCGTGCGGATACTGCTGGTCGAAAGTCACGTAAATTTCCTTGCGTACGTTGCGGCTAGAAAGTTCTGGCTAGAAAGTTGCGGCTGGGTATCTTAGCTCAGACCTGCTAGCACAGATCTTTATATGCAGCTAAGCCAAAGGCTGATTCTGCCGATACTACCGCGTCCACCACGGCGTGCTGCACGGCATCGGCTGCAGCTACCGACAACATCGCTAGCGCAGCGGGATCTTGCACAGCGGGGTCTTGCACAGCGGGATCTTGCGCAGCGGAAGCTGCATCGTCGTTTGCCACATACGCCGCCGGATCGGGCACCGACAAGGCGAACAGCGTATCGCCATCTAGTGGCGTATGCGCGGGATAGACTGCTCGGGCTAAACCGTCGTGGCCAGACATTGCCAGGCGTTGCAATTGGCTCACAGGCAGAGCGACATTGGTAATCAGGCAGCCAATGGTGGTGTTCAGCGAGCTCAACTTGGTCATGCCAAGGGAGCTCTCTAGCAGTGTCTGGCGATTATCTTCAGTTATCGCCGGTAGCGATGAATCCCCGATCACGTGGCCAGTTTCGCCCAACACAGCACCTACGGGATTGGCCACCACGACCGCTGCCACCCACTGACCCGCATACTGCTTTCCCGGCAAATCAACTACTGCGTGGCCAACTCCGCCTTTAATCGCACCTGCTTGAGCTGCCACGCCAGCGCCGACACAGCCCGAGCGCAGCGCATTGTCGTCGTCAAGCGCACAGTTTGAAACGCGCTGTAGTGCTTCCTTCGCTGCTGCCGCCCCAACAGCCGCATCTGGTTTATCGAGTTGGCCAACCAAAAGATCGAAAATTACAGCGGCAGGCACAATCGGCACTTGCACCTCGGGGTGGTTCGGGCTGGGCGCAAAGCCAATGCCCTGGTCAGCCAGGTGCCGCGCCACTCCATCGGCCGTGGCCAACCCAAAAGCAGAACCGCCAGAGAGCACGATCGCATGTACTTGTTCCACGGTGTTGTGTGGCGCTAATAAGTCAGTTTCGCGGGTGCCAGGGCCACCGCCGCGCACATCGACGGCTGTGGTGGCACCGGCTGGGGTCACCAACACAGATACACCCGACGTACCCGATTGGTAATGCTCGAGGCCTAAGCCTGGGTGCGCCAGAATCCGTCGTAAAGCACTATCGCCTCGGAAGGTGCGGAAACCGAAACTCATGTTGCTATGCCCGGAACTTAAGACTCGGTGTCCTCGCCAGCATCGGCGCCGAAATTCTCACCCAAGCTAGAGGCGAGCGCCTCCAGCAGGGATTCCTGGTTGAAGCTCAGCCACTGGTACATGGCGTCGGTTTGGGAGCGCTGCTGGGGATCCTCGATCGTGTCGATGGTGGCGTGCAAGAACAGACGCAGATCGTTGAGACCCGCGACCCACTGGTGTGCCTCTGCCTCGGTGAGCTGCACCGATCCGTTGCCCACGGCTTCCACAGAATCGATAATCACGCGGATATTGACCAGCTTCGAGCGCACAATGTCGGACTCGTTGAGCTGGCGCAGCAGCGAGATTTCGCCGTCGACGGTTTCAGCGTCGTCTTTCATGAAGTTCGGCAGCAACCTTGCCAGGCGCGGATCTTCCGGCGCATCCGCATGCCCCGACGGCATCCCGGTGATCTCTGCGAGCTCATCCTTCGGCGCGGTAGCAGCTCGATCCATCAAAGAATCAGCCACTGTGGCAGACAATTCGCGCAATAAGTCCACCTCAGCGGGTTCGAATACCGTCTGGAATTTCGGGGTGGAGCGCAACATCGAGCGCTTTAGTCGCCAAGGACGCATAACCGTTACAACATTCCTTCTATTATCTGGGCGCTTAAATGGGCTTCAGCTAGAACTTCAGCTACAGCTAGAACAGCGGCCTAGCTTGCCTGCTCCATGGTCGCCCACAAGCCAGCTTTATGCAGTTTCTTTACATCTGCTTCTACTTTGTCTCTCTCGCCGCTAGAGACAATCGCTTTGCCTTCATTATGGACTTGCAGCATCAATTCATGTGCTTTGTTGCGGTCCATGCCGAAGAGCATTTGGAAGACGTAGGTGACGTAGCTCATCGTGTTCACCGGATCGTCCCACACCAAACACTGCCAGGGACGATAGGTCTCGGAATCGACTTCCATATCGGCGTCGAGCACAGGAGAAGCAGAGGGCATAGTCATAGCGCCCAGGATAATCAGCCTTTCGTTGACGTGCACAGTATCTACCAATCCTCGGCCTATCGCTAAACTAAAGCAGGTGAGTTCCAATAACGCATACGCTTTTTCGACTGCACTACTAACCGATAAATACGAACTAACTATGTTGCAGGCCTCGCTTCACGACGGTACTGCGCATCGGCAATGTGCTTTCGAAGTGTTTAGCCGTCGTCTGCCCAATGAACGGCGCTATGGCGTGGTTGCTGGCACAGCCCGTGTCCTGGATGCGATTTCGCGCTTCCAGTTCACCGAGGAGCAGCTGGAATCGCTAGATTTCCTCGATGAGACCACACTGGAATTCCTGCGCAATTACCGCTTTAGCGGCCAGATCGATGGCTATTTAGAAGGCGAACTCTATTTTCCGGCTTCGCCGATTTTGACAGTCCGCGGTACTTTCGCCGAGTGTGTGGTGCTAGAGACCCTCATCTTGTCCATCCTGAATGCGGATTCCGCAGTGGCTTCGGCAGCGGCGCGTATGGTCACTGCTGCAGGTGGTCGTCCAATTATGGAGATGGGTTCGCGTCGCACGCATGAAGCAGCGGCGGTTTCTGCTGCTCGTGCTGCCTACCTGGCTGGATTTACCAGTACCTCGAACCTCGAGGCAGCTAATCGTTACGGAATCCCGGCCACCGGTACCGCCGCGCACGCCTGGACGTTGCTGCACACCAATGCCGATGGCACCACTGACGAAGCCGCTGCGTTCCGCGCACAGATCAACGCACTGGGCATTGGCACCACCTTGCTGGTGGATACCTATGACATCCGCAAGGGTGTAGAGACAGCTATCGACGTTGCAGGCCCCGAACTCGGCGGCGTACGCATCGACTCCGGCGACCTAGGTGTGCTCGCGCGCCAAATCCGCCAACAGCTCGATGATCTAGGCGCCCACAACACCAATATTGTGGTTTCTTCCGATCTGGATGAGTTCGCTATCGCAGCATTGCGCGCCGAACCAGTTGATGCTTTTGGTGTGGGCACCTCGGTGGTGACAGGCTCGGGCGCACCAACTGCCGGCCTGGTGTACAAGTTGGTGGAAGTAGATGGGGTTCCCGTCGCTAAGCGCAGCCGCGATAAGCGTTCCCATGGTGGGGCGAAGGCCGCGATTCGTACCAAGCGTCGTTCGGGCACCGCGGTGGAAGAAATTGCGTACCCGCTGAATGCTGAAGCTCCTGAGGTTGGCCACCTAGATGTGCAACAACTGACCTTCCCACTGATGCGCGACGGCAATATCACCCCGGATCTGCCTGACCTGGAGCAAAGCCGTGCGCACCTGTCCGAGGCACTGATCTCGCTGCCGTGGGAAGGTTTGGCGCTCACCCGCGACGAGCCCGTACTTTCCGTCCGCTTTGCCGGAATCTAGCTTGCGACGATAGTGCCTGACCAGCAAAATACGCTTGACTTGCTACGCACCGCAGTAGCTGCTTTGGGCGGCACCCGGCGCGCCAATCAGGAGCAGATGGCTGAGGCGGTAGCTCATGCGTTCGATGCGGAGCGTCACCTGGCAGTGCAAGCCGGTACCGGCACGGGTAAGTCTTTGGCATATTTGGTGCCGGCGATTGCGCTTGCGATGGCTACCGATGAGCCGGTGGTGGTGTCTACCGCGACGATTGCATTGCAGCGCCAGCTGGTGGATCGCGATTTGCCGCGGTTGGTTGAGGCGATTTCACCGGCGCTGCACAAGGAATTTCACCGTGCACCACAGTTCGCGATTTTGAAAGGGCGGAGTAATTACCTCTGCTTGGCCAAAGCTGGCGACGTTGCCGCTGAAGCGAGCTACGAGTCGAGAGCGGAATCGGAAGGCTCGGAAGGCTGGCAAGCCTCGGAAGGTTTGGGCGGCTACGGCGGCAGTGATTCGTCGCCAGCTACTGCCATCTTCAGTGCCGAGCAACTGTCCCGCACGGCCGCACAAGTACTGAGGTTGCGGGAGTGGGCGCACGAAACGGACAGCGGCGATCGTGACGCGCTGCCCTTCGGAGTTTCCGACGACGCCTGGCGCCAAGTATCAGTCAGCGCCCGCGAGTGCATCGGCGCCACGAAATGCCCCTTTGGCCAGGAGTGCTTCGCCGAACTCGCACGCGCTGCCGCCACCGAAGTAGACATCGTGGTGACCAACCATGCGATGTTGGCCATTGATGCACTATCTGAGGTCAACGTCTTGCCCCAACATTCGGCCACCGTGATCGACGAGGCACACGAGTTGGATCGGCGGATTACCTCGGTGGCCACGGAGGAGCTCTCCCCTACCGGTGTGATCATGATGGCCAAGCGAGCTGCCAAACTCGGTGTGCAGACCATCGCCAACCGGGTCGAAGATACTGCTGGCGAACTACAGGTCGCACTTGCCGAGCACCCAACAGAGCGTTGGGATCAGATTCCCGAAGACATCGGCGCGCTATTGGTGCGCCTGCGCAATCAACTGTGGGAAGCTCAAACCGAGTTAAACACGAAGGTGAAGGCTACAGAATCTGCTGGAGCTGATTCCAGCACCGACGCCGAGGCTCACACCGTCCGCGCTGCTTTAGAGCACTTACACGACACCATCGTGCGTATCCTCGATCAAAGCGACTTCGACGTGGTGTGGTTATCCGAGCGTCGCGCCATTCACATCGCACCCCTATCCGTGGCCGGGTTACTGCGCGAAGGCTTGTTTGAAAAAGCCACCACGGTGCTCACCTCCGCGACTTTAACGCTCGGCGGCAAGTTCGACGCTATTGCCGCATCTTGGGGTCTGCCCAAGCACACCTGGGATGGGCTTGATGTGGGAACGCCCTTCGACGCGGCACAGTCGGGCATTCTCTACGTCGCAAAGCATCTGCCGAAACCAGGACGCGACGGCATGAACGAGCAAAACCTCGCAGAGATGCAACGCCTGATCGAAGCTGCACAGGGACGCACACTGGCACTATTTTCCTCGCGCCGGGCTGCCGAGTTTGCCGCCGATCAACTGCGCCAACGCGTGGACTACCCGATCTTGTTGCAGGGCGAAGATTCTCTCGGTGCGCTGGTTGATGAGTTTGCTGCCGACGAATCCAGCTGCCTCTTCGGCACGCTGTCCCTGTGGCAAGGGGTGGATGTACCTGGGCCGTCGTTATCGCTGGTAATCATTGATCGCATTCCTTTTCCGCGGCCGGATGATCCGCTGCTTTCGGCGCGCAGTGATGCTGCCAAGCGCGCTGGGCGTAATGGTTTCATGGAGGTGTCAGCGACGCATGCGGCGTTGCTGATGGCTCAAGGCGCTGGGCGGTTGTTGCGTTCAACCACGGATCGTGGCGTGGTAGCAGTGCTCGATCCGCGCTTGGCGACGGCACGATATGGGGCGTGGATTGCTGCTTCCATGCCAGATTTTTGGCGTACTACTTCTTCGAAGACGGTCCAACAGGCGTTACGGCGGCTAGTAAACTAAAAGTGCTATCGTCTACAGAAACTCAATGGTTTGGTTTAAAAATCATTCTTTCTGGAAAGGCGGTATTCAATGACCACCGAGCACACCCAAGCCACTGCCCAGGATTCCCCGATATTTCACGCCCCGGCCAACCCCTACGCAAGCCCGTACCCGGAACCGCCCATTCCAGACCAGTCTCTGTTTGATTTCCTTTTCGGCGAGCTCACCGACGCCAACAAAATCGCCATCGCTGATGCCGGCAGCCAAGTTACTTACCAGCAGTTGCGCGACATGATCGAAGCCTTCGCTGGCGCACTAGCCGATCGTGGCATTGGCAAAGGCGACGTCGTAGCGCTGCACTGCCCGAACTCCACAACTTTTGCTGTTGCCTTCCACGGCATCCTGCGTGCCAACGCTACCGTGACTACCGTGGCTACTCTGGCTACCACCGAAGATATCGAAAAGCAGCTGAAAATCGCCGGTGCCAAAGCGATTCTCACTACGTCTTCCGTGGGCTGGGCAGGCCACAACGCCGGCGAGAATGTCGGTCTTGCACCCGAGCACATCATCGGACTGACCGGCATCAACGGCATGGGCGCCATGCTTGCGGAACAGCACCAGCCGCCGGCACAATCTGTTGATCCCAGGAACGATGTTGCGGTAATCCCATTTTCGTCTGGCACTACTGGAGTACCGAAGGGCGTGATGCTCTCTCACCGCAACCTAATCGCTAACGTCGTGCAGATTGAACAAATCGCTGCTCACCTGATTAATCGGGATACCGTCGCGATTACGCCATTGCCATTTTTCCATATCTACGGCATGAATGTGTCGCTGAATTGGTTGCTGAAGGTACGCTCCACGCAGTACACGATGCCGCAATTCGACCTAGTGGCTTTCATGGAGCTCATCCAGGATCAAAAGGCCGATTTCGCCTTCATCGCACCACCGATTGGTGTGGCACTGGCCAAACATCCATTGGTGGATAATTTCGATCTATCTAGCCTGCGCACGATCCTCTCTGGTGCCGCTTCTATGCAAGATTCCGTAGTGCACCAACTGGAAAAGCGCCTGGGCTGCAACGTCACCCAAGGCTACGGCATGACCGAAATGTCTCCGGTCTCTCACCTGCGCGTCGATACCGATGCCCCCAGTGCCACTATTGGCTACGCGATCCCACACACCGAGTTTGCGCTAATCGATCCGCAGACCGGCGACGAAATCCCGGTTCCTGCCAGTGCCGATACCGACTCCAACGACGAGCACGCCTCCAATCGTTCCGCCTCCGGCGAGCTTTGGGTACGTGGCCCACAAGTGATGCTCGGGTATCTGAATAACAAAGAAGCCACCGATGAAGTCTTCGTCGATGATTGGATGCGCACTGGTGACATCGCCGAGTTTGATACCGAGGGCTACGTCTATATCGTCGATAGGCTCAAGGAGCTCATCAAATACAAGGGCTATCAAGTCGCACCCGCGGAACTTGAGGCGCTGCTGCTCAGCCATCCGGGCATCGCGGACGTCGCGTGCGTTTCAGGGTGGACGGACGCCGGCGAGGAAGTTCCGAAAGCATTCGTGGTACGCGCGGAGTCGCATCCAGAGCTAGCTGCCGACGACGTGATGGCCTACGCTGCAGATCGCGTGGCTCCGTACAAGAAAATCCGGATGGTGGAATTTATCGACGCCATCCCGAAGTCTGCGACCGGCAAGATCCTGCGCAAGAATCTGATTAAAAAGTAACCGCTACCGTTAGCGATCCTGGAGCGATTTCGGTTAATCCAGCATCGCGCACGGCTGCGATTAGGTTTTCTGCTGCCGGCCAATCGGATTGTGGCACCTCGCGGACTTCCAGTGGAAAGCCTGCTTGTGCCCACCGGTAGGCAGTATCGGTGTCGATCGTTGCTGCATAATGCATCACCGCATGGCCTACCTGGGCAGCTGCCTTGCCCACACTCATATTGAGGCTGCGATCAACCCAGATAATCGGGCGCTGGGTATCGCCTACCTCTTGATTATCACTGTGGCGTTGCGCTTCTTCACTTTCGTGTGGCAAGTCCGTACCACCAATTTGAAGCTTGGCGATCTCCTTCGGAACGGCATTAACGGGAGCTGGCACGCAAGCGCGAGCACGGTCCGCCACTGTTACTCCATCGCATTGCTGCACCCGTTGCCAGGCACTCGCACGTGCCCGGCGAGCAATCTTGCGTACTCGTTTTCCGTACCAAGTATTCAACCCTTGGTAGACGCCAGATTCGGGATCCCCTGCTCTTTCGTCCAGGCACAACGCAATCACTGCTTGCGCAGCAGCTTGGAGCACTTCAGCGCGCGTGGGCGCTTCGCGTTTTGGCAGATGTAGCACGATTGGCATAGCCCAGGGATCCTGCTCTTGAGGCACGTCGTGGCCAGGGCGAGGCAAGTTGTTATGGGCAGTGCGAAACCAGGCAGGAATGGCGGGATTTTGCGAGGTCATAAATTCGGAAATCTTGAGTACTCAGCCGGCTTAGTTATTCGGCTGGTTCTAAAGGCACGCGACGGTAGGTGCCATCTTGGCGGTCGGCATGTTCGATCTCATGGCGAGAGATACCAAGCATGAACAACACTTCATCTAGGAATGGGGTGTTTACCGAGGCATCAGCGACTTCTTTCAACGCTGGCTTCGCGTTGAAGGCAATGCCTAGGCCAGCTACCGACAGCATGTCTATGTCATTAGCACCATCGCCCACAGCAACGGTCTGGTGCATCTGCAAGCCATATGCTTCCGCAAAGCGCTGGATGCTGCGTGCCTTTTCTTCCCGGTCGATGATGTCGCCGATCACGCGGCCCGTTAGCTTGCCATTAACGATTTCTAGGGTGTTGGCGCGGTAGAAGTCTAATTGCAGATCTTTGGCCAAAGGTTCCAGGATCTGGATAAACCCACCAGAGACCGCACCAGCCTTGTAGCCCAGCCGCTTCAAAGTGCGGATCGTCGTGCGCGCGCCACGAGATAGCTGAATCGAGGAGGCTACTTCTTCCAATACGGATTCGGGTAGACCCTCCAGCGCTTTGACACGTTCGTGGAGCGATTCGGCAAAATCCAGTTCCCCGCGCATCGCTCGTTCAGTCACGGCTGCTACTTCCGCTTCCCGGCCAGCGTGTGCGGCAAGCATCTCGATTACTTCACCGGTGATCAAAGTGGAGTCCACGTCAAAACAGATCAAACGCTTCGAGCGTCGCTGTAAACCATCACGCTCAATAGCGATATCAATGTTGTGCTCTTGGGCTAGCTCAGCCAAAGCCTTACGCAGTGGCACGCCACCACCAGGAGCAGGATTGGCTACCGTGATCTTGAACTCGAGGCCAGTAACCGGGTAGTCGGCGATACCGCGGATGGTGTCGATATTCGCGCCATAATCAGCCAGGGTTTGGCCAATCCGAGCGATGTCTTTAGCGCGAACTGGATTGCCCAGCACTACCACCACATGGGTTGAAGCTACTCGGTTATCGGTTACCCCTTGGGCAACGGTGACGGACATGCCGCGGCCACTGAGAGTTTCGCGTAAGCCTTCAGTCAGCGAGGCAATGCGTTCGGCAGCAACAGCCACCACAGCCCCTAGGTACAGCTGCGACCGGAATACGGATTGTTCGACATCCAAGATCTGGGCATCGTGGGCAGATAGCACACGGAAGAAACTTGCCGAGACACCTGGTTGGTCGGCACCCGTTGCAGTGACCACGGTGCTTACATAGCCCTGTGGTACTTCAATTGCGGGGGCTGGTTGCATTTGCAGGTGTGGGTAGGTTCCGTGTTCGGCCATAGATCAGTTATAGCCTATGGCTGGTGCAGACAGATAAAAACTCCCGCTGGGAATTGGAACTTGGTGTTCCATCCCTCGCGGGAGTTTGCGAAGCAGGAGTTAAACCGAAAGTGGATTAGAGCTGACGGCCAACGTGTGCTTCGGAACGCATGCGTTCGACCATGTGTGGGTAGTGCAACTCGAATGCTGGACGCTCCGAGCGGATGCGTGGCATCGAGGTGAAGTTGTGGCGTGGAGGAGGGCAAGAGGTAGCCCACTCCAGGGAGTTGCCGTAACCCCATGGGTCGTCCACAGTAACCACTTCGCCGTAGCGCCAGGACTTGAAGACGTTCCACACGAATGGAATGACAGACAGACCCAGGATGAAGGCTGCAACCGTCGAAATCATGTTCAAGGTGGTGAAGCCGTCGGTCTCTAGGTAGTCAGCGTAACGACGTGGCATACCTTCGTTGCCCAACCAGTGCTGTACCAGGAAGGTTCCGTGGAAGCCGATGAAGGTCAACCAGAAGTGAATCTTGCCCAGGGTTTCGTCCAGCATGCGGCCGGTCATCTTCGGGAACCAGAAGTATAGGCCTGCGTAGGAAGCGAATACCAAGGTACCGAACAAGGTGTAGTGGAAGTGTGCCACCACGAAGTAGGTGTCAGAGACGTGGAAATCCAGTGGAGGCGAAGCCAGCATAATACCGGTCAAGCCACCGAACAGGAAGGTCACGATGAAGCCCAAGGAGAAGGTCATTGGGGTTTCGAAGGTGATGCGACCCTTCCACATGGTGCCCAACCAGTTGAAGAACTTCACGCCGGTTGGCACGGAGATCAAGAACGTCATGAACGAGAAGAATGGCAACAACACGCCACCAGTCACGAACATGTGGTGTGCCCACACAGCCATGGATAGACCTGCGATGGACAGGGTTGCGAAGACCATACCTGCGTAACCGAACAGTGGCTTACGGGAGAACACTGGAACGATTTCGGTGATGATACCTACGAATGGCAACAGCAACACGTAGACCTCTGGGTGGCCGAAGAACCAGAACAGGTGCTGCCATAGCATTGCGCCACCGTTAGCTGGATCGTAGATGTGGCCGCCAAGCTTGCGGTCGTACAAGATGCCCAATGCAGCTGCAGTCAGGATTGGGAAGATCAACAGCACCAAGATCGAGGTGACCAGGATGTTCCAGGTGAAGATTGGTAGGCGGAACATGGTCAAGCCTGGTGCACGAAGGCACAGCACGGTGGTGATCATGTTGATTGCAGAGGCGATGGTACCAATACCACCAACACCTACACCGAGGATCCATAGGTCAGAGCCCACACCTGGGGAGTGGATTGGGTCAGACAAAGGCGAGTACATCGTCCAGCCGAAGTCTGCTGCACCACCAGGGGTGAGGAAGCCAGACAGCATCAGAATGCCGCCGGCCGTGGTGAGCCAGAATCCGAGTGCGTTTAGACGTGGGAATGCCACGTCAGGGGCACCAACCTGCAAAGGCAGGATGTAGTTCGAAAAGCCCCACACCATTGGGGTACCGAATAGCAGCAGCATCACTGTGCCGTGCATGGTGAATAGCTGGTTAAATTGCTCGTTCGACAAGAACTGAAGGCCAGGAGCAAAAAGTTCGGCACGAATCAATAGGGCCATCAAGCCACCCACGAAGAAGAAGGAGTAGCTCATGATCAAGTACATGATGCCTAGCTTCTTGTGGTCAGTGGTGGTGAGCATTTCCCATGCCCAGCTGCCCTTGCGCTCGTGACCAAACGGCTCAGGGCGTTCGGCCGTGGTCGTCTCATGACCTGGCCGCGGAGCGACTGCAGTCATTCTTCCTCCTACTACGCGCAATCTGTGTTGCCACAGATTTCAAAGACAAATGGATCCTTGAAAGTATAGTTACCTGGTCGAGTGTAACCGGTTCCTGTGAAAAAGTTAAGGCGAACTCTAATGCTGCCTAATTTTCTCAAGTAATACTCTACCTTAAAGAACCCTTAAGATTTTAAGTGAGCTGCAGTTTTCGCGCAGATATTCCTCCAGGGGCTTTCACCCCTGGCATACCCCCGCACGGCACTGCAGTATGAGTTTTTCTTAGAAGTCACGGCTCTGGAGACTTAAGCCCTGGAGGATCCAGGCCTAGAAGTCCCAGTCTTCGTCTTCGGTGCTTTCAGCCTTACCCATGACATAGGAAGAACCGGCACCAGAGAAGAAGTCGTGGTTTTCATCAGCGTTAGGGCTCAAGGCAGACAAGATAGCTGGGCTGACGCGGCATTCGTCTGCAGGGAACACACCTTCGTAGCCCAAGTTATTCAGCGCCTTGTTGGCGTTGTACCGCAAGAAACGCTTGACGTCTTCGGTCCACCCAAGTTCGTCGTACATATCTTCGGTGTACTGGCACTCGTTGTCGTAAAGATCCAGGATTAGATCGAAGGCGTAATCCTTCAACTCTTCCTGCTGCTCTGGCGACAGCTTGGCTACACCCCGCTGATACTTATAGCCGATGTAGTAGCCGTGCACTGCCTCATCGCGAATGATCAGACGAATGATGTCTGCGGTGTTCGTCAGCTTGGCATGGCTAGACCAATACATCGGTAGATAGAAACCGGAGTAGAACAAGAAGGACTCCAGCATTACCGAAGCAATCTTCTTCTTATGCGGATCGTCGCCTTCGTAGTACTCCAGGATGATCTTGGCTTTGCGCTGCAGGTGTTCGTTTTCCTCTGCCCAGCGGAAAGCGTTGTTGATCTCTGGGGTAGATGCCAGGGTTTGGAAGATCGAAGAGTAGCTCTTCGCGTGCACCGACTCCATGAAGGCAATGTTGGTTAGCACTGCTTCTTCATGTGGTGTCACAGCATCTGGCAATAGTGATACTGCACCTACGGTGCCCTGGATGGTGTCCAACATGGTCAAGCCCGTGAACACACGCATGGTGGTCTGCTGCTCGAGCTTGTTTAAGGTATCCCAGCTCTTGATGTCGTTAGATAGCGGGACTTTTTCGGGCAGCCAGAAGTTACCGGTCAACCGATCCCAAACTTCGGAATCCTTTTCATCTGGAATGGTGTTCCAGTCAATTGCAGCTACTGGGCAAGCTTTCGCCTCTTCGTGCAATTCACGATGAGCCGGTGTTGAGGGTGGACAATCATCGAAACTCATAGAAAAGCTCCTCTGGTAGAGATCTCGGTTGCTATTTGCAGACGGCTTGTTTGATCAGCTTGTTTGATTACAGCATGCAGGATACGCAGCCTTGCACTTCGGTGCCTTCCAGCGCCACTTGGCGCAGGCGGATGTAGTACAAGGTCTTGATTCCTTTACGCCAAGCGTAAATCTGTGCCTTATTAATATCGCGCGTGGTTGCGGTGTCTTTAAAGAACAGCGTCAAAGACAAACCTTGGTCCACGTGCTGGGTGGCAGCTGCGTAGGTATCAATGATCTTCTGGTAGCCGATTTCGTAGGCGTCTTCGAAGTACTCCAGGTTCGAGTTATCCATATGTGGCGCTGGGTAGTAGACGCGGCCAATCTTGCCTTCTTTGCGGATCTCGATCTTCGAGGCAATCGGATGAATCGACGAAGTGGAGTTATTGATGTACGAAATCGAGCCCGTTGGCGGCACTGCCTGCAAGTTGCGGTTGTATAGGCCGTGTTCCTGGATGGAAGCCTTTAGCTCGCGCCAGTCGTCTTGCGTTGGCAAATGCACGCTAGATTCCGCGAAAAGCTGACGTACCTTTTCAGTAGCTGGCTCCCAAGTTTGGTCGATGTACTTATCGAAAAAGCTGCCGTTGGCGTAATCGGAATCTTCGAAACCACCGAAGGCCACACCGCGTTCACGAGCAATCTGATTCGAGGCACGCAACGCCTGGTACAGCACGGCGTAGAAGTACATGTTGGTGAAATCCACGCCCTCTTCAGAGCCATAGTGGATCCGCTGGCTGCCCAGGTAACCATGCAGGTTCATCTGGCCAAGACCAATTGCATGCGACTTCTCGTTGCCCTTGCGAATCGATGGCACCGAATCAATCGAGGTCTGATCAGACACAGCCGTCAAACCACGAATCGCAGTTTCCACGGTCTGCGCAAAATCAGGCGAAGCCATAGCCTGGGCAATATTCATCGAGCCCAAGTTGCAGGAGATATCTTCGCCAATGTGCGAGTAGCTTAGGTCTGCGTTGTACTCCGATGGCGTGGAAACCTGCAGAATCTCCGAGCACAAGTTCGAGTGCGTGATGGAGCCTGCAATTGGGTTGGCCTTATTCACCGTGTCTTCGAACATGATGTATGGGTAGCCAGATTCGAACTGCAGTTCGGCCAGCGTCTGGAAGAAGCTACGCGCATTGATCTTGTCTTTGCGGATTCGGGGATCTTCCACCATATCGTCGTAGTTTTCGGTGACGTTGACATCCGCAAATGGTCGCCCGTAGACGCGCTCGACGTCGTAAGGGCTGAACAGATACATATCGTCGTTCTTCTTTGCCAGCTCGAAGGTGATATCCGGGATCACCACACCCATGGACAAAGACTTGATACGGATCTTTTCGTCGGCATTCTCGCGCTTAGTATCCAAGAACCGCAGAATATCTGGGTGGTGCGCATGCAAGTACACAGCACCAGCACCCTGGCGTGCACCAAGCTGGTTTGCATAAGAAAATGCGTCTTCCAGCAGCTTCATCACTGGGATCACGCCAGAAGACTGGTTTTCGATGTGCTTAATCGGCGCGCCTTGTTCACGCAGGTTCGACAGCAGCAGCGCCACACCACCGCCGCGCTTAGAAAGCTGCAGCGAGGAGTTAATGGCACGGCCAATGGATTCCATGTTGTCTTCAATACGTAGCAGGAAGCAGCTCACTGGTTCGCCACGCTGCTGCTTGCCGGAGTTCAAGAAGGTAGGGGTTGCCGGCTGGAATCGGCCAGAGATAATTTCATCCACCAGGCGACGGGCTAGCTCTACATCCCCATCGGCCAGGGTTAATGCCACCATCGCTACACGGTCTTCGTAGCGCTCCAGGTAGCGTTTTCCGTCGAAAGTTTTCAACGTATAAGAGGTGTAGTACTTATACGCACCTAAAAAGGACTGGAAGCGGAACTTATACGAGTACGCCAGCTTGAATAGCTCTTTGATGTCCTGGAAGTCGTACTTATTAACGATCGTAGGATCGTAGTACTTATTTTCCACCAGGTAGTTGATCTTTTCCTGCAAATTGTGGAAGAACACCGTGTTCTGGTTTACGTGCTGCAGGAAGTACTGACGTGCAGCTTGACGGTCTTTATCGAATTGGATCTGCCCCTCGTCGTCGTAGAGGTTCAGCAGTGCGTTTAATGCGTGGTAATCCAACTCGCCGGTATCCATCTGCTCTGGGATGGACTTGCCTACTTCAGTCAACCTTCTAGCTCCTCGTTACATTCTTTTGTTCTTGTTGCGCGAAGAAGTCACGCAAGCCCTGCGAGACAATTGTGACATCCTCGTCCGTACCCATCAGCTCAAACCGGTAAAGGTAAGGTACTGCACATTTTTCGGCGATAACGTCGCCTGCTTTACCGTAGTCCACACCAAAATTCGTGTTTCCACCGGAGATCACTCCCCGGATCAGGCTGCGATTGTGTTCGTTGTTCAAAAATCGGATCACCTGCGGCGGTACGGGGCGAGTATTGCCCCCAGAGATCGACGCTCCCCCACCGTACGTCGGGCAGACCAGCACATACGGGCGATCGGCGATCAGCTCTGGATCGCTTTTGCGCATTGGGATCCGCGCGCTTGGCAACCCTAGCTTTGCGACGAACCGGTGAGTGTTTCCCGTAGCTGAAGAGTAGTAGACCACGTACATGGCGAGCGTTTCATCTCCTGAATAACGCCTGGATATAAAAATGACCGCGGTGGTTTTCCCGCCGCTAACTTAGACGGTAACCGACTCCGCGGATTAATAATGCGGGGTACCCGCAGTATGCAGTTGTTTCAGCTGCCTGCAGCTATTTAAGGCTATTTAAGCCGCCAGCAGCGCCTTGATGCGGTCTGGGCGGAAGCCGGACCAGGTTTCGTTACCGGTATCCACTACAGGAGCCTGGAGGTGGCCGAGAGCCATGACGTAGTCACGAGCTTCGTCATCCAAGGTGATATCTACTACGGAGTAGTTAATTCCGGCCTTATCCAAAGCACGGGTGGTGGCTCGGCACTGTACGCATGCTGGCTTGCTGTAGACGGTAACCATGAATAATCCCTCTCAAGTTGGCAACACAGAAAACACTACACATGGGGGCAACGAATGGCTAGAAATACAATATCTAGTAGTTACATCGCTGATATTCCCAGGATGACAAGCGTGTAAGCCACTATATGTGGGTCACTTTTAGCGCCGATTACGCGCTACATGCTCACAGGGGTGTAATTCAAAAGCGAAAACACCCAAGCTCCCCGGCGGGATACTTGGGTGTTTTTAAAGCTATGCGGATAAAGAAATTATCCCTGACGAGCCTTGAAACGTGGTTCCTTCTTGTTGATCACGTAAACCTTGCCACGACGGCGCACAACCTGAGCGCCCGGCTTGTTCTTCAGCGACCGAAGGGACTTGCGGACCTTCATTCGGGCGCTCCTTTCTACTCTGCACCGATTAAGCTGGCACGTAAAATTTCACCTGTGCCAGAACACGAACGGCCATATTACCAAGCCGCCCGCAACTTTGCTAATTCATTTGCTAATTCGACAGCACTAGTTTGCTTGCTGCTTCATCATGGTACGAACTTCGGTCAACGATCGGCCAGAAGTCTCTGGTACCGCCTTCGCCGTAAACACCAGCGCAATCACACCAGTAACCGCAAAGAAGACAAAGGACCACGAGCCACCCCAGGCATCAACCATCGGCAAGAAGGCTTGCGCCACGAACCAGTTAGCTACCCAAAGCGCCAAACCAGCCGTGCCCATGCCTAGGCCACGCACTTCTTCCGGAATGATTTCGGAGATCAACAACCAGGTGGCTACCGACACCGCAGCTTGCTGGAACAGGATAAATAGGGTCATTAAGCCTAACGACGCATATTGCCCCACTGTGTGGTTATGAGACAGCCCATACACCGGCGCTAAGGCCAATAGTGATACAGCACAGCCAGTTAAGCCGATCAGCAACATCCGTCGTCGGCCTACACGGTCGATGATGCTCATGCCTACGGCACACGCAATCACCGACGCCGTACCGATCAGAATCGAGGTGTACACAGAGTTTTCTGCGCTCAAGCCCACTTTGTGCATCATCGTCGGCGCGAAATACATAATCGCATTAGCACCCGTAACCTGCTGAGTGACACCGATGGCCATCGCAATCAGCACGGTGCGGCGAATCCACGGGGTTTTGAGCGCCTGCCGCTCTGCTGCCCGCCGTTCCTTGGTGGTGGATCCTTCGGCGACAACGGCGTTGTCAAGCTCTGCGTCTTCGCCGTGCATCTTCTTAATTACGCGCAGTGCTGAGGTGCGCTTACCCGTTTTCATCAGGTACGCCGGCGTATCTGGAAGCAGCAACATACCGATCAGCAATACAACAGCAGGAACTGCGCCTAGGCCGAGCATCCAGCGCCAAGAACCCGTCGAGGCCAGCGCGGAGTTGGTAAGGAAGGCGGTAAGCTGACCCACCACAATCATCAACGAATTCAAGCTGACCAGGCGGCCGCGAATGTGTGGTGGCGCCATCTCGGAGATATACATCGGCACCACAATCGACACCCCACCGATGCACACACCCAGCAAGGTTCGTGCGGCGCCTAATTCGAAAGCGCTCGACGCAAACGCGCACCAGAAGCTGCCAATAATAAAGCCCAAAGCGCCCACCAGAATTGTGGCGCGGCGACCAATAGCATCGGCAACTCGGCCACCTACGAAGGCACCAATCGCGGCGCCGACCAGCAGCATCGCGGTAACCGTGGCTTCTGCCGAGGCCGTTAATTCAAAATCACGCTGAATAAAGAGCAACGCACCGGAGATCACGCCGGTGTCGTAGCCAAAAAGCAAGCCACCTAACGCGGCGATTGCTGCGACGGCAATCGACCGGCCGGTGGTTTTCTCTGTTGTATTTCCCACCTAGGGGATATTGCCATGACCTGCAGTAAATAACCGCACTAGAAACCCAAATTCTGCAACTGAATCGATTAAGTAACCCGCAAAGGTTAGCCTGGAGGCCATGGAACCCAAGCGCGTGCACTCTCCCTTGCAGCATCAGATCCGCGAAGAACTTCATGTCTCCCCCACTATCGATCCACAGAGTGAGATTCGCCGGCGCGTGTCTTTTCTGCAGAATTATTTAACGTCTACCGGTGCCCGCGGTTTTGTGTTGGGTATTTCTGGTGGCCAGGATTCTACGTTGGCAGGCAGGCTCTGCCAGTTGGCCGTGGAGGGGTTGCGCCGCCGTGATTATGACGCCACCTTCGTTGCCGTGCGTTTGCCGTATCAGAACCAAGCCGATGAAAGTGATGCCCAGCAGGCGTTGGATTTCATTGCTGCCGACGAAACAGTAGTAGTCAACATCGCCGCTGGCACCGACGCGATCGCTAACGACGTGGCGTCAAGCTTGCAGAAAGTGAAATCTGGTGGCACTGCTGATGGTGCGGGCGCTTTGGGTGACTTTAATAAAGGCAATGTGAAAGCACGCATGCGGATGATTGCCCAGTACGCCATTGCCGGCGAGTTGGGCATGTTGGTGGTCGGTACAGATCATGCGGCGGAAGCTGTAACGGGCTTCTATACCAAATTCGGCGATGGTGGCGCAGATCTGATGCCTCTTGCCGGGTTGACCAAGGCGCAAGGCGCAGCTTTGCTGCGTGAGCTGGGGGCTCCAGATGCCACGTGGCTGAAGGTGCCAACCGCTGACTTAGAAGAAGATCGACCAGCTTTGCCAGATGAAGAAGCCCTTGGTGTTACCTACCAGGACATCGATAATTATCTGATTGGGGGCCAGGTTTCCGACACTGCCCGAGATCGAATCGAACACCTCTGGCGAGTAAGTCGCCATAAGCGCGCAATGCCACCAGGTCCTGCAGATACCTGGTGGCGTAGCTAGGTGATAGTTGCGGTCGGGCACCCGCCCGTCTCGTGTCCTAGAAGTACCGCTCTGGCTCTTCACCCAGATTGAACTTCCGGCCGGAAATATGCTTTGGCTCTACTTTCACGTAGTTGTATTTCCGGGTAGGTAGCCATGGCTTGAGATCAAGCTCGTCAAGCTTGCTGCATTCTTCGTTGGAATCGACGGTGTGTGCCGAACCCTTGATAATCACTGACCACGCATGCTGGTGATCATGGTCTACATGGTCTGCTTCGAAAAGTACGTCGTCGTTAAGCGTCAACGTAAATAGCTTCGATCCTTCGGCGGTACGGAAGTAGATCGCGCCCTCGTGAACGATGTAGTTCAAGGGGAACAGATCCATATCGTCCTTGCGGCGTACAACCAAGCGGCCGAAGGACTTAGAGCTCAGCAGCTCCAGCGATTCGCTATCGGACAAAGTGGTTACTACTTCATTTTCTTCAGCCATGGTTTCAAGTATCCCACTGCTACCCCCAGCTCGCTAGGGTGATTGTCACCATAAACGAATTATGGAGTAACTGGTAGCTACTCTTTCAGTACGAATTAAACTTTCAGTACTAATTAAGCCTGACGATCTGACCTAGCTTTCTTCTATGAGCAAAGAAGTAAACAGCAAGAAACCGGTGGGCAACTCGCCCACCGGTTCTTTCATGCTTCAGATACTTAGAAGCGCACTTAGACGCTGAGTGTTAGAACAGGCCAGTTGGCTTTTCGTCGTAAGACCACAGCAAGTTCTTGGTCTGCTGGTAGTGATCCAGCATCATCAAGTGGGTTTCGCGTCCAATACCCGACTTCTTGTAGCCACCGAAAGCAGCGTGCGCTGGGTAGGAGTGGTAGTTGTTCACCCACACGCGACCCGACTGAATTGCGCGGCCTGCCTTGTACGCTACGGTGCCGTTTCGAGTCCAGACACCAGCACCTAGGCCATATTCGGTGTCATTGGCGATACGGATAGCATCGTCAAAGTCCTTGAACGTGGTCACTGCCAGCACTGGGCCGAAGATTTCTTCCTGGAACAACCGCATGTCATTGGTGCCCTTGAAGATGGTTGGCTGGATGTAATAGCCACCGGAACGGCCATCGATCTCGCAGATATCGCCACCGGTGAGCACTTCGGCACCCTCTTCAGGGCCAGACTTCAGGTAGCTGGTGATCTTATCCATCTGCTCCTGGCTGGCCTGCGCACCCATCATCACATCGGTGTCCAGTGGGTTGCCCACCTTAATATTGCGCACCTTTTCAATTGCGAGCTCCAAGAACTCGTCTGCAATATCTTCGTGAACTAGAGCACGCGATGGGCAGGTGCATACCTCGCCCTGGTTCAGTGCAAACATCGCAAGGCCTTCAACACACTTGGCACGGAAGTCGTCATCCTCATCCATGATGTCCTTAAAGAAGACACTTGGAGACTTACCGCCGAGCTCCAGGGTGACAGGAATCAGCTTTTCGGCTGCAGACTTATTGATGATCTTGCCTACTTCAGTGGAGCCAGTAAAGGCGATCTTGTCGATCTTCTCCGAAGCGGTAAGTGCAGCGCCAGCTTCGTCGCCCAAGCCGTTAACAACGTTGAGAATACCTGCAGGCAGCAGATCTTCGATCAGCTCGATAACCAATAGCAGCGACGCAGGGGTTTGCTCCGCAGGCTTTAGAACCACACAGTTACCTGCAGCTAGGGCTGGCGCGATCTTCCACGCGGCCATCAGAATTGGGAAGTTCCACGGAATGATCTGACCAACCACGCCTAGTGGCTCGTTGAAGTGGTACGCAACTAGATCCTCGCTAATTTGAGAGCTGCGATCTTCCTGCGCCCGCAAAGCTCCCGCGTAATAACGGAAGTGATCTACTGCTAGCGGAAGATCCGCGGTAAGAGTTTCACGCACTGGCTTGCCGTTATCCCAGGTCTCGGCAACGGCGAGCATCTCCAAGTTTTCTTCCAAGCGATCGGCGATCTTCAGTAGAACATTGCTGCGATCCTGGACGCTGGTTGCAGCCCATTCAGCCTTAGCCTTGTGTGCTGCGTCGATAGCCTTATTAACGTCCGCTTCCTTCGAGCGTGGCACCCGGCAGTAAACCTCGCCCGTAATCGGGGTTACGTTATCCAAGTACTCGCCGTCGGCAGGGGCTACCCACTGACCACCAATAAAGTTCTCGTAGCGATCCTTGAACGTAACCAAAGATCCTTCGGTACCTGGATCTGCGTAAACAGTCATTATGATGCTCCTTTAATCGGGACTACGTTTACTAACTCGTGCCCGCACTTTGAGACGCTTACGACTTCTGCGTCGCCGTGTGGCACGTGGCACAGAGTCTAATGAAAAACATCAGCGCCGAGTCGGAGCAGGTTTTCTGATACACTCGCAGGCCTGATTTTTTGGCAACGAGAAGTGGATATGCGAAAAACCCCGGTCAACAGACCGGGGTTAGTTCTAAATTGTGGAGCTAACGGGACTCGAACCCGTGACCCCCACACTGCCAGTGTGGTGCGCTACCAGCTGCGCCATAGCCCCGTTGCAACATTTTGTGCCTACTGAAGTTTTCCAACTTCAGCTGGCACTTGTTGCGAACGAATTTAAAGGTACATCGTTAGTGCAAGTTTTCCCAAACCTGCAGGTTCACCACTAGTTATTTACTACTTCGTCGATCCAAGCAGTCGAGATTTCGTTGATCTCAACTTCCTGATTACCTTCGAAGACTCGTGGCGTATAGGCGTCGCCACCAGCACGGCTTTCTTGGTCAGCCAAGTTAGCGCTACCGATCTCGTTGGCTTCTTCCAGGTACTTACCGTCACGAATGTCCTGAACGGCATCATCAGAAGCACCAGCTTCCTGAGCAGCATCCGCGAAGTCATTGTTATCCCAGTTACCACGGATCTTGTACTGCTGACGCATCAAAGCATCGCGCAAGTTCCACCAAGCGTCGAACTCTCCACGCTCAGCCAACGCAGTCAAAGCAGCCAGAGACATCGTGGAATGGCCTTCCTCGCCGCGGTCAAGGAAGTTCATAGAGCGGACGTTAACGACGATCTTGCCGTCGACTAGCTCGTCGTGCAGCCGCTCGTCGGAAGCAACTGCCAAGTCACCGCAGTGCGGGCAGGAGTAATCTTCGTAGAGTTCGATAACCGGTACGTCGTCACCAGCGTTGGTATCACCAAGAGTCACCACACCATCGCTGTACGTAGCTTCAGCGTTGAGCTCAGTGACTTCCGGCTTCGAGTCATTGACCTGCCAAATCACCAAACCAGCAATCAAAGCTACTGCAGCGAGCAGCAACACCACGATTGCTACACGGCCGCCATTGCCAGACGCATTTGGGTTCTTGATTTTGTTATTGGGCTTGTTATTGGACTTAGCCATAAACTTTTTCCTTATTTAAGAGCGAGTACCTGTGCCACCAAGTAACCGGTCTACCGAAAACTTATGATCAGGGCGATAAATCAACCACGTGGTCAACGCAATGAAACCAATATCACGAATAATCACCCACGCGTATTCGAGAGGGAAATTCCGGTTCGGATCACTATTGCCTGCACCGAAACAACCGCAATCGATCTCAAGGCCACGAATCCATGCCTGCGCAATACCAATAATGAAAAGTACCAACACAATATTGGTGACCTTGGCGACTTGAGGTTGCATAAATCCCACGAGCAACAAGATGCCTGCTACCAGCTCCAACGGCCCAATCAGGACAGCCAGAATAGAGCTCCACTGGGCAGTGAAAATCTGATAAGCCTCGATATCGGCTTTGACCACTGCCAATGATCCCATTTTCGAGATACCAGCAGAGATCCACACTACTGCCATAACAAGACGCGCAATCGTGCTGACTGCGCTGAAAATGTTGGCTCGTGACATTTTGTCAACCTCCTGTCGCCAAAATCGTACACGAGCCAACCTGAGGAAAAGTTAAACGAAGTACCAGCGAAGTGCTAGCCGTTTAACACCTGATCCACGAGTGCTTTCGCAGCAGACTGCACTTCAGCTAGGTGCTCGGCACCGCGGAAGCTCTCGGCATAGATCTTGTACTTATCTTCGGTACCCGATGGGCGGGCAGCGAACCAGGCAGATTCGGTTTCTACCTTCAGGCCACCAATTGCCGCATTATTGCCCGGAGCCTTCGTGAGCTTCGCAGTAATTGGCTCGCCGGCCAGAGTGTCGGCAGTGACCTGCTCTGGCGAGAGTGCCTTCAGGATTGCCTTCTGCTCGCGATTGGCGTCTGCATCGGTTCGAGCGTAGGCAGGATCACCGAATTTTTCGGTGAGTTCCGCGTAACGCTGCGATGGCGTCTTGCCTGTGACAGCGAGGATCTCTGCAGCCAGTAGATCCATGATGATGCCGTCTTTATCGGTAGACCAGACGGTTCCGTCGTGACGCAAGAACGATGCACCTGCAGACTCTTCACCACCAAAGCCCACGGTACCCGACAGCAACCCGGGAACAAACCACTTGAAACCAACTGGAACCTCTACCAACTCGCGTCCGAGGGATTCAACCACGCGGTCGATCATCGAGGAGCTCACCAGCGTCTTGCCCACCGCGGTATTCGACCCCCAACCTGGGCGGTGCGAGAACAAATATTCAATCGCAACTGCCAGGTAGTGGTTGGGATTCATCAAACCTGCATCTGGGGTGACGATGCCATGGCGATCCGCATCGGCGTCGTTACCGGTAGCCAGGTCGTACTTATCGCGGTTGGAAATCAGCGAAGCCATGGCGTTGGGCGAAGAGCAATCCATGCGGATCTTGCCGTCGGTATCCAGCGTCATGAATGGCCATGCTGGGTCCGTTTCCGGATTGACTACATCCAGATCCAACCCGTGGGTTTCAGCAATCGCAGCCCAGTAATCCACTGCTGCACCACCCATAGGATCGGCACCGATGCGCACACCAGCTTTGCGGATGGCTTCGATATCAATCACATTTGGCAGATCGGAGACGTAGTGATTGAGGTAATCGAAGGCAACGATGTTGCTATCGCCGTCTTCAACCTGATGCTTCTTCACGCCGTCCATACCGTTGGCCAAGTACTCGTTGGCGCGAGCTGCAATCCAATCAGTAGCTTCAGCATCAGCTGGACCGCCGTGAGGTGGGTTGTACTTGAAGCCACCATCGCGTGGCGGGTTGTGGGATGGGGTGACCACAATGCCGTCGGCACGCTGTGGCGAATCCCCGGTTGGACCGCCTTCAAGCTCGGCGTTGTGGGTTAGAATCGCATGACTCACCGCAGGCGTTGGCGTAAAGCGATCATTCGAGTCCACCATCGTGGTAATGCCGTTAGCGCTGAGTACCTCGAGCGCAGACTTCGTGGCAGGCTCGCTGAGACCATGCGGATCCCGGCCAATATAGAGTGGCCCGGAAATCCCCTGCTCACTGCGGTAATCCACGATCGCCTGGGTTATCGCATGAATATGATCCTCGTTAAAAGCCCGATCGAAAGAAGAGCCCCGGTGACCGGAAGTACCGAAAGCTACCGCCTGATCTGGGTTAGAGGGATCCGGATGTAATTCGTAATAAGCAGCAACCAGTTTCTGAATATCGGTGAGATCTTCTGGTTTAGCCAGCTGTCCGGCACGTTCATGAACCATGAATAGTCACGTCCTCACAAAGCGAAAGAAAGTTTCCCCTTCTAGTTTCCTCGCTTTTGTGAAGTTTCGCACCCCCTAGTTTTTCGGCTAGGTTCTTGGGAGCTGTTTCCGCTTCTCGCCGGAGCAGCTGGGAAAGAAGCTACGGCTGGCAGCTAGGGGCGTCTTGGCTGGAACCATCAATCGCATCGAGTGCGTCTTGCAGCGTTTCCACCTTCACCAGCTGAGTATCACCGGCATCGGCGGTGAGTGCTTCGGCACAGTTTCCGGCAGGTACGAAGAACATCTCTGCCCCGTCGTCACGCGCAGCTACGATCTTGTGCGTAATACCGCCGATCTCGCCTACCGCACCGGAGGCATTAATGGTGCCGGTACCTGCGATCTTGCGGCCGCCAGTTAAATCACCTGGCGTTAATTTATCGATCACGCCCAGCGAAAGCATCAGACCCGCGGAAGGGCCACCCACACCTGTGACGTTGTAGGAGATCTCGGCATCGCCGCCTGGTTGCACGGACATCGCGATACCGAGGTACCCCACCTGATCATCGGCAGGGCTTGGACCGAGCGTCACTTGCTCGTCGTACTCGCGACCGTCACGGCGTACGACGATTGTCACCTGGTCACCCGGCGCGAGTTTGGTAATTTCCGCGCGCACTTGCTCTGGTTGAGTGATGGGTTGGCCGGCGACGCTGACGATGACGTCGTTTTCCTCTAAGACCCCTTCGGCGGGAGCATCGTCGGTGACAAAAGCGACGGAAACTTCCGTAGGCAGTTCCAGCTGTCGCAGGGCAGCTGCAGTTGCATTGGCTTCGGAATCAGCGAAGGCTACCGCATTGCGCTGTTGAAATTCATCAGTAGAAACCCCAGGCGGAAAAAGCGTTTCAATCGGAACCACAGTGCGTTCCCGATCCACCCACAATCCCAGTACCTGTGGCAGGGTGATCTGGTGGTAAACCGACACCGTAGTCATTTCCAGCTGCCCAGTAGCCGAATCGCCACTATCGCCGTCCGGAGTATCGATGCCTTCAATTTCGATCACCGGTTTACCGTCGTTAGTGCCCAACACATCGAACAGCGGTCCGGGACCTTCGGCGGCGAACGGCACGGTTGCGGAAGGCAACGTCATTACTACCCCCAGAGCAAGTACCGGGAGCGCTCCTACGCCAGCTGTAACTAATCGACGGTTCACGCTGAAGAACATTACCCCACCTGCGCAGTATTACTTACGTGTTACTAGTGATAGTAAACAGGCCTGTACCGAAAATCGTCTACGGTGGGATTCATGGCAGACGATAAATTTGGCTTTAATCCTCGTGGTAACTCGGACGACGATTCCGAGAACAACCAGAACAACCGCGATAACGAATCTGAAAACCCCCAGGGCAATGATCCTTTCGCTAATTTTTTTGGTGGCACCTTCGGAGGTTCCAATAGCGGCCCTGGTGGTTCCGGTGGTGGTTCCGGTGCGGACTTTAATATCTTCGGCATCCCACTTTTCGGCGGTATGCCCGGTGGAGCTAATTCGAACTCTGGCACGGGGGCAGGCAATTCCGGCGCCGGTTCCCAGCCGAACCTTGGCGATATTTTGAACCAATTCGGCCAGATGCTCTCTGGGATGGGGCAGAATTTAGAGTCTTCGGGTCCGGTTAATTACTCCATTGCTCAGCGCGTGGCGGCACAGAATTTGGGTTCCGCCAACCCGGTGCGCGATTCGCAGCACACCGCGGCCTCTGATGCCGTACGTCTTAGTGAGCTTTGGCTTGACGACGCCACTGCCCTACCTGCCGGCGCAAACCGCACTGAGGCTTGGAATAAGAAGCAGTGGTTAGAGCACACCATGCCTACCTGGCAGCGTTTAGTAGATCCCATCGCCAAGCGGATGGCTGAGGCTTCTACAGAGGCAGTACCCGAAGAAGCTCGCCAGATGATCGGCCCTATGCTGCAGATGATGAATCAAATGAATGCAGCGAGCTATGGCACTCAGCTGGGTGCTGCTTTAGCTGATCTAGCGAAGACTTCGCTGACCAGTACTGATCTTGGCTTGCCGTTGTATGTGACCGAAGCTGCCGTGCTGTTGCCCGGCCATATTAGCGACGCCGCCGAAGAACTCGAGCTCAGTGGCCGCGAGCTGATGGTTTACGCTGCAGCGCGCGAAGCAGCTCATCAGCGTCTCTATCATCATGTGCCATGGCTGGTAGAGCGCATGCTCTCATCGGTAGCCGAATACGCTGATGGTCTGGTGATTGATTACTCCAGCATGGAGGAAGCAGCACGTTCGATTGATCCGGAGGCACTCCAGGATCCATCGCGCATCCAAGAGGCCATGGCGAATATGCAGAACATGGATCTGTCGCCGAAGATCTCCAGTGTGAACCAGCGGGCCCGCAGCCGCTTCGAAACCTTGCTCGCGCTCGTCGAAGGCTGGGTTGAAGTTGTGGTTTCTGATGCGCTTTCAGAGCGCCTACCTGGTTTTGCACAGATCGACGAAGCTTGGCGACGTCGTTCGGTCACCCAGAACGTGGAAGCTACCTTACAAAAGGTCACTGGTATCGATCTTGGAGCGCCAAAGATTCGGGCAGCTACGGATTTGTGGCGTCGCCTCGAAGTTGCGGTGGGTACCAAGCGTCGCGACGAAGTGTGGGATCACCCAGACTTCCTACCAGTAGCCGAGGATCTGGATGATTCTGCCGCATTCATCGATTCCGTGCTGGGTGGCAATGAATCCGATGATTTCGACCCAATCGCAGAACTTGAAGAGCAGCTACGCAAGGAATCGGATGAGGCTGACTCCGATAAAGACGGCGAAGACAACCGCGAAAACTAAGTTCGCAGTTTGAGCATTAAGCCCGCTAGCTGCCGGAGGCTCCCCAGCGTTGGTAGGCCTCTAGGTAGCCGCGGGCTTTTTCGTGCTGAGGAGCGCGCGCTGCCCACTGCCAAAACTCGTCTGAATGCCCTCCTTCAACGAATGTATGCACAAGCTCGTGGACGATGACGTCGTCAAGCACATATTCCGGAACCTCAGCCAGGCGGTGCGAGATCCTAATCCGCGCGGGGTCGCCAGAAACGGAAGCCCAACGGCGCGACATGTTTTTGACCCATTTAATGGAATCGAAAGACGCACGACCTTCGAGTACCTGCTGGTTCAGCCAGCGTGCCCGGCGACGAAGCACCTCGTTATCCAACTGCTGACCAGCAGAATTGCCTACCTTCTTCTTCACGCGGCGCACCATTTCAGCGACTTGCTTGCGCTCTTCGGTGGCACTCATATCGGCGGGCACCATCACCACAACGCGGTTTCCTTCGGCGCGCGCAGAGACAGTACGGCGGCGGCGTTTGGAACGGCGAACCTCAACGTCATCCCCATAATCGGGGTGGGCTGTGGTTCGTTTCGCGCTCATGCTTTACCAGCCTAGCGACTTTTCGGTAAAAACTTACCTATGGGGGAAAATAAGCTTTTAGCGAAAGCACCTGCTGGGGGAAATTTAGTTCCGGGCGCTATCCACGCTATCCAGTTACGTCCCGATGTCGCGGTATTGCTGCGCCCACCGGGCAACCGCATCCAACTGGGGATCGATCCTGCTACCTCTGTGGTTTTCGAACTTCCCGTCACAAGCGCTGCGGTAGCTCGGGCGATTTGGGCCGCGTTTAAAGCTAATGCGGAGCAAAGCACGACCCACTCTCCTAGCGAACTCTGCCTGCACACCCAACTGTGCGCTGCTGGTCTGGAAGAAACCTACGTATCCCAGCTGACCTGCGAACTACACCAGTTGGGATTCCTCGAACAGCCCCTCCGCCACAATCACATCACAGTGATTGGCCGCGACCAGCTCCGCTTCCGGCTCTACGATCTGCTGCGCAGCCGCAACACCAACATCCAGGCACGAGGGCTAAGCCAGCAACTGCCAACCTGGCTATCGAATACTCCGGTGCACCACATCGGTACTGCTGTCATCACCGGCTGCGAGGTAATCAGCCCGGATCTGGCAGCTATCCTCTGGTCCCGGCGCATTCCTCATCTGTTCGCCAATATCCGCGACAACATCGGCATCATCGGCCCGCTGGTTACTCCCCCGGTTGCGCCATGTTCCTTTTGCCTAGAGTGCCACCGAATGGAAGAAGACTCCGCGCGCGAAAACCTCGCCCTCCAGCTGCAAAACCGCATTTTGCCCGCACGCAAAGAAGTAATCCTGGCAACGGCAACAGTATTGGCCGCACAGCTGCTACCCGGGCTGATCACCCCTACCGAAGGCAACCGCGTGCCCGGGTTCGGATTCCAGGGCTGCTTTACGACGGTAGACCTCGCCGCATTATCCGTAACGCAGCAGCCACTGATCCCTCACCCCACGTGTCCGGTATGTGCCGATACGATTGCCAATACCTCGTCGCCATAGTGTTCTACCTTCGCCGGCCCAATGCCCGGGATTTCCAACAGCTGGCCTACTTCTGTGGGCTGGAATGCAGCGATGGCTTTTAAGGACACATCGGTTAGCACCACAAATGCGGGAACCGACATCGCTCGCGCCGTTTCGATCCGCCACGCGCGCAGCAGCTCGAAGAGCTCGACATCCACTGGGCTCTCGCAATCCTCGCAGGTACCTAGTGCGACTTCTTCATTAGTGCTCAATGGCTTGCGGCACTGCGAACACACCTTGGTGGTGCCTTTACGCTTACGACGGGAGCTGGCTGCTGTATCCGATTGGCTACCCAGCACGTTGATCTCTAGTTGATCGAAGAAGCGGGAACGTCGTCGGCTAGCTCTGCCTCCTTCTTGGCGCGCTAATGCCCAAGACAGTTCCAACTTCATGCGGGCGCGGGTAATACCCACGTAAAGCAAGCGGCGTTCTTCCTCCACGGCTTCGGACGTGTCTCCCTTTTTCAAGGCGTGCTGGATGGGCAGGTTGCCGTCGACCAGCCCGATAATGAACACCGCGTCCCACTCCAAGCCTTTCGCGGCGTGGAGGCTGGCCAGGGTGACCTCTTCGATGGCCGGGGTGTGCTGGGCTTCCTGGCGGGTGCGCACTTGTCCGAGCAGACCTTGGATCGTCACTTGTGGGTGGACGTGAATGATGTCTTCGCACATGTGGAAAAACGCGGTTAACGACTGCCAGCGTTCCCGTGCTTCGGCACCTTCGGGTTCTTTGTCACTTAAACCCAGCGTGGTTAAATCTTTGCGGATCAGATCGCGCAGCTGCGCACCGGTAGCTTTGTTGGCCAAAGGCTTGCGAGCAGCCCGGGTAAGAGCACTGATCGATTCGCGGATTTCCGGGCGCTGGTAAAAGCCATCGCCACCGTGGACGTTATAAGCAATACCGGCTTCGGCCAGTGCCTGTTCGATATGCGCACTCTGAGCATTAATGCGATACAGCACAGCTATTTCACTCGGGCGAGTGCCCGCATCGATTAGCCGTTTGATCTGCATTGCTACCAGGCGGGCTTCGGTTGGCTCATCCGGATATTCGGTGAAACCTGGTTCCGGGCCGGTATCGCGCTGGCCAATGAGCTGTAATTTCGACGCAGCAATCCGCCCCGAGGCCTGGGCAATCACGCGATTAGCTAGATCGACTACCTGTGGGGTGGAGCGGTAGTCGCGTTGCAGCCGCACAACCGTGGCGTGATCATATTTCCGCGAGAAGTTCACCAAATAATCCGGGGTTGCTCCGGTAAAGGAATAGATGGTCTGGTTGGCATCGCCCACGACGGTCAGATCATCGCGATCGCCGAGCCAAGCGTCCAATACTCGCTGTTGCAGCGGGGTGACATCCTGATACTCATCGACCACGAAGCTGCGATATTGGGCACGGAATTCTTCGGCTACGGCACGGGAATTTTCGATGGCTCCGACGGTGTGCAGCAGTACGTCGTCGAAGTCCAGCAGCATTGCGTCAGGTTGGGATTTCAAATCCTCGTAGACACGGTAAGCCAGGGAGATTTTCTCTGGATTTGCCGGCGGAGTGCGGTGGTGAGTCTTCAATGCTGCTTCGTAGCTTTGTGGCGTAACGAGCGTGGATTTCGCCCATTCGATCTCACCGAGCACATCACGGACGGTTTCTTTACTGCCATCCAAGCCCACTTTGCGCACTGCTTGGCCAACAATGGGGAATTTGTTGTCTATCAGCCGCCACGGCAGGTTACCCGCTACTTGAGGCCAAAAATACTGCAGCTGTTTCAACGCAGCCGAGTGGAAGGTTCGGGTTTGCACTCCGGGCGTTCCCATCACCGCCAGCCGCTGGCGCATTTCTTCGGCAGCACGCCGGGTAAAAGTAACAGCCAGAATCTTGCGGGGCTGCACAAAACCGGTATCAATCAGGTGGTGAATCCGGTGGGTGATGGTACGAGTTTTACCGGTCCCAGCACCTGCCAAGATGCATACCGGTCCCAGAGGAGCTTCCACAGCTGCGCGCTGGTCTTCATCAAGCGCAGATAAATCAAGAGCGGCCACTAATTAAGTATTTCCCTTTCCCCGAGACGCAATCTGAACGATCTATTTCGGTTCGGTTTCCGCTTCGTCGCTGTACACACGACGCACGTACAGCAGACGGTCGCCGGGCTCTACGGATTCACAGTCTGGTGAATCAATTCGGTACAGCTCGCTAGAGCGCACCACGCCAAGCACAATATCGGCCAAGTGACGAGGGTTGGCGCCCACTTCTTCTTCGGTAATCAATCGTTCCGCCACCGAGAAGCCTTCATCTGGGCTGAGCAAGTCTTCCATCATCTCCACCACAGATGGCGTCACGGTTGCTAGCCCCAGCATTCGGCCAGCGGTTTCGGACGAAATCACCACCTGATCGGCACCAGATTGTGCGAGCAAGTGACGATTTTCCGATTCACGCACTGAGGCCACGATCGTCGCTCCGGGAGCGAGCTCACGGACCGACAAGGTAACCAGCACGGCCGTATCGTCCTTGTTCGGAGCAATCACCACACTGCGGGCGCGCGGGATACCGGCTAGTTTCAACACGTCGGATTTTGTCGCTGATCCATGGACGGTTACCAGCCCGGCGTTGCTGGCGCGCTCTAGGGCTAACTTATCGGTATCAATAACAACGATCTGGCTGGGGTTTACCCCATCGGCCAACAGTGCCGTCACTGCAGAGCGGCCTTTGGTGCCAAATCCGATCACAACAGTGTGGTTACGCAATGACTTTCTCCAGCTTCTAATTTGCAGTGCTTTGCGGGACTCTTCGGTAAGAACTGTCAGGGTAGTACCAACCAACAGCGCCAGGAAGATCACTCGTAGTGGCGTGATTACCAAGATGTTGACGATTCGTGCCTGGTTTGTCACCGGCACGATGTCACCATAACCGGTGGTAGAAAGGCTGACCGCGGCGTAATACAGTGCATCAACAAAGTCGATGTGCTCGCTATAACCATCACCATCGGCATATACCACCAGGGCTGCGATCAGCATTAGGCCGATCGCATAAGCCAACCTGCGGATAATTAACCGCCACGGCCCTTTGGCGCTGGGTTGGGGAATGCCAATAACGCCAAGCAGCGCGTGATCGGGTAAGTCGTTGAGTTCGACATCCGAGGTAAAGCGGTTACGAATCCGGTTCCTCAAGAGCTATCTCGTCTTCCAGTTCTCGGTAGTGGCGTTTTCTAATGTGGCGATCCTATGCATTTTCGCTGCGCGATGCCGCATCGAGCAATGCTTCCAACTCTATCCTGTTGGGCAAAAATTCCTCCGCTGGCTGAACAGTACGTGCCCCGCCACCAAGGAACACGAACGCAGCATTAATGTCCGACACTGCTACCCCAGCATCAGCCTCACTTCCCAACTGCCCCGAGGCCAACTGATCCGCCAAAGCAATGCGATACAGCGCCAACTGCAAGCTGCGATACTGCATGTCTTTGCCCTTTAGATCACGTGGCGCCCAGCCGGACTTCCAGTCCACTACCCACCACTGGCCATCGATCTGGAACACGGCATCAATACGCCCCACCACACGATGCTGGCCGATACTGACCTCAAACGGTAGCTCCACCGCAACGGGCTTCCGATCCGCCCACTCACTGTCCAAGAACGCCTGCTTCAGTGCTTCTACTTCTTCCGTTGCTTGCAGCGCACTGGCCTCTGCGGCGAGTTCCGGTAACTCGGTAGAGAATTCATCGGCGATCGAGAACAGTTCTTCGTCGTCAAGCAAAAGCGGATCCCCAAAGCGCTGCTCCAACCAATTGTGGAACGTGGTACCCCGGCGCGCGTACGCATTGGGTTTAAAAGGTACAGGACGTAGCTTACGACGGGCGAAGCCTGCTGGATCGTGCTGCAAACTGATGTACTCACTCGCGGATAGCGACGTCGGTGGCTGCACTTCGATGGCTTCGGTTAAACGATCGCGGTATTCATTAACCAACAACGAGGTTTCTGTGTCCCAGGTGGTGGAAATGTCTCCAGGGATGGGATCGAGGGTCTCCCCGTTTTCCTGCTCTTGCATCGCCTGCAGCACTGCTTGGGCTAGCGCGATAGATTTTTCATCGCCATGGATGGCGCGCTTCGTGGGCCAGACAAGCTCTTCGGAAACGGACTCGAGCGTAGTAGCAGTCATAGTTGCAGCATCGCCGACTGAACTATCGCTCAATAGGATGCGGTCTGCGGGTGAGGGAGCAGGAACAATACCTTCTGCTTCCGGATTCAGCCAGTACCCCACTTCTGCAGCGGAAGATTTCACAGAGCGTACGAGGAATTCCGATGGCTGCTTCGGATTCGTTTTCCGCGCTGCCGGATCGGTACGCCAGCCAGGATCGTAGTCAGCATTGGCAGAAAGCAACAGCGTATCTGCACTGCGGGTGATCGCGACGTAAAACACTCGTCGGCTTTCGGCGGCGGTGAAGACTCGCAAGGATTCTTTGAATGCCTTGATCGCTTTGTTGGCCTCAGTCTGGTCTTCCATTGCACCGAAATCTAGTTCCGGCACACCATTGATTTCGGTGGGAATTTGGTGCACCGACGTCAAATAGGACTCAGTTGCTAAACCTTTAATTACCTCGCCAGCGGTCTTAGCATCGGCTCCTGGCACAGCTACAAGATCCCATTCCAAGCCCTTAGCTTTGTGCACCGTTAAAATCTGCACCACGTTGCCACGGCGATGCACAGGATCACGTGATAAACCACGCTCGCTGTCTTTTGCGTATTCCAAGTACCCCAAGAATCGCTTTAAGTCCGACCCATTCGCTTTGGCATAATCGGCTACTACCTGGGTAAAACGATCCAAGTTCACTAATCCAGCATGTCCATCTTGATACGAATCGATCTGAGCTTGGATACGGATGCCAAAGATCTTTTCCACATCGGCAATCAGCTCGGGCAGGGCTTTGGTAAGGCTCCACCGGCGCAAGAAGCCTAGTTTCGCTGCTAATTCTTGAATGCGCTGCGCACCTACTGAGGAATAGTTGGTAGCGCTGGAAACTTCGCCACCAGTTACCGCAGAATCTGCCACAGCAGAATCTGCCACGGTCGGATCTGCCACAGCTGGATCCGTGATAGCCGGATCCGCAATCGCATGTCCTAAACCAAAGTGTTGTTCGAGATAATTCGTGACGATCTGGTCTAAGCGTTCCTCCAACGCTTCCCGTAATGCAGCCACGCTTTGATCTGTTGACGCACTGAAAACGCGTTTTTGCTGAACAGATCGATTGAGCTGCTTTACTCGTCGCGTAAGCGCTTCTAAATCCCGGCGCCCTAAATTCACATACGGGCTAGTGAGCACCCGCAAAGCGGCTTCATTGTCACCGGGATCTTGCAGCAGACGTAGCACCGCAGTTACATCTTGGATCTCAGGGGTAAGAAGGAGACCTTCCGAGGCTACGATCTCGGATGGGATTCCCTTAGCGGTCAGCGCCTTTTGCACTTCCGCTGCCTGGCTATTCCTGCGCAGCAACACAGCTGCGGTAATTTCATTTCCCTGCTCTTTAGCTTCAGCAATACGGCTAGCAAACTCTTCGGCTATCCAGGTAAATTCATCAACTTCTGTTGCGAAATACGAAGCCAATAGTTCACCAGTGCCTGCACCTTCGCGTGGCTCTAGTGCCTCTACGGTGCGCTGAGTTCCAACAAAAGCTTTCTCGGCTACTTGATTCGCCAGATGCAATACTTTCTCTGGGTTACGCCAGGAGGTCAATAGCTGTAGCTTCGGCGCTTCTTCGCCGTTGCTCTGCGGAAAATCTGTGGTGAACTGTTTTAGGTTCTCTTCCGTTGCACCCCGCCAACCATAAATGGACTGCATCGGGTCACCTACTGCCGTAACAGCGTTGCCCGCAAACAAATCCCGCAGTAGTACCCGCTGACTGTGGCTGGTGTCCTGGTATTCGTCTAGCAGGATCACTTTGAATCGCTGGCGCTGTGCTTGGCCAATATGCGGATACTTCGAGACCATCACCGCAGCCTCTGCCAAACGCATCGCAAATGTTGATCCACCTAATTGGGCATAACGTTGCCGAAGTGGCTCGATCAGAGGCAAGACATTTAAGCGTTCGTTTTGAGTGTCGATGATTTTCAGCAGTTCCTTATTCATCGCTGACTGCTGCCTTTTACCTGGAGGCAACTGGGAAATTAAGTGAATCAGGCTCTTGGTCTGCTCGATTGCTTCCTGCACGTCGAACATGTTGGCTGCAATTTCTGCGTTTAACTTGATTAACAACGCAGCGAGCTTTTCCGGCTTTTGCTTCGATGCAATCGAAGATTCAGCCACTAAATCCATCGCGATTTGGAATTCCCGCGCACTGTCGAAATACTCCATATTCGGTTCCGTGGGCACCAGCAACCCGTATTCCTTCAGCAGATTGCCACCAAAAGAATCGTAGGTTGCCACCGTAGGTGCGATTACTTCCAAACTCGCCAGCACTTCTGGATCTGCTTGACGACGAAATTCCTGCGCATTCGCCAGCGAGACTAGGCGCTGCCTGATACGCGTACCCAGCTCCCTAGCAGCCTTACGGGAAAATGTTAGGCCGAGGACTTGTTCTGGCCGAACATAGCCATTGGCTACGAGCCACACCACACGAGCGGCCATCGTCTCGGTTTTGCCTGCACCAGCTCCTGCAACTACCAGCGCGGGCTCCATAGGGTGACTAATTACGGCAGCCTGCTGGGCAGTTGGAGCAAATTTTTGTCCCATCATGGCAGCTAGTTGCTGTGGAGTGAACCGTGGGCTGTGCATAGTGCTGTTATCCATTGTTTTCCTCCGTAGCTGGGCAGGCTAGATTAAACACGCAGAATGAACATTCATCGTGCGGCCGTAATGGAATCTGAGGCCGGGCAATTTGGGCAGCTGCAGAACCAATGTTGTCTAACCACAGTTCGGAGTTTTCTTGAGTTAGCTCAGCTTGATAGCGAACCCCCATGCTGAGGCCTTCAGCTCGTGGGTACACCAGCCTCGCGCCACTTGCTAGGGGTTCATCCAAATCTGGTTCGCCATTCGGAAACTCCAGGTGGGCTGGTAACTTACTGCGGTCTAGATGATTCAGCGCAATTTGATAAGACGCCAGCTGAGAATGTTCACTTGTCTTCTTCTCCGATGGCAAAGTCTTACCTGTTTTAATATCGACAACGTGCAATCCGCCGTCAGAGTCAAAAACTATTGCATCCACCCGGCCACGCAGTTGTACCGGCGGCGCAGAAGGAACCGTAACGTCGAATGGCATTTCGGATACTGAGACCTTGGTTTGGGTTGCCCAGCTTTCCCACTTTCCCAGAGCCTCGATCCATTCTGCAATTTCTGCATTGACGTAACTTTCCGGCTGCTCGCGGTAAATCTGCCGCAGTGCGTGGGCAAACAAGTCTTCTGCTTCTTCCACGGAAAGCTGCGTGGGCACAAATTCTGCAATCGTGTGAAACAACGAACCTAAGGTGAGCTGTTCGCCTTTATCATCCTGGTTCATCACGTATTCCACTGGGCATTTCAGTGCCTTTTCCACACTTGAAGGGCTAAATCGAGCTGGAATCTCTTCTGAAATCTTCGGTTCTTCGTGCCATTCGGAGATCCCCCGAACGTGCCACCACTGATCCGGCCGTGCTGCAAGAATCCCAGCACGCGCCAACCGAGCTAGTTGCCATGCTGCTTGTTTCCGATGCACCGGAGTGGCATTTTCATTTGTTGCCGTGTGCCGCAATTCTGCAATTAAAGTTGGCTGCGAGAGCACTCGAGGACCTTCAGCCGGAGTGAAGTCCGATTCTTCCGTTATCTCGGCTTCAGCGGGGTCTTCTCCTAGAAAGATTTCTCGTGCGGGAACTCCTGCAGCTGCCAATTCGCGGATAAACACACTGGGTTCGCAATCGTCCGCTGGAGAATCCACCGCAGTGACAATCACGGCACGCTTTGCGCGCGAAATCGCCACAGAGAGCAAACGACGCTCATCGGCCAGCCGCTGCGACAGATAAGAAATTGGCTGGCCAGGGGTAATCCCGTTATCTAGGAACTCCACTAGCTGATCTTGATGCAGCAAGCTTCCCGTTAATCCGATATCTGGCCACTGACCATCTTGCACTCCAGTGACCGCAACGGTGTCATACTCATTGCCCAAAGAGCTATGCGCGCTGAGAATACGCACGGCTTCGCGAGGCACGCTGCGTCGGTCCCGCCTGCCCATCGCTAATTCTTGGCTTGCAACCGCATCAATAAATCCAGCTACGGTTAGCTGTGGGTCGTCCTCTACTAAATCGCCCGCGAAGTCAAATAGAGCCAGCACGGCGTCTAGATCGCGATCTGCCATCGCTCCATCAACGCCGCCACGCAGGGACATCGCAACTAAGTGTTCTGCCAAACCAGAGGCTTCCCAGACTGCCCATAAGGTTGCTTCCACGCCTTCGCTTAGCGATTGCCTGCCAGCGATAAGAACCTGCAATGGTTGCTGCAGAATCTGCCGCTCGCGTTGCGGTAACGAAGCTAAAAGTTCGGAGTCCTCTACCTGATCGCTGTTTTCCAGCAACTCGATAATCCGATCGAACGCCTGTCCCCCTGTTGGTGGAAAACGTTCTGGATCTTTCAGCTCTAGCCGGCGCACTGCCCGGATCAAACGATCGAAGGTAACTGGATCCGCTTTACCAAAGGATCCCAACAGGAATTCTTGCCAGCTACTTGATCGCATCGCCGTTTCTGCCGTTGCACCGTAGGCAACCAAAGGATCCTGATTAATCACCGCACTCAGCGCCAACATTAAGCCTGCAACCAAGCGTTCTTCGCGCAGCACCATATCCGATGGGTCTATCTCGATTGGCACCCCTACCTGGGAAAGGTAGCGAGTCAACGCCGATTCTTTCGCCCCAGAGCGCACAATCACTGCCATATCGCTCCAGGGCACGCCTGCTTCGATATGCCGGCGACGCAGGAAGTCCGCTACCGACGCATACTCCGACGGCCTGGTGGGATGCACCAATACCTGGCAACCGTGCTGAACCGATTGAGCAGCACCTTCCACCGCAGTATCTTCCACCGCAGCATCTTCCACCGCGCCGCTGCCATCGAAACTGCGCACTTGGCGGCGCTGCTGACTGCCCGGTAGTAGCCGGCCTAACGCCTGATAGGCAGACATGATCTCTGAAGTAGCGCGAAAAGAGGTATGGAGCTCGATCGTATGCTCGCCGTCTGCAATCTGTTCCAAGAAACCAGTGCTGGCACCACGGAAGCGCAACACCATCTGATCCACATCCGCGGTAATAACCGTTAATTCGGCTGCTTCGGCGAGTGCTTTAAGGAAGGCACCTGCCTGTGGATCAACATGCTGAGCATCGTCGATAAGCAATAAAGAAATGCCTAGTTCAGATACCAACTCTGGGTGGCTCCGCACCAACCCGGCAGCCTTGGTGACCAGCTCGGACGCGTTGAGGCTTTCAACGCCGGTCAGACGCATCGTCTGTTGGTATTCGACAATAAACTTGCCGATCGCCACCCACTCTTCGCGGTGGTACTTCACTCCGAACTCCTGGAGCTGCTCACCGCTAACCCCGCGTTCGGCGCAACGCAACATCACATCGCGGACATTGCGGGCAAACGCTGGCATCGACAGGGCTGGAACCAGGTGCGCTGGCCAATAAGCGCCATTTTGCTCCGCATGCCCGGCCAACAGGGTACGCACCACCACATCCTGCTGCGCGCCGGTAGTCAAAGCCGGCGGTTCCCCAGAACGCTGCAGCTCAAAGTTACGCACCACCGCAAACGCCATCGAGTGAATACCACGCACCATCGAACCCGCAGTAGCGGTAATTGAACCAGCAACATCCGCCTGGGCTAGGCGCTGAGCAAGTTCGTTGCGTACTCGACTGGCAGATTCTTTCGAATGGGTGAGCAACTGGATCTGGCGCGCTGGTCGCCCGGCGCGCATGTGCTCCACAGCTAGATCGACTAACAAACTGGTTTTGCCAGTGCCAGCCGAACCGAAAACCCGCCAGGCGCCAGTTGGCTTGTTCTCTGGGAACAATTGACGCACCGTTCCTGCCCAACGGCGCTGTGGCAGCTGGCGTTGCTTATCCTGGTGGGAGCCGCCGTCATTAGGCGCAGCAAGACGAATCTCTGGGACATCTAATTGCCCCAACAGCGATTTCAGATCATCGCCGCTCAAAGGGGGAAAATCGAGAGCTAAGGGCTGTTCTGGGGTGGGCATGTTTCCATTGTGACACAGCCCCCGGATTAATAATCGACCAGCAAAAGCGCAGCTAGTGGCTCGATCACCGCTCTGCGAAAGCGGCTACCACCGTGGCCGCACGCGCTAGTCCACGCCACGCACTCACCTGGGCTGCTGGATGGACCGCATGTACCAGCAAGCGATAACACATAGCTCGGACCACTAGCTCCGAAAAGTTCGGTACGTGGGAAAAGCGATGCAATACTTCTTGATCCGCTCCCATAAATGCCAGACCATCTACCGCTGCCAATGCAGCAGTCCAACCTGCTGGACGCCAGGAAGGCGTGATGTCGGTTAGAACCGGGGTGCTTAACCCGTCGTAAAGCAATTGTGAAGCAATGTCGGCGTGTACCAATTGCGCTGCAACTCCGGAAAGCGGGGAGCGAAGCTGTAGCAATTGCCCGCTGCGCTGCAATGCCTCTGCTGCATCAGGCGAAGGCACAGCCTGCGGATCCAGCAACCGACCAAGCACCTCGACGGACTGCGGTACCCAGGCGGCATGTTCGCAGGTAGCAAAAATACTGCGCATCGGATCGACCAAGAAATTTGGCCGCGGCATCTGGGCGCAAGCCTCATCGAAGGCCAAGGCGGTCACGATTGTTTCGTCCGCGCGTGGGCTTGGCGCACCGGGCGAAAACTCGCGCGCCTGCCACCCGGCCAGCACATGACGCCCATCGGTGGTACGAAGCGGGCGTGCCACCCGAACGCCGGGAATCGCCAAAGACTCGCGGATCTTCGCCGACCACGCCGCCTGCGCAGTATCGACCACCGGCGACAACACCACATCACCGAAACGCCAGCCGTAATCCCAGCACGCGCCGGCAGCCACGGCCTCGCCGCGCACTCCGAAAGCATCGCTGACATGCTTAGGAGGCATCGGAGTAGTGCCTTGCGCCGTGGATTTCACCTTCGCGTGGGAGGGATTCATAATCGCCCAGCCTACCGATTCGCCTGCGGATACGGCCAAGGATTAGGCAAACAGGTAATGGAGTTATCGGGGTAGACACTTTCGGGATCGAAGTCGTGCAATACCGAATTCTTCACACCGATAGTTTGCTGCATCATAATCGGCGCGAGTGCCCCTTCGCTTGGGCAAGGCACGTGATCGGCAAAACCGACGAAGTGCCCCATTTCATGGTTGATCACGTATTGGCGGTAGCTGCCGATGTCGCCTTCGAAAGCGTAGCTGCCGCGGATCCAGCGGGCTTCGTTGATGATCACGCGATTAGGCTGACCGTTGGCGCCGCCCAGGTGGCACGAAGTTTTGATGTTGTTGCGCGCCCCGCACAATTGTTCCGCTAACGACGTAGAAGCTAATTGAATCACTACCTCGGGATCTTGGCCGGAGGCTACTGGTTCGAATGACCACTGCGGATTGCTCATCCAACTGCGCGGATCAGCTAAGGTAGCAGCGACTGAAGAGGCGAAGGATTCAGCTCCACCGAAGGCAGCGGCATCGATGGAGTCTTCGATAGCTACGGCGAACCGATAGGTGGTTTCGCCTTGCGATTCCTCTCGCGATTCCGATGGCACCGCGGGCTCCGCAAAGTACTCCCAGGCCTGCCGGGTTGCACTATTTAAATACGTAAAGTGGCCAGAACTTGTGGTGGTATAACGCCCGCCATCGGGCAGTTCGGCGGAAATCTCGTCCGCGAAGGCTACGGTGGCAGATGCTCCGTCGTCAGGCGCGCCACCCCCTGCAACCACGGCACCACCCGCAGCACCACCAGCGTCGCCAGCACTTCCGTCGCCAGCACCACCAGCACCAGGCACGGATTCTCCAGCGTCCCCACCCGCACCAGGGCGCGCTACCCCGGTGACCTCTACTACCAGCCCCAGCAGTAGCAGCACTACTACCGTGGGCATAGCAAACGCCCGCCATCCGAAGCGGCGGGCGAAACTGACGGCATTAAACGTTGAAGCCAACCTTGCGCTCAGCTTTCGACGAAGCCTGCACGTACGCCAGGGTGCTGCTGCGCAAGACGTAGCGTCGGCCGGCGCCGTCGGTTAGTTCCACAGAACCTGCTGCCTGTGGATCTGCTGCCAATGCCTGCTGGAGCTTCTCGACGGCATCTTCGCCACCTACTACGTCGGAAATTGTCAGCTCACGCTGATTACCAGTAAAGCCAATCGTGATGTCCATGGGAATCATCATAACCACCTTGTGCCAAGTAGGATGACAACCACGGTTGCTTTCTATTTGCTTACCGCCATGTGAGGAGTTTTCGTGAGCGCCACTACTGCCGCTACTGCCAATCAGCTTCCCCCCACTTTCGCAGCTCTTGGGGTTGCTGGGGAGATCTGCGACGCACTGGCGCGGGGTGGTATTACCCGTACGTTCGCGATTCAGGAATTGACGCTTCCGATGGCACTGGATGGCAACGACATTATTGGTCAGGCGCGCACCGGCATGGGCAAGACACTGGGGTTTGGCATTCCAGTTATTGATCGCGTGTTCGACGATGCACGTATTACGCCTCCCGACGGCACTCCGCGGGCACTGATTATCGTTCCCACGCGCGAGTTATGTGTGCAGGTAGGCCGTGATTTGGCTGGCGCAGCGAAGGCAACAAAATTAACCGTGACCACGATTTACGGTGGCCGGCCATACGAAGAACAGATTAAAAAACTGCAAGCAGGCAGCGATATCGTCGTGGGCACTCCAGGGCGTTTGATCGACCTCTACGAGCGCGGGGAACTCACCCTAGACGGCGTAGAGATCATGGTGCTGGACGAAGCAGACGAGATGCTGGATCTAGGCTTCTTGCCTGATATCGAGCAGCTTTTCCAAGCAGTACCTACCCAGCGCCAGACGATGTTGTTCTCCGCGACGATGCCAGCGCCGATTTTACAGCTCGCCCGTGGGTTCATGGATCGGCCGATCCATATTCGCGCCGAAAGCGAGGACGCCGAAGCCAGTATCCACGAAACTACGCGGCAGGTGGTGTTCCAATCGCATCAGATGGATAAGCTACCGGTAATCGCCCGTATTCTTCAGGCTCATGATCGTGGCCGCACCATCGTCTTCGCCCGCACCAAACGCGCTGCGGCTTCGGTTGCCGAGCAGCTGGGCGAACGCGGCTTTAAGGTCACCGCCGTACACGGCGATATGGGACAAAACGCCCGCGAGAAGAGCTTGAGTTCTTTCCGCTCTGGCACTACGGACGTGCTAGTAGCTACCGACGTTGCCGCCCGCGGTATCGATATCGCTAACGTCACCCACGTGATCAACCACCAAGTGCCCGAGGATGAAATGACCTACGTCCACCGCATCGGGCGCACAGGCCGCGCTGGCAAGTCTGGTGTGGCAGTCACGTTGGTGGGTTGGGACGAGCTGCCTCGCTGGCAACACATCAACCGCTCCCTCGAGCTAGAGATCGATGAACCACCCCAGTGGTTCTCTACTTCGCCTGAGCTTTTCGACGCACTCGACATCCCCGAAGACGCTGACGACCGCGTAGGCGAACACCGTCCCGTTTTCGGAGCGGATAAGGTTCGTAACCGTAAACCAAGTCAGCGTCGAGGCCCGCGACGCCGATGAAGCTTCCTTCTTTCCAGCGCACTACGCACCACACCAATACCCGCAACTACATTGGCGCAGCGCTAGTGATCCTTTTCCTAGTTGCCATTGTCGGTTGGACATGGTGGACGGCACCGGCACGTCATGTCTCCCACCAGCAGTGCCGGGAAGCCATGCCACAGGGTTCTACGATGAATCCACCTACCCAACTGCGGGAAATCTGGCATTTGGAAACCGCGGATCTGGGGCAGGCAAATACCAACCCAGCTAGCTCCCCGCCCCAGCTGCCTACCTGGACCGTGCCCAACCCCATCGCCTCGAATGGCGCCGTACTGATTGCCGATCCCACCGGCGTGCGCGCACTCGATACCCGCGATGGCGCGGAATTGTGGTCTTACCACCGCGATATCGAGCTTTGCACCGCATTGATTTCCGGCTCTGCGGCGTATCTCACGTTCAACGGCCCGGCTGGTTGTGGTGAAACGGTGGCTCTGGAAGTCACTGATGGTTCGTATATCGCCACCCGTCGTACCGCCCATGAAGCTGACGATCACCCCGCCTGGCCGATCCAGTCTTCGTATTATCCGGGCGTGTTCAGCAATAATTTCGCCGAGCTCTGGCGCAACGATCTAGTGCGTGTGGTGGAATACGGCGATGTTCCCGCTGCCGTGGAGCCGGGTATGCAGCCGCACCCGAATTGCCAGGTCATCAATGCTCTTAGTCGCGAGGAAAATACCGCCGTGATCAGTAATTGCGATGGTGATTTCCACTTGGTCTTTGTCGGTAGCAAGCCGGAGGATTCCCGCGAGCCCGAGGTCAAGGTGGATATCGATCTTTCCTCCGCCGCGCATTTGGTGGCGATTGGCAATAACGCTGCCACGATTCGCATGGGCACCGATGTGATCACCTTCGACGACACCGGCCGCGAAACTTCCCGCCACCCCGCATTGTCTTCCCTGATGATCCCGCAGAGCCCGGTCGCAGGCGCGGAGCGCTTCGCGCTTTCGCTTAACGACGCCCGGAAAACCGCCTGGTACAGTGCCGATCTGCCGCACCATATTGCATGGTTTAGCGGATCGGAAGTGCTGTTTTTCGTACCAGAAACCCTAGAAGTGGCGTTTACGGCGCCGCGGGCAGTGGGCACTCCCGTAAGTGTTGCCGGGCACATCGCCGTGCCAGTGGTGGATGGGTACGACTTCTACGATGTCGAAACCGGCCAGTTCAAATATCACTTGGATTCAGCTCGCGATCGCTCTATCGATTTCACGCATTATCCGGTGCAAACAGCGGTGGAGGGTCAGCGCCTCATAGAAAAAGAGGGATCGGTAATTCGATCCCTCTCTATGGAATAGCGCTACGGTTGGGCAGCCTTAGCGCCCATATTCGTTGGCCGCCCACTCCAATGCCCTGCCATTAAACATGCAGATCAGAGCAATTAAAGCTACTGCCAATGTTGGCCAGGCCAAATGGAAGGCATCCGAGCGGAACATGTAATACGCCACGCCCAGCAGGCAGAGGTTGAACAAGATGATGGGGCCACGCCCCCAGCGGTAGCCGCGCAATAGGAAGATCGCTCCCGCTGCAATGGCACCGAACATCAGGATGAACCATAATGCCGTACCAGCGCCGGAAATCGCTGCGTCATCTTCAATGTCTTTGATATCGCGATAGATCAGCGCGATGGCGTAGACCATGCCTAGAAGTGATTGAGCCAATCCGATCCAGGCTCCCACACGTACTGATTGCGGTGCTGCCGATCCTGCAGCAGCTGCAGGTACAGATTTGGAATGTTGCTGGCTCTTTCTCACAACTGTCCAGCTTAGTTCGAAAGCTATTCTGGAGCGAGTGCACTACACTGCCAGGTTGTGCGCGCCGTGATTATCTCCAATCCAAATTCGACTTCGATTACTGCTCGCTTGAGTCGAACCATTGTTTCGGAGCTCATGGCTATCGACGGATTGCAGCTAGAAGCCTGGTTCACCGCTTATCCAGGCCATGCCACCGAGCTGGTGCGCGAGCACGTGATGGAGCAAGAGCAGCAAACGCAGCAGAAATATGACGTGGTGGTGTGCCTTGGCGGTGATGGCACCGTTAATGAAGTAGTCAATGGACTGCTGCTAGCTGATTCCGATCTACCACTGCCTGCTATAGCTGTTATTCCGACGGGAAGCGCCAATGTTTTAGCTGGCGCGCTGGGCATTCCTCGAAACTCCTATGACGCGGCACGGCATGTAGCCCACTTGATTGAATCTGGGGCTACTAGGGATATTTCCGTAGGCCTGGCTACCGCAGAAGTTCCGGAATCAGGTACTGAAGCACACCGCCGTTTATTCGTAGTGAATGCCGGAGCCGGTATCGACGCCGACGTGATTGCTGCGATGGATGAGCTACGCTCAACCGGTAAGAAAGCACATCCTGCGCGTTACTTGCGCATCATTTTTGGCATTTGGCGTAATCTGCGCCGGCATCCGCCTCAGATTTCGGTGCGCGTTAACGGCCAACCTGCGGGCACAGATATTCCGGTGGCTCTGGTCTCTAATACGAATCCGTGGACTTTCCTTGGCGATCTACCCGTGGTTACCAATCCGAAAACGGATATCACCGGCGAATTCGGTTTCTTTGCTATCAATTCGCTCTCAGGATTGCCTGGCTTGGTAGCAGCAGCCAACTTAGGCGGAGCGTTGTGGACACTGCGCGGTTTGCTAGGCGTCGAAAAGCACATCACCCGAATCGATGCCGCACAGCGCATCGAACTGCATTCCGATGAGCCATTGAAATTCCAAGTTGATGGTGAGTATCTCGAGGAAGTGTGCAACGTGGAACTGACGGTCTATCCGGCGCGACTGCGGTGTGTGGCGCCTGATGCGAATACGGATCGGCACGGGTTTAATACTTCGGTGGTTACCAAGCCGCTGCCCTACCGCCTGGCGGCGATGGGACTCAGCCGGTTTCGTGCGAAGTTCAATCGCTAGCAGCTTACGGCGAACGAAAAAGTACTGTGTTTCGGCGCACACTCCAATAACACACACTAACGGTGAAATACCAATTTGCGAAAGGTTCACCTAAGTTAAATAACCCTATGACCTGCGCTTTAACGGAAAATGAACACAGTGTGACGTTGGGCACAATTTCTGGAAAACCCTTTACCTGGGTCTAACTGCGTGACATTATCGGTCAAGTCAGTGAGCGCGGTAAGTGCCATGCACGCGACAGCGCTCGCATTCCATCACTTATTTTTCGCACCCATCACAAGCTTCCTGGGCTTAAACTGCCCAACGGTTAGCCATTGCTACTTGCCGAAGTTTGCGAGAAAGTGCCGTTGAAATCGCCTCACCCGAGGATCAACAGACTCTATAGAACTTTATTTACCAAGGAGACACACCATGGATTGGCGCCACGAAGCTGTATGCCGCGAAGAAGACCCAGAACTATTCTTCCCAGTAGGTAACTCTGGCCCCGCATTGGCTCAGATTGCTCGAGCGAAAGTTGTTTGTAACCGCTGCCCAGTTACTTCCCAGTGCTTGTCTTGGGCATTAGAAACCGGACAGGACGCCGGCGTTTGGGGTGGCATGAGCGAAGATGAACGTCGTGCGCTGAAGCGTCGCCGTAACCGTGGCCGTGTGCGTCGTCGCGCTTCTGTGAATTAAGATATTCATCCAACTGCACATTGGGCACACTCGCCCAGAACTTTAAAAGGAGAGAATATGAGCAAGCGTGGCCGTAAGCGCAAGGATCGTCGCAAGAACAAGGCTAACCACGGTAAGCGACCAAATTCCTAAGCCGATAACGCCTGGTAGCCAGGCTTTGAACTAGGGTTCAAGCCGGCTTCCTACACTAGCTGGGCCATTACACTAGCCTTTCCCCACCGCGAACCACGCTGGTGGGGAATTTCTTTTGCGCAGCTTAGAGCTCGAGGGGCGGGGATGTAAATAGCCTGGCAAAGATATGAGGCAAAACATGTTGAGGTAATCCCCGCTCATGCGGGGAAACGTTAATGTAAGTAGGGGAGGCGAAATATCCCTGCCAAGCTATTTACCAGTAGATATATGATCGTAACGGGAGTATTTAACTCTCCAGGAAATCAACCTCTATCCTTTCTACAGCGCAACACAGATAAACCGCTGCCATAAGGTGCTCACGCTCTTTCACGCTCATATCCGGCCACAACTCATCTCTAACCACCACGCGAGAGATTTCGCGCACACTCGCCACGGTGGTGCACACTTCCTGCAAAAATGCCTCCCACCTGGTGTTAATCCAATCCTCCACCACAGCAGGGGGCATGTGCGTTTTATACCAGCGCTGAATGGTGCGACGATCATAATCGAAAATCCGGGCTAAGTCTGTAGCTTGAATACCCATCGCGCGCGTTTTAAGTCGTAGCTCTTTAGGTGTCATAATATGCTCTTTTCATGTAATTATTGCCAAGTTTTCAGAATGGGGACAGCTCACCCCGCTTACACGGGGAAAATCTGATTCGAGATCAACTCACCTTCAGCGGTTTTCGGCTCACCCCGCTTACGCAGGGAAAATTGAGTCAGTGCCGCGTGAACTCGCGGATATTGGGGCTCACCCCGCTTACGCAGGGAAAATTCACGCGGGAATATTTGCGGAACAACAGTTGTGGGCTCACCCCCGGCTTACGCGGGGAAAATCCAGCGACTTACCGATCGGGCGATGTGCTTGACGGCTCACCCCCGCTTACGCGGGGAAAATAACGTCGCCTAGGGGCGAAACAGGTAGAATTTCGGCTCACCCCCGCTTACGCGGGGAAAATATGCTGCAAAGATTGCGTATGCTGTGGCGCTAGGGCTCACCCCGCTTACGCAGGGAAAATCAGTGATAATGTTTCCGATTCAGTATCTGGTGGGGCTCACCCCCGCTTACGCGGGGAAAATCACCAAGCATTAACCTGGGCGACATTATAGCCGGGCTCACCCCCGCTTACGCGGGGAAAATTGGTTGCTGGCACATCCGGAGGCGCGGGTATGGGGCTCACCCCCGCTTACGCGGGGAAAATGTAGATGGCCGGGGCGATTGGTGGTGCCGGTTGGGGCTCACCCCCGCTTACGCGGGGAAAATTTCGCAGCCGTATACACAGGCACGCCCATACCAGGCTCACCCCCGCTTACGCGGGGAAAATGTAGATTGCCGGGGCGATTGGTGGTGCCGGTTGGGGCTCACCCCCGCTTACGCGGGGAAAATTTCGCAGCCGTATACACAGGCACGCCCATACCAGGCTCACCCCCGCTTACGCGGGGAAAATCACCAAGCATTAACCTGGGCGACATTATAGCCGGGCTCACCCCCGCTTACGCGGGGAAAATCGTTCGAGTCCGGCCACGAAGACGCACGCAGAGGGCTCACCCCCGCTTACGCGGGGAAAATGCTATTACCGCTGGCCAATGGTAATAATTAGCGGGCTCACCCCCGCTTACGCGGGGAAAATCAATCACTCACCAGAAACCCCCTCGTCGGTGAGGGCTCACCCCCGCTTACGCGGGGAAAATTCTGCAGCACTCACAGCAGACGCACTACTATCAGGCTCACCCCCGCTTACGCGGGGAAAATGCGAGCACCCGTACCACAGGCTTTCGACCTACGGGCTCACCCCCGCTTACGCGGGGAAAATCTGAAAGGAACCTCAACTACGCCGGCTTGATTGGGCTCACCCCCGCTTACGCGGGGAAAATACCCACATAGGTGGACATAAGCTCCCACACGGGGGCTCACCCCCGCTTACGCGGGGAAAATTGGATACGGCGTTAAAACCGCTGTATGAAGATGGGCTCACCCCCGCTTACGCGGGGAAAATATCACGAAAAACCCCACCAACCACACCGCCCACGGCTCACCCCCGCTTACGCGGGGAAAATCGGACATGACGTAGCCAAAGAGCGACTGGAGCGGGCTCACCCCCGCTTACGCGGGGAAAATTCGATGCGTTTTTCTTGCATTTTCGTTCTTTCGGGCTCACCCCCGCTTACGCGGGGAAAATACTGTTTGACCAGCATTTCATTACAGCACTGGCTCGAAATCGATACAACTGCATCGCAAAAATGATGTTACACGAACGGACTTTCAACGGGATCTATTCCGTTGAAAACGACGGGCATCGCTCCAGCCGGTACGCCTTGTGGATTTACCTTCTGTAGGTCGAAACAGCAGCGTTAAACCGTCAAAGTCGGCGGGGTTCCAGGTGTGGCGATGGGTTCTATATTCCATCCCTTGCTCATTGTTTGAGTTATAAACCAGGAGAGCTCTTCCATCTTTGCATAGCAAAACTGTACGCTCCCAGAGCGCTTCTCTGATACGAGCGGAAGGGTTGCCTACAAATACTCCGGATGAGAGTTCCATAAGCCACTTGGTCAGATCGCCCCGAAGTCCTGCGGGACATGAGGAGAGAATAAGAACCATCAATGTACTTCGAACACCTCATCGCTGCCCCAATTGATACCGGCAGAAATTGCCTCTAATTCACTCCAAATATAAAGCTCAGCATCCATCGAACTTTCCGATTCCTCGATAAGCATAAGGTCGTGCAGATCCTTGGTTATGCGCTGCATCAGACGTTTACTTACCACGTAGTCTCGTAGACTTCTGCGGACGGTCTGAGACGCATCCAAAGCATCGGACGCTACCGAGTCAAAGGCAGCAGGTATAGAAATTTCAGCCTTATATAAGTCTGCAATATCGTACACAAACGCACGGTCAGTGCCCTTGTGTATAACCCCTAAACTCGGGATAAACCCAAGGCCAACTATGACGGCATGGACAATCCCATAGAGTGCAGCGTTAGCGCTGGTTAAAGCTCTATTGATCGGGTCGCCAGATTGAAAATCATTTGGATCATAAGAACGACGATCCCAAGCAACTCCCGTACGCTGCGCGTGCTCACGGTAGATGCGTTTCATACGCGTTCCTTCTCTACCCCGCAATTGGCTCATACTGAGCAGGGAAACATCTTCCCCTGGGAATCTCATCGCGTACATTTTACGGGCACAATCGAGCCGCCGGCGTTGATGAGAGACAATAGACGCCTGTTGTTCCGCATTCCGAGAGGTTTTCGCGGGCGGACGTCCGTGAGCATAGTAGCGTACGCCTTTTTCACCTACCCATACCGCGCTCACTCCGGCATCTCCTAGTAATGCCATAGCTGCATAGGTTATTTTCGTACCCGGGCCAAGCAGTAGCACAGATAGATGAGTAGCGGGAACATAGGCAACACCGCGATGATCCGCAATGGTCAGCGCATTATTTTCTCTGTTCACGACAGCTCGTTCCACATAAAGAAAACTCAGACGATTTTCCATGCGACTGAGTTCTAGTCGCTCCAAAGGAATTTCACCAGGGGTGGCCATGCTTGTCTACCTTTCTGCGACCGGCGCCAGAGTCAGAAGTCCACAACCGTAAGCCTTTGCTCTACCAATCCCCTGAACCAAGTTCGTACGCAGAGCATCGGCATTTTCTACCCTCAGAGTCCCGGCAAATCGGGTAGTATCAATCACCACTTTCCTACCGTTAGTGCCAGTTCGCTTATGAAAGCGAAGACGCCGAGAACCAATCACGGTGGCGTCATCAAGTAAAACAAAACCATTATTCTCGCTACGTTTACGCAGCCATTCCAGTTGTTGGTCAGGGGTAACGTGGCGCATCAGTTTCCCACGGCCATCCTTACCCTGTGACTTCGCAACTACCGGATTTGCAACCAGCTCGAAACGCCAGTTCTGTCCCTTTGTCAGCTGTAATAAAAAGCGATCGTAGTCAGCTACATCCGGACAACTGGTATCCCAGCCAGCCTGTTCCACAATATGTTGTGCATCCGGCTTGCCTGGGGCCACTATATAAAGAGTGTGTTGATCCTTCTGCCGATCTACTCGCCAGAGAATACGGCCTTTGCCAGGTGAATAACCGGGTGGAAAAGCAGCCTGCACCGCCGCATGCATGACCTGGGGGTTCAGCAAAAGTCGTTGTGCATCTCTTCGATACGGGTTAAGAAAAATCCGAGTAAAGGTACTCATACCGAAATCACCGCCTGAAAAAAAGGATCTTCAGCAGTAGAGTATTTATTCTCCAGTTGACACCCGTACGATTCCCGCACTACTCGACGCCAATCGTATTCTCGCCGTTCTTGAGAAAATGAGATGGGAATATCTCGAATACGATCTCCCTCTTCACCAGGGAAAGCGTCCCGATAAATAGGGAGCTCAACCTTCGAAGCACGCATCTTTTTGTGTGCGATAGAGGCGTGCCAGGGTTCCGAACGTAACGCGGAAACTGCATCTTTTTCCCGAATTCCGAGAACCAACTTCGCCGGAATCGGACATGACCGCCTCCCTAAATAAAGCGGAAACCTAGGATTATGCAGCGCCTGTTCGACCCCCTCAAGCAACTCCCGATTTTCGGACTCAATAGCAGCAACGAAAGCTGCGTCCGAAAGGTAATAGCGGTTCGATAGCTTCGCGTCCTTATCTCCATCGGCTTTCGCAGTCTGAAAATCACGTAACAAGGTACCTGGCTGGTCTACCCGAACCGCGTACCGCAGCTGCACTAAGTCGTCCACTGGATCTATCCGCCGACGTCCTTCCGCTGCAGCAATCAGCCCAATAACCCCAGACTTAGTTGGGGCGTTATTTGTTGTTCTCTGACGAAATCGACTTTCATGCCCCCATGACTGCATAGGGCCTTTCAAAAGTAAAAGTAAGGTAGCAACCATCGCTATGCACTTTCAGAATTGATGGATTCCTTCAATTTTTCTTCCAATTGAGGAAGTATGATTTTCTCCGCTAATCCATGGAATTGATGTACCAAGTCTTCAAGACCAAAAACGAAAGATGCGCATGGTTGCAACCCGTAAGCATCTCGCAATTCCTTTTCCTCCCTAGCAAGAGCTTCTGCACCAAGACGACGTCTTCCCTGCGCGGTGGCGACAACGGGATTCTCGAACGCACCTACCAGAGAAACTGACCGATCGTTACGAACCGTAATGTAAACCAAATCGGGAAGACTATTGTGAGCGAAGGTATTTTGCTTACCTGTAGGCAGGCTCAGAATAAAGCTACGAACAAATGCAAGTGCTGACGTAGTCGCCCGCACTTCGTCGCCCAAATTCTTAGTCAAGGATTCAAGATCCAACGTTGCGAAGCGATACAAGGTAGAGGACATCAACTGCACAGTCCCCATCATTCCTGCCCCGCTTTCTTCGTCGGCCGCGACAATGTCATCAACGGCAGTGAAGAAATCAAACTCAGGCTCAGACTCATGAATACCAATAGCATGAGCAACTTGCACAGATGCATCCACGTTATACGCTGCATCATCGGCAACCATTCGACCAAACATGGCAATATCTACACTATGTTCAGTATCAAGAAGTCTCGATACTTCTTTCTTCGTTAACTTTTCACCATCTGCGTGAATAATTGATTCAGCAAGTGCCGATATCTGGCGGGAGCCTACGAACAAAAGGTATCCGGTCTTTTTCGATTGCGCCCTTTGGTCGCTCTCATCAGAGGCCTTACCGGACTTAGGTTCTACCAACTTGAAGCCAGCAGTTGTCAAGGCTTGCTCCGCTGCTTGAGTCGCTTTATCTTTATCCCAAGCTCCATCAGTTTGTCGTTCGATTTCTTCAACTATCAAGCGAACTACGTCCTTGGTGCGGTAACCCAAATCCTGTGGGGCAAAGTTTTTCCGGAAATCCTGGCGAACTGCACGTTTCCAAGCCTGTGACGATACCCGTTGACGAGAAACTCCTCCGAAGATAGCGGTCTTCGGTGCGTTGCTATCGTCTCGGTTAATCAAACTAGGAGGCAGAGTTTGAAGAACATGTACATCGATGATGGTCATTGTTATTCCTTTCTTGAGTATGAAAACTATTGGTTATCTGGAGTCTGCTCTAGCATCTGAGCACCACGGACGAAATCACGGCTCCATCGCAAAAGCACCCCTGCCCGTCGATCTGGGCTATGGAAAGATCTCAAGTCTTCCGCCAACCGCCCATAATCAAAACTCAACCGCTCCGTACGCAGTAAAGAAATCATTGGGTGTATATGCTTCACTTGAATTTTCGGCGCTCTAGCTAGAACAATGGCATCAAAGCGAGGTTTCAGTGAGGCAGAATCACGCCGCCGGTATAGCTGCCCGCAAGATTGCGCAAAAGAGCACTCCGTATTATGTGCTTCTTTAGTTGCCCCTTGCATATGCACTGCAAAGAACGACAAGGACTGGAATGCTGCCCATTCTGACGGCGATGCTGCATCGCCGTGACCAAGTAAACTTACTTCGAGGTTCGGAGTCATGGTCATCAATACTCTTTGTAAATTTAACGGATTACTTTCCAAGGGCAATGCAGCTGCTTGCCTTATTTTTGCAAATCGCGCACGCGCTTGCGCCTGCTGAGAATCACCATATTCCCCGAAGTATTGTTCTTGCCACTTTTTAGCAGTACCACTAACAGCGATATATAAATTGTCGTAATTATTTCTCTGAGCCTGCGTCATAATTATCCCCTCCATTCTTTTTCACACGGTAATTTAGTACCTTATTTAAGCGCCAAATAAGCTGCCGATAGGCAGTCTCTGCAGATATAATTTTTTGCCCTTCACCTGAGATCTCACTTCCTACCCAAGCTTTAGACCCAGCACTACGAAGCATTTCATCAGCAAAACTCAAGATTACTTCGAAGAGTTCGGAATGCCATAATGAAACATGGCTTTCCAGATTCTCCAGACGCATTCTCCTAAGCCACAATAGAAATCGAGGCTCCACAGTTGCCAACAAAGAATCAGTACTCTTTGCATCAAATTCATACTCGCCACCGCCCGCTTGCAACAGCTGACCCCCATAAACTCCGAGCCATTTTCCCGCTTCTTTAGTCGCAGCGACAGTCGCTGCAACTAAAGCACGTTGCTGACCTGCATTTTGGCGAAGAAGCTCCATAGCTACACCAACCCGCTGGTCTACAACGGTTTCAACCACCGCGGATTGCACTCCGTATTCAACTGAGATTAACCGCACATCCACTAGATCCGGTAAATCAATATCCAGCTCCAAGTCCGCCAATTGCGACAATGTTCTTGGGTGTAGACTCGAATTTTGCGTATCGGTACCTGGATCACCACCAATCATGATGAGCGGCTCAATGGCTTGCCATGTTGTTCTCCAAGCAGAAAATCGACTCGCGTAGTAAACCGGTTTATCCTTTTTAGACTTTCCCTTTGAATACCGGTAAGGGGTCATCGGATCAATAAGAATATTTGCCCCGGCGTCGGGGATTTTGTCACCGTTGCTCACCATAACTCCGACCACAAGGCCATCTTCAATGAAAAGCCTTACTCTTCTGCTTTGCCAGGTGGCTAAGTCCGCTGGTCCTTGAGGCATCTCCGGATAGGATTGCTCTTGCCCAGTTCGATCCGCGCGTGCCATGGCAGTGTCGGGCTCTCGCTCCCACACGGGATGATCACTCTTGAAAGTCAGCACCTCTGCGACCGTATTGAGCAGAAGCGTTTCCCTGAGGTTCTTGCCTAATATGACAGTTCCACCAATGAAACCATTCCATCCAAGACTACTGCCATAGCCTTTGCCTTTCTTAACTCGTGGATCACCTACCGCGCCCGATTTAATGCCCGCGTAATCATAGGCCTGCACGTAAATGAGATTTCGAGCAGCTTCGGCCAACGACAAACTTGTGGCACCGGCACCTGAACGCATGGTGAAATAAGTGGCTTGCGCATCAGGGATAATCCTCGTTACCGGGTCTCTTTCCCCTTTTACCGTGTGCAGGTCAGCTACCTGCATAAAGGGTGCTTTAGGATGAATTAAATAGAATCTATTCTCATACTCTTCTAAGTAGCGGAGGACTGCTTCATCCGGCTCATCAATCAGCTCCCACGTGTCTTCGAACCATTCAGCAAAATCAAATGTCTCGTCAGTTGCCACTTGCGTTTCGGGATGATGTGCTCGCCAAAAGATAGCGAGCAGCACCCGTAGAATTGCAAAACTCTGAGGAGGCGAGTCTCCCCGTATCTCTCGAACCTCGTGCGCTCCATCAAATACATCGCGAATACTCAAATGCACAGTGCCGCCATCCATGGCCTCACATGGAATCCAAGGTTCCCGCAAAAGAGAGAAAGCAGGCGCTATTTCCATAGTTCAATCCTTTCTTTTATTTTCTCCCCATCTAAGTTCACAATACTCTACTAGTTCTTTTTGACTTCCAATCCATAACGCGAGCTATATCTTAAAAAGTAGCCCTGCAATTCTTTTTCCCAGTTCACATCGAGCCGCAATGCAACCTTGCCTTTTAGAAGAAAATTTTGTTGCCAGGCAACCGGAGTATCCAGTTCTAGCTGTGTAATTACTTGATCGAATAGTCGTTGATGACGCGTTAACCTCCCCGGCAGCCTCAGAATTGACGACGCCAATTGATAAGCTGTGCGGTATTCCAACGGAGCGTCATCATCCAACCAAATCTCAGGAGACGCCCCGTTAATAGGCACCGGAGCATATTGCTCTCCCACGCTAATGATTGGTATCACTTCAATCATCGGATCAGCGTCACGTACCTGCGCTTGTCCATTTTCTTCGCTTACACCATCGCGCTGCACATTTGTAAACGCGCCAAAAATGTCATTCAAACGGCTTGCGTGATGCGGATCCGGAATTTGGAAATTTTCTGATCTTTTGCTCGAAGTTTGATTGCGCCGTTTGCTTTCTTGTTCCCAGATATTATATTGCTCCTGCCAACTATTCGGGATAGGCACGCCCGCTCCATAGGTTCGTTGTACCAATGGAGCGACATGATCTGGTCGGCGAAAACGGGTTGGCAAACAAGCCAACGTAGCAGCCAAAACCTTCGGCTCGTATACAGCTGTAGCGCCACTTTCAAACTCTGGCACTGGTGCTTCCACCAACACTGCACGAACATATACTTGTGGCTTCCGCAATATTTCCGGCCGATCAGAATCATCCCGCTTATGCCGATGTAGACGGCCAATCCGTTGGATCAATAGATCCATCGGCGCAATATCCGTAATCAGTACATCAGCATCAATATCGAGACTTTGTTCTGCTACCTGAGTAGCCACGATAATTTTATGGTCTGGACGTCCAGAGCCTCGGTGGGCTTTCGGCCCTAAACTAGCCCGTAGAGCGTCTTCGCGTTGTGCGCGTTCAGATGCCATAAATGCACTGTGATGTAATTCTACTTTGCCGGGATAGAGTTGCTCTGCCAACTGGGCGACCGCTTGGGCTCGCTGGATAGTATTACAAATGATGAGCAGGCACCCACCTTCTGCGGAGAGCTCTTTTATCTTTTTCTCCAGCTGATCCACGCCATCGTCCATAATTTCAATGGAAGCATCCAATTCTGTAGGGCTGGAATCAACGGAATGCAAAGAAATTTTTTCACCAGTAGCAGTGGTGATCAGTGGATACTGCTCTGCAGTTTCTCTTCCTACAAATTCCTCTGGATCTGGATTGTAGCTCTTTAACAGCTCAATTTTTTGCTCGTATGGCAAGGTGGCGCTTAACAGGATGACCGAAGCTTGATAACGTTTTAACCATTGCAACGCCCGCTGTAGGTACGAGGACATATAGACGTCATAAGAGTGAACCTCATCAATAATGATCACTTTTCCGGCCAGCGCAAGATGCCGCAGCATCCCATATCTCACCTGCAAAGCGAGCATGAGCACCTGGTCGACGGTGCAGACCACAAAGTTGCTCAGCAATGCTTTTTTCGCCCCATTAAACCATTGCCGTGCTACTACCGCTCCATATTCATCACTATCATCCCGTCCTATATCAGAACTACGAAATTCGTAAAACTCTTCAGAAAATTGCCGCCTACTGTGCACAAGGTTCATCGACGCGGTGGTTCCCATAGCAGTGTTGCGCTGCGACCAATCCAGCGCTCGGGAGAAGAGCCCATTTGACGTACCCATCGTCGGCGTTGCAAGCAATAGACCTTGCGAAGACACTTGCGCCGCAATCCGTCCGGCAATTGCTAATGCAGCCTCTGTTTTTCCTTCCCCTGTCGGCGCCTCCACGATAAACAATGTGGGTCTATCCACCTGCGCACTGGCAACGAATGCGACTTTTTGCACCGGACGCGCCGCAAATTCCCCTGGCCAGCCAAACGATTCTCTATAAAAGGAATCGGCATCGATATCCGGAAGCTTTCGTACCTTCCAGCATCCGGTAAGCCCAGTTACTTCTAGCCCATACTCCACACGATCTTTCTGGGCGCGATCACACAATCGGACATCGTGCCCCATGGAGAAGGCATCAGCATTCGATGCAATCCAATCAGTCATCACCACCAGCCCAGTCAATTGCATCAGCACATCGGCATACGGCTTTTTCAGTGCCTTCAGTCGGGTGCGATCCAGCCTCGCCACCTTTGCCATAGCATCCAATACCTCGGTGTGCACTCGTTTCCAAGGCTCCTCATAATCCGCCAGAATATCTTCTGCCACGTTTATCTGATCTGTCACTGGAAGCCCATGATGTGCGCCGACGGTACTGGCTAAAGCGGTCGATGCAGACTTTCGCGCTCCTTGGGCGAGCAGCCAATTTCGAACAAGCACATAACCACTAAGGCCATGCAAGAATTTATCTTGTACCCCCTCTAAAGCCCCCAACTTCAGTGGCAAACCGGCATCTGCTATAGCGTCCACAAGAGGAGCTCCGAGTTCCCTTTTCTCGATCTGCCGTACGAAGGTCTTCGTGGCTTTTCCCACATCATGTACGCCAGCTAGAAAAATAAGAAGCCTTTTTGCCTCATCTTCACTCATACCCAGCTTCGATGCCACCCACAGCTTTACCGACTTTGCGACCCAAAAGTCCCATAACACTGCCGCCACGCTGGCTGTATCTGCAAGATGCTGAGGCAAACTTAGGAATCCGGTTTCATCACCAGATTTAGCCCAGATAACGGAGAGCTGCGGGGACGCGTTTCGCACAAAATCTTCCAGGTCGCGGAAGACTTCCTGGTTTTGATTCAGTGCACGATGCAGTTCATCCACCACAGGCTCCTCAAAGTAGGTATTGCCACACATACTATTCACTTAGATTTCAAAAAACAAATACTGTGCCGTAGGTGACACCCATCGCAACACATCATGCTTACCCCCAACGTGTGGGATGTGGTGTCAACAGGCAAAATATTCACGCTTTTCCTCTTTCTCACTTACCCGCAACTATAGAAATCGACGCGGAACACCTAGAGATAAATTCGAACTTATGTTCGATATACCCCAACCTGCCGCCTAACCGATACCGGTAGCACCAGCAACAAAAACTTTTTCTATTTCATAGAAAATTAAGCCCTCTCGAAAGATAATGCATTCATGGACTCTCGTTTCGGACAATCTTTCGGCAGGCGCCGCTTCCTGATCGGCGCATCAGCGGCAACAGCTGCCACCACTTTGCACTCTCTACTACCCGGCAACCTCGCCAGCGCAACACCAGTTAATCCCTCTGAAGTAGCTCCCGGCTCCAATACCGGCTCTTCCCACCCGGCGCGCATCGCACTTTCCGTTGGCCGCGGCATTGCGGATATGACCGGCGAGCCACTTGGTGCTGGTATGAACGGCTACGCGGTGCTTTCTCAAACGAGCTCTGGCCTGCGCCAACGCCAATTTGCTCGGGCGTTTATTTTTACCGCTGGCGATACTGGCTCTAGTACTCAGCCCTCGCCCAACCAACGCGTTGTTCATGTCACCGCCGACATGGGGTTGATGTTCCAATCCATCCAACAGGAAGTACTGCGCCGACTCTCCGCCCGCTTTGGCGGTCTCTACCACGAGGGCAATGTGCTGATCGGCGCTTCTCATACTCACGTCGCCCCTGGTGGCACGTCGGGGCATCTGATGGTGGATCTCACCACGCTGGGTTTCCGTCCGATTACTTTCGAAGCTACCGTTGCTGGAATTGTTACTGCTATTGAGCGGGCTCACGACGATATTCAACCCTCCGAGCTAGAGCTACACCGCGCGGAGGTAACAGATGCGGGAGTCAATAGGTCTTTCCAAAGCTTTAAGAACAACGACGAAAAGTACCAGCGTCTGTTTCCTAATGGCGTCGATCCGCAGGCGGCTACGCTCCACGTAATCCGTGGTGGCAAATCTGTGGGCTTTATCAATTGGTATGGCATCCACCCCACCACTTTTGGCCCCGAGCACACGATTATCTCTGGTGATAGCAAGGGTTACGCAGCCTGGCTGGCAGAACATTCGGCTGGAGTGGATCACAGCAACTTAGCTCACGCACCTTTCGTGGCAGCCTTTGCGATGGCTACCCCAGGAGATGTGTCCCCCAACCACGGGCTAGTGCCCAACTCTGGGCCAGTACCTGGGAATGAATACGAGTCCGCCCGTGTGCTTGGCCGCCGCCAATTAGCCGCTATCACTGGCGCCGTCATCCCTCTTTCCGGCAACAGTATTGCCAGCCGCTGGAAGTGGCACGATATGGCCAACTTCCGGGTCTCCGAGCAATTCCATCCCGATGGCCACTCCGATGGCCGAACCGGTCCTGCCATTCTGGGTGCGGCATTTGCCGCCTCCAGCCAGGAAGACGGTGGCGGTGAGCCACTGCTCGGCTTCAACGAGGGCGAACGTGGCGGCACCGGCTGGGTAGCTGCCGTCAATAAGGTCGTTGTCCCATCAGAGGCCAAACAGATCCACGGCAATAAAGAACTGCTGCTCCCGGTGGGTTACATCCCTGGCTTATTGCAGCAGACGCACCTATTCCACATCCACCAGATCGGCACGTTGGTGTTGGTTTCTTTAGCCTTCGAGCCCACCACCGTCGCGGGCTATCAAATCCGCGAGCTTGTTGCCGAGCACCTCGGCATACATATCGATCAGGTGATCGTGCAGGGATACACCTCTGGCTATGGCCATTATGTGACTACCCCAGAAGAATACGATGGCCAAGACTACGAAGGTGGTGCGACAGCTTTCGGCCGTCTACTACTACCAGCAATGAAACAGATTTTCGCCGAACTCGCTGATGCCCTAATTAGTGATAGCGCCTTAGATCCAGGTCAGGCAGCCGGCGACCTTACTGGCAAGATTCCGCCCTCTCCTGCCGGTGCCGCGATCGCTGATCTAGCACCTCTGGGTACCAACTTCGGCGATGTGAAAGAAGCCCCAGAGACAATCACCGCTGGCCAGACAGCCCGCGTGGTGTTCGTCGGAGTTAATCCGAATTCCGATCTACGCCATGAACAAGGTTTCTTTGACATCCGCGCCACCAATAGCAACATCACCCCACCAGCCACTGGAATAAAAATCTCTGACGATAGCCACGAAAACAGCGTGATCGATTTTAAAAAAGACGGTGCCTATGTAGACACCATCATTACCTGGGATACCACCGGGATTGCTGCAGGCAGCTACACACTTACCTACCGGGGCTCGGCCAAGCATATCGACGGCACACTCTCCCCCTTCGAGGGCACCGCGCAGATTACCGTCGTTGGCTAAATACAAGCGCTGTAAATTACAGCGTTGAAGCTAGAAGCCGCGGCGGATCTGCGTAACCCGCGTCGTAATGCGAGTGTGGATCGTGGAGTGCAAGGTCTCTGGTGCGCTTTGCTGGCAACAGCGGCGCAACATGGTGCGGATCAGTTCCGCGGAACCGAATTCGGCGGCGCACTCTGGGCACTGCTGGAGGTGCTCCTTTAAATCACAACTAAGTTGCGGGGAGCACTGACCATCTAGAAGAAAATACAGTTGCTCGCGAAAGATTTCGCAATTGCATTTGGACTGATCAGCCATCCTTACTGTCCTTCCCGAATGAACCCACGATCACGCGCTACCCCCTGCAACGCATCGCGCAGCTGTTTTCTTCCTCGATGCAGCCGAGACATCACGGTTCCAATCGGAGTGTCCATAATTTCGGCGATTTCCTTGTACGGCAAGCCCTCCACATCGGCGTAGTACACCACCATGCGGTAGTCCTCTTTCAAGTCCATCAACGCCTGCTGGATCTCGGCATCAGGCAGCTGGGCTAGGGCTTCTACCTCGGCGGATTTCAAACCCGAAGACTGATGAGACGCTGTTTGAGCCAGCTGCTGATCTGTTAAATCGTCGGTAGCGTACTCGGCTGGACGGCGCTGCGCCTTCCGATAATCGTTGATGTACGTATTCGTAAGAATCCGGTACAGCCACGCCTTCAGATTCGTACCCGGCTTATAGGACCGAAACCCGGTGAAGGCCTTCATATAGGCTTCTTGGACGAGATCCTCGGCATCGGCTGGGTTGCGGGTCATCCGCAATGCCGCACCATAGAGCTGGTCGATCAGCGGTAACGCATCCCGTTGGAAGCGAGCTGCTAAATCCGCATCGCTTTCGTCGGTCCGTGTCGGTGTTGCCGTATCCGCTGTCATGTCAATCATCCTACTGGGTTCTGCACGTGCTTCCCTAGTAGCGCGCGCTCGGCTACTGGCACAACAACTACCCAAGCCCGCAGCGGTGAGTAACAATGGAAAGCATGGATTCCTCCAGCAACCTCTGGCCTGCGCCCTATCTACCTCCGCAGAAGATGCAGCAGCTGCGCGCCACAATTACGGTGGGTGGCTCGAAGTCGATTACCAACCGTGCGTTTGTGCTTGCTGCGTTGTCGTCCACGCCTTCGACGATCTACGGCGCGTTGCGTTCCCGCGATACCGATTTAATGCTGCAGGCACTGCGCGCGATGGGTACTGGAGTGGATGCGGAAGATCCCGCCCACGGCACGCCGAACCAGACGGTGCGCATTACTCCGCATCGGTTGCACGGCGGCAGCATTAATTGCGGGTTGGCAGGCACCGTGATGCGTTTCGTACCCCCGATTGCTGCTACCGCTGCGGGGTCCGTGTTCTTCGATGGCGATCCGCACGCGCGTAAGCGTCCGATGGGGCCGATCCTGCAGGCACTACGCCAGCTGGGTGTAAGCGTTTCGGGAGATCGCCTCCCATTTACCATTAACCCAGATCAACGCCAGAATCTCGACGACGGTGCCACAGAGCTTGCCGACGATTTCACTGCCCACGATGGCGACGCCGCGTTCCGCAATATCGGTGGCGAGGTTGTGGTGGATGCTTCAGCTTCGTCGCAGTTTATTTCGGGGTTGCTGTTGGCTGCCCCACGCTACGGCAAGGGGCTGACACTGCGCACCAAGAGCGCGACGCCATCGCAGCCACACATCGATATGACCTTGGCGATGTTGGCCGAAGCTGGCGTCGATGTTGCGGTAGAAGCTGATGCCGATAGCGGATTGCCGGTCTACCGGATCGCGCCTACCACCTTCGAGGGACGCGACTGGCATGTAGAGCCCGACCTTTCGAACGCCACGCCGTTTTTGGCGGCAGCTGCGGTTACTGGCGGCCAGGTGACGATTCGCAATTGGCCGCAGCACACCACTCAGGCGGGTGACCAATTCCGCACTACCTTGGGCAAATTCGGCGCCCAGGTGCGTCGTGTGGGTGGCGATCTGGAAGTTACTGGCCCGGACGGCGGCCAGCTGAATGCTTTGGATCTTGATATGTCTGAAATTGGCGAACTGCTACCTACCGTAGCTGCCATGGCTGTGTTCGCGCGTGGCACTACTCGCCTGCGCGGCGTGGCACACCTGCGTGGACACGAAACAGATCGGCTCGCTGCCATGACCACAGAGCTCAAGCGCATTGGAGTTCACGCCGTAGAGCTTCACGACGGAATAGAAATCAACCCCGTCGTGCCCGAACGCCTCCATGGTGCCCAGTGGCATTCTTATGACGATCACCGCATGGCTACCGCAGGTGCCATCGTGGGGCTACGGGTACCTGGTGTGGAAGTTGAAAACATCGGCACCACTGCCAAGACGATGCCGAATTTCGATTTGCTGTGGTCGGACATGCTCTCTGATGTAAGTAAGGCTGGCGGAAATGATACTGCCGCTGACGAGGCGCGAGGCGAATAATGGCACGCAGACGCAACGACTGGGATGAATCCGACGTTCGCATCCGCCCTGGCAAAGGATCCCGGCCACGAACGAAGGATCGGCCAGATTTCTCGGATGCTGCTTGGGGCATGGTAGTCACGAAAGACCGGGGCCGTTGGGGTGTAGTGCTCGATGATGCTGAAGGTGCAGGTGCTGGAGGTTCCGGCGCTGAAAGTTCAGGCACTGAAGGTGCCGAGCCGCCTGTGATCTCCACGATGCGTGCCCGGCATTTGGGGCGCACAAATATCGTCGTCGGCGATCGGGTGGGCATTGTAGGCGATACCTCAGGCAAGCCCGGTACCCTGGCTCGCATTGTGAAACTAGCTGATCGCACTAGCGTGCTGCGTCGCACAGCAGATGACAACGACGCCTTCGAGCGCATCGTAGTAGCCAATGCAGAAAAGCTTCTGATCGTGTGCGCTGTAGCTGATCCGCCCCCACGCACAGGTTTCGTCGAACGCGCTTTAGTGGCAGCCTATGCCGGTGGGGTGACCCCAATTCTGTGCCTTACGAAGTCGGACCTGGCCGATTCTGAGGATTTCGCTGCGGAATTCGCTGTACTGGGATTACCTGTTATCCACTGCGGTATCGATGATGATTTGGCTGCGCTTCACGCTGTGGTGGATAACCAGATTTCGGCCTGCATCGGCCATTCCGGGGTGGGCAAATCCACGCTCGTTAATCGCCTGGTGCCCGGCGCGAACCGGGAAACTGGGGAAGTTAGTGGTGTGGGCAAAGGCCGGCACACGTCTACCCAATCGGTGGCACTAAGCCTGCCCGAGGGTGGTTGGATCATCGATACACCTGGCATTCGTTCATTCGGTCTTGCCCATGTCACCCCAGAAACCGTGATCGCCGTCTTCGATGATTTGGCCGATGCCACCGAAAACTGCCCGCGTGGCTGTACCCATCTAGGCCCGCCAGCAGATCCGGAATGTGCCTTCGATCAATTAACGGGCTCCTCCTTGCGCCGGGCACTTGCCGTGCGGCAGTTGTTGGAAGCCTTGCAGTCCAATGAGGACTGGGAGCTAGATATTGACCGCGACTAGCTACCGCGCCACGATCCGCCTGTGCTGGCTCACGCTCATAATCGGTGTTGCTACCGGGTTAATTGCAGCAGCACTGACGGGTCTGCTTCACGGCATTGAGTATCTGGTCTACGGCCACCATGAAGGAAATGTTGCGGTAGTAGTTGATGGCACTACAGGTGCCCAACGCTTCTGGGGTGTGGTGATCGCCGGCGCTATCGCAGGACCAGTTTGGGCAGCAACGCGGCGCTATCTCGCGCCGGTGATCTCTGTCGATGCGGCAATGAAAGGCACCAAAATGCCCATTGCCAGCACCATTATTAGCATCTTCGTACAAATGGGCACGGTAGCTGCTGGTGCTCCCTTGGGCCGAGAAAATGCACCTCGCGAAGGTGGCGCACTATTCGCTAATCGCTTAAGCCACCGGCTGCAGATTGATCCAGCAACCACACGCATCCTTGTCGCCGCTGCAGCAGGAGCTGGCCTCGGGGCGATCTATCAAATCCCCCTAGCTGGAGCGATTTTCGCCCTAGAAATCCTGCTCAGTTCCCTAACCATCACTGCCGTCATGACCGTACTGGCATGCTCGGCGATTGCCACCATTACCTGCAGCTTGATTGTAGGCACCCATACGCTCTATCACCCCGGTGCACTATCAACTGGTTGGGCAACGATCGTCGCTGGCCTAATCATTGGAGCGATCTGTGGTGTCCTTGGCCTGGTCTTCCGGAAACTCATGAATCGCTGCGAAAAGGCAGCACCGCGAGCATGGCATGCGGCTTGGGCCATACCAGCAGCTTTCCTGGTGGTGGGTGTAGTTTCTCTGTGGCTGCCTGAAGTATTGGGCAATGGACGCAGTGCAGCTACTCGGGTAATCGAATTCAGTGGCAGCTGGAGCCAAATTGATGCCCAGTGGATTGGCTTTGTCTGCGCACTGCTAGCAGCGAAGATTATCCTGGTAGCTCTGGTCTTTCGTGCCGGGGCGATTGGTGGTTTACTCACTCCAAGCTTTGCCATCGGAGCTCTCAGCGGATTTTTGGTCGGTGTAGTACTCGCACCGATTTTCCACTACTTCGATGCCCCCATTCGCCCAAGTGACTTCGCGCTTTTGGGTGCCGCCGCTTTCTTAGCCACATCAATGGCAGCACCACTGTTCGCCCTGATCGTGACTGTCGAATTTACGGCACAATCCTCCGATGCCTATCTGGCGCTATTCCTGACGGCGGCGACAGCAGCACTGGTAGCCACGTTAGTCGAGCGCCGGAAGCCCACGGCAGATCCCTCAGCCGGCGAATCCCCAGCTGGCGGGAGCCCAGCCGGCGGAACAACTTCTACAGTAGCTCTACCACAACGCCCAGCTCGCTAGGGTCGTACCAAGCCAGTGGGATATCTAGGCAATCGCCCACGGTAAGTTCGGCATCTTCGTCGCCTAGCTCAGCAGCGTCAATTGCTTCTTTACCAGCGGCTACCGCGTCTTCCGCGTCACGGACGTCAATATGCAGGGCAGCCAAATCAGCCACGGCCAAAGCAGACTCCACCCGAACGGTTGCCTCCCCCATGTCGCTGGCTTCGACCACCGCAGCATCAGGCACGTCGAAAGTTAACACCACGCGCCGCAACGGCTGGGATCCGTCGTAAGCCGTCAATAACCTCAACGAGGTGCGAGCGGCTTCGTCGAAAGCCACGTCGGCCGACTCTTCCTCATCGCCGGAGGTATAAAAATCGCGCAACGCCTGCGTCACCGCAAATGCCCACCCGCGCGGGGCGTGCAAGGTTTGCTCGTCGCGAAGGGTTTCCACCATCGCCACCGTCGCAGGAACGTAGATGCGCATTCTAGAATTCACCCTCTAGATCCAGCAGGCCAGCAATCTCGACCACCGCACGATCGAACTGCTGATAAAACACACCCACCATGCCATTAGATACAGCACCATGAATATTCACAATGGAATCGTCTACGAGCACGCATTCGCGCGGCGAAAGATCGAGCTTTTCCGCCACGATATTAAAGGCCTCTTCAGAAGGCTTTTCTGCCCCAATTTCCCCCGATAGGCACACCACGTCTACCAAGCCAGAGGTTTCAAATTCGCGGATATGATCTGCACCTGAGCCGCCAGGGTCATTAGAAAGTACAGCAAGCGCAACGCCATTATCGCGAGCGGCTGTCAACAAATTCCGCCACCGCTGCTGTTCTTCCGAAGAACCATCTAACACGCCACAGTAATCAACGATCATTCCACGCATGGGGCAATGGTAAACCGTCTATAGGCAAAAGTGCATCCCCCAGGCGGGAATTTATAAAAATTACTTCAGATACAGGCTAGACCGCGGCAACCTTGGAACAGTAAAGTGCTTTAAAAAGGGGGAACTACAGGACATTTTGGGGGAAAATCATGTCCATGCCGGAGTTCGGCACACTCACGCCCATTCCGGGCTGCCAAATTCTGCATCGCATCACACCAGAGCGCAATTACGATACGAATTTTGCGCTTACGACGCTAGGCAAACGGCCCATACCCGCACCCACTGCCGGGCAATTCTTTGCCGGAGGGTGTCCGGATATTGTGGTGGCCGCACTGCACAATATTTTGACGGCAGCTTTCGACGTTGTTGGCGGCCGACGCCCACTGGAAATACTCGACCAGCTGCCACTAAAACCACTGGTGCGCAGTAGCTTTCAGACTCGCGCGAAGACCAACTCTTTGCCGGGTGCAGCGCTGAAAAGTATTCACCCCTCGCCGAGTTATAACGGTGCGGTGGTGGCCTTTATTGGTACCTTTGTTAGCGCCAACCGGGCGCGCGCCTTTGCCGGAACAATGCGTACCACCCGGAATCGCTGGATGGTAGAAAGCCTCAAGATTATTTAGAGGCTTCACTATCTAGAGACTTCGGGTGATCTAGCGGTTTTAGCGCTTCTTGTTGCGACGAGCTGCCCGGCGACGGCTAGCACGGTTGCCACGATCCGGCGCCTCTTCGCGCTGGGGTGCAGCTAGACCATCTTCACCAGGGCCGGAGTAAGACATCTGCTGTGGCGTCGGTGCCTGCGGATTAATCGGCTGGGCAGCTGACGCACCGACTGGCTGGGCAGCTGCCTGCGCATTAGCACCAGGAGCGCCCGCAACTGAAGCCTGCGCACCTTCTGCATTTGCTTGGGCGTTTTCCGCTGCAGCCTGCGAAGCCTCCTGCGCCTTCTGCAGCTGCGCCCGCATCGCAAACAGCTGGCGCACCGACTCTTCCTTGATGCCCTCCATCATCGCGGTGAACATATCGAAGCCTTCACGCTGGTATTCCACCAACGGATCAGCCTGAGCCATGGCACGCAGACCAATACCCTCTTTCAGGTAATCCATCTCGTACAAGTGCTCACGCCACTTCTGATCCATCACGTTCAAGATGGTGAAGCGTTCAAGGTTGCGCATCTGCGATTCGCCACCGATGCTGCTGACGGCTTCTTCCAGGTTCGCGTACTGCTGATCGATGTCTTCCTGGATGACGTCCCGCAGATCCTTGGCATCCAAGTCGCCGGCAGAGCCATATTCCTCGCCATCAACCAGGGATTCCCACGACATCGATGGGCCATAAAGTGCCTCGAAGGCATGCCAAAGCTGATTCAAGTCCCAGTCTTCGACATAGCCTTCTGCGGTAGCAGCGGAGATATAAGCACCGGTGACGTCGCGAAGCATATCGCGCACCTGAGTCTGCAGGTCTTCGCCTTCCAAAATGCGGCGGCGCTCCTGGTAAATCACCTTGCGCTGCTGGTTCATTACCTCGTCGTACTTCAACACATTCTTACGAATTTCGAAGTTCTGGGATTCCACCTGCGCCTGCACGCTCTTAATCGAGTTCGAAACCACCTTCGAATCGATTGGCACATCATCGGGCACGTTTAGCGTATTCATCAGCGCTTCCATGCGCTGACCGTTGAAGCGCACCATCAAATCATCGCGCATGGACAGATAGAAGCGGGTCAAACCAGGATCGCCCTGGCGGCCGGTACGACCACGCAGCTGGTTATCAATACGGCGCGATTCGTGGCGCTCGGTACCCAACACGTAAAGGCCACCCGCTTCACGCACCTGATCAGCTTCTTCGGCTGCCTTCTTACGGCACTTGGCAATTTCGTCGTCCCAAGCAGCTTCGTACTCTTCTGGAGTCTCCACTGGATCCAGGCCACGGTTGCGCAGGTTCAAGTCCGCGATGATATCTGGATTGCCGCCCAACACAATGTCGGTACCACGGCCGGCCATGTTGGTGGCTACAGTGACTGCACCGAGGCGGCCAGCTTCAGCGACGATCTCTGCTTCTTGCTCGTGGTGCTTCGCGTTCAGCACGTTGTGCTTGATGCCTTCGCGTTGCAGCAAACGGGACAGGTATTCGGATTTCTCCACCGAGGTGGTACCCACCAGTACTGGCTGGCCTTTATCGTGGCTATCGCGAATATCTTCCACTACTGCCATGAACTTTGCTTCCTGAGTCTTATAGATCAGGTCGCTTTCATCCTTTCGCTGGCGCGGGCGGTTCGGTGGAATCGCCATCACGTTCAGCTTGTAGATCTGATGCAGCTCGGAAGCTTCGGTTTCCGCGGTACCAGTCATACCCGCTAGCTTTTCGTACAAACGGAAGTAATTCTGCAGCGTAATCGTGGCCAGCGTCTGGTTTTCGTTTTTGATCTCGACGCCTTCTTTGGCCTCGATAGCCTGGTGCATGCCGTCGTTGTATCGACGACCATCCAACACACGGCCGGTGAACTCATCGACGATCAGGATCTCACCATTGCGGATGATGTAGTCCTTATCGCGGGTAAATAGCTCCTTAGCCTTCAAGGCATTGTTTAAGTAGCTAACTAGCTGCGAGTTCTCTGCCGCATACAGGTTTTCAATGCCAAGGTGGTCTTCCACATAGGCCACACCCTCTTCGCGGATACCGATGGTGCGCTTGCGCTCGTCTACTTCGTAGTGAATGTCTTTGCGCATCCCCGGCACAATCTTCGAAAACGCCTGGTACCAACGTGGGTCGCCGTCGGCAGGCCCAGAAATGATCAACGGGGTACGTGCTTCGTCGATCAGAATCGAGTCCACCTCGTCCACAATTGCGTAATGGTGGCCGCGCTGCACCAGATCCTTCAAATTGTGCGTCATGTTGTCGCGCAGATAATCGAAGCCGAACTCGTTGTTCGTGCCGTAGGTAATGTCCGCGGCATAGGCAGCACGACGCTGCTCCGGGTTCTTCGACGCCAAGATCACGTCGGTCTCAAGCCCTAGGAATCGGTGCACACGCCCCATCCACTCGGCGTCACGCTTAGCCAAGTAATCGTTCACCGTCACCACATGCACGCCCTTACCCTCAAGGGCGTTGAGGTAAGCCGGCAACACACAGGTCAGAGTCTTACCCTCACCGGTGCCCATCTCGGCCACATTGCCGAAGTGCAAGGCTGCACCACCCATCACCTGCACCTGGTAATGCTTCTGGCCTAACACGCGCCACGAGGCTTCGCGAGCGACGGCGAAAGCTTCCGGCAACAAGTCATCCACCGTTTCGCCATCGTTCAGACGAGTTTTAAACTCCTCTGTCTTCAGCCGCAGCTCTTCGTCGCTAAGCTCAGAAAACTGATCCTCTAACGAAATGACATTGTCCGCGATCGCCTTGAGACGCTTGACGGCACGTCCTTCGCCGACACGAAGCAGATTAGTAAGCGAAAACACAGGTGTTAGAACCTTTCGGCTTCAGGGTAGTTAATTTCAGAATCTCCAGTATAGAGCGGAACCCGCCTCCGACGAATACGAAGGCGGGTTAGCACTACTTATACTGCTAAGCGTTAACTTCAGTGTTTACTCTTCGTCAGCCAGTGCAATCAAGCCATAGTCATAAGCATGGCGACGGTACACCACCGAAGGGCGCTTGGTTTCTTCATCCACGAAGAGGAAGAAATCGTGGCCAACAAGTTCCATCTCGGATAGCGCCGCTTCCACGCTCATAGGTTCAGCGCTGTGCTCCTTCTTACGCACAACCTGGCCGAGCTGCTGATCTTCCACCAGATCCTCATAAGGATCAGCTTTCACCTCAGCGCTGCGATCTTGCTGTGCCTCTTCCACCAGAGCTGCAGTAGCTTCACCAACAGAAATTGGAGCCCGGTGGCCAGAACGGCTGATCTTGCGCCGAGCCTTGACCTTACGCAGAGAACGCTCCATCTTTGCCAGCGCAGATTCTAACGCAGCATAGAAGCTATCTTCCTTTGCTTCCGCGCGAGCCAGATGCCCCTTGCCAGTAGCCGTAATCTGAATGCGATCCGAACGATCAGAGCGACGTGGGTTTGGTTCGTGCTGCAGCTCTACGTGGAAGAACGTCAGAGTTGGATCTAGGCGTTCAATCTTCGCTAGCTTCGACTTCACCCGGTCCGCAAAGTGTTCTGGAACCTCAACGTTTCGGCCGGTGATAGTCACCTGAGCATTAGGGCTGAGGACTTCGTTGTTGTCAGCAGGTGTGGTCACTTGCTTCCTACCTCCCGATGTAGCCACCGCCGCAACGTGAGCGGGATTACTCACGGCGTCCACGGTGACGGGTCTTACTGCAACCCTCATATTACCGAAATGCCCCCAACGCCTGAGGGCGCAAAGGCAACTTTTTATTGCCTCAGCTTCCTAATGCCAGGTCAGCCCGATGCGATTAATTTCCTGAGATTTTCCAACACCGCGTCTACGCCGCACTAAAGACACTTGCGATGGTCGTTTGCAGCCCCATCGCACCTAAAGTGAGCACTGAATGCCGCAGTGTGGCGCCAGTAGTTACCACATCATCAACCAGGATTATCTGCAGTTCAGAGGTGGTTTTCGTAGGCGTCTGCTTGTTGCTGGAGTTAGCGGCGCTGCAGCTGGCGGCCTGCTGAAACCGCTGCCAAATCTCTGCATCAATCCGCAGCTGACCACGCAGATTAACGCTGCGCTGCTGGGCAGATAATCCCGCAGAGTCCGCTGCATGCTCCCGCGTAACCAGCAACGGAGCCACCCACATCCGGCCACCTTGCTGGCGACGCGCCACCTGCCGACACACAGCAGTAATAGGATCCCCGCCGCGAGTGCGCGCGGAGCTTTTCCGCGTTGGCGCCGGCACCAACACCCACGGTTTCAAACGTGGATCCAACAGCACCCCGGCTGCCACCAGTTTGCGCAACATCGCATCAATTGCCGCAGCCATGGTTTCAATCGCGGCTGGATCACGGCGATCTTTGGCTGCCAGAAGCACCGATTTCACCTCACGCACCCCGTAGTTCTGTGCCGCCCAGATTGGCACTAACCCACCAGCTCTGGGGCTAATCTGCCGGGGTGGGTGCTGCAATAACTCAGCACAACGCGCACAGAGACACATTGAGGGCTGACGACGCATGCCACATCCCGGGCAAGTTGCGGGGAGCACTAAGTCCCCAATGCCCTGGAACACAGCCGCTCCCCTCCCCTTAAGTTCGCATCCTGTACCGCTGCCCGCGTCCTACGGCTATCAGCAACCGGCTACCAGCTACTCCACCGACACCGGCGCCATCCGCAATGCGCCACCTGGCACCGAACGCCAGAACTGTTGCTCGCCTTCTGTGGTGATCAGTTCCATCAACGAGTTCGCATCCAGGGCATAGAGCCGAGTGGAAGACGAAGACAGCACCGCCAACGGTGGCGAGAGATTCAACTTAGGCAGCACGGTAGTGGTGGAACCGTCGGCAGGCACTCGAACCACTGGCACCGTCGCGTCAGTACTGCCAGCAATGATGATGGAATTGGCCGTCCACGACAGCGAAATCAAGTTCGGATCCCCAGAGATCGGCAACTGCTTCGGTTCGCTGAGCTGCCACGGACCAGATTCCGTACGAATAATCGTGGACAGGTACAAGCGGCCTTCGATCAACATCGCTGCCTGCGTGCCCGAGCTATCCACGCGGAACTCGGAGATGCCCGGCGCATCGTCGGCGATCAAATCGCCGAAGGCACTCATATCCACTTCTTCGATGCTGGTGGCTGCTTGTGGTTCTGGCTGTACCAGGCGCACCACCTGGCGGCCGTCCACTACCGTCCACACTGAGGTAGCTGCCGGCGACCACGTCGGCCGGGTCAGGCTCGAGGCCTCCAGCACGGATACCGGAGTGCTATCCCGGAACCCAATACGCAGCGTCGATTGTCCAGCGGAACTCGTGCGCCCTGAGCCATTTCCTGATCCATTGCTCTCCTGGCCGCTACCTTGGCCGCTACCTTGGCCACTACCTTGGCCACTGCGCGACCGCACTACCGCGGCGATTACTTCCTCACCCGCAGTGTTCAGTCCAATACCCGCCGAGCCATAAATCTCCTGGCCGGTCAGCGTCCACTGATCGCTAATCGGTACCAGCTGGTTGTTCACCAGCTCTTGGATCGTTGATTCATAAACCGTACGCAACGACGTCCGATCCGCCGGAATCTGATTCGGATCCAGCAAGCGCAATTCGTCAGAGTTCTTCGTCCACAAGCCCGGATGCTGCTCTACTAGTGGCCTGCCGTTGGCCAATAGCTCCCAGGTACCGCGCTGATCCGCATCGGTGAGAGTAAACACCAATTGCGCTGCGGCAATTTGGCGCAACGAGTCATCCATATCCTCATCGAAGTTCATCAGGTTAATCGCGCGATTGCCGTTGCGCACCTGCGTTTCAATCGGAGAATCTAACGACGGGATCGCCGAACTTACGCCCTCGGCCAAACTCCTCCTAGGTCCGCCTTGCAGCAAGGTAATCAAGTGGGCAGAAAGATCACGCTCTCCCCGGTACACCCAACGTCGATCGGCTACCAGCTGGTTTCCGGTGGGATCCACGAAGTAGATGTTGCGCGGCGAAGTGGTGTCCAAAAACGTTTGGCGCTCCACGATCACCGTGTTGGGCAGCTCTGCAATCCGCCATTGGCCAGCAGGACTGCGCGACAAGCGTACCGACGTAGTAATTTCATTCGCCGGATTCTGTAATTCGGCTTCGGCGCGCGGCTCGAAGATGCCACCTTGACCTAACTGGCCAACGGGCATGGCTTGCACAGCAAACATCTGGGTAGAGCCGGTACCGCGGAACAGGCTATTGCCTTCGTTAGCTTCCGTTTGCTCCGGAGTTTCCGCCAACACATTGATGGTGTCCACGATCAACTTGTCGGTAGTAGGACGCCACTGTTCATTGGCTTCTGGGGTCAAAAATGCCCGAGCCGCCGCATAATCATCCTGCGAGTGTGCACTAGCGGCAAAGAAATCACGCAAGATTACGTCGGCTTCCACGTCGTCGCGAGGCTCTGGCACTACCAAAGACAACTCCGGCGCGTCGTAGCTGCGCAACACCTGAGGAGACGTCGAACCCGGCAACGTAGCGCAACCAGCCGCAGTCAGCGCTGCCACCACCAGGGTTGCTGTGACAACTAGCCGTTTCATTGCAGATCCTCCTCACCCGGAACTTCCAGGGGCAGTGGTGGCACTAGTGGGATGTCGGTGTCGTCCTGGTTTAGTGGCAGTACCAGGCGGAAGCAACTGCCGAATCCTGGAATGCCGTGGGCGTCTAGGTTACCGCCGTGCAAGATGGCATCTTCGCGGGCGATGTTCAGACCCAGTCCAGTGCCACCAGTGCGGCGCTCGCGGGACGGATCTGCCCGCCAGAAGCGGTTGAACACCAGATCTTCTTGCTCGGGTTTCAAACCCACGCCGTGATCCACCACGGTTACGGCCAATGCGGTCTCGTTGGCAGCTACCGTGACATCCACGGGATTGCCTTCACTATGGTCAACGGCATTGGCCAATAGGTTTCGGATAATGCGCTCAACACGTCGGGTATCCATCTGTGCCATCGCTGGTTGTTCCGGCAGATGCACGCGAATTTCCACACCCATTTCATCGGCAACAGGTTGCACTTGTTCGCGTGCCGATTCAATGACCTGCGCGATGTCGAGCTCTACTGCCGAAAGCTCAGCTACACCAGCATCATGGCGGGAGATCTCCAACAAATCAGAAAGCAACATCTCGAAGCGATCCAGCTCGTCGGTCAGCAGCTCTGAGGCACGCCGCGTCATTGGATCGAGTTCGTCGGCATTGTCGGCAATCATGTCGGCGGCCATCCGCACCGTCGTTAGCGGCGTACGCAATTCATGTGACACATCCGAGGTAAATTGCCGCTGCAAGTTGCCGTATTCCTCCAACTGCCGGATCTGGTGCGATAGCGATTCGGCCATCATGTTGAAGTTCACGGCCAGGCGCGCCATTTCGTCTTCTCCGCGCACGGCCATACGCTCGCGCAAATGCCCATCAGAGAAGCGCTCCGCAATGCGGGCAGCCTGGCGCACTGGCGTTGTAATTTGATTGGCAAAGAACCAGGTAATACCCACAAGCAGCAGGGTAATCACTACGGTGGCGCCCAAAAACAGACCGCGTACCAGCGCTAGGGTGGCTTCTTCGGTGGTCATCGGCATCACCAGGTACAGCTGCAGGCCAGCTATATCCGAGCTGGTGGGAGTACCGATAATCAGCGCCGTGTAATCCGAACCATCGCGGGAGTGCACCGTAGCGTATTGGTAAGCCACCTGGTCGCCACTGACCACCGACATCAACGTGGCAGGGATTTCCAAATTACTCGGCGAGAGCACAACCTCGTCGTTCGCGCCACTAGGTGCAGCGAGTACCGCCTCGTAGACGGTTTGGCGGGTGGTTGCGGAATTTTCCGTGCGATCCGCCAGCGCCTCGCGAGCTTGTGCCAGCTGCATCGTAATCTCCGAGGTACCAGCGGTTTCCACCTGCTGTTCTACCAGTTGGCGGGCACGATCAATCTCTTCGCTGGCGACGGTAATCTTCGCATCCATCAGCCGCTGCGCCACGATCGACACCAATGCGAAACCCAGCACCCCGATGACTAGCAAAGACACCACCATCACGGAGGTGACTACACGCACTTGGATCGACGTCCGCCACATCTCGGCCAGACGCCCGAACCAACAGCGCATAAAGTCGCCGAAATCCCTAAAGAGTGATCTCAGCGAGAGGTTGAAGAGTCTCATTCGCCAGTTTTATATCCCACCCCGCGCACGGTAAGCACAATACGCGGATTCTCTGGATCCTTTTCGATCTTCGAGCGCAACCGCTGCACGTGAACATTAACCAATCGAGTATCAGAGGCATGCTGGTAGCCCCAGACCTTTTCCAGCAGCTCTTCGCGGGTAAATACCTGCTTTGGCCGCTGTGCCATCGCCAGCAATAGATCGAATTCCAGCGGGGTGAGAGAGATCTCTTCGCCGTTGCGGCTTACGGCATGGCCGGGTACATCGATGGAAATATCGGCGATTTCGATGGTCTCGGTGGGCTCCACATCTTGGCGACGCAGCCGAGCGCGCACGCGTGCGAACAATTCCTTTGGCTTGAAAGGCTTGGTCACGTAGTCATCGGCACCGGATTCCAAGCCCAGTACCACGTCTACGGTGTCAGACTTCGCGGTCAACATAATGATCGGCACCGACGAAGTCTCGCGGATCGTGCGGCACACATCCACACCACCCATGCCCGGCAGCATCAGATCCAGCAGGATCAGATCCGGGTCTTCTTTGGCAGCTGCTACTACTGCCTCGTTGCCGTCTCCCACTACTACTGTGTCGAATCCTTCACGTTCCAACACCATAGTGAGCATTTCTGCAATTGCGGGATCGTCGTCGACAACCAAAATTTTCGAAGCCATGAAAATAATATTAACCGGGGATGAGAAACAACACCCAAGCCCGAAAACTACTACCCGATTACGCTTGTGATTTTCCGGCAGGTAGCTGCAACATCGCCGTCGCAGCGGTACCACGGAGAGCGCCACGACATCGCGCATAATGCGCGGTAGGCTTCCGACGTTGCCTGCTGCAGCGAGCTATCCCGCTCATAAGCATCCCGGGTGCGGCTGCGGTCTTGTTGCTCCCGGCTCATGGCACGGTATGCGGCCAGATCGGCAGAGACATCAAGATAAATCTGCAGCTGGGGCACGGGCAGCCCGAATTGGTCGAACTCTAGTTCACCAATGAAATCAACGATGTTGCGATCGCTGGTACGCGCCCAGGAATAGGCCGCATTAGATGCGACATAACGATCGCACAGCACAACGTCGTAAGCCTCTAAATAATGCGCAATTTCTCCGGCCATATCGCGCCGATCCAACGCAAACAGCAGTGCCATCGCCCAGGCGGAATTGGGGACGTCACCCAGCCTGCCGTGTAGCGCGTCGTCGGCGAGATCCGCAAACAACGTCTTGCGGTAGGCCGGGAAGCTCAAACGCCCGACCCGCAAACCTTGCTGCTCGAGTTGCTGCTCTACGGCACTGACCAAGGTATTCTTCCCTGCGCCATCAATGCCTTCGACGCTGATCAACGCTGCTGTTCGATGTCGCATCCTCTGTACTTTCTAGTAGCGGTAGTGCTCTGGCTTGAACGGGCCGGCGACGTCTACGCCGATGTATTCTGCCTGCTCTTTGGTCAGGGTGGTCAGACGCCCACCCAGCGCTTCGACGTGGATACGCGCGACCTTTTCGTCCAAGATCTTCGGCAAGCGGTGCACGCCTACCGGATAGGCAGCGCCATTGGTGAATAGCTCGATTTGAGCAATCACCTGGTCGGCAAAGGAATTGGACATCACAAACGAGGGATGGCCGGTGGCATTGCCCAGGTTTAGCAGGCGGCCTTCAGACAGCACGATCAACGACTTGGTCTGCCCATCGGCATGCGGGAAGCGGTACTCGGCAACCTGCGGTTTGATCTCAATACGCGTGACTTCATCCTTGTGATGCAGGCTGTGCATATCGATCTCGTTGTCGAAGTGGCCGATATTGCCCAGCAGCGCGTGATCTTTCATCTGCTGCATGTGCTGGTAGGTGATGATGTCTTTGTTGCCGGTGGCGGTAATCACCACATCCATATCGGCAATCACGTCTTCCACGGTGACTACCGAGTAGCCATCCATTAGTGCCTGCAGCGCATTAATTGGATCTGCTTCGGTGACGCATACGCGCGCCCCTTGGCCTTGCAGCGCCTCAGCACAGCCCTTGCCCACATCGCCATAGCCACAGACCAGGACATTCTTGCCACCGAGCAACATATCGGTGCCTCGGTTAATACCGTCGAGCAAGCTATGCCGGGTGCCGTACTTGTTGTCGAACTTCGACTTCGTTACCGCATCGTTGACGTTCATCGCCGGGAACGGCAGCACGCCCTGTTCTGCGAATTGGTACAGCCGGTGCACGCCGGTGGTGGTTTCTTCGGTAACGCCTTGGATGCTCTCCGATAATGCGGTAAACCGTTTCGGATTTCGCGCTAACGACGCTGCCAGCATGTGCTTGAAGGCAATGAATTCATCGGCGTCGTCACTGTCAATCGGCGGTACTACACCAGCTTCTTCGTACTCGCGCCCCTTGATTACTGCCATAGTGGCGTCGCCACCATCATCCAAGATCATGTTTGGCTCCACGCCATCCCAATCGAAGATGCGGTCGATGCACCACCAGTATTCATCCAGGGTTTCGCCCTTCCAGGCAAAAACCGGCACACCTTGAGGATTTTCTGGGGTGCCTTCTGGGCCTACGACGACAGCAGCAGCCGCTTCATCCTGGGTGGAATAAATATTGCACGAAGCCCAGCGCACCTTGGCACCTAGGGCAGTGAGAGTTTCAATGAGTACCGCGGTTTGCACGGTCATGTGAATCGAACCGGCAATACGCGCACCGGCAAGAGGCTGTTCCGCAGCATATTCTTCGCGCAACGCCATCAAGCCCGGCATTTCCTTTTCTGCCAGGCGGATCTGATGGCGACCAGCCTCGGCCAAAGATAGGTCGGCTACTCGGAACGCAGGATTTTCTCCATTGTGAAGCTGTTCCGGATCTTGCGGCAGTGGTGCAGGCTTAAAGTTTGTAGCAGCGGTGTTAGTTGCGGCGGTGTTAGTTCCAGCATTAGATGACATAGCTGCCATCCTAGCTAGAGATCAGTGTTAGCTACCCCACTGCGTCTACGTAGTCACGCAAAATATCCTGATCGGATTCGCTTAACGATTCGGTGTGAGCATCAAAGACCGCTGCCGCAGCTTCACTTAGTTCTTCAGATGGATCCAGATCGCGTCCTTCACGGATCAATGGATATTCGTCCACCAGATCATGGCCAGCATACGGAGCACCCGACCAGATTGCTGCAAGTACCGCAGCCGCAAGTCCTGCAGTGATGTCATCATCTTGAGCCGTATCTGCACTGGCGATCTGGCAGGCATCGATCACTGCGCTTTCGCGATCTTCTAGCTCTAATTCAGCCAATTCTTCTAGTAGATCAATGGCAGCATCAGCTGAAAAGATTTCGGTTTCCCACACGGACATCTACTCACTCCTTCGAATCAACCTGGTACTCGAAAATTCCTGTACAACGGACTTTCGGACGTATTTAAAAAATGATACGTTGTGCTTACTTGTAATTAAACCGTTAACTTCTAGGATTTACGTCGATCGGGAAAACAGGCATCACATACAGGGATGCAGAAGGGATTCGGCACATGCAGCCAACCGCACCCCGCTTTCGTGCCTTGGGTTTATGTGGCGCTTTAACACTGACCTGCCTGTCTTCAGTGCTGGTCGCCTGCGCTGGTGCTGAAGGTAATTCTGCTAACGGCACTTCGACGGCTGCCGATTCTGTAGCGAATAGCATTTCTACTTCGCGTCCGATCGATAACACTGCCACAGAGACCGAAACTTCGACCCGCCTCGATAATGCTTCGGACGAGGAAGATCCTTACCTGCCGCCGCAAGCTGTATTGCCAAATCGTAGTGGTAGCAGCCAGGCTCCTCGTCGCACGGCGAACACGGCTGCCCGCCAGCCGGATACTACCGCTGGCCAGGCGCAAAGCCCGAAGCCGTCTCAGCCAATTTCGATTACCCCACCAAGCGAAGGCTCGGGTGCAGCTACTACCGCACCTGGAACTGCAGGCACAGCTGGTGGCAGTGGTTCCGACGAAACCACTACAACAACTACGACGCCAGGATCTGAAGGGCGCCCACGGCCAACCTTTACGATCCCAGAGGTGCCGAAAGACACCGGTTCCCCTACGGACGAGCCATCTATTTCCGATGCCAGCCATGGCGGTACTACCGCACCGGGTAGCGCACCAAGTAGCCCAGGCAATGCTGGTTCCGGCTCCCGGGGTACAGAAAATACCGAGGCTGAAGAGCAAAATCAGCCTGCAACCACCCGGCCAAAATTCTCTTGGCCAGGCTCAATCCGCGACTGGTTCTAAGCCCAAGGATTAGTTCGTCTGTGGCCTAATTGGCTTCAGGCACGGTTGCGATAAAGACCGTCGCAGCGCCGTCCGCGCTGATTTCGACCTCCGCTTCTTCGGCGGTAAGCCAGCATGCCGTTCCCGGGGTGATAACCACCGGTTGCTCGCAGTCTGGTTTGCTCAGCGAGACCGAGTTCCCGCACGACAGTACGATTGCCGGACCGTCGTGAAGCAAGGTGGCGCTTCCTGCCTGCGAGAATTCCCACTTTTGCAGCGCAAATTCCCGCGCCGGCGTCTGGTATTTCGCAATCTGCAGGGCGTCCGAGTAGGTGCTATACGACGGGCGCACGACCGGATCGGCGATGGTGTCGAAATTGAGTACCCGCATTAATTCGACGATATCCACGTGCTTGGAGGTAAGCCCGCCGCGTAGGACGTTGTCGGAGTTGGCCATGATTTCGACACCAAAGCCATCGACATAGGCGTGCAGCGTGCCGGCTCCCATGTAAATCGCTTCCCCTGGCGCTAGCGTAATCCGGTTGAGCAATAGCGCGCCCAGCACGCCGGGGTCATTCGGGTAACGATCACAGAGCTCAATTACCGTGCGGGCGACCTCGAGGAGATTTTGGGATTCTTGCTCGGTGAGCTCGCCAGAGATCACCTGTTGCAGGTTCGAACCTTCGGCCTCAGCTGTTTCTGCGATCTCTGTGCAGCGTTCACACACCGCTTCTACCAGCGGCTGCAGGGAAGACTCTGGCAGGGTCAACCAAGTAGTAAACAGTGCACGCAAGCCATCAGCTTCGGCTGGCGAATCCAGCATCACCGTGTAGTGATCCAGCGCTGGCACTTCGAGCAGCGAGAAGATTTTCTTCGTCTGCTCAACAGGACGAAAACCTGCCAGAGCAGCAAATTCTGTCAGCGCAACGATCAGCTCAGGCTTGTGGTTTGGATCCTTGTAGTTACGATTCGGAGCAGATTTGCCCAAACCAGCTTCGTTTTCGCGTGCGTAGCCTTCTTGGGCTTGCTCCAAAGTGGGGTGAGCTTGCAGCGATAACGGCTGATCGGCTGCCAGTAATTTCAGCAAAAACGGCAACTGGCCATCATGAATGTCAGCAGCGCTGCCTAGCTGTTGCTGGGGATTACTGGCGATAACGTCGCGCAGGGAGAGCTCGGATGCAGCCTCACCGGGATTACCGTCGCCAGCCTCCCTACCGCCTTCAACCGCGCCAGCCTCACCCGAAACCACCGGCGAAGGAGCCAACGGATGGGCACCAAACCACGCCTCTGCCCACGGATGCGAGGTAGGCGTAGGTTTGCCCATCATCTGGGCAATATCTACGTGAGAGCCCCAGGGGTAAGACTGGATGACGGCATCAATCCGCTCCATAGAAAATTGCTGCTCCTTAAATACCGACGAACTAAACGCTGAACTACAAACTAGCCACGGATGATCGCAAGAATTTCATCTCGCAACTGTGCCACTTCCTCTGCCGTGGCAGCTTCCACATTCAGGCGTAGTAAAGGTTCGGTATTGGATGCCCGCACATTAAACCAAGCATGGTTGCCCAGCTGAACCGTCAAACCATCCAACCAATCGGAAGATTCAGCACGGCTTTCAAAAGCAGCCAATACTTCTTGCTGCTTTTGTTGCTGTTGCTCCTGATTAGCTAGACGCGAGTTGATCTCGCCTGACTGCACATAAACATCATACTGCGCCATAAATTCGCTCAGCGGCAGGTCTTGCTCCGCCAATGCAGCCAACACATGCAGGGCAGCAAGCATGCCGGAATCCGCATTCCAGAATTCCTGGAAGTAGTAGTGCGCCGAGTGCTCGCCACCAAAGACAGCCTGCTCTTCTGCCATCTTCGCCTTAATAAACGAGTGCCCCACGCGGGTACGCACCGGCTTGCCACCCTTTTGCTCGATCAGCTCTGGCACTACCGCAGAGGTAATCAGGTTATGGATGATCGTGGCACCAGGATTCTGCTCTAGGTAGCGGCTGGCCACCAACGCACAAATCGCCGATGGGCTAACCGGATGGCCCTTTTCATCAACTACGAAGCAACGATCAGCATCACCGTCGAAAGCAATACCGATATCTGCGTTTTGCTCGACGACGAATTTCTGCAGATCACGCAGGTTTTCTGGCTCTAGCGGATTGGCCTCGTGATTCGGGAAGTTGCCGTCGAGCTCAAAGTACAGGTCAGCGATGTCGCAGACTTCGCCGAGTACCGCTGGCACGGTCAAACCGCCCATGCCATTGCCCGCGTCCACAGCTACCTTCAACCGGCGTGCCTGCTTCAGATTCACGAGCTGGTGCAAGAACACAGCATAGTCATTCAGAGTGTCGCGCTGCTCGATAGAGCCGGCAGGAACGTCTGGCAGTTTGGGGAATCCGTTGGCAAGCATAGAAACAATGTCTGCCAGCCCGGTCTCCTGCCCAATCGGGCGGGCGCCAGCACGGCACATCTTGATGCCGTTGTACTGCGCCGGATTGTGGCTGGCAGTAAACATCGCACCTGGGCAATCGAAGGTGCCCGATGCCCAATACAGCTGATCCGTAGCGGTAAGCCCCAGCAAGGTAGCGTTCAGGCCAACGCGCGTGGCGCCTTCAGCAAAAGCACGAGACAGCACAGGCGAAGACTCACGCATATCGTGGCCGATCACCACCGAAGTTGCGCCTTCATCGCGCATCAACAAGCCGAAAGCCACGCCGATATTAAACACCAACTCCGGCGTGACGGTATTCGATCCCGAATTTGCTTCGGTGGCTACCACGCCACGGACGTCGTAAGCCTTGATGATCTGATCTAGATCCGAGCGCGCAAAAGTGCGCAGAGAGTATTCAGCCATACCTGCCTGCTATGAATCTGCTAACAACGATTAAAATAATTAGCTTAACTGAATGCTTTAATTCTCGTCCGCATCGGGTACTAGTCGCAGGTGTGCGCGGGCATTGCGCTTTGCGGCTTGGCGGGCTGACTGGCGCTTGGCATAGTGCGCCGGATGGCGGGTGCTATCGGCGTTTCCCGTCCAGCTGGCATCGGTCTCATCGCGCAATACCAGGCCGGTAGCATTGCGCCCGGCTTCGCGGACTGCTTCGGCTAAAGCGGTTAAGTCGTCGTCGTCGCCTTCGTGGGTAGGCAGGTCGTACCGCACCAATTCCCACCCCAGTGGCGCTGTAATCTTCGCTGCGTGCTTTTCGCACAAGTCCCACGAATGAGGCTCACTGGCCGCCGCTAGCGGGCCTACCACCGCCGTGGATTCGGCATACGCGTAGGTCAAGGTAGCTACTGCGGGTTTACCGCAGCCGGGGCGGCAGCAACGACGGAATTCATTCACCCCAAAAAGTCTAGACCTTAAGTTGAGGTTTTTGTAGTTCTAGTTGAAAATTTAGCTATGGCACCGCAGCACGAGCACCCCGACCGCGCGTCGAAATTCACGTCGTCAGGCTCATATTCTGGCTTACGACGCAAAACTGGACGACGCCGGATGCGACGCGGTCCCCTTATCCCCGCAGAAGTGCCGCGGTGGCGTAGTCGATCGGAATTATTCGACCAAGCTGTGCTGGATGCCTATGCGCCGATTGCTGAAAAGTGGCGGAGCCGCCTAACGCACCTAGATATTGCGGTGGATATGGTGCCTCGGATGCGCATTAGGCCGCATACGATTTTTCCGGAAGAGATTATTGCTGATGGCCAGGTGCCTTTGGCGCGCCTGATTCCAGCTGGGGTAGATCGTGCTGGTAAACCTACGCGTCCGTGCATTGTGGTGTTCCGTCGAGCAATTGAAAAGCGCGCTAACGACGCTGAAGAACTATCCCAGCTGCTTAGCTCCCTGATGACACAACTAGTTGCCGTGTACTTAAGCGTATTCCCAACCGATATTGATCCTGATTTCCAGGAATGGGAGTTTTAAGTGCGCGCTAAGGGCGCGAAGGTTTTACGCCAGGTCGAGCTTCAAACGGCGGCGCTCACGCTCCGAGAGCCCACCCCAAATGCCAAAACGCTCGTCGTGTTCGAGGGCAAACTCTAGGCATTCATCGCGTACTGGGCAGGCACGGCAGATCCGCTTCGCGTCGCGAGTAGAGCCACCCTTTTCTGGAAAGAAGGCCTCGGGATCCGTCTGAGCGCAAAGAGCTTGCTCTTGCCAATCCTGATCTACTGCGTCGAAAAGCCCCGAAAGATCATCCGCCCACTGGGAAATCGGGCGAACTTCACTGCTTGCAGACGCAGATTCCACCTGAGACTCCCCCGCTTTATCAATTGCCGAAGATCCGTCATAGATGTTGTAATCATCCACGCGCTTGATCCCTTCCGCCGGCAATCTGACCTATCAAAACTTGTAGAAGCTTCAGCCAATAGCTGAATTCCACAGTTGTGATTACACACGTGCAACCCCTAATAGGTCAAGTGGAATGGCAAAATTGTGCGTTGGTGACGCAAAGAAATAGGTGAACCTACGACACACCACCCCCAACAGAGGGGATTAACCTGCGCTTGAGGGTTAGCTCTACGGTTCGCTCTAGGTTTGCCCTCACGCTCGCTCGGAAGTTCGCGCGAGAGTTCGGTCGAGCGCCTCCTAGACGTCAGTGGAAAAACGCACTCCTCCATCTGGGATCGTTACGCCCGGCCAAACACGCAATCCATCAATTAGTTCGCAGCGCGCACCAATCTGGGCGCCTTCCCCGATCACCGCATCGCGAATCACAGTGCGCGGGCCGATATCTGCACCAGCGGCAATAATCGAGCGCTCGATCACCGCACCTGCGCCGATGCGCGCACCATCGAAGACCACCGTCTGATCCAGGCGAGCTCCCGCACCAATTTCAGCACCCCGGCCGACTACGGTACCGCCATAGAGCAGGGCTCCTCCGCCCACGGCAGCGGAATCGTCGACAAGCGATTCACCATGCTTGCCCTCTAGCAACGGCGACGGAGCAATACCGCGCACCAGATCCGACGAGCCACGTACGAAATCGCCAGGGGTGCCCATATCGCGCCAGTAGGCGTAATCGACGTAGCCGTACACGCGCTTTTTACGCTCCAGCAGGGCTGGGAAGATTTCGCGCTCGACGCTAATCGCACGGCCTTCCGGAATGTTTTCGATGATCTGGCGCTTGAAAACGTAACAACCCGCATTGATCTGATCGGTCGGTGGATCCTGAGTCTTTTCCAGGAACTCAAGGACGCGACCATCGGCGTCGGTAGGTACGCAACCAAACGCGCGGGGATCGGGAACGCGGACTAGGTGCATGGTGACGTCGGCGTCTTTTTCCGCGTGAGTATCGAGTACCGCACCCAGATCGGTGCCACCAAGAACGTCGCCATTGAAGACCATTGCGGTATCAAAGCGCAGCGCACTTAAGACGTTTCGGATGCCGCCACCGGTACCAAGAGGCTCGGACTCGAAGACGTAATCGATTTCAAGGCCGAATTCGGAACCATCACCGAAATACTCTTCGAAGATCTCGGCCTTGTAAGAGGTACCCAGTACCACGTGCGTCATGCCCGCAGCTTTAATGCGACCGAGCAGATGCTCCAAGAAAGGCACACCAGCGGTAGGCAGCATCGGCTTTGGTGTCGCCGACGTCAGTGGGCGAAGCCGGGTGCCCTGGCCACCCACCAAAATCACAGCATCAGTGGTGCTCGCTAGTTCCGAAACTGTCATGATTCTTTTCTAGCCTGTTTTCGGGCCAATATGAGGGAGCAACGCGCGGTTAATCCCACCTTCAACAGCGCACGCACCGGCGCCCAGTACCAACCAGATAGCTGGCCGGCCATAAAGCGATACGCCGATTCATGGTGGGCGCGAACGGTGATCTCTGGATGAGACGAAGCCGCATGGCCTTGTGCGTGCGTAATTTCAGCATCTGGACAGAAGATATTGCGCCAGCCGGATTCGGTGAAACGATTGCCAAGATCGACATCTTCGAAATACATGAAGTAGCGCGAATCAAAGCCACCGACGGATTCGAAAGCATCCCACCGCAGCAACAGGCACGATCCGGACAGCCATCCCGCATCGCGCACTTGATCCATCACGGAATCTGCGCGGTAGCGACGTGAGAAGGGATTACTTGGCCAGATATCAGCAAAAAGCGCGTGTCCGATACCGCTGATTAATTCTGGAACGGCGCGCGCCGAGGGATACACCGAACCATCGGGCTCTCGGATGAGCGGGCCGATGGCAGCAGCTCGGGGATGCTCGGCGGCGCACTCTAGTAGTTTGTCGATGCTGCCCGGAGTGAACACTGCATCGGGGTTGACCACCAGTACATAATCACCGCGCAAAGTACCGGCTTCGCGCATCTGCCGGAGTTGGGCAATACCGCGGTTGACGCCGGCACCATAGCCAATGTTGCCACCAGTATCGAGAAACTCAATCGTGGTTTTCGGCAGCGAACCACTGCGTGCCGCTTGTTGTTCTGGCGCGCCGTCAGTGGAGCCGTTATCTGCAAGCACAATATGAGTAGGCAAGGCGGTTGCCTGATCGAGCGAATCGATCAGCGCCCCCAGATGCTCACCTGGGGAAAACGTCACGGTTACTACGCCTAGGGTGTTGCTCGGGGTCTTGCTTGCGTTCACAACGCCTAACCCTAAGCCAACACGCGGATTAACGTATCCTCCCACTCCGGCAGGGGTGCGAAACCGGCGTCAATCCAACTGCTGGGGTCTAAAACTGACCACGCTGGCCGTACCGCCGGAGTGGGATATTCACTGGTAGCACAGGGCTGCACACGCTGTGGATCTTGACCGCTGGCACGGAAAATCGCTTGAGCAAATTCAAACCAGGAAGCCCGCCCGGTTCCTGTGACATGGAAATACTTCACTTTTTCTAGCCAACGACGATTTGGCTGCCCAAGTCCATCCACGTGCACACCTGCTTTTCCAAAAGCCGCGACTAATTCCCATATCGCACCGGCTAAGTCCCCCACAAAGGTGGGATTGCCCACTTGATCCTCCACCACCTTCAATTGGCGCTGCGGATCTTGCGCTAGCTGCAACATCGTAGAGACAAAGTCCCGACTGTCCGGCTGCGTTGGCCCCGACCACACCCAAGCCGTGCGCACGATGGCAGCTTGCCACTCGTCGTTAGGCTCTTGAGCTGCAACCTGCTCGATGGCTTGCTCCCCGGCATACTTGGTGCGGCCGTAGGCGGTTTGGGGGTTGGGGATGTCGTCGGTGTGCCAGGGACGGCGGGGTTTTGCGCTCTCGCCCCCGATCTCGCCCGAAAACACATAATCCGTAGAGATGTGAATCAGTGGCGCGTGGATGCTCCTCGCCCACTCGGCGAGGTACTGCACCGCTGTGGCATTAACCGCGAATGCCCGATCATAATCCGTTTCTGCCTGGTCTACCTGCGTATATGCAGCAGCATTAACGACAAGATCCACTGGCGGGCAGGCAGCAATCTGTGCCGGATCGGTGATGTCACAATGCGCACGGTTATACGCCACAACCTGCACATGCTCCGGCGCCGATGCCTCAAGAGCCCGCCCCAATTGGCCATCCGCGCCGAAAATCGCCACACTCAGTTGGTTCATTGTTATTACAGTACCTATCGTAGAAAGATAGGTCTTCGATCTGTTACCAGCACAGTTGCCAAAAGTTAAAGGAGTGCCACGGTGAGTGCACAGCGCCCCGCTTCTCGACATGCGCGCGATATTCAAGCGCCACCGTCGCACGTGGAAAGTGCGAAACAGGCGTGGCCAATGTCGCTGCGGGCGATTCTGGCGATTATTTCGGCGCTGTGTTTAACCGTTTCTGCCATTGGTTGGTGGACGGTGGGTCGCGCTGCCGGCGATTTGAGCTCGGGCGGTAATTTCTCGCTGGGCCAAGAACGCGATGGTGCTACTGACATCCTGCTGGTCGGCTCCGATTCGCGTACCGACGCACAAGGCAATCCTCTTACCCAAGAAGAGATTGATATGTTGCGCGCTGGCGACGAGGCAGCAACCAATACTGACACGATCATTGTGATCCGTGTGCCTAACGACGGATCTTCGGCAACTGCGATTTCGATCCCTCGCGATACCTATATCAACTATCCCTCGCTCGGAAACACCAAGATCAATGGTGTCTACGGTGCTGTGAAGCAGGAACGCGAAGCGGAGCTCCAAGCCGAAGGTAAATCGCCTGCGGTTGTAGAACGTGAATCCACCGAAGCTGGCCGCCAAGCACTGATTAATGCGGTAGCGGATCTGACCGGCGTGACCGTGGATCACTATGCCGAAGTTGGCCTCCTGGGATTCGTGCTACTCACCGACGCTATTGGTGGCGTAGATGTGTGCTTGAATGCGCCAGTCTACGAGGAACTATCGGGTGCGAATTTCGAAGCTGGACGGCAGACACTATCTGGCCCGGATGCTTTGAGCTTCGTACGCCAACGCCATGGTTTGCCACGCGGCGACTTGGATCGCATTACCCGCCAGCAGGCGTTCATGGCGTCGTTCGCTAATAAACTCCTCGGTGCTGGCACGCTGTCCAACCCAGCTCGCTTGAATGAGTTGGGCGGTGCGGTAAGCCGTTCGGTGATCTTGGACTCCGACTGGGACGTGATGGGCTTTGCCACCCAGATGCAAGGGCTCACCGGCGGCAACGTGAAATTCGAAACTATCCCAGTAACCAGTATCGATGGCGTAGGCGACTACGGCGAATCGGTAGTCACCGTGGATAAAGGCCAAGTGCACGCCTACTTTGAAGCACTGCTTGGACCATTGGATGAGGAGCATGCCGAAGAAGATGCGGAACCTCAGCCCACCAACCACAAGCCAGCAGAAACCACGGTGAGTGTCTACAACGCCACGGGTATTGAAGGCTTGGCCTCTCATGTATCGCGCACACTAACTGATGCGGGCTACGTCGAAGGCACGGTCGGTAACGCTGAATTTGCCGGCGTAGCGATCAGCCAGGTCAATGCTGCAGATCCAGATGATCCAGCAGCGAAGGCGATTGCTGAAAAGCTCGGTGGCCTGCCGATTGTGCATGACACTTCGCTGGAAAAGGGACAGATTTCTGTCACTGTGGCAGGCGATTACGCCGGCCCTGGCCTTGATGAAGCACTGGGCGCTGCTGCAGCAGCTGAAGAAGCTGCGCTGAATGAGGCTCCAAATGCAGAAGACGCCACCGGCGAGGTTATCGGCCAAGAAGGCAACCCCACCGAAGGCGACTTAAGTGCTCATATTGATGCCGGCGGCGACGGCATCATGTGCGTGAACTAGCTGATCGCGAGTCCGCACGGACTAGCTGGAACTAGTCCTTGTACAGCAGCAGGGCATCGCCCTGGCCGCCGCCACCACAGATGCCAATGCCTGCGCGGGCACCGGCACCGCGACGGGACAATTCCATCGCCGCGGTCAACGTCAAACGTGCACCAGAGCAACCAATTGGGTGGCCCATAGCAATCGCGCCGCCATGGATATTGGTCTTTTCCAGTGGGTAGCCCAGTTCGCGCAAAGACTTCACAGCCACGGCACCGAAAGCTTCGTTGATCTCTACCAAGTCCAGTTCGGAAATATCCCACTCAGCGCGCTTCAATGCGGCCAGGATCGAATCGCTTGGCTGCGAATGCAGCGAATTATCAGGGCCTGCAGTCTGCGCGTAGTTGCCTACTACGGCTAGGTAATCCAGTCCGCGTTCTTCCGCCCAGCTACGGCGAGCGAGCACTACGGCTGCGGCACCGTCGGAAAGCGGGGAAGAATTACCCGCAGTAATCGTGCCACCTTCAGCTAAGAAGACCGGGCGCAACTTCGACAAGGATTCCACGGTCGCTTCTGGGCGGATGCCTTGATCCTTATCCACAACCAGCGGATCGCCCTTGCGCTGTGGGATCTCGATCGGAGTGATCTCTTCGGCGAAGACGCCAGATTCGGTCGCCTTAGCTGCACGCTGGTGCGAAAGCGCGGCAACCTCGTCCTGCTCCTGTCGGGTGATACCTAATTCTTCGTTGCGCTGATCGGTGAGCGTGCCCATCGAAACGTTATCGAAGGAATCCACCAGTCCGTCGCGCTCTAGGGTGTCTTCAAACTTCAAAGCACCAAACGCCTTGCCCTGGCGCACGCCGCGAGCAACGTGTGGGGCGTTGGTCATGGACTCCTGGCCGCCAGCTACCACTACATCGGCATCGCCCAGGCGGATCATACGGCTGGCACTAATCACGGCGGTCAAGCCGGACAAGCAGACCTTATTGACCACTTCGCAAGTAACGCTCATGGGCAAACCAGCCTTCACAGCCGTTTGGCGCGAAGGGTTCTGGCCAGCACCCGCTAAGATCACCTGCCCCATAATTAGGCGTTGCACATCAGATTTTTCAATCCCGGCGCGCTCGATAGCGGCAGAGACTGCATGAGCCCCTAACTCCACGGCAGTCAGTGGCGCCAACTGCCCTAAGATTTTGCCTTGGGCGGTACGTGCCCCGGCCAGAATCACTACGTCATCTGGATGCGCCTGTGGCAATGCGGACATGGGTAAATCGTCTCCTTCTTCCCCACAGCATCGGGCGCGACAAGTGTAGGCAAGCTCACATGCGCGAACTTCCACCCACACCCGCGCCTGCTTTTACCAGCGAGGATGATTGGTTGAACTAAAAATGTAGTTATAACCTTAATGGAAGAAGTGACGCGCGCCAGTGAAATACATAGAAACGCCCGCGGCATTTGCAGCAGCAATTACCTCATCGTCGCGCACTGAACCACCAGGCTGAACTACTGCTCGCACACCAGCATTAGACAGCACCTCGAAGCCATCAGCGAAGGGGAAGAATGCGTCCGAGGCAGCCACTGCACCTTCCGAGCGCTTCTGCTCCCCGCCCAAGGTGTTAGCGCGCTCGACGGCGAGCTTGGCCGAATCCACTCGATTCACCTGCCCCATACCGACACCCACCGTGGCACCGTCGTGAGCCAGCAAAATAGCGTTCGACTTCACCGCACGCACGCTGCGCCATGCGAATTCCAGATCGGCCAACGTGGCGTCGTCGACAGGCTCACCCGCCGCGAGCGTCCAGTTCTGCGGATCATCGCCCGGCGCGTCTACAGCGTCTACGGTTTGTGCCAGCATGCCACCGGAGATTTGTTTAAGCTCAACGGCCTGCGCACCACGATCTTCCGGGGTCACCTCCAAGATGCGGATGTTCTTCTTACTCTGGAGGATCTCGATGGCACCTTCGTCATAGCCCGGCGCAGCGATGACCTCGGTGAATACCTTCGCTACCTGCTCTGCCATCTCCTTCGAAACATTCCGATTCACCGCGATCACGCCACCGAAAGCGGACATCGGATCGCACGCGTGCGCCAGACGATGTGCCTGCGCGATCGATTCATCGGAAACCGCAATACCGCACGGATTCGCATGCTTAATAATCGCCACACATGGGCGCTCGTGATCCCACGCCGCACGCCACGCCGCATCGGCATCGGTGTAGTTGTTGTAGCTCATCTCCTTGCCGTGGTGCTGTTTCGCATTCGCCAAACCACCAGCCTGGCCTTCAGCGACGAACAGGTTCGCAGCTTGGTGCGGGTTCTCGCCATAACGCAGCTGGGCTTCACGACGGTAGGTCGCCCCCAACCAGTTTTCGTCTTCTAGCTGCTCGGTAAGCCAGCTAGCTACTGCAACGTCGTAAGCAGCGGTGTGCTGGAAAGCTTCCCGAGCAAGCTGGCGACGCTGCTGCAATTCAAAGCCGCCCTGCTGCACGGCATCAATCACATTTTCGTAGCGATCTGGGTTGACTACTACTGCCACCGATGGGTGATTCTTTGCCGCAGCACGCACCATTGATGGGCCGCCGATGTCGATCTGTTCCACGCAGGCGTCGTAGTCCGCACCGGAGGCGACAGTTTCGGCAAAAGGATAGAGATTCACCACCACCAGTTGGAATGGCTCGACCGATAGCTCTTCTAGCTGCCGCATGTGGTCTTCTTTACGCGTATCCGCCAGAATGCCTGCATGCACGCGTGGGTGCAGGGTCTTTACCCGGCCTTCTAAGCACTCTGGGAATTCGGTGAGCTGTTCTACTGGAGTAACTGGCACTCCAGCATCGGCAATACGTTTCGCTGTCGATCCGGTAGAGACAATTTCTACGCCCGCCTGGTGCAGCGCTGTGGCCAGTGACTCAAGCCCCGTCTTGTCATACACGCTGATCAGTGCGCGCTTAATGGTCTTTCGCTGCTGTGTCATGAAAAACGTACCTTCCGTCCGTCGCGGATTAATTCGCGCTCGGCAATGATGTGAATAACGTCTACGAGTAGTTGTCGCTCTGCGATTTTGATTCGTTCGTGCAGAGTGGCTTCCGTGTCGTCGTTCGCTACTGGCACGGCGCGTTGGGCGATAATTGGCCCGGTATCTACGCCAGCGTCAACGAGATGCACGGTAGTTCCTGAAATTGTGACTCCATATGCCAACGCATCCGCCACCGCGTGCGCTCCTGGGAAGGAGGGCAAGAGTGCCGGATGCGTATTAATGATGCGATCTGGGAAAGCCTCTAACACTGGGGCTCCGAGGATCCGCATGAACCCCGCAGAGACCACAATGTCTGGCTGATGTTTTTCAATCGCAGCTGCGAGCTGTTGGTTCCATCGGAGCCGATTTTCTCTGGCGGCTTGATCGAACGGCTGGCAGAACGTTTCAATGCCTGCTGCTTGTGCTCGATCTAGCGCGGGACAGTGTTTATCAGATCCCACTGCCACGATCTGCGCGCGCTGGGCATCGAGATTATCTACCAGGGATTGCAACAAAGTCCCCTGCCCCGAAGCCAGAACCACCACCCGTAACGGCTGAGCATCAATCAAACCAGCAGACGCTTCTGGCTGGATCCCGGACTGCGGATTCGGCGAGGGTGAAGTCACGGTAGTTCAGTCTAGCGGTTGGCTTGCTAGACGTTGCAGTTATTGGGTTGCAGGGCGCTTACGACGTTTTGTTGTCCTCGCTGCTGGTGTCGGCGGTGATGTCTTCAGCATCTTCAGATTCGCCTTCGGTTTCATCACCGGTTTCTTCAGCTGCTTCAGTCTCTGCTTCCTCGGATTGCGCCTCCTCAGGCTCAGCCTCCTGCTCCACCGGGCGCGTAGCTGTAGTCCGTGCCCCTGACTGATTTGTTGGCTGGGCCGCTGACTGCGCTACTGGCCGACGCGCCGCCTGGGCCTGAGCTTCGGTCTCCTCGGCGGCATTCTCGTCGACAAGCTCCGCGGTTTCCACGCCAGCCTCAACTTCAGCCTCAACTTCAGCTTCAACTCCACGCCCGCGCGAGCCAAACCCATACAAGGCCACCACCATCGCTGCACCCGGCAACGCCAGCCACAGGGAAGTCACAAAGCCAAGTAGACCAGCCTGCACGCCGGAAGTGCCATATACACCGACCGAACCACTGGCCAGGAAGCCCAAGACGCAAAAACCAACGCCCGTTAAAAATGCTGCAGCTACTACCTCACGGTAGGCGTAGTAGCCCACGCTATCGCGCAAGTAATTGCGGGTCTGCCAAACGGCAACCGAAGCTGGAATTAGCAGCAACCCGGCAGCAAAAACCGGCAATTCACTTTGGGGCAAAGCAGCCAACAACGGCATTGGTGGCAATTGCCCAGGCACGGTAGCAAACACACTGACCTCAGCAGCACCGAATTGCACTGGGATTCCGCACAGTACACCTGCACCAAACACAGCCATATTCGGCAAGTACAATAGGCACAGCCCAACCAGTGCAGCTGTTGCACCAGGGCCGTTGGCGATCTCGAAGGCAGCCAACACATCATCGAGCTGTGCTACCAGTGCCAGTAGCGTCAGCAACAAGCCCAAAGCCAGCAGCCACACAGTAAAGCGTGCGGCTAGCTTTGCTGCCGTCACTGGCCAATCAGGGAGCCCGCGCCAGCGCAGCAACGCCCGCCACAAACGCCCACCCATACCGATCACGATGGCGCTGGAAGCCACCAATACCGTCGTCAGCATCGTCAACCAGAAATTCGGCAACCCAATTTTCAGCTGGCCGGACGCATCCCACAACATCAGCCAAGCAATCAGCATCATCACCAGTGGCACTACTAAGTAGCTCAGTGCAAGTGCGCGGACCTGGCGGATGGTGATACGCCCGCCTACTTCCCGCCGAATACGCCAAGCGACCAGCGCAACCAGGATCAACGCGGGCAACAGCGGCGCCATCGTTACTGTGGTGCCACTGTATTTAAAGGGTGCGGCGTGCAGCGTCAGCCAGATCGAAGCCACGGTCGCGGGGAACGGCCGGATGCCGCCACCGGCGATGGTCACACCAATGACGGCCAAGGTAACTACAGCTAATGCGATAGCTCCATAGACAGTCAGCGCCGCAAGGCCGTAATGCTTCAGCAAAGCCTGCCGAGAAATATTTTGCGGCAGGCTACGGCGATTGGCGCTGGCGTCGTCGGCAGCAAAATCCCCTCGTGCACTCCCGTACCGCTTATTGACACGCGACGTTGCGCGCGCATCACCTTGCGACACCCGCTGACGACGCGCCCGACGTGGCGTAGCCGAACTCGACGCGTGATCCGGCTGGGCACCTACAGGAACGGAGCCGACCTCAATCTGAGCAGCAGCGCGCGAAGCAGCACTGTGATCTTCGCGATATGCAGCAGACGCTCCAGATACAGTCGCCCCAGATGCACCTGCGTTGCTCTGGCTGGAAAAGTCCCCGTTACTAGGGGGAATTAGGCGTCGCGACCTGGTGACGCTACCCCGACGTCGGTTGCGCCTCCGGGGATCTGGATGATTCGCTGCCACTGGGATCCTTCCCATCGCCTACACACGGTTATCCGCAAGCTTAATCTGCTTGCGAAAAAATCTTGAAAGTCTCTGGCCGTTTATATATCGTTATCGGAGTACATAACGAACTGATTACAACGCCGTTGCAGAACAACATCGAAGCTCGGCCTAAGGTAAACAGTTTAACCAGGGTAAAACACCAAAATCTCGGGAGACACTGCAGTGACTTACGCGAACTCTCGCCGTCGTGGCGGAGCACACCGCAAGCAAAGTAAAACTGCCATTCGCGCGCGCGTTGCTGCGGTTACGTTTACTGCCTCTGCAGTAGGTGCGATCAACGCCCCTTCGGGTTTGGCTGCTCCTGTAGGTGCTGATGGTGCTACCTCTGGTGCGAATCAGTCCAGCGAATCTACCCGCACGGTAGAAACTGCTACTCCTACCTCAGCATCTCCTGCAGAACAGCGTCGCCCACAGGCGGAAGCGCCAGCGTCTGCCGGTTCGGAAGATGCTGCACAGGATGCGGATAAGGCTCCTGAAACTCCCCGCGATACCCCGCTAGTGCTGGCTGTCGATGATTTCACTCCTTCGGCTGATCTTACTTCCCAGCTAGCTACCGCTTTGAGCTACAACATGGAACGCATCGCCCGCGATATGGCTATGCGTGCGCCGTTGATCTCTCGTCCAGCTGAGGGTGCTTTTACCTCCGGTTTCGGTCCGCGTTGGGGTAGCTTCCACTACGGCATCGACATCGCCAACGTTACGAACACCCCGATCATGTCGGTCATGGACGGCACGATCATCGATTCCGGCCCTGCCGGCGGTTACGGCCAGTGGATTCGAGTGCTTCACGACGACGGAGCTATCTCCGTATACGGCCACCTAGAGTCCCTTTACGTAGCTGTAGGTCAGCGTGTAACTGCTGGCCAGGTGATCGGCGGGATGGGCAACCGTGGTTTCTCTACCGGTACCCACTTGCACTTCGAGATCCACCCAGATGGCGTTACTCCAGTAGACCCAATCTCCTGGTTCTTGGCTCGCGGACTGTCGATCTTCTAAGCCGGACGTTCCCGGTAATCTCCTAACCCGGATTTTGTATTTCATGCCCCTTTAAGGGGCTTTTCTTTTATGCTTCTTGCATGACTGAATTACAGCGCCAACCTGCAGGTAAACCCACGAAAACCTACCAAGTGTGGCAGAAAACCTCCCAGATCCCAGTGGTGGGTAAGGGTGTGTTCTCTGTTTTTGCGTCGTTGGCTGCTCCGTATTTCCGTACGGTGATGCCTTATGCAAAAACCATTGAGCCTGGCCGGGTGATCGCGAAGTCGCCGAAGTGGTGGGGCGTGCAAAACCACATTGGATCTTTCCACGCGATTGCCGCTTGTAACTTGGCTGAATTTGCCATGGGCATGCTGTGTGAGGCCTCGGTACCAACCAGCCACCGTTGGGTACCTAAGTCCATGACCACGAATTACCTGAAGATCTCCAAGGGATCATTAACCGCTACTGCTACCGCAGAGCTTCCTGATTTTGACGCGATCACGGAAGAAACCGGTGGCCAAGAACTACCGGTGCACATCGAATTGGTGGATAAGAAAGGCACGGTGGTGCAAGATGCCGTAATTACCACGTGGATTACGAAGAAGCGCAAGAAAAGCTAGAGCTTAAGCCACTGGGGTAGCCCGCGAAGTATCGGCGCGATTCCTGCGGGCTTTTATAGCTTCTCCATCGGCAGATCGCCGATAAGCATCAAGCGTACTTTGCCGGCGCGACCAAAGTCGATAGTTACCGTATCGTGGGCACCAACTTTAGAAACTTCCAAAACTTGGCCTAGGCCGTATTTATCGTGATTCACCCGATCAGCCACGGAAAGGTTAAGCACGTTGCCGCGCTTACGCGGACCGGCGGATCCAGCTGCTGGCCGGCCAAAACTATTCGTGGCACCGCGCCCGGAGCCCCAGCCAGAACCAGAGCTATATCCAGAGCCATAGCCCGAACCGTAACCACTGCCAGAGCCAAAGCCACCGAAGCTGCGCTCCGGTTCTTCACGCAGATAATCCAGCTTGTCTTGGGAAATCTCGGCTAAGAAGCGCGAAGGCGGATTGGTCATGGGATTGCCCCACGACGATCGCACTACTGCACGTGTGAGATACAGCTTCTGTCGCGCTCGCGTAATGCCCACATAGGCCAAACGGCGCTCTTCAGCCAGTTCTTTCGCATCTCCCATCGCACGCATATGCGGGAATTGGCCATCTTCCCAACCAGTGACAAACACCACGGGAAACTCCAGCCCCTTCGCCGTATGCAAAGTCATTAACGTGACCAGAGACTGATCCTCATCCGGAATCTGATCCGCATCAGCGACCAAAGAGACCTTTTCTAAGAACGCGGCGAGGCTACCAGGCTCGGCGACACCATCATCAAGATCGCCATCAATACCCGCATCCGCCTCTTCAGGCTGGTCGGCGTTGATGTCAACAGAGGCTTGCAATGCAGCTTCCGAGGAAAACTCCCGCGCCACGCTGACCAGCTCGTTGACGTTATCCAACCGCGTCGCATCTTGCGGATCACTGGAACGTTCCAATTGGATGCGGTAGCCGGTGCGATCCACGATCGCCTCAATCAAGTCCCCAATATCGGCCAATTCGCCAGAGGCAACGTCGGCACGCAATTGGTCGATAAGCTCGACGAATCCGGCGATGGAATTCTTACTGCGCGCTGCTAACGACGTGATTTTTCCGTCGGCAGCCTCGCGTAGAGCCCTGCCGAAAGAGATCTGGTGATCTTCGGCGAATAAGGCGACCTGGTTCTGAGCTTTATCGCCAATGCCACGGCGCGGGACATTGATGATGCGACGAACCGAGACATCATCGTCGAAGTTTTCTACTGCCCGTAGATATGCCACCACATCGCGGACTTCTTTGCGCTCGTAGAAGCGTGTACCACCGACAACCTTGTAGGGCAGGCCCATGCGGATAAAGATGTCTTCCAACGCACGCGAGGCATTATTCGTGCGATAGAAAACCGCAATGTCCGAGTAACTTGCTTCACCGCGATCGACTAGCGAATCAATCTGGTTTGCAATGAAGCGGGCTTCGTCGTGCTCGTTGTCTGCGACGTACACGTTGATCTTGTCGCCTTCGCCCAAATCAGACCACAGCTTCTTCGGGCGACGGTTCTGGTTTTGCGAAATCAGCTCGTTCGCAGCGGTAAGAATGTTCTGCGTCGAGCGATAATTCTGTTCCAACAAAATCGCACGTGCGTTCGGATAATCCTTCTCGAACTCCTCGATATTGCGAATCGTGGCGCCACGGAACGCATAGATCGACTGATCCGAGTCGCCCACCACACAAAGTTCGGTGGGTGGCACCCCGTGGGTAAAGCCGCCGGTGGCCGAGGTACCGTCGTGAGCTAACCCGGTACCATCCTCATACCCACCTACCAGTGCACGCACTAATGCGTACTGGGCATGGTTGGTGTCCTGATACTCATCGATCAGCACATGACGGAAACGGCGCCGGTAGTATTCGGCGACCTCCGGATGGGAACGGAAGATGCGCACAACTTCGGCGATCAGATCATCGAAATCTACAGCATTAGCAGCACGGAGGCGACGCTGATATTCCTGGAAAACCTCTGCCACCGTGCGGTCGAAAGGATTGTGCCCATCTTCGGCATCGGCCTGAGCCTCTTCTACCAAGATGAGTTCGTTTTTCCAATGCGAAATCCGAGCAGCCAGCGCACGAGCCGTGAACTTCTTCTGATCCAGATTCATATCTTTGGAAATCATGGATAGTGCCCGGCGCGTATCGTCGCTATCGTAAATCGAGAAATTCGAATTTAACCCGGGTACCAGCTGATATTGCATCCGCAAGATACGCACACAGGTGGAGTGAAAAGTACTCACCCACATCCGACGGGCATCGGGTCCCACCAGGGCTTCCACGCGTTGCCGCATTTCTGCCGCAGCTTTATTCGTAAAGGTAATTGCCAAGATTTGGCCAGGATGCACACCGCGCTGAGAAATCAGATAAGCAATCCGGCGCGTCAAAACCGCAGTTTTACCGGATCCCGCGCCTGCAACAATCAACAGCGGAGTACCCTCATGCTGTACCGCTGCTGCTTGTTGCGGGTTCAGACCTTCCAAAAGCCGTGCGCCCGAAGCGCCCATCCAAGAATTAACCATGATGGCAACTAGCCTAACGCAGGCGCCGGATTAAACCGCCCGGGTTGTTCTCTTTGCTCGAGGCTCTTTGGCATGATGAACGATATGAGCAATCACAGCGACGTGCATGCTTTCGAAATTCGCACACCAACCGGAACCGATGATCCGTTGAGCTCCGCGGAAATCGAAACTTACCGCGAGGAGATCAACCGTCTGGACAAGCTAATCATCGAAGCTGCCCGGCGACGCACGGAAATCTCTAAGGCAGTTGGCCGCACGCGCCTTGATTCGGGCGGAACCCGGCTTGTCCACAGCCGGGAACTACAAATCATCAATGAGTTCCGCGATGAGCTCGGCTCCGAAGGGCCGACCATTGCCTCTGCGCTGCTGCGTATGGGACGAGGCCGGTTGGGATAAGCGGGCGAGCTCGGCAAGCGAGCCCTGCCTCACGCTACCCCTCGAGCCCTAGAAATCCTCCAGCGCGATCATCTTGGTCTCCAGGAATTCATCAATGCCGGTAAAGCCACCTTCGCGGCCAATACCGGATTGCTTCACGCCGCCGAATGGTGCGGAAGGATCGGACAATGCGCCCTTGTTTACGGCCACCATGCCCGATTCAATCTTTTCTGCAGCGCCCAAAGCCCGCGAGAGGTTCTCACTGAATACATAAGCTGCTAGGCCGAACTTGGTATCGCTAGCTGCTGCGATTGCCTCTTCGTCGGAAGTAAATGTGCGTACTGCAATTACTGGCCCGAAGATTTCTTCGTCAATGATCCGAGCCCCGTCCGGGATGTCGTAGAGCACCGTTGGTTCGAAGAAGTAGCCGCCGGCAAGCTCGCCAGATAGTTCGGGTTTCTTGCCACCGCAGGCTACTTTGGCGCCTTTGCTGATGGCGTCGTCGACAAGCTCTGTCACCGTATCCTGCTGATCTGCCATCGCCAGCGGCCCTAGTTGCGTATTCGGATCAGTACCCCGGCCGAGCTGCAGTTGCTGCAATTGTTTAGTTACCGCGGCAATGAACTGATCCTTCAGTGATTCGTGAATCAGGAAGCGATTTGCCGCGATGCACACCTGACCGCCGTTGCGCAGCTTCGCGGTGCTCACCGCACCGACTGCCTTATCCAGATCGGCATCTTCAAACACCACAAAAGGTGCGTTGCCACCGAGCTCCAGGGACACCTTCTTGGAGGTCTCCGCGGCTTTCGCAGCGAGCATCTGGCCCACCTCAGTAGAACCAGTAAAAGTAAATTTCCGCAGGCGCGGATCGTCCAGAATTGCCGATACATTCGAAGAAGAGCCCGTTGGCAACACCGAAAGCACACCTTCTGGCACACCAGCTTCTTCCAGCAGCTGCGCCAGATACAACATGGTCAGTGGAGTTTTTGAGGCTGGTTTACAAATAATCGTGCATCCGGCTGCCAATGCCGGGGCGATCTTGCGCGCGCCCATTGCCAGCGGGAAGTTCCACGGGGTAATCGCCAGTGATGGGCCAACCGGCTGCTTCAGCACCATCACCCGGCCACTGCCCGCCGGTGCCACACGGTAATCGCCTGCCAGGCGTACAGCTTCCTCCGAGAACCACCGGAAGAACTCTGCGGCGTAACCTACTTCGCCCTTCGAATCCGGCAGCGCGCGTCCCATTTCTAAAGACTGCAGATAGGTTAATTTCTCTTCGTGGTCGCTAATCAGCTGGTAAGCACGACGCAGAATCTCACCACGATCGCGTGGCGGGGTTTGCGCCCACTGGTCTTGTACAGCTACGGCCTTATCTAATGCATCTCGAGCGTCCTGCTGCGTCGCCGAGGCTACTTCTACTATTGCTTTGCCGGTAGCGGGGTCGAGCACTTCGAAGGTAGCTCCGTCGGAAGCGTCCTGGAACGTACCTGCGAGGTACAGCTGGGTAGGTACATCCTGCAGAATTTCTGCAATTTCCGGGCCACCGTTTAAGCCACCGTTCGAGCCACCGTTTAAGCCGGCGTTCGGGGCTGAGCTGGAATTGTGGTTGCGGTTTTGATCACTCATGCCCCCACCCTAGACGCAGAATCGAACTATCGTGGAGGGCGTTAAATTTATTACCTCTTCAAGTAGACGTGGAGTGACGATTAGCGTGAGTGACCATCGCGTAGATTCCAACGCCCATCAGACCAGTATTTCTCAGTCCGAGCAGTGGCAGGCTGTGGCGCAAGCAGCCCAGCGTATCCGCACTACGAACCTCAGGGAGCTTTTCGCGGCAGATTCTCAGCGCGCGGAAAAGTACACCTTCAACGCTGCAGATTTGCACGTGGATCTGTCTAAGAATTTGCTTGACGACGATAGCTTGTCGGCACTGCTCGACCTCGCACGCCGCGCTGATGTTGTTGGCAAGCGTGATGCGATGTTCGCCGGTGAGCGCATTAACACCACCGAGGATCGTTCCGTACTGCACACTGCCCTGCGTATGCCTGCAGAAGAAGAGCTAAAGGTTGATGGCCAGGACGTAGCTGCCGACGTGCACGAAGTACTTGGCCGGATGCGTGATTTTGCCCGTGCGCTGCGTTCGGGCGAATGGCTCGGTCACACTGGCCACACGATTAAGACTGTGGTCAACATCGGTATTGGTGGCTCGGATCTAGGCCCTGCCATGGTGACCAAGGCACTGCGTACCTACGCCACTGCTGGTATTGAAGCGCGTTTCGTTTCCAACGTTGATCCTGCCGATCTTTCGGCTGTTTTGGACGAGGTAGATCCAGAGTCCACCTTGTTCATTGTGGCCTCGAAGACCTTCACCACCCAGGAGACCTTGGCTAATGCGCACGCTGCGCGCCGTTGGCTGATTGAAAAGCTAGGCACCGAAGAAGCTGTGAAGAAGCACTTCGTAGCCGTTTCTACCAACGCTGAAAAGGTCGCTGAATTCGGCATCGATACTGCCAATATGTTCGGCTTCTGGGATTGGGTTGGTGGCCGCTACTCGGTGGATTCGGCCATTGGCCTATCGATCATGGCAGTGATCGGCCCAGTTGATTTCATGCGGTTGCTAGAAGGCTTCAACATGATGGATCAGCACTTCCGTGAAACCGACCTAGAGCACAACGTCCCAGTGCTGATGGCTCTGCTGGGTATTTGGTACACCGACTTCCTGGGCGCACAGTCCCATGCTGTCTTGCCATACTCGCAGGATCTGGCACGCTTCCCTGCTTACTTGCAGCAGCTCACCATGGAATCCAATGGCAAGTCTGTGCGCAAGGATGGTTCTCAGGTGGACTATCACACCGGCGAGATTTACTGGGGTGAGCCTGGCACCAATGGCCAGCATGCGTTCTACCAGCTAATGCACCAGGGCACTCAGTTGATTCCAGCGGACTTCATTGGTTTCGTGCGTCCACGCCAGGATCTGCCAACCGCTGATGGTTCGGGTTCGATGCACGATCTGCTGATGTCGAACTTCTTCGCACAAACCAAGGTGCTGGCTTTCGGTAAAACTGCCGACGAGATCCGCGCCGAAGGTGTTGCTGAAGACATCGTGAACCACAAGGTAATGCCAGGCAACCGCCCAACCACCACCATCTTGGCTGAAGAACTCACCCCTGCTGCTGTGGGTGCATTGATTGCTCTCTACGAGCACATTGTGTTCGTCCAAGGTGTGATCTGGGATATCAACAGCTTCGACCAGTGGGGCGTCGAGCTAGGCAAGAAGCAAGCAGGCGACCTATTGCCAGCTGTGACTGGCGCTGTAGCACCAGATTCCGGCGATTCTTCCACCGACGCGCTGCTGACCTGGTACCGCGAAAACCGGTAGGCAGCCCGGATGTGCCGGACTTCCGGCACTGCCCCGGCTCCCGTATTTACCCAGCGCGCGTGACCTCAAAACCTTGAGCCGCCGCTGGGTGATTGTTCGACACAATCTCTTTGCCAAAGGGGAAGCAGGTCACTGGAATCATCTTCAGGTTGGCTGCTGCTAGTGGCAGCCCAATGATGGTGATGGCCTGCATAATCGCCGTGGTTACGTGGCCGATGGCCAACCACAGGCCGGCAACCAGGAACCACACCACGTTCATGATGCCGATAAATGTGGAAGACAGCGCCGTGGGGTTACCCCGATCAATCACAGTGCGGCCAAATGGCCACAGGGCGTAAGACGCCATCCGGAACGACGCAATACCCGCCGGAATCGTAATAATCAGCAAGCAGGCAATAATGCCGGTAATCACATAGCCAATCGCCAATACGATTCCGCCGAAAAGCAACCAAATAATATTCAACAAAGTGCGCATAGCTCCACAGTAGCCACTACTGGGATCGGCCAATTAGCTATAAAAATGTGATCGATCTAGCGTCGTAAGCCCCTTGTGATTGATTACACCAAGCAAGATTCTTATCGGCCACATATCATTTGGGGTATGAGCACTTACGTTGAAGACGACATTCTGACTCTCCGACTGGCACTAGGCACCAGCGACATTCTTAAGGGTGTGCGCAACGTAGGTTTGCTGCGCGGGCGCATTCTGGGCAAGTCTGGCGATTCGCTGGCTCAGGAGTGGATTAATCAGGTTTTGGAATTCCACCGCCCGGACGATGCGATTTTGTCTGAGGAAGTTACCGATACTCACGAGCGCCTCGATCACGACCGCGTGTGGATTATCGATCCCCTAGATGGCACGCGCGAGTTCGCTGGTGGTCGCCAGGACTGGGCGATTCACATTGCTTTGGTGGAAAACGGCCGCCCAATTCACGCTGCTGTGGGTCTGCCAGACTTGGGCAAGGTATTCCACACCGGCGAGGCCAAGGCAGTTTCCGGTCCGATGTCCCACAAGATTGTAGTTTCGCGTACCCGCCCACCAGCAGTTGCGAAGTACATCGCCGATAAGACCGAACGCACCCTCGAAGGCATTGGTTCCGCAGGTGCGAAAGCAATGCACGTGTTGCTCGGCGATTACGACGCTTACATCCACGCCGGTGGCCAGTACGAATGGGACTCGGCAGCTCCTGTAGGTGTCGCACGTGCTGCTGGTCTGCACGTCTCGCGCCTGGATGGCTCCGAACCTCTGTACAACAACCCGGATCCATACATGCCAGATATGTTGATTTGCCGTCCTGAGCTTGCCGACGAATTCCTGGCGCTGGCCAAGGAGTTCAAGGAAGCCAACGGCGCATACGTAGCCTCCCGGGATTAATCGGCTGCTACTCGGTACCTGAGTTAGAATCGCGGGCGTGACTGACTCTCAACCAACCCAGGTACCGGAAACTCAGCCGGCTGCAATCCCTACTCCTTACGAGGATCTGCTGGCCGATATTTTGGCGCACGGCAGCCATAAAGACGACCGGACGGGTACGGGAACCCGTTCGGTTTTTGGCCGTCAATTGCGCTTTAACCTGGCTGAGGGTTTCCCGCTGATCACCACCAAGAAGGTGCATTTCAAATCCATCGTCTATGAATTGCTGTGGTTCTTGCGCGGTGATAGCAACGTGCGCTGGCTACAAGAACATGGTGTATCCATTTGGGACGAGTGGGCTTCTGAAACTGGTGATCTCGGCCCTGTTTACGGTGTGCAATGGCGCAGCTGGCCTACCCCCAATGGCGAGCACATCGACCAAATCTCAGTGGCACTAGATACCCTGCGCAATAATCCCGATTCTCGCCGCAACATTGTTAGTGCCTGGAATGTCTCAGAGCTGGACAACATGGCATTGCCTCCGTGCCATCTGCTGTTCCAGTTCTATGTGGCTGATGGCAAGCTCAGCTGCCAGCTCTACCAGCGCAGTGCCGATATGTTCCTTGGTGTGCCGTTCAACATTGCCAGCTATTCGCTGCTGACCCACATGATGGCCCAGCAGGCGGGCTTGGAAGTCGGCGAGTTCATCTGGACTGGCGGCGACTGCCACATCTACGACAACCACGTGGCACAGTGCGAGCTGCAGATCTCTCGCGAAGCACGCCCCTACCCCACGTTGCAGCTAAACAAGGCGGATTCGATTTTTGATTACGCTTACGACGACATCGCGGTTGTAGGCTACGATCCACATCCGTTGATCCGCGGCAAAGTGGCTGTGTAGTAGCTATGGCAGATTCACCTTTGATCGGAATGATCTGGGCGCAAAACCCCGACGGCATTATTGGCGATGGCACCGGAATGCCATGGCATGTGCCCGAAGATCTAGCCCACTTTAAAGAAACCACGCTGAACCACCCGGTGATTATGGGTGCAGGCACCTGGGATTCGCTACCGGCAAGTTTTCGCCCTTTGCCGAAGCGCCGAAATATCGTGCTTTCGCGTTCTCGAGCAGATTTTGCCGGCGCTGAGCACGCCCACAGTTTAGAAGCTGCCTTGGAGGCCGTAGCCGGCTCAGATCAAGTATGGATTATCGGTGGTGGCAAGGTATATGCCGAGGCGCTGCAACACGCCGATCTATGTGTAGTTACAGAAATAGACCTTGAGCTGCAGTTAGAAACTCCCGTTTACGCCCCGGATATTTCAGCTTGGAAGCTCATTGATCAGAGCGACTGGCATATTTCTCGTACGGGTCTGCACTACCGCTTTTCGTATTATCGCTCGGAATAAATCGACACGCTAGCTTGGTTGTGCTGAGCATGACTGAGATTCAGACCCCGAAAACCACCGAGCACGTTACTGTCTTCGCCACCACCTGGTGCCCATTTTGCAAGCAGCTAATCGCAGGCCTAGAGGACGCCGGTATTCCTTTTGATGCCTGGGACGTCGAAGAGCATGACGACTTAAGCGAGTGGGTCAAATCCGTCAACAACGGCAACCGCATTGTGCCAACGGTGCTGTACTCCGATGGCACCACTGCTACGAACCCACCAGCAGAAGAGGTAGCGGCAAAGTACGCGGAGCTGAATAGCTCGACCTAGCGAGCTGCTCTCGATTAATCCAGATCGTCGTGCGCCATCAGCTGGCGTGCGGCCTCTGTGATGGAACCAGATAGCGATGGATAGACAGAGAACGACGTCGCTAGATCTGCCACCGTTAGTCGGTTCGAGACACATACAGCGATCGGCAGAATCAATTCGGATGCGGTAGGTGCGACTACTACGCCGCCGATGATCATGCCGGAGTTCTTACGGCAGAACAGTTTCACGAAACCGTGGCGCAGCGAACGCATCTTGGCGCGCGGGTTACCTGCCAGTGGGAAGACTTCCACGCGAGCCGATACTTCACCCGATTCAATCTGTGCCTGAGAGACACCGACGGTCGCGATTTCTGGGCGGGTGAACACTGCTGAAGAAACGGTACGCAGGCGAATCGGCGACACACCTTCGCCTAGTGCGTGGTACATCGCGATACGACCTTGCATTGCAGCCACAGAAGCTAGTGGGAACAAGTCGGTGCAGTCGCCTGCAGCGTAAATACCTGGCACATTGGTACGCGAAACGCGATCCACGTGAATGTGGCCAGAGCGCGTCATTTCAATGCCAGAGGCTTCCAGCCCTAGACCCGAGGTATTAGGAACCGAACCGACGGTCATCAAAGCGTGCGAGCCAAAGACTTCGCGTCCGTCTGAGGTCACAACGCGGACACCGCCGTCGTCGGTACGCTCGACCAGATCACAACGAGCATTCTTTACCACGTCCACGCCGCGTTCTAGCAGCACGCTTTCCAGTGCATCTGCGGCATCGGCGTCTTCGTGCGGCAAGATGCGATCGCGCGAAGCCACCATCGTGACCTTCACACCGAGCTCGGTGAACGAGGAAACGAACTCCGCGCCAGTGACACCAGAGCCCACAACGATGAGGTGTTCGGGCAGCTCTTCCAAATCGTAAACCTGGCGCCAGGTCAAAATCCGCTCGCCATCAGGGATGGCACCAGGCAGGATGCGCGGCGAAGCGCCAGTAGCGATCAGAACCAAATCGCACTCGAGGGTTTCTTCGCCACCTTCAAGCAGGTCAACGGTGACGTAGTGGGTGACACGACCAGGCTCGTAGTCGTCCATTCGGCCGCGACCTTGCACCATGCGGATACCTTCGCGTTCGAGCTGGCTACGCACGTCGTCAGACTGGTTGCGCGCCAACATACGCACGCGATCATTGACCGCAGTGAAGTCAATCGCACGATTGGAAAACTCTGGACGCAAGCCCATCTCGTCTGCACGGCGCATATCGGTACGCACACCGGTGGCAGCAATAAAAGCCTTAGAAGGCACACAGTCAAAAAGGACGGAAGATCCGCCCATGCCAGCGTCTTCGACAACGGTAACCTCGGCACCATATTTCGCGCCGATCAACGCTGCCTCATAGCCAGCTGGGCCACCGCCGATGATTACGATCCTCTTGGTCACAGATCCTCCATGAAAAGTTTGCACTCGTAAAAAATGCGCTCGTCTCACACTAGCCTAATAAATTCCTGAGCAAACACGCCTATTAGGCTTGGTTCACACTGGTTTCCGAATGCCCTTCATATTGCGCCACGATTCCGGCAAACAAGCGCACGCCCACACCAATGCAGCGTTCGTCAATCACCAGGTTGTCGCGGTGTAAATCGAGTTTGTCGCCCTTGCCATCCCAACAGCCCAAACGTGCCATAGCACCCGGAACATTTTCCAGATACCAGCCAAAATCCTCGCCGCCACTGGATTGCGGTGCTTGAATCACAGCGTTTTCATCAACCTTGCGCACAGTATCGGCGATTAAAGCAGTGCAGTAATCGTCGTTAAGCACAGGAGGCACTCCCCGGAAGTAGTCGATGCGGTGGGTGACCCCAACCGGCGCGAGTACCTCGCCAATCAGCTGGCGCAACAGCGGATCAGTGCTGCGCCACGTACCAATATCCGCGGTGCGAATCGTGCCCTTAATCGTGCCATGGGTAGGAATCGCGTTCGCAGCAAAACCGGCATTGATACTGCCAAACACCAACACCGTGCCCGTGCGCGGATCCACCCGGCGCGACAGTAACCCCGGAAGGTCGATGGCGAGCTTGCTAAGCGCATATACGACATCTTCCGTGAGATGCGGGCGCGAAGTATGCCCACCGGAGCCCGCGACGTGGATCTCCAAGGTATCGGAGGCAGAGGTAATCGCACCGACGCGCACCCCGATCTGACCCACGCGTAGCTTAGGTTCGCAGTGCAGTGCGAAGATGCGATCGACGCCAGAGAGCGCACCGTGGGCGATGACGTCGGGGGCGCCACCGGTCATGACTTCTTCGGCGGGCTGGAAAATAAAGCGCAACGGCGTAGGCAAAGCATGCAGCTGGTTGTATTCGTGCATCGCAATGGCAGTGCCCAGCGTGATCGCGGTATGCACATCGTGGCCACAGGCGTGCATGATGCCTTCGTTGACGCTGCGGAAAGGCAGGTCTGTGGACTCGGTGATTGGCAGCGCATCCATATCGCCGCGGAAGGCTAAGCGGCCTGGCCAGTCGTGGGCATCGGAGGTGTTTAGGCTCGAAGCTCCTTTTGTGCCAGCTCCTGCCGGATCCAAATCCACCATCAACCCCGTACCAGGGAAGAGTTGCGGTTGAAGACCATGATCGCGCAGTACATCTGCCACGAACTGAGTGGTGGCAACCTCCTGGTGCGACAACTCCGGATACGCGTGCAAGTGACGGCGCCACTGCACAACTTTCGTCTCGTTGTGCTGCCACCAGTGCCGAATAAAGTCTTCAATCACAATAAGCCAGTCTAAGCAACGAAGACGCAAAGGCCATTTTTGTGCATCTATAACCCCAGCGCCGGAGCTGTTTATGAGATAATTAGTGCCATGACCTCGAATAATTCTTGGGACAGCGGCTGGAATGCCCCGGATCAAAATGGCAACCAGCAAAACCCGCAACAGGGCTATCAGCAGGGCTACAACCAGGGTTACAACCAAGGCTACGATGCTGGTTACGGGTGGGAGACCCAGCAGTACCCCAGCAATGGCAGCCAACCTGGTGGTAATGGTTCTGGTGGTTCGGATAGCAACGCGCTGAAATATGCAACCATCGCAGTAGGCGTTTTATTGCTGGTCGTTCTGGGTATTGGCGGTGGTTTACTGCTGTCTGATCGGGATGACGACGATTCAGCCGTCGCACAATCGCCGGTTGCTACCTCAGAAACCACGTCGACTCCAGAAACCGTGCAAACCACCATCACGGAAACCGAAACTGCAACGCGAACCGCTACCTCGAGCCCGCAAAGCTCGGGCGGTTCTTATAGCGATGCAATCGATGCTTTCGACATCGATGGCACTGATTTCGGGCTACGTTCCGGGCTGAGCGCCGCGGTCAACGGCAAAGGTTGGACCGGTTATACCCAAGCCTATTGCCCCGATAACCAAGTTGCGTATGCCGTCTTCGGTACTGATGAAGGCAACCATGGAGTTGTGTGCCATATTCCAGGTCGGAAAACTTCGACCTACCGTGGTGGCGATGGCCGGGATAATCTGGTGGCCGACCTCTCCTACGATAGTGAACGACGGGTTGAGGTTAGCAACGGCAACACCAAGTACATTTTCACCCCGTCGCAATTAACTATTGAACAAAACGGGCAGGTAATCGGCCGCGAAAAGGTTACCGATTACGGCTACCGGAAGCTCTCGGATCGGGAAATGAAGTACGGCGCAACCGACTAAAGATCGCGCCCTGAGGTTCCGCGTCTTAACTGCCCACGGCCTATAGCCCTAAAGCCTTACAGCTCGATATTGCGCGGCCCGTACAGACGATCGCCTGCATCTCCTAGCCCTGGGACGATGTAGGCATCGTCGTTAAGCGAAGGATCGATTGTAGCGGTGACCAACCTCGTCGCCAGCCCGCTTTCCTTCAGCGCTTCCACGCCGGGCTCGGCGGAAACCATGCACACACACGTGATGTTATCGGCACCGCGCGCCTGCAGCAGTTTCAACGCGTGCAACAACGACCCACCGGTGGCCAACATCGGATCCACCAGGAACACCGTGCGCCCCGACAAATCCTCCGGCAGCGCCTCTAGGTACGGCACCGGTTCGTGCGTCTCTTCGTCGCGAGCAATTCCAATAAAGCCCACCTGCGCATCCGGAATCATCGACAGCGCCGGATCAATCATTCCCAGCCCCGCACGAATAATCGGCACAATAATCGGCGGATCCTGCAACCGCTGCCCCACGGCCGTAGCCACTGGAGTAGTTACTTCAAATTCCTCCACGGTGAGATTGCGGCTGGCTTCGTAGATCAGCATCGCGCCGAGGTCTGCCAGTGCTGCACGAAAACCGGTGTTATCAGTGCGTTCGTCGCGCATAATGGTCAAGCGCGAGGCTGCGAGCGGGTGGTCAACAATCTGGATCTCCATAGCCTTAAAACTACCTTTACCCGGGCACGTAACGCGATACGCCAGCAGTTGCACTGAGAAATTTTGCTTTACGACGGAACCACCAATCGAATTGCGCCGTCTGTTACCCGTGCAAATCGAAAGCTGAAGTAACGAATACGGAATTTTAGGGGTTGGTGGCTTTGCAGGCGTTATTTACTACTTTTGTGCCGGCCGCATTGGAAACTGCATCGGGTGGTTTGAAATTACTTGGCGCAGTACGTGGCAGTGGCGCTGATTCAGCGATCGCAACGGTAGCACCGCTGTTATCGAAAGCTTCTGTAGCGCTACCGGTGGGAATTCATGCCGTGGGAATTGCGCAATCGGGGGCTAGTGTGGCGGCGTTCGCCTCGGCTGCTGCAGAGGCGATTGCATTTCAGCAGTCCCAGGTGAACCAATTAGCTGATTATGCGTGCGCTGCTTCCGAGGCTGTGGACTGGTTTGTTTCTGAAGCCACGGCAGCTGAATCTAGCACCGCTCACAACTTCGCAGGGTTGGGGCGATAATTATGCTCTCGATTGTTCAATCGGTGGCCCAGTCTGCGCTTGGGGCAATTCCTGCTGCTGCCCCTGTTGCCCTGAGTTCGTTACCTGCAGTGGCGACACCGGGATCATCACAGAGTTGGTTCGATACGGCACGGCAAGTGTCTGACCATTGGGAAGACGGTGCGGCTAATGCTGCAGCTGCGAGCGTCTTTCAAGCTGCCCAAGGATCAACCCAATTAGAAGGCAACCAACAGGTTATTGCTACAGCTATCGCTGAAGGTACTGCTGCCATTGGTGCTGCCATTATCGACGTCGGTGGCATCATTGCGGGCTTAATTGCCAAGGTCGGTGCGCTAATCGCGTCGCAAAGTGCCGCTATAATCGCCGGCCCTGCAGCACCAGCAGCGATGGCCGTACTGCGAATGGCCATCGTCAATGAAGCACTATCGGCACTGGCTGCAGTAGATGAACGTTTACAGCGGTTAGCAGATCAGCTCGAGCCTCTCACCGCAGCTTTAAAAGGTACGGTTGATAATCCGGTGAGTTTCCCGCCCCTGCCACAGCTTCCCGGTGGGCTACCTGGCACTGGGGAGATCTCTCAGTTGGAGCCTGGTTCTACGTCGCCGAGTTTAAACTCCGGTGATGGACTGCACCCGGGCAGTACTTCCACCGCATCGGTGCCTCAATCAGATGATGAAGCTTCTGATAGTTCCGGCGGATCGGAATCAGATACAGACGAAGGCACTGGTAGTGCTTCTCCAGCAGCACTCGCCGCAGTGAACCACGCTAAGTCTGCTTTAGGAACTCCGTACCAATGGGGTGGCACCACTCCCGGTGTGGGAATGGATTGCAGTGGTTTAACGCAATGGGCATACGGACAAGCTGGTGTGGATATTCCCCGTACTGCGGCCGATCAAGCTGTGGGCACGCAAGTACGTGCCGATCAATTACAGCCAGGTGATCTGGTGGTCTGGGACGGTCACGTAGCCATGGTGGTTGGTGACGGCCAAATGATCGAAGCCGGTGATCCAGTACAGATCAATCCCGTTCGCACTTCCAACATGGGTATGGGCTTCAAAGGCTTCTACCGTCCTACCGGTTAAAGTCCCTATAATCTCTGAAGAGTAAGCGTAGACAACTTATCGGCACCTTTAGTCCGTCCCCGAGCGGCTTTTAGCAGTACCGGTGGGTGATCTTCCCAATAGCATTTTCGAGATAGCAGGACATTATGGCAGGCCAGAGCATCATTCCTATTCAGTTAGAGCTGACCGAAGGCACCTTTTATACCTTGTGGGCACCTACGTGGAATGAGGGCAATGCCCAGTGGCAAGCTGTCTTAGGTTTGGGCGACGACGTCTATCTTTTCGACAGCTTGGAAAAACTACTAGCGTTTGTCCGCTCTGATCAGCCGCATGATCTCACCGAACACCCAGGTTGGGGTCGCTTTATTAATTCTTTGCCGGAATCCATCGTGGTAGAGCCTAAGCATGTGTACGACATCATTGGCGTCCCCGAAGCTCTAGCCGGCAAGGTCACCTACGACAACGTTGCTACTGTAGACCGCTGCTTCAGCATTTCTCGCAGTCTGGCAAATATTGCGGACCTTACCGATACCCGGCGGATGTTCGCCGCTAATTCCATCCTCGGTGTGATCGAAAATGGCTCCGAACATTTCCACGGTGCTGGCCAAGGCCAGTGGTCGGCTATTGGTCGCGTTGTCCTTGCCAACTGGGATAACGCGGTAGACGAACTCGATACCCTCACCGGCAAAGCTCCAGAACTTTCCGACCAGGCTGTTGAATCTGCTGCCTCTGATCTGGACGAAGCAAAGGAAGCCGTCGCTGCCCGGCGCGCCCAGGCACTGAAGGATCGTGAAGCTGAAAAGGAAAAGGAAGCTGCACCGGATAGCGGTTACGCGGCTACTCCGTGGGCAGAAGCTGGTATCGATCCGATCAAGATCGCAATCAATGGCCGTACTCTCTACACGCTGCGCTGCTACCTCGGTGGTCGTCCGCTGTTCCTCGGCCAGCATGGCACGATCAATACCTTCAGCCAGCCACGCACCATGGTGCGGTGGTTGATCGAAAACAACGAACACGATCTAGCAGGCCTGGCTACCTGGGACAATCTGGTTACCGCTGCTAACGCTGGTGAGCTCGAAGTAGAAGTCCACGAGGAAAACGTCTACTCTTTCACCGGTTTGGTAGACGACATCAAGGAAGGCCCGAAGGCCATCGATACCAAACAGCTGGCTCGCGCTTACGAGTTGCTGGCCGATGCTGCAGACTGGGCTGGCGACGACGCCGTGAACGAAGTATTAGCCGGCAACCAGCAGCTGCAGTGGTTGCTCAACTACTTGCTGGATACCGGTGAGAACTCCGAGCCAGTACCGCCATTCGAAGAAGAAGCTCGGGGCTGGAATGCCCTCGAGGCTGGGTTAACGGATCGCTTCACCACCAAAGTGTAGGTGGCTGATCAGCGTTGATTACCCATCAACAGCGTCTCGTAGCTTCCCTGTGCGCTGGTCTACTCGCCAGCGCCACTCTCGCGGTGCCACCAAGTAGGCTCGCCGAAGAAACCTCCAGCGAGGCCAGCTCGACCGCCTCCAACGAGACAAGCTCAACCAGCGAGGCCAGCACCACCGCCACAGTAGAAACCACTACGCGTTATACCGATGACTGTGCGTTTCACAGCAGTCCACCGCCGCCGGTAACTACCTCTGAGGTCGTCGCCCCAGGTTCTACTACCCCAACGCCACCAGCTGAAATTTCACCGGCACCCGGTGGCGAAAAGATGGGCGAATGCGGTGTGATCCGCACCGACAGTTTCCAAGTACCTGAATTCGTCAACGCTTCGTCCTGGATTGTCTTCGATACCCAATCCGGCGACATCATCGCCGCAAAAGATCCACATGGGCGCTACCGCCCTGCTTCCATCGCAAAGGTATTACTCGCGCTGGTGGCACTCGATGAGCTTGAGCTAGACGACGTAATTACTGCCGACTACGACGATGCCGCTATGGAAGGATCCCGCGCCGGCATTATCGAAAATGTGGATTACACCGTCCGCGAATTGCTCCTTGGGCTGATCCTCAACTCTGGCAATGACTGCGCCAATGCCTTAGTTCGTGCACTCGGCGGCCAACAAGAAGCAGTATCTAAAATCAATGCCAAGGTAGAAGAACTTCAAGCAACATCGACTCACATTGTTAACCCATCTGGGTTGGATGCAGCCGGTCAGATGACCTCCGCGTTCGACATGGCACTGTTCTATACAGCCGCCTTTGATAATCAGGACTACCGGGAACTAAGTGCCACAGCCCAAGTAGAACTACCTGGCAGCGAAGAGTTCGATTTAGAACCATTCACCATGGGCAATGACAACAAGCTGCTCGGCCATCACTTCCCTGGCGCACTCGGCGGGAAGACTGGATTCACCGACGATGCCCGTCACACCTTCGCTGGCATCGCCGAGCGCCAAGCCACGCGCTTAGGCGTGGTGGTATTAGACGCTCATACCGCCGACGGTTATCGAGCTTGGCAGCAAGCTGGAGCTCTATTAGAAGAGGGCTTTCGGCAGCTTGGATTAGCCGATCCTACGGCGCTAGCTACCTTGGCACTGCCAGAAACAACCCCGGAATCAAGTTCGGCTACCAGCACCGAAACTTCCGCTACCCCAATCGAAGCACCTGCTGATTTCGAGCCTGTGGGCAATCTCTTCCACCGAGCCGAACCCGAACGGAACTTGCCATGGCAGTTGCCTACGCCTTTTGAATCGTCGCCAAGCGAGGAAGATTCAACAGTGCACTTCGGGATCCTCGCACTAATTTTGGCAGTAGTGGGATTCGGCGTGTGGGCTCTGCTGCGCCTGACAAAGAAGCGGCGCTAATTCAGCAACCGCGCCAAACGATTCCGATCCGCTGCTTCCGAGCGAATGTTGATAATTGCTGGTGCTGGGGCATCAGGCGTTTCTTCAGCCAGCGCTTCGCGGGTGGTTGCCGTCCACGCGGTGGCGTACATCGTGATACGCCAGACCAAGTACAGCACCACCATCAGACCGATAATCGGACCGAATACCGCACCGGCTGGATTCGATAGCGCGTTAGAGAAGAACCAAGAACCGAGTTGCTTCACAACCTCCATGCCGATCGCGCCGATCACAGCACCCTTCATGGCGGCCTTCATATTCACCCCACCGCGTGGCAGTGCGGCCAACATCCACACGAACAGCAACCAGTTAGCCAAGAAACCAAGGGCGATGGCCACGATCGTGACGAAGTAGTTAATGCCCCACAGGCCGTCGAGGTTCAGCTTTGCCAGAACAGTTTCGGTCAGTCCAGAAGAACCGATCGCAGTGATCGCGAAGGTAATTGCGATCATGATCAGCAAACCGATCAAACGCAGCAGGTCGCGCAGCTTGCCGCCTACGAAGCTCTCGGCTTTCATTGGCCGGCGCCACAGCGCGGTCACGCTCATCCGTAGGTTGCTCATCCAGCTTAAGCCGGACCACAGTGCGGTGAGGAAACCGATAGTGAACACGCCACCGGCTTGATCGATCGCGCCTTGGATCACTTGTTCTACGATGTCGCCCATTTGGCCATCGAGGTTGTCGTAGACCACATCGAGCAAATCATCGAGCAGCTCCGGATTGCCGCGCAACACCAGTGCAGCCGATGCGAAGACGATCATCAGAATCGGGAAGATCGACAGCACCGAGAAATAAGTAACGCCAGCGGCAAAGTGGTTGCCGCCTTCTTGCGAATACCGTTCCTGCATCCGCATGATGTGGTCGAACCACTCATGCTTCTTGCGGAATTTATCAATGAATCCTTGTTCGTCGTCTGATACTCGCTCGATAGCGTCGCGATCCAAATTAGCCGGATCTGGTCGTGTGCTCGTTGCCATGCCGTTTACTTTAACGCAGGCAGGAAGCCAACTCGATCATAAACCTTTGCCAATGTCTTGGAGGCAACCTCACGGGCTTTCTCGGCGCCAACGGCCAAGATGCGCTCTAGCTCGCCGCGGTCTTCCATCAGCTCGTTGTAGCGTGCGCGCAGTGGCGTCGTAAAGCTCTCTAAAGCCTCAGCGGTATCTACTTTCAGCTGGCCGTAACCGGCACCCGCTGTCTGGTAGTTGGTCACCAAATCATCGACAGAAACGCCGGTCAAAGCAGACTGAATTACCAGCAGATTCGAGACACCTGGCTTTTCTTGCCGGTCGAATCGGATTTCGCCGTCGTTATCCGTCACCGCAGAGCGAATGCGCTTGGCCGAAACCTTTGGATCATCCAACAGATTGATAATGCCCTTCGGGTTGCTGCCGGATTTACTCATCTTGGAGGTGGGATCCTGCAGGTCGTAGATCTTCGCCGCACCTTCCATAATGTGTGGCTCTGGCACCACGAAGGTCTTCTTAAACCGCGAGTTGAACCGCTGCGCCAAGTTGCGGGTGAGCTCCAAGTGCTGGCGCTGGTCTTCTCCCACCGGTACTAGCTGTGGGCGGTAGAGCAAGATGTCTGCAGCCATCAACATCGGGTAGGCGAAGAGACCAGCAGAGGTGTGATCCGCGCCTTGCTTTTGAGACTTATCTTTAAACTGCGTCATGCGCGAAGCTTCACCGAAACCAGTCAGGCAAGTAAGCACCCAGCCCAGTTCAGCGTGCTCTGGCACATGCGACTGCACAAACAGCACCGACTTTTCCGGATCAATACCCAGCGCAATCAGCTGTGCTGCACCCGAAATCGTGCGCTGGCGCAGTTCCTTCGGATTCTGATCCACCGTGATCGCGTGTAAATCAGGGATGAAGTAGTAGGCATCGAACTCATCTTGCAAACCAATCCATTGCTGCACCGCACCGAGGTAATTGCCCAGGTGGTAGGAGTCTGCAGTGGGCTGAATACCAGAGAGCACGCGCTGTTTTTTCTCCATTGCAGGCGCCTGCTGAGTTGGTGTTTTCAGCTCGCTGGTTGGTTGGTCGCTTACTGATTCGTCAATTGCCATGCCTAGTAGTCTAACGCGCGCCACGCCACGCTTTGCGCCGGCTACTACGCTTGGCTACGTTGCAGCAAATTACGCACGGTTAGTACCGCGGCAGCATGACTTTCCGTAGGATACATCGCTTTCACCAACGTAATCGCAGGCCGAATCCCGTGCTCTTGCAACGTGCGTTGCACCCGCTGACGTTCACTTGCGGTAAGTTCCACCGGTGCTACCGGACTGCGCCTACGAAGCTTGACGACGATTAACGCCACCGCAATCACAAACAAAATCGCAATGATCCAGCTAGGCCAGCTATACAACAGCGATAACACGATCAGTGCCACTAAAACGCCACCGAGCACAACGACGGATAAATCGAAAGTATTGCCGTCGTTAGCTAATTGTTTAGCCAGCATTTCGAATTCAGCGTTTCCGCTGCCAAGATCTGGCTGGGAATTGCCCCGATGAGGCTGCTGCTGATGGTGCCTAGAACTCATAGTGCTGCCTCTCTTTTTTTTCGGGTACGCAACGTATCTTGCTGCGTAAGTTTCTAGATAGGTTTCGGGGTAGGTTTCTAGGTTATCTCAGCTGCGCGGTTTTAACTGCACCTTAAAGGCTGGATGGGGCGGTTTTCGTCGTAAGCTAGAAGTATGCAGATTCCAGGGAAAACTTCGGTACTGGGGCGTACTGCCGTTGTTGTCGCTGCCAGCATCGTACTCATCGGTGGATCCGTGGGATGCACGATTGATACCGGCGAGCCATCGGAGACCAACACCTGGAGTGGCCAACCGATCCCTGGAGAAACGTTCACGATGTCGCCTAGTCAAACTACTGGCGCTTCCTCGGCTGCGCGGAGCGGAGCAGAAAACGCAGCTGAGCCTCTTGCCGGCAAGACCATTTACTTAGACCCCGGCCATGCCGCAGTAATCCCGGCGAACGTGCCACAAGTTCCGGATGGGCGCGGAGGCACCAAACCGTGCCAAGTCTCTGGCGCATCCAGCAACGAGGGGTGGCCAGAGGCAGCCTTCAACTGGGAAATGTATTTGGCGTTGCGCGACAGCTTGGAACACGCCGGCGCCACAGTGCTAGCCACTCGCGAGGACAACACTTCCGAGGCACCGTGCATCGACCAGCGCGTGGCAGATGAGAATGCTTCCAACGCAGACGTAGTGGTGAGCTTGCATGCCGACGGATCCACTGAAGGCAACCGCGGGTTTCATATCATCGTGGTGTCTGATCCGCTGCCAGAAAATGATGCTGCTGGATCTACCCAATTGGCCGAGCTCATCCGCGATCAGCTAGTGGACGATGGCTTTGCGACCTCGAATTACCTGGGCAGTAACGGCATTGATTATCGCAGTGACCTTACCGGGCTGAACTTGTCTTCGAAGCCGAAGGTGCTGATCGAGTTTGGGAATATGCGGGACTCGGTAGATATTGGGCTGCTTCAATCTGCCCAGCAGCGTGAACGTTTTGCAACCGCGATCACAGCCGGAATCATCGACATGATTGGAGATACACATGGCTGATAACAGCAACAACGGCAATAACAATGCGAACAATTGGAGTAGTGACGAGACCGCGTGGAGTGCGGCAGAAACCGAACAATTCCACTCTGATTATGACTATGCGCAGCCGCCTCAGCAGGCACAACAGCCTGCGCACAAGCCTCAGTACCAACACGCTCCGGAAACGCAGCAGTATCAGCAGCCATTTCAGCAACCTTATGGCCAGCCCCAATACGGCACTGCAGGGGTAGGAGCTCCTGGCGGTGGTGCTGGCGCCGGTGGCCGGGGTCAATCGAATACCGGGCTGATCGCGCTGATTATTGGGCTTGCAGCAATCTTGGTGGTGCTCATCGGCGTGATTGCTTATTTCTTCTTCTCTAACTCTGATGATTCAGCGACTGGCACAGCCAGCTCCAATACATCTGTGGCTACAGAGGAATCCACTCCACCATCAGCGGCCACGATTACTACAACAGAGACCGCTACCCCCACTCAAGCTTCGGCTCCAGGCAGTGGTTTAAGGGTAAAGGCAGATTGCGGAACAATTAACTCCGCCTATTGGGTGGGAACAGAATCTGGTACCGATACCACCTGTCCTTTTGCGCTCAATGTTGCGAGAGCGATTGGAGAACGCGATGCTGCTACCTCCGGATCGATCCAAGTTACTGCCTACAGTCCAGCGGTTGCTGCGAACCAGCAAGGTAGAGACCCAAATATTCAGATGGACTGCATCCCACAGCGGGACGCTAACGACGATTCCTACTGGTATTGCTGGGGTGGAAGAAACGCTGGAGTTTACGTATATAACCATTCGTAGCTTGGTGGTATACGTATCTACATGAATGACGTCGCCTTAGCCATCCTGACCACTGCCCTAGTGGTTATCGCACCCGGATGGTTAGTTTGCTGGGCTGCCCGAATCCGCCCGCTCGCGGCTGTGGCGGCCGCACCTCCAGTGTCTTTCGGACTTATTGGTTTTACCGCCTGGTTTGTTGGCGACGTTGGTATTGATTGGTCTTGGCATGCACTAGTAGTCGCCACAGCTATTACTTGTGTGTTGGCGTTGCTCGGGCGCATCGCCGTTCGTTTTGCCCGGAATGCCTTAAAGCTCAAAAAGCGCAACCAGCACACAGACGAAACACAATCCCCACAATCAGTGCACAATGATGGTGCGCAGAATGCCGGTCAGCATAGTACACAGGATTCTGCAAACGATTCTTTACCGAGCGATTTCCGTCGTCGTACCGCACTCGCCGTTACTAGTTTGGTGGTTGCTGCAGTTTCCGCGATCTCGATTGCACGCGGTTGGTTGGCGCTGAATTCCTTGTCCAATGGCGCACACACCATGCGTGAAGCGTGGGATATGCAGTGGCATTACAACTTCCTGGAATACACCCGTCAAACCGGAATTGCGTCTTCTACGCTGACCGGTGGTTTGTACTCGCAAGAAACTGGCTCTGAGCACTTCTACCCTTCTGGTTGGCATGCGGCTGCTTCCCTATTGCCTGGCGGCGAGCACGCACCCGCAGTACTTCAGGCCAATGTGTTTGCCGTGATCGCACCGGCATTAATCCTTCCCGCTGGTATCGCTTGGCTGACCTGGCACGTCTTTGCTGCAGGATCACGCCTGCCACAGTTGTGGCCGGCCGCACCTTTGGCTGCGGTAGCCGCGCTATGGGCACCAGAGATTTGGGTAAGCCTGCTGGCGACGTCTTCGATGCCGTACTTGGCCTCAGTCTGTGTAATTCCTGCAGCGTTAGTGCTGTTTTTCAAGCCACGTGTAGTGCCGATTGCGCTGGCGCTCGTGGGAGTTCTGGCCCTACATCCGGCATCGGCCATGACGCTAGCCATCTTCGCCGTCACCTGGTGGCTAGGTAGCAAACGACGCTGGCGGGTACTACCTGGCGTGCTGCTCGGCGGCCTACTGGGCATCGCCCTTTCCTGGCCACTGCTGGAATCCATGCTGGGACAGAGTGAAACGGTGGCCAGCTTCACCGGCCAGATGGATCTAGAGCGTGGCGAATCTCTGCTGTGGACGCTAACCGGCACATCGCGCTACTTGGAATACCAGTGGTGGTTCTTGATCCCAGCTCTCGCAGCACTAGCTGGATTGATTCTGCTGGCCACTAAAGCAGGTGGCTATCAGTGGTGGCCGCTGGTTACTACACTGATTCTTGGGGTGGTAGCCGAAAGTGCCCAAGTACGTATCGAAGCTATTGGCGACGTGCTGCAGTCTGTGGGCAGTTTCTACTACGACATGTCGTACCGCCTCCAGGCTCCTATTGGCCTATTACGCCTGGTAGGCATTGGTGTGGCCATTGCAGCGCTGCTGTGGGTGTGCACGAGGGCGTTTGCGCGTCGTCGTCAGGCATCTCGAACTACGGCGGTGTTTATTTCTATGGTGCTCACCGTCGCGCTGGTGCCCGTGACGTGGTTGGCGCAACCTCTGTTTGCCGATGCTGCAACGCGTAGTGATGGGCGCTTCCTAATGACGCAAGCCGATCTCGAGGCCGCAAGTTGGCTCGCCACGCAGCCGAAGGCTCACGAGGGCTTGATCCTGAACAATCAGCACGAGGGCTCCGGCATGATGTACGCGCTGGAGGGGCTGCCCACGCTCTACCGGCATTACAGTTTCTCGGATGATGACGCCGAGCTCTCCCAGCTCCTGTTCGGCAACATCGATTTAGCTACCGACGACGCTATCTCGCTGCAAGACCTGGCCGAGCTTTCCTCCGATAAACCGGCAGGTGCCACCGGCGTGAATGCTGCTATTGAAGAGCTGGAGATTAACTATGTGGTCAGCTCGCCGCCTTCGGTACGGGCGTCGAATCCAGCGAACTTGAGCATGCGTTCGTGGGCGTGGTGGTCGCCGGGGTTAACCCCGATTTATTCGCGGGGTGCCACCACAATTTACGCGGTGGATCGGCAATTCACTGAAGCCCAGATTGAGCAGATGTTGGAGGATTCCCCGGAGCCTCCCGGTTCGCCGAATCCAGTGTGGGCGCCACCGCGGCAGCCGATTCTGCCGGCGAATGAGGATACGTCGCCGTTGATTGGCAGCTCGATTGCGGTTCGCATCGACGACGAGAGCCAAGCCAGCCGCACTGTCGTGGAGCACCTGCGTGACAATGGTGCGACCGTGACGGTATTACACGCGGAGGATGGCGCTGCGGATGGCGCCGAGGATAGCGCCGTGGCAACTTCCTACTCCTTCGACGCTGTCATTGATCTCACCGCCACCGACGAAGAAATCACCGAAGGCATCACCGACACCAGAACTGAAAAGGACGCCTACGAAGAACAATTCATGCCTTCCGGCGCCGGTTTTGCTGTTGCTGGTTTATACAACGATGCTGCTAGCAATCCTTATACCGGCGTTAGTGCCGATATTTTGCAGCACAAGAATGTTCCCTTCGAGGTCGTCAATCAGCAGCGCCGCACGTGGCAACTAGCGGCCGGTTTGCGTGATGCGTTGGTCTTCCGCGGTTTTGAAGGTCGCAGTGACTTCGATCAGTACGGCACGTGGGGGAAAGTTCGCGACGGTTTAGCGCCGACTTACGCTAACGACGTGTTCCGCACTCAGAACAACGCAACCACTGGCATTCCAGGATCCCAGGTGTTCCTCGGGTCTCCTTATGTACGCATCAGCACTGGTAGCCAGGTGGACGATCGGGCAGCTGCGAACCGACTGGCTCAAGCAATCTCTGAGGGCATTGCCTCGATGCTGCGGCAGTGATCAGCCCGAGCAGTGATTAGCCGGGCAGTGATTAGCCCGCCAACAGGCCAACAGCCCAACACCACGCCACCCCTACCCCATCCGCATTAGCCGTGCGATGTGCAAGGTTAGGTAGGTGGCTTCGTTGTCTGTGTATTCGTCGTCAGTTTCAAAGGCCAGAGCCATCAACACCCGTTTAGCAATCGTGTGAGCCTCTGGGTATTGCTCGGCAACCGTGCTGCGCAGCCGCCCAATATCGGTATCTTGGTCGGATTGCCCGGCAAACATGCGTTGCAGCAGGAATTTCACGTGCGTGATAAAACGCGCTGTTGCCAGCGAGTCCCGATCCAACACACCAGGACCTCCCGGCAGAGCCGCATCCACCACGTCCAAGACCTTCGCCAGCAGACTCGTGATATTCGCAGTCCGCTCAAACCCTTCAGTGCCACCATCAAATTGGGCATTGACCACATGTAGTGCCAAAGCAACAGCTTCGCCCTCAGGCAGTTGCACCCCAAATTTTTCGCGAATATGCTCGCACGCCTTCTTCCCGAAGCGGTATTCATCCGGGTAGAGATGCTGCACTTCCCACTGCAGTGGCGCCGGAAACTCCTGCCCTGCCAAAGCCCGCTCGAAGGCAAAGCGAATGTGATCCGCCAGAGCGACCACAACACTATCCGGCAGCACGGTGCCACAAATATCTTGTGCCAACCCATTTAACTCTTGAGCCAACTCCAGCTGCTCCGGCGCAATCTCCCCGATCAGGCGCGCAAATTGCTCTGGCGGTTGCCCACTAGCGGGCACATAGCATTGGTGGATCTTGCTTTCGTCCACCGCCCGCCCGCGCCGTTGTTTGTAGCCGATAGCCCGCCCGAGTAGTACAGCGTGTTCGCCATTTTGCTGCGCGAGTACCACGTTGTTGTTAAATACTTGCACAATGCGCCACACGGGCGTTCCTTTCTTTTTGCTTCACGACGTTTTAGGCAATCGGTTTTTCTGGGCTATCGGCTTTCTAATGTTGGGTGGTTAAAGTTCCTCCCCATTGCTGGCGATCAGCTTTTGGTACCAGTAGAAGGAGTCTTTACGGTAGCGCTTCAGGCTGCGCAGATCTGTATCAGTGCGATCAACGTAGATGAAGCCATAGCGCTTCGCGATTCCTTGGTGGGTAGATACCAAGTCGATGGCAGACCATGGGCAGTAACCAAAGACTTCTACCCCATCGGCAACCGCGAGATGCATCTGTTCGATATGTGCGCGCAGGTACTCGATGCGGTAATCATCGTGGACTTTGCCGTCTTCGAGTTTGTCGAATTCGCCCAAGCCATTTTCGGTAATGATCAGTGGCAAGCGGTAGCGATCCCAAATGCGGCGCAGCATGGTGCGGAAGCCAACTGGGTCGATCTGCCAGCCAAAGTTGGTCGTCGGCAGTGTTTCGTTACCCACAGCAGCGTAGATACCTTCTTCACCTAGGGCGAGTTGCTGGTCGCCGTGACCGTCGTTAAGCGCTTGACCTGGCTTATGAGCAGCGACGGTCTGCGAGCTGTAGTAGTTAAACGCAATGAAATCTGGGTGGGCGGCAGCCAGGGTATCCATGTCGCCTTCCTCGATCTGCGGTTGCCAACCGCGGTGCTGAAGGTAACGCCAAGCTAGGTCGTTGTAGCGTCCGTGAACCGCCAGATCCAGGTACAACCAGTTGCGGATTGCATCCCAGTTATCGGCAGCGAGTACATCTTCAGGATCCATCGAGGCAGCATAGACCGGAACGATATTTGGAGCCGGACCAATCTTTGCCTGTGGCAACATTTCGTGGCAGGCAATCGTGGCACGAGCCTGCGCGAGGAACATATGGTGATTCTGCTGGTAGAGATCCTTTTTGGCAGCTTCGCCGGTAAGGGTGGTGGTACCAATGGCGTCGCCATGCAAAATCATCATGTTCTGCTCGTTGATGGTCAACCAGTAGGTGACCTTGTCGCCGTACTCGCGGAAGAGAATGCGAGCGTAACGCTCGAAGGCATCCACGGTATTGCGATTAGCCCAGCCACCCTTTTCGTCCAAAGCCGCTGGTAAATCGAAATGGTACATCGTCACGATTGGCTCGATGCCTTTAGCCAAAAGAGCATCGATCAGGCGGTGGTAGAACGCGATACCGGCTGGGTTTTCTTCACCATCACCATCCGGAACGATGCGCGTCCAAGCAATGGAGAACCGGTATGCTTTCAAGCCCAGCTCGGCAAAGAGTTCGACGTCTTCTTCTACGTGGTGGTAAGTATCCGAAGCCACAGTGTAATCGCAGGTACCTTCAGGCAGATCCGTGCGGACATCGATGACCGATGGGCCTTTGCCATCTTCATTCCATGCGCCTTCAGTTTGATAAGCAGAGGTGGAAGCACCCCAGAAGAAGTCGGTTGGAAATGCGGGAAGCTTTTCGTACTGCATTGATTGATTCCTTTCTTTATGCAGTTTCTTCTGCTGTTTGATTTGCAGTTTCTTCAGCTGATTCAGCTTCATTACTGATCAGGGCAAGAGGCTCATTTTGGGCAATGCTGCCAAGCTGTAGTGGGGTGACCTGCGTGGTATTCGGTTTTGTAACCACCAAGATAGTGGTGGGATCCAGATTTCGGCTGGAGAGCAATTCCCAATCCACCTCAGCTAGTACCTGACCAGCTTCAACGGTGTCGCCACGTTGTACCAGCGGAGTGAAACCTTCGCCTTCCAGGCCTACTGTGTCTAGTCCGACGTGGATCAACACATCCATTCCAGTAGCGGTACGGATGCCATAGGCGTGACCAGACTTCATAGCTACTTTGATGGCGCCAGCCGCGGGAGCGGTGATTACTCCGCCTTCAGGCTTTACTGCGACTCCATTGCCCATGCTTCCGGAGGAGAATACTGGGTCTTCTACTTGCTCCAGTGGGATCACTTCACCAGTAGCAGGGCTGATGAATTCAGTGGTAGCAGCGTTAGGCGCGATTTCGGGAGCTGGAGTTGGATTAGCTTCGGCGCGGTCTTCGGCAAGTTCTTCCTTGCTGAGTCCAAAGAAGTAGCAAAGTACCGTGGCGAGAATAAAGCTGACCAGTGTGCCGATCGTGAGCCAAGCGAAGTTGGCCAGGCTGTCGCCATTTGGGTCGATACCAAAGCTTAGTGTGAGCAGGCCTGGCGCTCCGACTGTGTAGGAACGTACTTCGGCGATACCGACTACGGCGCCACCGATACCCGCAGCAAGAACTGCCAGCACGAATGGTCGTTTACGTGGCAAAGTCACGCCATAAACCGCAGGTTCAGTAATGCCGAAGATACCGGCCAGAGCAGCTGATCCAGCCAATGCTTTCGGCTTTGCAGAGCGCAAGCGCAAGAAGATTCCTAATGCTGCACCAGCCTGGCTGAGTACTGCAGGAAATAGTGGACTAATAAGCGGATCGTAACCATTGACTGCCACATTGTTAATGAACGCAGGCACAATTCCCCAGTGCACACCAAAGATCACCATGACCTGCCACAACATTGCCAGCAAGATACCAGCGATGACTGGAGAGGCACTGTAGACAGCCTGAAGCATATTTGCCAAAACTTCACCGACATATACCCCGGCTGGACCTACGGTGAGCAAAGCCACCGGGACAATAACCATCAGTGAGAAGAGCGGGGTAAGGAACTGGCGAATTGATTCATGGAAGATCCGATCCAGGCGCTTTTCTAACACGCTTTGTAACCACACCGCCAAGATGATTGGGATGACAGTGGAACTGTAGCTTTGCAGAATGACCGGGATCCCAAGGAAAGTCACATGTCCGCCACCAGAGGCAAAATCTAAGAGCGTGCTTGTGGTCTCTGTGCCGTCGGAAGCCAGGGTGATCGGCTCAATTGAGGTATAAAGCAACGCTCCTGAGATGGCTACCGCGGTATAGACGCTGGCACCGAACTTTCGCGCTGCTGTGATTGCCAGAATTACTGGGAGGAAGAAGAAAAAGGCATCGCCAGCAGCAAAGAGAATTGCGTAGGTAGTGCTAGTGCTACTGAGTAATCCGGTTACGGATGCTAGCGCCAAAAGGCCTTTGAGGATACCGGCGCCGGCCATCGTGCCCAGCAATGGAGCAAAGATCGAGGAAATAATATCCACGGCTTTGCTAAGTAGATTCTGCTCCTCCGCAGAATTATCTAAAGTTGCGTTTTTCGAATCAGCGGTCAGGTTTGCCGGTAAAGCTTGGTACACCTGCGAGACATTATTGCCCACCACTACCTGGAACTGGCCGCCCGATTCCACCACAGTGATCACACCAGCCAGATCCTTGACTGCGGCATCATCAGCTTTGCTGCGATCCTTGAGAACAAAACGCAGGCGGGTAGCACAGTGCATTACCGACTTCACGTTGTCTTCCCCACCCACTGCGGGCACCAGATCACTGGCCAGCTGCGCATAATCTATGGTCTTCGCCATGATTAGCTCCTTTGCTTCAAGAAATACTGAGGTATTTCATTTGCTACGAAGCCTCCTGCGTCGCCGTGATGATCCCGAGAAAACAAAAAAGCCTGGCCAATACACACATAGTGCATTAGCCAGGCTTTGCTCCCACGCTTTAGATTCGATTCCTAGAGCCTAAGCCCTGGAATCCGCGTGCTGTATGAACAGCTTCGGGATGGCAACCCTGAAGGTTTCCTTGAATGCCACCATCATAAATCCAGGCAACCCAAGAAGGCTGCAATTGTGATGGAAGTTACAACACCAACCGAACTACTCATACCGTGCGATCACTGGCGCGTGATCCGTCCAGCGCAAGTCATACGCTGCAGGTTTATCCACATGCGCACTTACTGCACGCTGCAACATCGGCTCCGTGACAGCCTGGTAATCGATCCGCCACCCTGCATCGGTATCAAAGGCTTGCCCGCGGTAGGTCCACCACGACCACGGCCCGGCGATCTCTGGATGCAGACGACGAGTCACATCGAACCACACTGGATTCTCCGCTACCGCAGGTGGCGTCCACTCTGAGCCATCGGTAAACAGGCTGGACTTCAGCTCTTTCGGCGAAGCATTCACCCGCGTTTCCTGGGGTGCTTCGTCTGGGAAGGTGCCGAAGACCGAATCCATCCACGCACGCTCCGTTGGCAAAAAGCCACTCTTCGAGCGGTTCGTCTTCCAGTTCTTCAAATCTTGTTCGCGGTGGCAGATGTTCCAGTCGCCACCAATAACTGCATGGTAGCCGTCAGCGCCCTTGCTACCAAGATCCCGCAAGAACCCCGAAAACGCATCCAAGAATTGGTATTTCTCGTCTTGCTTAGCAGAGTTTGCAGCTCCCGACGGAAGATACAGCGAAGCCACGCTTACTTCGTGCCCCAGTGGGCTATCAGCAGCGGAAATCACGCCCGAGATATACCGACCGGACTGATCGAATTGCTCGGAGCCGAAGCCGATTGTGACGTCGTCAAGCGCAAAACGAGACAAAATACCAACGCCGGCACGGCCTTTTGCGAGTTCGTTTTCTGCGCCGTACCAATGCCAACCAGCGTCGATGGCGGGCTGTAGTGCCAGTTGCGCCTGCTTAGCGGTGGCGCGCACTTCCTGCAGCAGCACTACCTGTGCCTCGGTCTGTTCGAGCCACGGCAGCATGCCTCGGTTGGTTTCGCTGCGTTCTTTCACAGCGGCGCGGATGCCGTTGACATTCAAAGTTGCAATAGTAAGCGGAGAACTCATACGCACATCCTATCGACCGCGGGCGCGCAACCACACCGCCGGTGCCCAAGCACCAATAGCGGCAATCGCCATCACAGCACCTGCCAGCGCCGGCGCACTATAGCCATAACCTGCAGCGATCACCGCACCGCCAATTGCCGCACCACCGGCATTCGCGGTATTCAAAGCGGCCTGATTTAGTGCGGCTGCAAGGGTCTGGGCTCGACCGGCGACATCCATCAGGCGGGTCTGCAAGCTTGGGATCAACGTGGAACCCAGCAAACCAATCAAGCCGAAGTTAATGATTGCCGCCACGCTGTACTGCGAGGTGAAGTAAAACGCCGTCAGCGTCACCGCCATGCCGATCAAGACATAAACGATGCCCCACTCCCCGAAGCGATCGGCCACCCGACCACCCAGATCAGTGCCAATCACCATGCCGATGCCGTAAGCCATCAACACCAGCCACATCATGTTTTCGGGGTAGCCGGCAACTTCGGTCATCGTCCAGGTGATGTAGGTATACACCGCGAACATGCCACCAAAACCGATAGTGCCGATCGCAACAGTGAGCCACACCTGGGTGGTAGCCAGAGCACCGAGTTCCTCGATAGGGCGAGTTTTAGGCATGCGGGTCATGTGCGGTACCGCAAACCACAGGCACAACAGCGCTGCCAGCCCAATGAACGTGACGAAAACGAACGCATAACGCCACCCGAATGCATGCCCCAATGCTTGTGCGGCTGGCACACCGATCACCGTAGCGACGGATAAGCCCATACCCGCCATTGCCACAGCTCGGCCACGTTTTCCAGGTTTCGCTAACGACGCAGAAACTAAAGCTGCAACCGAGAAATACGCTCCGTGGGGCAGGCCGGCAATGAAGCGAGAAATCATCACCGTCGTAAAGCTGCCAAAGCTGCCCGCAAATACGGTTGCGGCGTTGCCGATTGTGAATGCGGCCATGAGCAGCAACAACATGCGGCGGCGCGGAATCGAACCGGTGAGCACCGTAATCAGAGGAGCACCAACAACCACACCAATGGCGTACATCGAAATGACGGCGCCGGATTGTGCTTCGGTCCGCCCGAAATCTTCAGCGATGTACGGCAGCAAGCCCATCGCAACGAACTCGGTGACGCCGATACCGAACGCGCCTACGGACAGCGCAACGATAACTAAATTACGGCGCAAATCCGAGATGTCGTCCTGCCTTGGCACCGGGCGCCGACGGGATAAAAGCGCCTGGTTAACACGAGTATTCGCGGGGGAGGCAAGGGTAGGCAGAAACTTGGGCATGGAACTAAACTAGTAGCCGTACCTAATCCACGTAAGCCACTGAGATAGGAATCACGGGAAACCCTGATGGCACAGCATTGGAACTTTTACACAGAACTCGGATTGGATCGCAATAAAGCTGGCGACGAGCTGGAACGCGATATTCAAGGAAAAGTGGAAAACCTCAAACAACAAGGCGTTGCTGAAAGTGACGGCCAAGTCCAGCAACTATTGGTAGCGCGGACGATCTTGGGCTCGAATCAATTGCGGCGGCGTTATGACGAGCGGCTGAACGACGACACGGCACCCGCCATGGATGCCGGGGCACTGAGCTACTTTGCGAGGCATGGCTCATTCCTGGATGAAGCGGGCAACTTTCAGCTTCATGACACGCGGGATAATGCAGCACCGAGTGCGACGACACCGCAGGCATCGGGGGTGCAAGGGTCTGGCTCACAGGGTTCGGGGTCGGCGGGGTCGAATGGCCCGGCATCGTCGAGTGCGCAAACTTCGCAGCAGAGGCCTTACGCACAGGCGGTAACCACCACTAAGCAATACGTACCGGCACCGGCAGCGGATGCTGAACTTTCCCTGCCACAGAGGCTGAAGACGGCTCCAATGCTCGTGAAAGTTTTGGCTTGGCTGCTGGCTGGTCTTGCTTTCGCCCAAACCTTACTAGCACTTTTCGCTCTCATCCTTTTATGGAATTCTCCTGGCGAAACTTTGCAATCCCTAGTTGGGACTGCAATCTCTATGGTTGTCGTGCCTATGCTTGCGTGTTTGCTAACTTTCCAGGCCTATCTGAATACCTCCTGGTGCGTGCGGGTGATTAAGGGGCACGATCGGGATTATTTCTTCCCATTCCTTGCGCTATATAGCCTCTTTTCTGCTCTCTCTGTCACCATGTTCATCTTCTATGGGGTGGGCTTCGACGACGGGTTAATTGCGTTTGTCACCTTCGTCTTCATGGCTGCTCATATCGCCGTTGCAATCATCGGTGTCCTGCCAGATACCCGCCAGTGGTTCAAGGGCAATACCACTGTGGTCTCGCGGTCTACTCAGCCGTACCAACAGTAGGGCTACTTCAGTAGGGTTCTTCGAGCGATCGCGGTTCGGCTCACCGGCCACCGTCGATCGCTGAAGCTGAAGGCTTAGGGCAATTTCGGTATCGTAGATGTTTGACTCGAGGTTTTGATTTACCTCTAAAAGCTCACCCGGAGAAAGTAGGAACTGTTTTTATGGCTACCATCATCTGGACTCGTACCGATGAAGCCCCACTATTGGCCACCTATTCCCTCAAGCCAATCGTGGAAGCTTTCGCAAACCAGGCTGATATTGATGTAGAAACCCGCAATATTTCTCTGGCAGGTCGCATCATCGCGCAATTTAGCGACCGTTTAGAGGAAGACCAGAAAATCGCCGATGAACTAGGCGAGCTCGGCAAGCTGGTAAAAGAACCAGAAGCCAACATTATTAAGCTTCCAAACATTTCCGCCTCTGTACCGCAGATTAAGCGTGCCGTCGCAGAGCTGCAGGAAAAGGGCTACGACATCCCGAAGTACCTGTCCCAACCAGACGGCGAGGAAGAAGAATCAGACCGCAAGAAGTTCGACAAGGTCAAGGGCTCCGCAGTTAACCCTGTACTGCGTGAAGGCAACTCCGACCGTCGTGCGCCAGAAGCGGTTAAGAACTTCGCCCGTAAGCACCCACACCGGATGGGTAGCTGGTCGCCAGAATCCAAGACCAACGTAGCCACCATGGCTTCCAATGACTTCCGGCATAACGAGAAGTCCGTCATCATGCCACAAGATGACTCCCTGACTTTCCGCCTGATCACCAATGACGGCCACGAGATCGTATTGAAGAAGGATCTGGCCGTAAAGGAAGGCGAGGTTGTCGACGGCACCGGCATGAACGTGCACATTCTGTCTAACTTCCTACGTGCACAGATTGCTCGCGCGAAGCGAGAAGACATTCTTTTCTCGGTGCACCTCAAGGCCACCATGATGAAGGTTTCGGATCCACTGATTTTCGGTGAAGTAGTCAAGGCCTTCTTCCCTTCCGTTTACCCGAAGTACGAGCAGAAGCTGGCCAAGGTCAACCTGAACCCAGAAAACGGCATCGGCGCTATCCTGGATGGCCTGCACCGCAAGCTGGATGAAGGCACCGCCAACGCTATTGAAGCTGCTTTCCAAAAGGATCTGGAAGACGGCCCACGTCTGTACATGGTCAACTCCGACAAGGGCATCACCAACCTGCATGTGCCTTCCGACGTGATCGTCGATGCTTCCATGCCAGCACTGATCCGCAACGGTGGCCACGGTTGGGGTCCAAAGGGTGAAGAAGAAGACACCCTGGCTGTTATCCCAGATTCCTCTTACGCAGGTGTCTACCAGACCGTCATCGACGACTGCCGTGCAAACGGCGCCTTCGATCCAGCCACCATGGGCTCGGTACCAAACGTTGGCTTGATGGCTCAGAAGGCTGAGGAATACGGCTCGCACAACACCACCTTCCACATTCCAGATGATGGTGTACTGCAGGTGGTCGATTCCAGCGGCAAGGTGCTTATCGAACACCACGTTGCTGAAGGTGACATCTGGCGCTCCTGCCAGACCAAGGATGCTCCAATCCGCGACTGGGTGAAGCTTGCAGTTACCCGCGCTCGTGCCACTGGCGCTCCTGCTGTGTTCTGGTTGGATCCATCGCGTGCGCACGATGCCAACCTGATCAAGAAGGTCAACCAGTACCTGGAGGAAATGGATACCGAGGGCCTGGATATCCGCATCATGGATCCAGTGGAAGCTACCGAGTTCTCCCTGGAGCGTATCCGCCGCGGCGAAGACACCATCTCGGTTACCGGCAACGTGTTGCGTGACTACCTCACCGACCTGTTCCCAATCATGGAGCTAGGCACCTCTGCAAAGATGCTCTCTGTGGTTCCGTTGATGGCTGGCGGTGGCCTGTTCGAAACTGGAGCTGGCGGTTCCGCACCAAAGCACGTACAGCAGGTGGAAGAAGAAAATCACTTGCGCTGGGATTCCCTCGGTGAGTTCCTGGCTCTGGCAGAGTCCTTGCGCTACGCCGCAGATCACGACGACGATCCACGCCCAGCAGTGCTTGCCGACGCTTTGGATCGCGCCACCTCTACCCTGCTGGAAGAAGGTAAGTCGCCTTCCCGTAAGGTCGGTGAGATCGACAACCGTGGTTCGCACTTCTACCTGGCTCTGTACTGGGCCGAAGAGCTGGCAAAGCAAGACGATAATTCCGAGCTCAAGGAAGCTTTCACCCCAGTGGCTGAAGCACTCCGCGAGAAGGAAGACAGCATCGTCAAGACTCTGATTGATTGCCAGGGCGAACCTGCTGATCTTGGTGGCTACTTCATGCCGGACGACGAAAAGGCAAACGCTGTGATGCGTCCATCGGAAGAGTTCAACCAGATCATCGACAAGCTGCGTGGCTAGTTTCAAGCCGGGGCTCTTAACCCGCCCGTAAGCAACCATCCACTCTGATGACCACATTTCATCAGGGTGGATTTTTTATCATCAGTTGCACTAGACAGCTTGGTTCATTATGGTTGGCGCATGACCACCCGTTACAAACACCAACAAACTTCAAACTGGCAGTTCGACACCCGCACAATTCACGCAGGCTACGAATTAGATGAACAGACCAGTGCGCGCAATCTGCCGATCTACAACACCTCCTCCTACGTATTCGACTCCGCAGAACACGCCGCCAACCGCTTCAATCTCTCCGATCCTGGGCCGATTTACTCCCGCTTAACCAATCCCACTACCGATGCTGTAGAACAACGCATTGCAAACCTCGAAGGCGGTGTGGCAGCAGTGCTGTTTGCCTCTGGCATGGGCGCCGAAACCGCTGCAATCCTCACCCTGGCGCGCGCCGGTGATCACATTGTGGCCTCGCCTCGGCTCTACGGCGGCACTCTCACGCTGCTTGCCATTACCCTGCCGCGTCTGGGTATTACCACTACGTTCGTGGAAAATCCCGATGATCCGCAGTCCTGGCAGGATGCCGTCACCGAAAACACTGTGGCATTCTTCGGCGAATCTATCGCCAATCCCCTGGCCGATATTTTGGATATTCCCGCCATCGCAGAGGTCGCGCATCACCACAACGTCCCGCTGATCATCGATAACACGGTGGCCACCCCCGCGCTGATCCGCCCGCTCGAGCTCGGCGCAGACATCGTAGTTGCCTCCACCACAAAGTTCCTTACTGGTAATAGCTCTGCTTTAGGAGGTGTGCTTGTCGACGGCGGCAACTTCGACTGGACAGCACAGCGCGCTGGCCGCGATATTTTCCCCAATTTCACTGAGCCTGATCCGGCTTACCATGGCCTGAAGTTCGCAGATTTAGGTGCAGCTGCGTTCGCCTTGCGGGCTCGCGCCGGAGTGCTGCGCGATACGGGTGCGGCACCGGCTCCGTTCAACGCCTGGCTGTTAGCCCAAGGCTTAGATACCTTGTCGCTTCGTATCGAGCGCCATAACTCCAACGCCGCAGCGGTTGCCGAGTTCCTGGCCGGTCACCCTCAGGTCGCCCGCGTAAACTACTCTGGCCTCGAAGACTCTCCGTGGCACCACATCATCGATCGCCTCGAATTACCAGGCGCCGGATCCGTGTTGAGTTTTGATTTAGCTGGCGACGGCACCAACACCACCGCAACCGCAACAGAAAACCTTGCTACCCGCGAGCAAGCCTGGCGTTTCATCGATGCTTTGTCGCTGCATTCCAATGTGGCCAATATCGGCGATGTCCGCTCGCTAGTGATTCATCCGGCTACCACTACTCATTCACAGTCCACCGCCGAAGAACTGGCTAAAGCCGGTATTACAGAAGCGACTATCCGCCTGTCCGTTGGTATCGAAGATGTCCGCGACATCATTGCAGACTTGGAGCAAGCTTTTGCACGAGTGTCGAACCCATAAATCTCCCGGCGTCAGCCAGCCGCAAACCGCCAATGACTTTCCCGCTCTACCGCCGGAGGGGCAACCAGGTTTTGTATCCATCGGTGATTTCACCACTGAAGCTGGAGCCACCATCCTCGATGCTGTGATCTGCTTCGAGCGCTGGGGCAAGATCAACCACGATCGGTCGAATGTCATTGTTTTAGAGCACGCGCTTACTGGCGATGCTCACGCTTCTGGGCCAGCGGATCAAATCCATCCCACCAAGGGATGGTGGAACGGCATGATTGGTTCTGGCCGCGCCTTAGATACCAATCGCTTCTGCATCATTTGCACCAATGTATTGGGAGGCTGCCAAGGCAGTACTGGCCCGGCTTCACTGGATGCCGAAGGCCAAGCGTGGGGCTCACGTTTTCCAGCGTTATCGGTGCGCGACCTGGTGGCTGCCGAAAAGCTGGCTCTAGAAAAGCTGGGTATCAATAAAGTGCAGGCCATTATCGGTGGCTCATTAGGTGGTGCCCGCACTTTGGAGTGGACGCTGATGTATCCCGATCGCGTCGATAAAGCCTTAGCGCTCTGCGTTTCGGCGCGCGCTAGTGCCTGGCAGATCGGTATCCAATCCGCTCAGATCCAATTCATTGAATCTGATGCGCACTGGCATGATGGCGACTATTACCACACGGGGCAACAACCCCGGCAGGGGCTGGGCTTTGCTCGTCGTATAGCTCATTTGACCTACCGCGGCGAGCTAGAAATCGATGATCGTTTTGGGGTGGCCGCGCAACCGGGCGAAGATCCGCTAGGAAAAATGCGTGGTCAGGGGCGGTTCCAGATTGAAAGCTATTTGGATCATCAGGCCGATAAGCTGGCGTCGCGATTTGATGCGGGTTCGTATGTGATTTTGACCGATACGTTGAATCGTCATGATTTAGGCCGAAATCGCGGTGGCATTAATGATGCGTTAGCCAGCTCGCAGGTACCTACGTTGGTCGCAGGGGTAACCACAGATATTTTGTACCCCTTCCACCAACAGGAGCATCTAGCGAAGAATCTGGGCAACTGCCTGGGGTTAGAGCGGATTGAATCGGCCACTGGCCACGATGGATTCTTAACCGAATTAGACCAAGTAGAGCGGATCGTGCGCCGGTTTATTGTCAGCTAGACGTTAGCTGCCTAGCGCATCCACAGAGACTGCCAAGAACACCATGGCTGCTCCCGTGAGTCCACAAAAAAGGGTATCGAAATTGCGGGAGCGCACACTCATTACTCCCAGCAGCGAATCAGGTAGGTACTGGCGTAATAGTCCCAGATACATCATGGTTATTCCTAGGACGAACGTCGCACGGCGCCACCGATTCAGCCCTAAGAACACTGCAAACGCACCGAAGCCTACGAATAGTCCCATGTACAGCAGATACTGCAGGCGAGGATTCCAGTTTTCTCCCCGCGCTTTCGGCGGACTATGCGGATTTTCCTTCGGATCTGGCAGATCCGCCCGGCGCGCCCGTTTCGCTATTTCACGCACGATGCAACCGGGTGGTTACTTGTCGCCGGCGGTAAGCTCTGCGCGTTCTACTACATTGCGCACTAGGAACGCGCGGGTTAGTGGCCCAACACCACCGGGATTTGGGGAGACATGGCCGGCTACTTCCCAGACGCTTGGGTGTACGTCGCCAGCTAATTTGCCATCGACGCGGGAAACGCCGACGTCAAGAATGGCAGCACCGGGTTTGACCATATCTGCGGTGAGCATATGTGGCACACCTGCGGCGGCGATGATGATGTCGGCTTGCTTAGTCTCTGCGGCGAGATCCTTCGTACCCGTGTGGCACAGGGTGACGGTGGCGTTTTCGCTGCGGCGGGTCAACATCAAACCGATGGGGCGGCCGACGGTAACACCTCGGCCAATCACGCATACCTTGGCGCCGTTGATCTCTACGCCGAAGCGACGCAGTAGGTGGATGGCACCATTCGGGGTACAAGGCAATGGTGCTGGTTCGTTGAGCACCAGCTTGCCCAAGTTCACAGGGTGCAAGCCATCGGCGTCCTTGTCTGGATCGATCAGCGAAAGAATACGGTTCTCGTCGAGATGCTTCGGCAACGGCAACTGGACGATATAGCCGGTGCATGCAGGGTCTTCGTTGAGCTCGCGCACGACCTCTTCTAGCTGCTCCTGCGTGGTGTCTGCTGGTAGATCGCGGCGGATGGATGCCACACCGATTTCTTCGCAATCGCGGTGCTTCATCTTCACATAGGCGTGGCTGCCTGGATCGTCGCCCACCAATACCGTCGCTAGACCAGGGGTAATGCCTTGTTCCTTTAATTTGGCAACGCGCTGTGCGAGGTCAGCGAAAATCTCGTCGCGGTACAGTTTTCCATCCAGTTTTTCAGCCGTCATGGGCTCTAGCGTACTAGTGGAAAATTGTTAATACCTAAGAACCACCAGCGAATTGGTGCTGCCGCCAGACTTCATAAACAGCCACGGTGGCAGCATTCGCCAAGTTCAGGCTGCGTCGGCCCGGGATCATTGGAATGCGAACTAGCTGAGTAATCCGCGGATCGGCAATCACTTCCTCGGCCAATCCCGTAGGTTCGGGGCCGAATAGTAAAACGTCGTCAGCGCGATATTCAATATCTGTAAACCACGTATCCGCGTGTGCGGTGAACGCGAAGATGCGACTGCCCTGCTGCGTGAAATGCTCCAGCGCCGCATCGATGGAGGGGTGGATCTGCACCTGCGCCAGATCGTGGTAGTCCAACCCGGCGCGCTTGAGGTTTTTGTCCTCGAAGTTGAAGCCCAACGGTTCCGCCAGATGCAACGTGGCACCGGTTACTGCTGCTAGTCGAATCGCGTTGCCTGTGTTCGGCGGGATTACCGGACGATCGAACAGAAAGTGGCAGGTTTGAGGGGCGGGATCGTGGTTGGTCACAAGATGTCAGCTTAGTGGGTGCGCGCGGTGGGAAGGATATGGCGTCTTGCGGGGCATCGCCGCTAGCGGATGCCCCTCCTACCGGAAATCCCGGCTCCGCCCAGCAACCACGGGTTGATCCACGAACTCGTCCAACGGCACTAGCTGATCTGCCACGATGGTTACGGCGCCAGAGGCATTCTGTGCAACACCGCGGATCGCAAGCGCACGCGCGGTAGTTGCAACCATCCGGAAGCGGTTCCACAACGGCTTCGTGCAGAGGATATTCATCAACCCGGTTTCATCTTCTAGTCCCAAAAACGTCACACCACCGGCGGTACCTGGACGCTGCCGGTGCGTGACGATCCCAGCTACTCGCACACGACTGCCATCTTCCACATGCAGCAGATCTTCCGCCGCCAACACCCCATGTTGATCCAGCTGCGTGCGCAACGCCGCGATTGGATACTCCTTCGGCGTGGTGCCGGTGCTGAGCAAATCCGCTGCCGTGAGTTCCAAATGGCTCATCCCCGGCAGCGCTTCCGGTGCCGTAGCCACCGTCAACCCCGGTAACATCCCTTCGTGCTCGGTGGCGGCCACCGCTGCCGCCCATAGTGCTTGACGACGAGATAGCCCCAAACTCTCTAACGCCCCTGCCCTGGCCAGAGCTTCCATTTGGCTGACGTTGAGCGAAGCACGCCGGGCAATATCAGCTACCGACGAAAACGGCTGACGTTCGCGGGCGGTAACTATGCGCTCGGCAGCTTTGGCACCTAGGCCGTTGATTGTGCCAAGTCCAAGGCGGATGGCAGGGGTGGCGCTGGCGATGTTGGCATCAGCAGCGCTGCCAAATTCCACATCAGCTTCGACTCCAGAGCGCTGAATATCCGGGCCTTTATTGCCAATACCGTGGCGCCGGGCATCATTAATCAACGACTGTGCTGAATAGAAACCCATCGGCTGTGCCCGCAATAGAGCAACACAGAATTCTGCTGGATAGTGATACTTAAACCACGCGGAAAAATACACCAACGACGCAAAAGACTGCGCATGCGATTCTGGAAACCCATAAGCCGCAAAGGCAACGATCTTCATCCACAGCTTTTCGGCAACTTCGCCCGTAATTCCATTGGTTTCCTGCAACCCGGCAAAGAAGCGACTGCGCAATGCAGCCATACGTTCCGGCGAACGCTTCGAGTCCATCGCCCGGCGCAAAGAGTCTGCCTCTGTACCGGTAAATCCAGCAGCATCAACCGCGATCTGCATCAGCTGTTCTTGAAACAGTGGGATCCCCAGTGTCTTGGCTAGAGATTTTTCTAACACTGGGTGATCAAAGGTCACTGCTTCTTCCCCATTGCGCCGGCGAATAAAAGGATGCACCGAGCCACCTTGGATAGGACCAGGTCGAATCAACGCCACCTGGACTACCAGGTCAAAGAACTTTCGTGGCCGCAGCCGAGGCAACGTAGCCATCTGCGCCCGAGATTCCACTTGGAACACGCCAACCGCATCACCTCGGGCTAGCATGGCGTAGACCTCTGGTTCAGCGATATCGATTTCCCAGAGCTCAATCTTCTTGCCACGATGCTTTTCCACTAGATCCAAGCAATGATGAATGGCCTCCAGCATCCCTAGCCCCAACAGATCGAACTTCACTAGCCCGGCAGCCGCACAATCATCTTTATCCCACTGCACTACCGAACGCTTTTCTTTCCGCGCCCATTCGGTAGGCACCACATCAGCAATTGGCCGATCGCAGATCACCATCCCACCAGAGTGAATTCCCAGGTGTCGCGGCTGTCCTTTCAACTGCGCCGCTACTCCTGCCACCATCTCCGGTGGTTCCGAACGTCCATTGACCCACGCATCCACTACACCCGGATCATGGCCTAATGCCCGCGCCGCATCCCGCAACGCACCACGAGTGCGATACGTAATCACATTTGCAACCTGAGCAGCATTATCCCGCCCATATTTTTCGTAAATATATTGGATTACTTCCTCACGACGCCCGGATTCGATATCCACATCGATATCCGGCGGCCCGTCTCGTTCCGGGGAGAGAAAACGCTCGAATAACAGCCCTGCTGCAATGGGCTCCACGTTCGTAATTCCCAAGGCGTAGCAAACGACGGAATTAGCCGCCGAACCGCGACCTTGCGCCAAAATATTGGAGCGCCGGCAAAAATCGCAGATGTCATGGACGATCAAAAAGTACCCCGGAAACCCAAGGGCGTTAATGACCTCTAGTTCTCGCTCGAGCTGCTGCCACCCCCGTGCCGCGGTAGCAGCTGCGGAGTTCGGATTCGTGGTGCTTTCGTCGTCGTAAGCTACTTTGTTTACTACGCCGTGTGCTGCAATATCGGGCGCCGGACCGTAACGTCGTCGAGCGCCCTGCCGTGCCAAATGCGCCAGCCACGTGCTTTCCGTATGCCCTGCCGGAGTCTTCCAGCGCGGCAATTCCGGGGCGATGAGATCCAACGTGAACGCACATTCTTCCGCGATGGCCTGCGTATCCTGCAGCGCCTGTGGCACGAAAGAAAAGTAACTTTGCAGCTCCTGCCAGGAACGCAACCACCTGCCGCCAAGCGCCGGTAACTCGGGTTGGTGGTCGTCCAAACTATCGCGCGCCGCCAACGCATGCTTCGCACCAGCCAGGCGCGCATAGGCAGGAGTGGCAGCCGTAGCGCAGGACGTGACCGTGACCCGCAAACCCAAGCGCTGGGCTGCAGCTGCCAAGCGCCAGTGATCCTCCACCGCGGCAGGCGAAGGATCCGCCACCAACTCCACCGCCACATGCTGGGCGCCGAAAGCTGCCACCAACGCCGGCAACTGATCGATCCACTGCACATCCGCCAAAATCTGCCACTGGCCTGCTGCTAATTGCCCGAGTTCAGCTAACGACGGATACCGCACTACTCCTTTTTCTTCGACTGCCATATGAGCCTGGCAGATCACGTGGCTTAAGCGTTTGTAGCCTGCCGCCCCGCGCGCTAAAACCGTGAGCACTCCGGCCTCTAGGGTGAGCTCTGCGCCAATGACCGTATTCAAATCTGCTTCGGCGGCTGCTTCGGCGAAACGTGCTACTCCGTAAAAGCCATCACGGTCGGTAATACCTAGCGTTTTCAAGCCCAGCCGACCGGCTTCGGCGACCAAGTCCACGGGATCTGAGGCACCATGCAGAAATGAATAGGACGAACGGCAATGGAGGTCGGCGCCGGCTGCAGGTGCCGGGGCTGGCGCTGGATGGGGTTGCAGCGTGGCAAACTGCGCATGCGGCTGTACCGATTCCTGCGCGCCGCTTTTCGTCGTTAGCGAAGTCTCGTGCGCCGTCTGCTTACCGGAAAGGATCCGTTCGATCCTGGACCACGACATGCCACGTCCATTCATGGCACACATGATGTCATCTGCCACGGATTAAAACTGCGGCCGCAACTAAGCCGCAACTATAACCGCAACTAAGCCACACACGCTTTAGCCACAACCAGAGCCCTTATAGCGTTATTTTCACCACATTCGACCGCTTATTCTGTTCAAAATCCTGCAGTTTTTTCCATACTTCCAGGGACAGTGCTAGGGTAATCTCCACCAATGAGACCGCTTGGTCTATTTACCCGAATAAGGAGAACTCATGGCTTTGAAGCGTTTTGCAGCAGGTGCGATCACGCTCGCTTTTGCTGCCACTTCACTCGCGGCGTGCAGCAGCGACGATAATGCCGCTGGTACTGATGCAGAGGTCATCACCATTGGCACTACCGATGCCACGACAAAGATGTGGTCTGTCTTCCAAGACAAGGCTGAAGAACAGGGCTACAACGTAGAGGTAGTACCTTTCTCGGATTACCAAACTCCGAACCGCGCTCTTGACGAGGGTTCTCTGGTGATGAACCAGTTCCAGCACCTGAAGTTCCTGGCGGAATACAACGTGGGTTCGAACTCTGATCTCACCCCAATTGGCTCTACCCAGATTGTGCCTTTGGCGTTGTACTCCACCCAGGTAGACAGCGTGGACGATATTGAAGATGGCGCCGAGGTAGCGATTCCAAACGACCCTTCGAACCAGGGCCGTGCTATCAACGTGCTTGCTGCAGCAGATCTGATTCAGCTGAAGCAGGAAGGCCTAGTTACCCCTACCCCAGCTGATATTGATGAAGGTGCTTCCAAGGTTCGCGTTGTGCCAGTAGATGCCGCACAGACCACTGTGGCTTACAACGAAGGCAAGCTGGCGATCATCAACAACTCGTTCCTAGATCGCGCCGGCATCGATCCGACGTCTGCGATCTACCAGGATGATCCAGCTTCCCCAGAAGCAGAACCATTCATCAACGTCTTCGTAGTGAAGGCAGACCGTGCTGACGATCAGCGTCTGAAGGATTTGGCTGCGATCTACCACGATCCGGAAGTTCTCGAAGCTGCCCGTGAAGATTCCAAGGGCACCGCGGTTCCAGTGGAGCGCAGCGAAGAAGACCTGAAGGAAATCCTGGAACGCACTGAAGCTGAGGTACGCAACTCCTAATGTCTGAGCAATCAGCTACCACCGCCGAAACCACCGGCACTCGGGTGGAATTTAAAAACGTATCGAAATCTTTCGGTGATACTGAGGCTCTTTCGAACATCAACTTAAGCGTTGATAGTGGCGAGATCCTTGGCGTGATCGGGTATTCCGGTGCGGGTAAGTCCACTTTGATCCGCATGATTAATGGTCTGGAAAAGCCCACCACTGGTGAGGTGCTGCTAGACGATGTGGATATCTCTGGCATGTCCGAGCGCAAGCTACGTAGTTTGCGCCGCAAGATTGGCATGATTTTCCAGCACTTTAATCTGTTCCATTCGCGTACAGCTGCAGGCAATATTGCGTACCCGCTTGAGCTCGCCGGTGTGCCGAAGAAGGAACGCCAGCAGCGGGTGCAGGAGTTGCTGGACTTCGTAGGTTTGAGCGATAAGGGTTCCAGCTACCCGGAGCAACTGTCCGGTGGCCAGAAGCAGCGCATTGGTATCGCCCGTGCATTGGCCACGAATCCCACTTTGCTGCTTGCCGACGAAGCAACGTCTGCTCTCGACCCAGAGACTACCGCCGACGTGCTGGCTCTTCTGCGCAAGATCAACCGCGAAATGGGTGTGACCATCGTGTTAATCACCCATGACATGTCCGTCGTTCGCGCTATCGCCGACCGCATGGCAGTGATGGAGCGTGGCAAGGTAGCTGAGTTCGGTACTGTTCACGACGTTTTCGCCGATCCCACTACCGATGTGGGTTACCGTTTTGCGCGCACCGCGATGAAGGATATTCCGGTTGGGCGCGAGCGCGAATCGCTGCTTAAAGGCGGTGGACATTTGGTGACAGTTGCGCTTAACGACGGGGTGGATCTCGGACGGATCTTCAGCGAAGGGCACCAACGTGGCACCACTATTAATGTAGCCCACGGTTCGGTTTCCAATGTGCAGCAGCAATCCTTTGGCCGATTGACGCTGCGGCTTACCGGCGACGGCGTGGAAGAAACCATCGCTGCATTAGAAGAGCTCACTGAAGTTACGCAACTGCCACAGTCTGGGGAGGGCTCACATGCTCGCTGATCTGTTAGATAAATTGCCAAGTGTGTCTGGCAAAGACACCAACTGGGACAACCTTGCGCCTGTCTTGGTTAACTCTTCCGGCCAAACCTTGGCGATGGTGGCCGTAGCCATGCTGATCGGCGGCTTCCTTGGCCTGGTGATCGGTATCTTGCTATACACCTCGCGTACCGGCGGAATCCTGCAGTCGAAGTGGTTGCACACGGTATTGAACGTGATCATCAACTTCGTTCGCCCGATTCCATTCATCATTTTGGTCACGGCAATCGGTCCGATTACTCGCATGTTTGTCGGTTCCACCATCGGTACTGAAGCAGCAATGTTCGTGATGACCATCGCCGCTACCTTCGGTATCTCCCGCTTGGTGGAGCAAAACCTCATGTCTATTGATCCGGGCACCATCGAGGCAGCTCGTGCGATGGGTGCCTCCCCGCTGCGCATCATCCGCACAGTGGTGATCCCAGAGGCATTAGGGCCGCTGATCTTGGGCTACACCTTCGCCTTTATTGCAGTGGTCGATATGTCTGCCATGGCCGGCTGGATCGGCGGCGGTGGCTTGGGTAACTTCGCGATTACCTACGGCTACCAGGCCTTTGACTGGAACGTCACCCTAGTTGCGCTAGTAGCAATCATCCTGATTGTGCAGTCGGCTCAGCTGCTGGGTAACTGGCTGGCAAAGAAGGTTATGCGCCGCTAATAAGGCGCTGCTGGCGACGAATCGCTAGCTCAGTTCTGGAACGCGAACCCAGGCACGCTGGGTTTTCGGTTCGTCACCGCAGGACGCAATTACACCGTCTGTCTCTACCACCTGGAGACGGACGGTTTTTTCTATCTGACTGCCCTCCGGCAATCGCAGTTTCACGGCAGCCACCGCATGATCGTTATCGATCTTTGATACGGCGACATCAGCCACATCGGTAAAACCCCACAGGCCTAAATCGCGCCGTACCGCGAGTTCGGCTACTTGGGCAGCAGCAGCAAACACACCGCGACCCCGGCAGCCAGTGGGATTCCACGTGCCGGCAACCGCGTCGTTAAGCACTTCAATCATTTGTGGTGCGGAAAGGCGCCCGTAAGCGATATTCCAGGGCAGCAACGCCGTGGCCGGGGCGAAGCGATGGCCTTTCAAATGCGAGGTCTCCCACACCAGATTCGGATGCACCTTCGCTGCTGCCGCAGCTAGTGGCCGCCCTTTCACCGCACAGCACACGTCGCGCTTGCCATGAGTGCACACCAGCAGCAACGGATAGTGAACCTCACGAGCGCCTGTGGTTGGTGTACCTAGCTCCAGCTGCAGCTGTAGGAGATCCCGCGCGTGGGTGACCTGCAAATGTTCCATGAAAGGCTGAGCTGCACCCGCGTGGGCGATAAACAGATTTAAAGTGGTGTCTTCGGTTGTCGCCGTACGCCCCGGCCTGCGAATCAGTTGCAGTGATGCGCCCTGGTTTTTAAGCCATGTTTTCAGTTTTGCGGTGAGCTCTTCGCCGTAGACTCCTCCGTCTAGAATGTCGTGGCTCCACCCTAAGTGGTGTTCCAGGGCAATGAACAGTGGTGCGACTTTTGCGGTTCCGGCGAGTGGCTCGGCTGGACCGTCCGAGCAGAAATTTTTCTTCGCGCGCGCTTGATTGCGTGGCTTCGCTTGCTGCGAGCCCGCCTGCGCACCGATCCGTGAGTCCATGCGGTCTACCTTAGCGGTAGACAGAAAAGTTCATAAAGAGTGCCAAAGATCACCATTTAGCAACAATTTCCCTACAGGGATTCAGGTGACCTGGGATTTTAGTTTTCGGGTGGTTGATTGTCTGCCCGTGTGGAATTAATTTCGAAGTTATGGATTTAGCTCCTGATCGATCACGCTTGCGTCGCACCGTTGTGGGTGCGGCGCTAGTTGCGGTTGGTGTGTGGAGCGTGGCTTCGTGTAGCGCCGAACCTGGTGAAGAAGGCGTACCGGCGGTGTCGATGGGTTCGACGAATAACCTACGCACTTCTGGCGAGGCAGCGAATGCTAGTGCCCCACGGTTGTTGGAAAGTGACCCAGCACCTTCGGGTAGTTTTGCCGGTGATTCTGCGGAGCAAGCTGCCGAGACTGGCTCGTATTTAAATATCGTGGATGTTCGTGTGGGCAGCCATGATGGTTTTGATCGTGTGGTCTTTGAGTTTGATGGCACGGGCAATCCTGGTTTTTGGGTGCGGTATGAGGATCTGCCTACTCAGCAAGGTAGCGGGAATCCGATTTCGGTTTCTGGTAGCCCGAAGCTGGTGATTGATATTCGGGGTACGGGTTATCCCTTTGATTTTGGGGTGACTGATTTTCCTTCTGATCCGGTGCAACCGGATAACACTGCGGTGTTGACAGAAATTGTTGGTGCAGGCACTTATGAGGGCACCATACGTTATGTTGCTGGCTTGCGGGGGCAGCGCCAGGCGATCAAAGCTTTTGTGATTCAAAACCCCACGCGCCTAATCGTAGATATTGAAACTGCTTCCTAGTAGCTTCCTTCACTTCCTAGTAGCTTCCTTCGATACGCCAGCGCCCTTTGCTTCCTACTAGTAGGTAGGCGCCGTTTTCAGTAGTGATCTGCAGCCGCGCGATCCGTTGTGCTTGATCGGGTACCCACCATCTTTCATCTACAGGCCATGGCCCTGCCCAGCTGCGAATCGGATACTTCTTCTTGCCACGAACCAAGGTAGTTGGGGCTGCTTGCACTGTGGCACGGCCTGTAACAATCACAGAGCCGCCCTGACTATCGAGTAGCTGCACCCGATGAGCGGGATGCGCTAACGACGGATCTTTCCTCTCATCGGCATCAGAATTACCAGCAGGTTCAGAATCCGCGGGGCTAGGCAGCACTGACGCCGGATACGGGCTGAGCATTGCCGCTGGCCAGGCCTGTGCTGGCTTACCCTCTCCCCTGGCTGTTTCGAGTTCTTCACCGACGGCTACAAGTTTGATGCGCTCGGCAGGGCTGCGACCGCCCACCACGATTGGTTGTACCACTGCTTCTGTTCCTAACACTCCTTGTACTCGGGTGGCAGCTCGTTTTGCACGCAGACTGGCTTCATCTGCGCCACCCCACAGCGCCTCTTTGCTGGTTCCTGCAACCATGACTTCGCAGGGCACTAATTGCAGCTGAATAATGCCGTGTGGCTCCCCTGCCTCCTCTAGTTGCGGGGTAGGTTGTTTGCGGTTTCCAGTCAGCCAACCATCTAGCTGCCAGCGCACACGATCGGCTGTGGTGTGTTCTTGCAGTGGCTCTGTACAGCGCCAGGTGCGTTGCACACTATTGCCATTGCTAAAAGTGGCTACTACTTTCAAGCGATCGCAGCACAGACCATGCTGCTTCAAATTCTCATGCAAGCGAGCAGCCAAACTACGCGCAATGAAGGCGGCCTGATCAACCCGAGCAATCGGCTGTCCATCCGGCGTTTCTTCGGCTGCAATATATGAAACACTTATATCCCGTGGCGGCGTGCGCGGAGCTAATTGCTGCACTGCCCCATGGCAGGCAATGCCATGCCAGTAGCCACCTTCCGCGCCGAATCTGCTGGTGATCTCGCTGGCACGAAACTTCGCCACATCGCCTAACGTGCACAATCCCAATTCCTGCCACACTTGCGCCAATTGTTGGGGAAACCCCAGAGATACTTCGGCTTGTAGCTCTTTAATACGCACATATGAGCGGAAATCTGCGCCATCTCCTGGTGGAACGATGATTCCCCGTCGCGTAGCCAACACCGCAGTTGTCACATCATCGGCCATGCCAAACTGGCAATCCGCACCAGCGGTAGCCGTGGCATCAGCCAGAATCTCTAGAGCTTTAGTCTCTGAGCCGTAATACCCCACCGGCCCTTTGGCATTAATCACCAGCAAACCAGGCCGTAGCGCTTCCACACCCGCAGCAACATTTTCCACACGTGCCACGATCGGCTCGAATTCCCGCGCATCCCGCACTGGGTCACTATTAATAACCACTAGTTCAGGGCATACCGCTTGTGCTTGCCGACGCGGTTGGCCGCGCCGTACTCCAGCGGTACGTGCCGCCCGCGAGCAATCCACCACTACTTGGGCGTTACTTTCTGCTGCTGTGCCCAAAATAGCTATCGGTGATAGCCCGGTTACGCGCTCTGGTAACTCGCCGGCCAACAGTGCTGCTTGGATTGGCCAATCAGGAAACCACACACCAATGATCTGTTGGGTAGCCATTTACGACACCGCCCGTAGCTGTGGCTTTGCCGGAACTACAGAACTAACCTCAGAACCAACCTCAGAACCAACTACCGCATCAGCCGTATCATCTGCTGCCACAGGCGCCTGCCAGCCGTCATGACAATTACCTAGTTGCCACAGGCACTGGCGTGGCACTTGACCAGGTTGTGCAAAAGAGATTGCATATTCCACACCTCGGATACGACCATGAGCCACCGTAGCTGCAGGATCAAGCAGAGAAAGCCCATAGACCTGCTGCAAAGCAGAAGTAATACGGCCAGCACTGCTGCTAAAAGGGTCGCTGACTGCTAGCAGGGCGGTCTCGGTTTTCCTCAGCCGCGTTAACAGTGGCCGCACTTGCGACGCCGTAGGTTCCTGCGGCAGATGCGCCACTACTAGATCCACCCCATCAGCTAGCACGTTGATGGTTTCTAGCGCCTGACCTTGGGAATCGGGCACCGCGATCACCCGGGATAAATCGCCGCCTAAATCGGCGATCGCCAAATAGCCGCACTGGGCAATATCCACGATGGCTACATGCTGGCCTGCTGCAGTAGCTGCTGCCACCAGAGCCGCGGTTACTGCTCCAAACTCTGGGGTTGTAGTAATCGCGCCACAGGTTAAACCGCCAGCTAGTACCTCAGAGAGCGCCGATGGAGGCGTAATTTGTTTGTGGCTCACAGACTGCGGCGTAGGCAAAAAACCAGTGACTTGGTTGATATGCCGCTGCAGTAGTTGCACCTTCTGGCTTTTATCTAGCCCCGAGACATCAGGCACAGCTGTGCGCGACGCGACTGCCACAGCAGAAACTGGACTTGCCACAAAAAATCACCTCCCTGGCTAGAGAAAAACTTCACTTGCCAGGAAGGCTAATAAGTCATCCGGATTAGCTCATTTAGCTAGATCCGGTTTATTCGAATATTAGTTCGAATGATTGGTGCCCTTCACGTCCAGCACCACGTCGAATTCCAAAAGGTTGGCACCGGTTGCTACTGGCTTACGACGCTCCCCTTCGTGAGCCTTCTTGCCACGGCCATCACGCCACTCGACGTAAGCCTCTTCATTCTCCCACTCCGTGAACACGAAGTAACGGCTTTCACCTGCGGTTGGGCGCAACAGCTGGAAACCAATGAAACCTGGGGAATCAACAATGCCGCCGGAGTTTGCTGCGAAACGGCGCTCCAATTCTGGGCCTGCGCCTTCAGGAACATCAATTGCGTTGATCTTGACGATACTCATGGCACCATCATACGCAGTTCCGCTCAAACACCTACGGCATGAATGCTAGGAAAATGCTCCCAGCAACTACTCCCACTCAATGGTTCCTGGTGGTTTGGAGGTCACATCCAACACCACTCGGTTGACTTCTGGGACTTCATTCGTGATTCGCGTAGAGATACGCTCCAAAACGTCGTAAGGCACGCGAGTCCAGTCTGCAGTCATGGCATCTTCGGAAGAAACCGGGCGCAACACAATCGGGTGGCCATAGGTGCGGCCGTCGCCCTGGACGCCGACGCTGCGTACGTCGGCAAGCAACACCACAGGGCACTGCCAGACGTACTCGTCTAAGCCGGCGGCGGTCATCTCTGCGCGCGCAATGGCATCGGCACGACGCAAGGTATCCAGGCGCTCTTCGTCAACGGCGCCGATAATGCGGATACCCAAGCCTGGGCCTGGGAAGGGCTGGCGGCCAACGATTTCCTCTGGCAAGCCGAGCTCACGGCCTACTGCACGTACCTCGTCTTTGAACAGCAAGCGCAGGGGCTCTACCAGAGTAAATTCCACGTCATCAGGCAGACCGCCGACATTGTGGTGGCTCTTAATATTCGCGGTACCAGTGCCTCCGCCGGATTCCACCACATCTGGATACAAGGTGCCTTGAACCAGGAAGTCCACGGTTTCACCTTCTGGAGCATCCTCGAGGGCACGAGCCACAGCACGTTCAAAAGAGCGGATGAATTCGCGACCAATAGTCTTGCGCTTGGTCTCTGGATCAGAGATTCCCGCCAACGCATCCAAGAACACCTGGCGATCATCAACCGTGATCAGACGTGCGCCAGTAGAAGCAACGAAGTCCTTCTCCACCTGCTCGCGCTCACCTAGGCGCAACAGGCCGTGATCGACGAAAACGCAGGTCAAACGCTCACCAATAGCGCGCTGCACAATTGCTGCGGCCACCGCCGAATCCACACCACCGGATAGGCCACAGATCGCGCGACCATTCGGGCCGACCTGCTCGCGCACCTGAGCGATCAATTCATCGGCAATATTTGCTGCCGTCCAGTTTTGCTCTAGCCCAGCGATCTCCGTGAGGAACTTCACCAACACATCCTGGCCGTACGGCGAGTGCTTGACCTCTGGGTGGTACTGCACACCAGCCATGCGCTTGGCCTGACACTCAAAAGCCGCCACCGGCGCACCCTTGGTGGTCGCAGTAACTTTAAACCCTTCGGGTGCCTGCGATACCGCATCACCGTGGCTCATCCACACCTCGTGCTGAGCTGGCAGCACATCGTGCATCACACCCGCATCATCAGAGACCTGCAACTGCGTGCGGCCATATTCGCGATCACCAGTTGCAGCGATCGTTCCCCCCAAAGCCTTCGTCATGGCCTGGAATCCGTAGCAAATACCGAAAACCGGTACCCCTAATTCCATCCACTCGGGATTGAGCTCCGGCGCACCATCGGCATACACACTCGACGGACCGCCAGAGAGCACCAACGCTGCGGGATTCTTTGCTTTAATCTCCTCGGTGGTAGCGGTATGAGGTACTACCTCCGAGTACATATTCGCCTCGCGTACCCGGCGTGCGATCAGTTGCGCGTATTGCGCACCGAAATCCACCACCAGTACGGGGTTCGTTACTTGTGCGTTAACCTGTTCAGCCACGGCAAAAGCATACCAACCGCTAAATGGTCAGTTCGACGCGCTGGAAAGACTTCAGATCCGTGTAACCACACTTCGCCATCGCACGACGCAACCCGCCGACCAGGTTCTCCGTGCCCCACGGCATGCTGGTAGGTCCCAGTAGTAATTGCTCTAACGACGGGACGTCTTCTGCTTCTGGCGGCATGTCGATTTGGAAGGTCACAGCACTGCGTGGGTACTTCGGGTGTGCAGCAGCAGCACGCCAGAACCAGCCCTTGCCAGGAGTATCGCTCGTACGGGCAAAAGCCGAACCGAGTGCTACCGCATCGGCGCCACAGGCAATTGCACGCGCAATATCGCCGGTGGTTTCCGAGTAGCTTCCCACATCGGCAATCACATGCACATACCGGCCACCGGTTTCATCCAGGTAATCGCGGCGCGCTGCAGCAACATCGGCAATTGCAGTAGCCATGCCTACATGAATGCCGTAGCTAGAAGACAATTCTTCCGAACCAGGGCCGACAATCACGCCGGCAGCGCCAGTGCGCATCAGGTGCAAGGCGGTGCTGTAATCCAATACGCCGCCGACGACGACAGGCAATTCCAACTCGCCTACCAAGGAAGCCACATCTAGCGACGAACCATCCGAGTCATTGGAATCCACATAGTCCGCGCTAAGCAGCGAACCTTGGATGAACAGGATCTCCACGCCAGCTTTAACCAACAGTGGCGCGAGTTCGCGCGCATGCTGTGGGCTGACACGTACAGCGACGGTGACACCGGCGTCACGAATTTCTTTAATCCGTGCTTCCAGCAAAGCTTCGTTAATCGGCTGGGAGTGGTACTTCTGCAAGACCTTGTTGGCTGCGCCATCAACTTGGACGGTGTCTACTTCGGCGGTCTTGATCACTTCGTCGATAGCAGCTGCCGGATCTTCTAGACGTCCCCACAGCCCTTCGGCGTTGAGCACACCCAAGCCACCCAGCTTGCCCAGCTTGATGATGCTTTCTGGCGACATCGTGGCATCAGTTGGATGCCCCACAATCGGAAGCTCGAAATCATAAGCATCGAACTTCCACGTCACGTCCACATCTTTCGACGACCGCGCCCGGCGCGCCGGCACAATCCCAATCTGGTGCAGATCCCACGAACGGCGTGCCTGCCGGCCAGATCCAAATTCGATTACTTCACGCATGTTTTCTGTTGCACACTTTCCAATCGCGCTAGTTTCTACTAGCCCTAGCGGTATGTAGTTTTCTTTAGCGCTGGTAGTAGTTAGGAGCTTCGACGGTCATCTGAATGTCGTGCGGATGAGACTCCCGCAGGCCAGCTGCAGTGATCTGCACGAATTTCGCATCGTGCAACTGCTCAATGGTAGCCGAACCGGTGTATCCCATCGCTGCGCGCAGGCCACCGACGAGCTGGTGAACAATCGCGTCGATTGGGCCACGGAATGCCACGCGACCTTCGATGCCTTCAGGTACCAGCTTCTCTTCGGATCCCACGTCGGCCTGGAAGTAGCGGTCTTTGGAATACGAACGCTTCTCGCCAGTCAGTCCTCGACCTTGCATCGCGCCAAGCGAGCCCATGCCGCGGTACATCTTGTACTGCTTGCCGTTGACCACCACGGTTTCACCCGGCGCTTCGGCAGTACCGGCCAGCAAGGAGCCCAACATCACCGAGGAGGCTCCCGCAGCGAGAGCCTTCGCAATATCACCAGAGAACTGCATTCCGCCGTCGGCGATAATTGGCACTCCGGCCTTCTTAGCCACGGTGGCAGCTTCCATAATTGCAGTGATCTGTGGTGCACCAACGCCTGCGACTACTCGAGTAGTACAAATCGAACCGGGACCGATACCTACCTTGATGGCATCTGCGCCGGCCTCAATCATGGCTTGGGCAGCACCTCTGGTAGCTAAGTTGCCGCCAATAACTTGAGCGCGGTCGCCAAATTCCTTCTTAACGCGCGACACCATATCTAATACGCCAGTATTGTGCGCATGTGCGGTATCAACCACGAGCGCGTCAACGCCTGCGTCGACAAGCGCCCCTGCCCGCTGCCAAGAATCCTCACCGGTGCCGATACCAGCGCCGACTAACAAACGTCCGGAGCCATCCTTCGAAGCATTCGGGTACTGATCCTTCTTCACGAAGTCCTTCACCGTAATCAGACCCGTAAGCTTGCCTTCGGCATCTACGATCGGCAGCTTTTCCACCTTGTGGGTACGCAATAGCTCGAGCGCCTGCTCGGAGGAAACACCATGTTCTGCCACTACCAATGGCATTGGGGTCATCACTTCACGGCAGGGGCGCTGCGGATCAGATTCAAAACGCATGTCGCGGTTGGTGCAAATACCAACGAGCTTGCCATCTTCATCCACCACAGGTAGACCCGAAATCCGGTAGCGAGCGCACTTGGCATCGACATCTGCGATGGTGTCTTCTGGCTTACAGGTCACCGGATCGGTCACCATGCCCGCTTCCGAACGCTTGACGTTTTCTACCTGCTGAGCCTGATCTTCCACCGAAAGATTACGGTGCAAAATACCCATACCACCCTGGCGCGCCATCGCAATTGCCATGCGCGACTCGGTAACCGTATCCATCGCTGCCGACACAATCGGCATATTCAAACGAATCTCGCGGGTGAGCTGCGTAGAAGTATCTACTTCCGACGGAATAATGTCCGAAGCATCAGGGATCAGCAAGACATCATCAAAGGTCAATCCGACTAAAGCAATCTTGTTCGGATCGTCGCCACCTAAGCTAATTCCAGCTGGGTTGGTCATAAGGGAAAGCTCCTATTCCGCAGAGAAATTCAGTACACCTGCACAGGTTGCGACTATTGTAGGTAGGAACTTCGCCCATTAGCTACTACGGTATGAGGAGTGACTAACAACTCCTGGTCCTCGCTACCCCAAGATCCTTTCGAAGGCGACCCGAACGACCCGTCTTTCCTGCTGGAACCAGACGACGAATTTGTGCCACTAACACAAATCGAAAAGATGGAAGTCACCGAAGACTTAATGGCCGTTCGCACCTTCCGCACTGAATTAGAACCCGAAGGGATCAAGGGAATCTGCATGATGTGCGAAGACTGCAGTGAGATGCACTATTACAACTGGGACGTGCTGGAAAGCCACTACGCAGATTTACTTGATGGTGTGCCGTCGCCAGTCCACGAACCCCAATTCGATCCCAACCCACTGCACTACGCACCCTGGGAATACTGCGCAGGATATGTAGATGGCAAACGCAATCGGCGCAGAAAATTTTACAAAAATGTGCGTTAAATCTGCTCAGCTGTAAAGCGCGGTTAACCAACTGTTCACGATGCCCTTGAACACTTAAAGGCACAGCACACCGGCGAATGCTGGGGAATTGAAAATGCTGGAAAATCTCAAGTTCCAATTCAAGTGCCAAGGAGTATCGCGCAAATGACCTATACCGCAAACTTGCCAAGTGCCCACACAGATTTTTGGGATTGGCAGTTGCATGGGCAATGCCGCAATGCAAACGCAGCAGTGTTTTTCCACCCCGAAGGTGAACGCGGTCCGGCACGCAGGCGCCGCGAACAACAAGCAAAAGCAATTTGTGCCAACTGCCCAGTGATCGCTCAATGCCGCGAACATGCACTCGCTGCCGCCGAACCCTACGGTATCTGGGGTGGCCTGGGCGAGGCCGAACGCAACGAAATACTAAAAGCACGGCGCCGCAACTTGAGCCGAAACTCAAATCGCAAACGCCGTGCCTCTGTAGTTGTTAGTGCCTAGGCAGCAGGTGCTACCGAGGCAGCTGCCGCCTAGTGGCTGTGTTCTGCCTCTTCAGCAGGCTTGTCTGCTACCGACACTTCGGTAGTTAGCAACATCCGGGTTACAGATGCTGCATTCACTACTGCCGAGTGGGTGACCTTCACTGGATCGATGATGCCAGCTGCAATCAGGTCGCCGTATTCACCAGTAGCTGCGTTGTAGCCGTGGCCGTTTTCCAACTCACCAATGTGGTGTACTACTACTGCGCCATCGATGCCAGCGTTGTCGGCGATCCAGTAAGCCGGACGCTTCAAAGCGTGTGCCAGAGCACGAACACCGACAGCTTCGTCGCCAGCGAACTGGTCAGCGAACTTCTCTAGTTCAGCTGCGATCTGTACCAGTACAGCGCCACCACCTGCGATAACGCCTTCCTGTACGGCAGCGCGAGCAGCGTTGATGGCGTCTTCGACACGCAACTTGCGCTCGTTGACTTCGGTCTCGGTAGCAGCGCCGACCTTAATCACAGCCACGCCACCAGAGAGCTTCGCCAGACGCTCTTCAGCCTTTTCACGATCCCAATCAGAATCGGTGCGCTCGATTTCGGCACGGATCTGGTTGCGACGCTGCTCAACTTCCTCGGCGGTACCAGCACCATCAACGATCACCGTTTCATCCTTGGTGATGGTCACGCGACGTGCACGTCCCAGTACCTCAACGCCGGCTTCCTTCAGCTGCATACCGGTGTCCGCGGTAATCACGGTGGCACCAGTGACAACTGCCAGGTCATCCATGAATGCCTTACGACGATCACCGAAGTAAGGCGCCTTCACAGCAGCAACCTTCAAGGTCTTGCGCATCGCATTGATCACCAAAGCAGATAGCGCTTCGCCTTCAATGTCTTCTGCCATGATCAAGGTTGGCTTGCCGGTTTCTGCAATCTTTTCCAGCAAAGGCAAGAAGTCTGGCAGCGAGAAAATCTTTTCGCGCACCAGCAGCACCTGAGCGTCGTCCAGCACAGCCTGCTGCGCTTCTACGTCGGTGATGAAGTATGGAGAAAGGAATCCCTTGTTGAAGGAAACACCCTCGGTGACGAAAAGTTCGGTCTGGATGGACTGCGATTCCTCAACGGAAACCACGCCATCCTTGCCCACCTTGTCCATCGCACCAGCAACTAGGTCGCCGATTTCTGGATCACGGGAGGAAACCGTAGCTACCTGAGCAATAGCTTCCGAATCGGAAATCTCGGTGGCCTTGCTCTTCAGCAGCTCAACGGTCTTTTCTGCTGCAGCAGCGATACCGCGGTTTAGCGCAATTGGGTTTGCACCAGCAGCAATGTTACGCAAGCCCTCGTGGATCAGCGACTGAGCCAACAAGGTCGCGGTGGTGGTGCCGTCGCCAGCGATGTCGTTAGTCTTTACTGCCACGGACTTCACTAGTTGCGCACCGAGGTTCTCAAACGGATCCTCAACATCGATGTCGCGTGCAATGGTCACGCCATCGTTGGTGACCAGCGGTCCGCCGTAGGCCTTATCCAGCACTACATTGCGACCCTTAGGTCCGAGCGTGACCTTCACGGCGTCGGCTAGCGTGTCTACGCCGCGCTTGAGGCCTTCACGAGCCTCTTCGTTAAATGCAATAATCTTGGGCATATAATTCCCGCCTTGAAATTACTTTTCGATGACAGCCAGGATGTCGCGCTGAGACAGCAGCAGGTACTCTTCGCCCTGGTACTTCAGCTCGGTTCCGCCGTACTTCGAGAAAATAACGACGTCGCCTTCCTTCACATCCATTGGGATACGGTCATCGTCGTTAGCCCAGCGACCTGGACCAACAGCAATCACAGTTGCTTCCTGCGGCTTTTCCTTAGCCGAATCTGGGATTACCAGACCCGAAGCGGTGGTGGTTTCAGCTTCGTTGATCTGTACCAATACGCGATCTTCAAGCGGCTTAATGTTGACGTTTGCCACGATGAATTCCTCCATGAGAGCCAATGTTGAAACATGTGCTGGTTGGGATTCCTGCACAGCCGTCGTCGCGGGTGAACAACTGTGTGTCACAACCTATTGGCACTCTACCCCTATGAGTGCTAACTCTCAACAGTCCTCTCGACACTCCAGGGGCGCTTTACGACGGTTATCGCGCTTCACCGCGCTGCAGGCGTGAACTACTGGCGCACCAGCAGCGGTACTTCTACTTCTAGGCCGGGATCGGTATCGCAATCGTAGCCTGAAGGCTCGGTGCCGGCTGCAATCAAATAGGAGGCCAGAGCACCGATCATCACGCCATTGTCCGTGCAGAGCTTGGGCGCTGGCGCATGCAGGGTAATACCAGCGGATTGGCAGCGAGCTGCAGCCAGCTCACGCAACCGAGAATTCGCGGCCACGCCCCCGCCGAGCAGCAGCGTATCGGCACCCGTATCCACGCAAGCGCGGATCGCCTTCTTGGTCAGCACATCGCAGACTGCTTCTTGGAAAGACGCACACACATCGGCCAGATTCACGATGCGCTGTTCCCGCTCGGCTTGTTCCACATAACGGGCAACGGCGGTTTTTAGGCCAGAAAAAGAGAAGTCATATGGCGCATCTTGTTGGCGCATCATCGCCCGCGGAAAGGCAATGGCTTTCTTATCGCCCTGCTTGGCAAGGGAGTCAATCACTGGCCCGCCTGGGTAACCCAGGCCAAGCAGACGCGAGACCTTGTCGTAGGCTTCGCCAGCGGCATCATCCACGGTAGATCCAAGTTCCTCCATGGGGTTAGCCGCACCGCGCACTCGCAATAACTGCGTGTGTCCCCCGGAAACCAACAACGCCACTGCATTGTCTACGTTTGCGCCATCTAGCGCGCCAATGGCCACATGGCCACCTAGGTGGTTGACACCATAAAACGGCACTCCCCACGCAGCCGCATACGCTTTCGCCCCGGCAGCACCGACTAATAATGCGCCTGCCAGGCCAGGGCCGACTGTGGCTGCCACGGCATCGGGCACGAGGCGCTCGGCCACTTGGCCGTTCGAGCCCTGCGCAGCTAATGCGGCGGTTGCTTGCTGCAAAGCCTCATCCACCACGGGTTGCAGCGCTTCCAGATGCGCCCGCGAGGCAATCTCCGGTACCACGCCGCCGAAGCGGGCGTGCTCGGACATAGAAGAAGCCACCACATCGGCCAGTACTTCAATCTTCGGATGCGCCGAAGACCCTGGCTGTGGTGGCTCGTACGTATCGTCCCAACTTACGCGCATGACAGCAGCTCCTGTTTCATCACAGGAGCTTTCAATTGCCAAGATGATGCGCGACTGGGCGGATCCGTCGCCTGCTAATTCAGCCATAGCTGATAGCCTACGACGAACCGCAAGCCCAACGCTATGGGCGTGGGATGTTGCGCAGGTTGGCGCGTGCCATGTTCACCATCTTGCCTACGCCACCGCCGAAGACGGTACGCGTTGCTGCCTTAGAGAAGCCCATCAGCATTTCCCAGGTGATATTTGCTGGAATGGATAGTGCGTTTGGATCGGTCACTACGTCGATGACCACTGGCCCGTCGTAAGCCAAAGCCTCACGCAGTTGCTCGCGGGCGTACTGAGGATCTTCGATGCGTACGGTACGCAGGCCACAAGCCTCGGCAACCTGGGCGAAGTTCACTGGCGAGTGGTCGGTCTGGAACTCTGGCAGACCTTGCACCAGCATCTCCAGCTTGACCATGCCCAGCGAGGAGTTGTTGAACACTACGGTCTTTACTGGCAGGTTGTGCAGCTTCACGGTGAGTAGTTCGCCAAGCAGCATGGACAGTCCGCCGTCGCCAGAGAAGGAAATCACCTGACGATTACGATCGGCAGCCTGCGCACCGATTGCATGCGGCAAAGCGTTTGCCATGGTGCCGTGGCGGAACGAGCCCAACTGCATACGCGAACCATTAGGCGTGATGTAGCGCGCGCCCCACACGTTGCACATACCGGTATCGACGGTGAAGATGGCGTCGTCGTCAGCCAATTCATCGATAATGTCTGCGATGAACTCTGGGTGGATTGGCTTCATCTTCTCTACGTCTTGGGTGTACGCCTCAATGACGTTTTCCAGCAGCTTCGCGTGGTTCTTCAGCTGCTTGTCCAAGAACTTGCGATCAGTCTTTTCTTCCACCAATGGCAGCAGCGCCTCGATGGTGGCAGCCACGTCGCCTACTACTGGGTGCTTAATCGTGGTGCGACGGCCAATCGCCTGTGGGTTAATGTCCACCTGTGCGACGTTCTTCTTAGGAAGGAAGTCGTTGTATGGGAAGTCCGTACCCAGCAGAATTAGCAGGTCAGCGTCGTTCGACGCATCGTGGCAAGCACCGTAACCCAGCAAGCCGGACATGCCTACGTCGTATGGGTTGTCGTACTGGATGTGCATCTTGCCGCCCAGTGCGTGTCCTACCGGAGCCTTAATGCGCTCAGCGAGTTCCAGTACCTGGCTACGGGCGTTCTTCACACCTTCGCCACAGAACAAGGTGACGCTCTTGGCTTCGTTAATCGCGTCGGCCAGCTGGCGCACTTCCTTTGGATCCGGCTGCAACACTGGAGTACCAGAGGCAATCACGGAATCGAGCATGCCGTTTTCATCGGCGTCCAACATCGTAAGATCGCCAGGCAGCACCATCACCGATACGCCCTTGCCCGCCATCGTGGACTGAATAGCGTGATGCAATACGCGAGCACCCTGGTCTGGGGAGTTAACTACCTCGCAGTAGCCGGAGCACTCCTGGAAAATAAACTCTGGGTGAGTTTCCTGGAAGTAGTGCGAGCCAATCTGCTGCGAAGGAATATGGCTGGCAATCGCCAATACCTTGCCGCCATTGCGATGCGAATCGTAAAGCCCCTGGATCAGGTGGGTATTGCCCGGACCACAGGAAGCGGCACATACTGCTAATTCGCCGGTAACGAGCGACTCGGCGCCTGCTGCGAAGGCAGCTGCTTCTTCGTTGCGTACGTGTACCCACTCGATCTTCGAGCGACGCACCGCATCAACGATGGGGTTCAAGCTATCGCCTACCAGGCCGAAAATACGCTTAACACCCTGGCGTTCCAGAGTCTCGACGATCTGTTCTGCAAATGACTGTGCCATCAAAATCCTCAATTCCGAATCATGGAGCAGCACTGCGTAATGTTGCAGTACCTATTCGTGACGAGGATACGCGCACTCCATCGTATAAGCATCAGCACCAGATTCCTGATAATAGTTACGCCGAATACCTAATTTCCTAAAGCCATAGGCTTCGTACATGGTGATCGCTGCGACGTTATCTGTGCGAACTTCCAGGAAGATCGGCCCCGGTTGCTCCTCAACCACGGCCATTAAGTGATCCATCAACAGCTTGCCCAGCCCTTGTCGCCGTAGTCTCGGGCTCACCGCAATGTTGCGAATCTCATACTCGGGATCGCTATCGGGACCCAGTTTCGCCAGCCCGGCATAGGCCCATACCTTATCGCGCGCGTCTACCAACCCCAGATAGAGATTGGTAGGCGTGGCCAGCTCTGCTGCAAATGATTGCGCCGACCACGGCGAATCACCCACGAAAATCTCAGCTTCCAGCTCGGCACAACTCTGCGCGGCTCCTGGTGCTAAGCGCCCTAACCGTAGTTCTTCACGCTGAGGTACGTGTGATTCCGGCTGCCCACCCGGGTGAATACTCATTCGCGCCCTTGCAGTTCGCTTATTTGCTTTGCGACGACGTCCGTCGGCGGCAGCGCCGACGAACGTGGCTTCGGCTTCGGTGGCACTGCATCAGGCCGGCGAAGGTATTGTGCAACCAATGGTTCAGCTGTGCCTTGCAGTGCGGAGACGCTGCCGCCAAGCTGGTGCAACGCTGCTACGACCAACGCCCAAGGCTCAGGATATTGTGTAGCGGTGCTGGTGGTATTGGTGGTGGCAGTGGCGGTTGCTTCGAGCAACTGTGCCACTGCTTCGACTTGGGTTGGTGCGCCTGCCAGATGGAGTAGCTGTTGCGTGGCTGATGCAGTAGCAGATGCGTCTGTATTTGCATCTGCAGCAGCAAAAGCGCTGTGCAACAGCTCTGCAGCAGCATCTGGTTTCAGCACTGTGGGATCGATAGTGCGCATGTGGCTGGCGATAGTGCGGTTGGCGCCGTCGTCGGCAAGCACTGCTACCGGCTCATCACTGGCATAGAAACCGGCGAGATAGACCTCGCGGCGGCGGGCATCGGTGATGGTTGCTAGTGGCCGGTTGGGTTGGGGCTGGCTCGCCTGATTGTATTGCTGGGTCAGCTCGAGCTGAGTGGCCGCGGCAAAAGCGATCGCATCCAAACTGCCCACCCCGTGGCACGAAATTGCCAGTGCGGAAGCAAACGACGCAGCCGTGGCCATCCCTACCCGCAGGCCGGTGAAAGGACCTGGCCCGGTTCCTACTACCACGGCGTCCAGCTGCTGCGGATTGATTTCTGCCTCCGCGCAGCACTGCTGAATTAAAGGCACCAGCTGCTCCATGTGCCCATGGTTAAGCACTGGGGTTTGCTGGGCGCGAGTGTGCAAGGTAGGCAATTTTGCGTCTGAATCCGCGCTAACCTGCACAATTCCCACGGTGAGCTGCGGGGTCGAAGAATCGATCGCTAGAACTAGCATGCGTTTAAGCCTACTGGTGGCTAACAGCGATTGAGTTTATTGCTGGCGTCGATGCTGTTCGAAGCGGATGCGGCGAGTTTCATCGTTCGCTGTAGTACCTCGCTCGATGCGAACGATGTAATAGGACTCGGCGAGTTGATCCGCCAGGCCAGCACCCCATTCCGCGACTACAACACTGTTACTCAAATCGGTATCCAGATCCAGGGCATCCAGGGCGTCGAGGGCTTGCCAGCCTTGCTCCTCACTCATCGAGGCATCAGGGCCTTCTTCACCGAATAATCGGTAGGCATCCACGTGGATCAAAGCGCAGCCCGTGGGACTTTCCGGATGTGGCCGGTGGTGACGCGCGATGGTAAAAGTCGGCGAAGTGACGCGTCCGCGTACCTGCAACCCGCGAGCGATGCCCTGAGTGAAGGTGGTCTTACCAGCGCCGAGTGGGCCGTCCAGAATCACCACATCGCCTGCTGCCAGGATCGCGCCGAATTGCTCGCCCAACTGATGGGTATCGGGAACGTCCTCAGTTTCGTACCAGTTATCGAATTGCAGCTTGTCTTGCTGATGGTCGGCATCCCTGGTGGTACCGCCCACGAACTGACGGTGGGTGCGGCCACGCGGTGCCGTCAACACTTCATAGTTGATCGTGCCGATCGCTTCGGCGAGTTCATCGGCACTAGGTTCACCGCGGGCTGGATCTCCCACGATCACTGCGATGTCGCCGGCTTTCACTGGTACGCCAGAGTCTGCGCCAGCATCAACACCGGAGTCTGCACCCAGATCCACCACGAATTGATCCATGCATACCCGCCCTACCTGCGGGTAACGCTTCCCATTGATGGAGACTTCAAAGCTTCCCGAAGCTGCTCGTGGCATCCCATCGGCGTAGCCACACGGGATCACGGCGATGGTGGTGTCTTCGGTGGCAGTCCAGGTCTTTCCATAAGAAACGCTCTGACCTTTACGCAGACGTTTCACCAAAGCCACTTTCGCTTCCCACCGCATGGCTGGGCGGAGTCCATGATCCCGGCCGTTAATGGGTTCCAACCCATAAATTGCCAATCCCGGCCGCACTAGATCAAAAGCCACATCTGGACGGCTTAACGCAGCTGCAGAATTAGCTGCATGATTGCGCAATGGCTGCACACCAGCTTGCTCTACCTTGGCAATTGCCTGGCGGAATAGCTCTACTTGGTCGCTCACGCTAGGGTCGTCCGGGTTATCAGCGCAGGCAAAGTGCGTCATCAACCCGTCGATGCGGATCTGGTTGAACTTATGTGCCTGCACTAGCTCTGGCAACAGATGATCGAAATCGCCGTTATCCAGCGAAATACCCGAGCGCCCTAATCCGGAATCCACTTTGATCGTCACGTGCGGCGTCACGCCAGTGTTCTGATTGACAGTCAGTAGCGCCTGCAAGTGGGATCGGCTGAGCACCGACACCGTAATGCCACTGACCACTGCAGCTTCTAGTTCCACCGCTTGATCCGGGTGCCACATCCAGCACGTGATAGGCACTTGACGGGCAACTAAAGCTCGCGACGTAGGGGCTAACCCTTCGCTGGCAGCCACCTCTTGGTCACTGCGTTGCGGCAAACCATTGCGTAGGTCTAAGGCCTCTTCGAGAGTAGCTACGCCAAGTTCACTCGCCCCACCGCTAAGTGCCGCCGTAGCTGCGGCGACCGCTCCTTGCGAGTATCCATCAGCTTTGACTACCGCCATCACTTCAGCGCCACCCGCATGTTTACGGATCACACTGACGTTATCGGCAATCGCATCCAGGTCTACGGTCTGAACCAGCAGATACCCCTGAGGAAACTCTTCGTTCCTAGCCGCCTCTTCATTCATAGCCACATTGTGCCACTGTGACTATCGGTTCAAAACCATCGAAGTCGCATTACGCAATTGCGCCGAAATCAATGATGCTGAGGTCGGCGCATATCCATACGCCGTCCGAGCGGCTAATTCTGCTGCCTGTGCATGAATCACTGTCGCGAGCACAGCTGCGTCGAAAGCATTGCCCAACCAGGCCAAATGCGCTCCCAGCAAACCAGAAAGTACATCCCCAGAACCCGCGGTAGCTGCCCACGACGTGCCTGCTTCGATAATGTGCGCTTCAATTTCGGGCACCTGCTCGATCATGTTGCCACGTGCACCCGCCACAATAGTGCGATAGCCCTTCAGCAACACCGTCACCGAAAGCCAACGCGCCAAGGCGATGGCCGCGTGCAAGGGATCATCATTCGGATCCGGAATTGGCTGGTGTGGCTTGTCGTGCTCATTAATCGCATCGACCAAGCGCTTGCATTCTCCCAAATGAGGCGTGAGCACAATGTCATCGGACCACGGCGCCGCTTCACCACGCCGTGGCAGCACTCCACTGCGAATCTTCTGCCCACGAACGCGCAACTGTTCCCGTAGATCCGCATGCTGCGCCAACAACGTAATCGCATCCGCATCGAGCACCAGCCCGGCCAACGATCCGTCGTCGTTAGCGAAAGAAAGAACCTCGGCGAGCTCCTGATGCGCATGCTCATCCGTACCGCGACCAGGGCCTACGACGAAACACTGCGACCGCGACAACGCCTCTGCCAGCTGCGGCGCAGGTACGACCTCCGGGTGGGCGGAAATGATCGGCGCAGGATCGCCACCGACGTAGCGCACCATCGAATTCGTCGCGCGCACCGCCGCCGAGGTAGCCAGAATGCCAGCACCTGGATACTGGACACTACCAGCACAAATAGCTACTACCCCGCCGGAATATTTGTTGTCCGCGTGACCAGGTTGTAAATCGATTTCGCGAGTATAGCGACCGAAAATGGCGTGCTCGCCGGTAACGCGCGGATACTCCCAGGTCACCGGCGTTGCCTCGAGCGTCTGGCGCAGGGAATTACGATGTGGCGCTACCCGATCACGCAGCGCTTCCCACGGCAAGCCAATATCAGAGACCACCACATGCCCACACGCATCGCTCAGCGCATGGCACAGACGCATCGCACCAAAGGTCACCGACACGAACGCGTTGACGTGACCAGGCAAGTAGCGCGGGGTGGCAAGCCCAGCATCGTTATACAGCGTGGCTACCTCGGCATCGGCGGCGATAGTGCCCGGAAATGCCTGCCCGGAATCGGCATGCACACCAGAAGGAATATCCACTGCCAACACCGGCGCATCCACCGCCTCCACCAAGCCGAACACGATCGCAGCTTCGCGACGCAACGGCCCCGAACTGCCCAACCCCACTACCCCGTCGAGCACCAGGCAGTAGGAGTACAAGTGCTCCACGAGCTTTTTCAATGCTGGCGACGGGTGAGCGGTTTCAGTCGCATGGTGAGTTTCTGTCTCGTCGTTAGCACTTTGATCAGTACGCGCCCAGCCCAACACCGTACCGCCGGCACTTTCAAAAGCATCCAGCGCGGCTTTGTGTACGGAACGGTTCACTAAAATCGCATCGACCATGCGCCCCTGCTGACGCAATTGTGCCCCCGCATAGAGCGCATCGCCACCATTGCCACCTGAGCCTGCAACGACCAGAATCCGATTACGCCGCGGCGATTCATCAATCAAACCGGGCAACGAATGGAGGTGCCTACTGCGCTCGCCGGATCCCGCTGCCGAGACTTCCATCGAGGGAAACACCGTACCCGGCGCAGTTGCCGGCGGCCCCATCCGTGAAGGATGCAGCGGGCCGGCTGGAATCGAACCCCGCAACCCAGGAGTGAGATCAGGGTTTTCCATCAGGCGAATCATTTCCTGCGCCTGTTCTGCCACGGCAGTAGCTGCGGCACGCATCAACTGATCGGGCGCCGACTCCGCCGACAACAACGGTTGTTCAGCTCGACGAACCTGATCAGCGTAAAAGACCCGGGACATGTACCTATCGTACAAGGCAGGCTGGACTTAGCAGTATCGAAGCTTGGTTTAAGCAGCTGACTTAAACTGTCCCTATGATTCGCACCTGGAAGCGCCGACTGCAAGAAGTGCTCTGCCCGGCGCGCGATCGGCAATTCCCGCAGTCTTTCCTCGAGGCCACTGTGACGGGCATGCGTTTTCCGCAGCTCTGGCCTGCAGGTGCAGCACGGGTGGACTCTGACGGCACGATTACGCGTAGTGCCGAGCACGGCGAGTCGAAGCACCACAAACCGGAGCACCGCGAACCAGAGCACCCTGCTGATTCCCCTATCCCCGTGATTCTCATCCATGGCACTTGGATGAATGCGTTTAATACTTGGAGCTATCTCGCACCACGCCTGGCTGATACCGGCCGCGACGTCTACACGTTCACTTATGGCAAAGACACCTCCAGCTTGGCTGGGTTGATTCGCGGCGTCTGTGGCAATGGGGATCTCGAGGACTCCTACCAGCAGGTCTGTGCTGCTATCGAAACCGTCATGGCTCACACCGGCGCCAATTACGTGGATCTTGTTGCCCATTCGCAAGGCGCGATGCATGCGCGCCGGATTGCGCATCAGTTCAATGATCAGACCAATTCCGGCTCGGGTAGTTCCCAACATGTCCGTCGTTTGGTCTCCATCACCGGCAACCACCAGGGCACGACGGCAACGGGGCTAGGCACGTTCGTCGCTGTATGTCGGAAGGTGAAATTGCCTATCGACGTGATAGCGCACCGTCTCCTCGGCGCTGGTGCCATAGGCCAATTAACCGACGGCCCTTACTTCCAAAACTTGAATATGTGCGCTGGAAGCTTCGCTCTATCCCGCCCGGAAATCGATTACCTCAACATCGCAACCAGCGGCGATTACATTGTCACGCCGTGGGATAGTGCACTGATGCCCGAAACCACCGGACACAAGATTAAAAACATAAAACTCCCGGAGAATTATCCGGGAGTTGCTGTCTCGCATTTATCGGTGCTGTTTCACCAGGAAGTCAGTCGAATCGTCGTCAGCTTCCTTAGCGAGGACTAACACCAGCGACAGTGCTTATTCCACCGTCACGGACTTCGCCAGGTTACGCGGCTTATCGATGTCCTCGTTGCCACACTGACGCGCGATCTCTGCTGCTAGGAACTGCAACGGAATCGTCGATAGCAGTGGCTGAAGCAAAGTTGCGGTCTCTGGCAGTTCGATCAGGTAATTCGCGTATGGAACTACGGCCTGGTCGCCCTGCTCTGCGATCACGATCGTCTTGGCACCGCGAGCACGGATTTCTTGGATGTTGCTGACAATCTTCGAGTGCAACACCGCGCGCCCCTTCGGCGATGGCACCACCACAACGACTGGTAGATCGTCTTCGATCAGAGCGATCGGACCGTGCTTGAGCTCACCGGCTGGGAAACCTTCGGCGTGGATGTACGCCAGTTCCTTCAGCTTCAGCGCACCTTCCAAAGCCACTGGGTAACCCACGTGACGGCCAAGGAAGAGCATGGTACGGATTGCACCGAGGTCGCGGGCAATGTCGAGGAACTCGTCACCACGGCCAACGACTTCTTCAATCTTGGCAGGAATCGCTTCCAGCTCTTCGTATTCGCGAGTGACCTCGTCGGAGTACTTCGTGCCACGCGCCTGCGCCAAAGCCAAACCAACCAAGTAGTTGGCTGCTACCTGAGCCAAGAAGGACTTCGTTGCTGCCACGCCAATCTCGGGTCCTGCGTGGGTGTACAGCACAGCGTCTGCTTCACGCGGAATCTGCGCACCATTGGTGTTACAGACTGCCAGCACACGCGCACCCTGGCTCTTAGCGTGACGCACTGCCTCGAGGGTGTCGGCAGTTTCACCCGACTGAGAAATTGCTACCACCAGAGTCTGGCGATCCAACACTGGATCACGGTAGCGGAATTCAGAAGCTACTTCGATCTCCACCGGGATGCGTACCCAGTGCTCAATGGCATATTTCGCTAGCAGACCCGAGTGGTATGCAGTACCACAAGCGACGACGAATACCTTTTCGATATCGCGCAGATCCTGATCGGTCAGGCGCTGCTCGTCAAGAATAATCCGTCCATCTTCGAAGTGACCTGCCAAGGTATCGCGCACAGCTGCCGCTTGTTCGTGGATTTCCTTAACCATAAAGGAGTCGTAGCCACCCTTTTCAGCAGCTGCGAGATCCCAGTCGATGGTAAACGGCTTGCCCTCTTGCTCGTTGCCATCGAAGTCCATCACTCGGTACGAATCCTTGGTGATAACGACGACGTTATCCTGACCAAGCTCTACCGCATTGCGAGTATGGGCAATGAAGGCAGCTACGTCTGAGCCTAAGAACATCTCGTCTTCGCCCACGCCAACGATCAACGGCGTAGAGCGACGAGCACCGATGACCTTGTCTGCATGATCGACATGCGTAAACAGCAGCGTAAAGGCACCTTCTAGACGCGAGAGCACAGACAATGCCGATGCTTCGAAATCTCCAGCGGTGTTACCACCATCGGAGCCATCCATAGCGCGAGCTAGCAGATGCGCTGCCACCTCGGAGTCAGTTTCGGACGCTAATTCGATGCCAGCATTTTCCAGCTCTTCGCGCAATACAGCGAAGTTTTCGATAATGCCGTTGTGCACGATGGCCACTTTGCCGTCGTAAGACACATGTGGGTGCGCATTCTCATCGACTGGACGGCCGTGGGTCGCCCACCGCGTGTGTCCAATGCCCGTGGAGCCTGGGAAATTGTCCCGCCCAGCTTCGTCGAGTGCAGCTTCTAAATTCGCTAGCTTTCCGGCCTTCTTTTCTACGGCCAGATTGCCCTTGCCATCTAAAACGGCAATACCCGCAGAGTCATACCCGCGGTACTCCATTCGACGCAGCGCATCGACAACGATGTCGAGCGCGGGGCGATTACCAACGCATCCAACGATTCCACACATGTGAGAAAGGATAGCGCTAACCAGAACTTTTTGCCCCTATTGCCGTTATGCTTTATATCGTGGCTGAAAATCTGAAGAAATTAGTAGCGAATTTATCCAAGCGCGGACCGCACCGTGTGTTGATCGGTGATCTGTCTTTCGTTGGTCTACCAGGCAAGGTGTATGCCCCTGCGGGTGGCAAGAATATTGCTGGTGTGGCTTTCGGCCATGATTGGCGTAGCCCTATCGGCGATTATCACGCCACGCTTCGCCACTTGGCTTCGTGGGGTATCGCGGTTGCGGCTCCAGATACCGAGCGTGGATTCAAGGTAGATCACCGTGGACTAGCTAATGACTTGGAATCCTGCCTTCAGATTCTCGGCGGTGTTCGTTTAGGCGAGGGCGACGTGATTGTTAATCCGAACCGCCTTGGCCTGGCCGGCCACGGTATGGGTGCCGGTGCTGCCGTGTTGGCTGCTGCAGGGCGTCCAAATATTCAGGGTGTGGGCTGTGTGTTCCCAGCTGATACCGCGCCTCCTGCAACGGCAGCTGCAACGAATGTGTCGGCTCCTGGTTTGGTGTTAGCGCCCGGTGAAGACCAGTGGGCGATGCGTGGCAACCCATATAAGTTGGCTTTGCAGTGGGAAGGCGACGTTGTGTTGCGCGAAGTAGACGACGCCTACGAAAACAGCTTCTCCGAGACTCCACTGTTGCGCCGTGCTCTTGGTTTTTCTCGCTCGAAGACCAAGCACCAGGAAGTAGCTCGTGCAGCGTTGACTGGCTTCTTGCTCGCAGCAGTTGCAAAGGACGATAAGTACGACGCCTTCTTGGAGCAAGACGCTGATATTAAGGGATGCACCAACCGCGATCGCGAATACTGGCAATCCCGGATGCCACAGAACTTTTCGGTTAATGATCTGAAAGATTAAGCAAGTAACCCGCCCACCCGGCGTTTCCAGTGCTGCTGGTCGCGCCGGGTGTTGCTTGTATTTGAGTCCATTTGCTGAGTCGCGTTGTGCCCATGTGCATCAGTTGAGTATGGCTTAGATGGCTCCATCTGCTTGAGAATTTTGAGCTCCGTGCTAGCTTGCTTTAGTTGCTCTTCCCATTGCTGCTGTACCCGGTCTACCTGGCGGTAATAATTGGCTACAGCAGCGTCGTAGCGCTTAAGAATTTCCTCTTTAGTGAATCCCACTGATCTTTGAGCTGGCGTCGGTGCCATCACGTTTTCCTCTACTCCCCTATTTTTCGCTTCCCAAGTCTTCAGTTTTGCCAAGTTCCTTAGCTTCGCTAGATCGACGTCTCTAACGCACTTTCGCGGCTACCAGCTACTACTGTGTGGCACATTCACAGCTTCATTTCTGGCTCCACCAGTTCCGACTTCTGCCTCGATCACCTCGGCTACTAGCGGCTCTGATCGCACTGGCGCTTCCATTGGAGCTACTACCGGTTCACTGGTGTTAGCTGCTTGCTCCATCATGATTTTCTTCTTTGCCGGCATTTCAGGCTCTGGTTGGGCTGCAAACTTTTCCTCTGGAGTTATCTCTTCACTCGGCACAGGTTCACTCGGAGCTGGTTCTGGCACTGGCTTGGGTTCCGGCTCCGATTCTGACTCTGGACATGGTTCAGGCTGTGGTTCGGGAACAGCGTCCGGCACCGCAGGCGTCTCTGGAGCGGAAAGCGGTGGGCATTCTGCCTCCACGCTTCCTTCTACAGTCACCCCACCTTGAGGTGCTTCGCACTGCACCGAGATATCGCAATCGACGTTGAGCTCTAAGTTCAACAAACCTTTTGCCATAGCTTCAGCGCCTACTGCAGCGGCTCCTGCCAAATGGCCAACAGCATTTGCAGTATGCGACACCGCACCAGCCATCGCTGCAGAAAGCGACGAAGCTGCTGAAGCACTTGCTGAAGCGTCCACGCCGAGCGCCAACTTAGGAAATCCCACTTTCGCTGCAGTGGAACCGACACTGGACTCGCTAATAGCTACACCCGAATCTGGCTTCACCACGCCCGGCTCACCAGTGCCTGCTCCACCCGAGCCGGGAGTAGCTGGCGTCCCAGAAGGCTTCTCCGGCAGGGCGGGCGATTTCTTCGGCTCTTCTGGCGACCCCGGCGGCAAGCACTCTTGAGCCACTTTCTCGGTTTCCTCCGGCTTCACCGGTTCCGGGCAGCGTGGTACTTCGCATTGAATCGCACTTTCTACATCAAAGGCGGCACAGCGAAAGAGTTCTTCTAGGCAACGATTTCTGCATTCCATCAATTGGGAAAGCAGCTGCAGCATTTTGCACGCCAGTTGCTGCACCAAGCCGACTACTGCATTACCAATGATCGGCACCGCAGCCATCGGCAAACACAGTTTCCAAAACCCTTCGAATCCATCCAGCACTCCTCGTGCGATTGATTCGGTTTTCTCGGCGATCTCTTTGGCAAATTCACCCGCAGCCGCCAGCCCGCTAGCGATCACATCGGCTAATGAAAACTGCTGCCCAATGCTCTTGGCTGCATCTGTCACCGCATTTTCAACGGCCAAGATCACTGCGCCAAAGGCGCTGTCGAAAGAAAACTGACAATCCGCAGTTGCCTCAACACCAGGTTCAGTGATCGTCTTTAGTTGGCAAAACGGCTGCTGCTCCAACCCATCGGCTTCCGATGCCAACTCTTGCACCGGCACACCTTGGGCCTGCAGCGCTGATCCCATACCGCGGGCACTCGCTACTGCATCAATTTCCCCTAACACCTGCCCTAAACCGCACAGTGCAGTTGATTGAAAACTCATGGCTTTCCTCCAAAGCGGTAGGCCGCTACCCCATTGAGGCGGGCTTCAGTGGCTTCATCTGCAGCAAATAGATATGCGATCTGCCGTCTCGCCGCCGGTGAATAATCAGAGAAATCACTAGCCATTGCTGTGCCGTGGTGGCGCAGCGCTGCCAACGCCTCAGCGATCCGAGCACCATAAGCTGCAAATCCCACCCCAGTAGCACTGGCTGGAAAAGGAGTAACCTGTGACCACTGCTGGGCAGCCCACTTACTATGAGAATCAATCGCTGCCGAAAATGCCTCTGCATCTGGCAGGCCAACATGCAACGCACTCATGCGTTTCCCCCGTCATCCCCCAAAATCTAAAAACCAATAACCCTGTTACCACCACTAGACGCAGTAACAGGGTTAAAGGTTCACAAATAGCGCCAAATTAAGGCCAACTTTTTAGCGCACTATCTGCGTGCACTCCATCGGCACACGCAATTAGCGGCTCTGGTACAAGCGCTTCCCGCCGGAAACACCAGTCCACGAGAATGGCCCGGTACCTACCAAAGCATTTTCGGCCAGATTCGAGTACTCGTAAGGATCCTCGTGGTGGATTTGCTGCAGACGGTAATAGGTGTCGTCGTCTAGCTTGATACGCGCATCCAACTCATGCTGGTTTTCTTCTGCGCGCAGGTGCTTCTGGTAGCCGGCAACAACGGTGCCAGTCCAGAACTCTGCTACCGAACCCGAACCGTAAGAAACGAGTGCTACCTTCTTGCCCTCGAGCTGCTCGCTGGTATCCAGCAAGCTCAGCAAGCCGAAGTAAGTGGATGCAGTGTAGCTATTGCCAATCCGGCGGTTGTAGCCGGTAGTAGCTTCCAGTTGGTCGGTTACTTGCTCGGGCGTCAACTCCACATCGAGCTGCTGTGCAATTCCGTTATGGGCTTTTACAGCCATCTTGGTAAACGGCTGGTGGTAGCAGAAGAAGTCGATCTCGCTGAAGTGAGTACCACCGCGGTTGGCGTAATCGTCGTAAGCACCCTTAGCTGCATCAATGTAGGCGCCAATAGACAGCTTGCCATCGACGATGGCCTGGCTACGGAAATTAGGACGCCAGAAATCCATGATGTCCTTGGTGAACACACCAGAGACCGGATCCAGCTCGATAATCGATGGATTAGCCGTAATCAACATGGCAACCGCGCCCGCACCCTGGGTGGGCTCGGCAGGAGAATCTAAGTCGTAGCGCGCAATATCGGAAGCGACGACAAGAACCTTTTCCTGCGGATCCCGTGCTACCAATGCCGTAGCGAACTGCAGTGCCGCAGTACCGGAGTAACATGCCTGCTTCAGCTCAACCGTGCGCACGTGTGCTGGCAAGCCCACAAGCTCGTGGACATAAACCCCAGCGGCCTTCGATTGGTCAATACTGGTTTCCGTGGCAAACATCACAGTGCGGATACCGTCCACACCATGGCGGTCGATGATCTTCTTTGCTGCCGCAGCTGCCATGGTGACGGGATCCTCGTCGACACCCACCACACTCATCTGGTCTTGGCCTAAGCCCTTGTGGTACTTGGCAGGATCAACGCCATGACGTGGGGCGATGCTATCCAAGTCAATACAATAAGACCCGGTGGCAAACGCGATATCTTCAATGCCAACTTTCGTGGCGCCAACTGGGGTATTCATAGTCGTAAAGTTTACTATGATTTTGCCCGCTCAATTTGTACGTGAGTAGCCATCAGCTCCCCTGGATTGGTCTGTGCCGCCAGCAAAGACAGCTCGCCACACCACACAATCGCCGCACAACAAGCCGCTAAACGACGCGCATTTTCGCCCGGCTCGCGATCTTCTTTGCATCCCAAACGGCGCAAATTTTCCTCTACGAAATCGAGGCCCTTGCCATTGCCCACCGAGCCGACAATCAGGTTGGGCAGAGTACAACTAAACCGCACGGATCCGTCGTCAAGCGCTTCTACCTGAGTGACTCCCTGCGAGCCTTCGACGATATTCGCCGCATCTTGGCCCGTTGCAAGATAAAAGGCCAACAACATATTCGCGTAATGCGCATTCGCAGAGCGCAACGAACCAGCCATAATCGAACCGATCAGATTCTTGCGCTCGTTGAGCTGAGCTAGACGCGCAGCCGTGGTGCGCAGACGCTCGCGGACGATAGGCTCCGGAATCACAGCTTCAGCGATCATGTACTTGCCGCGCCCAAGCAGACCATTGACCGCCGAGGTCTTCTTATCCGTACAAAAGTTCGCCGAAATCGAGCCATAACCCAGCTCCGGCATCTGCTCCATGAGGTAAGACATCAAGCGCTCTGAAGCCAGCGTCGCCATGTTGTGCCCAGAGGCGTCGCCGGTTTCAAAATCGAATCGCACGATCAACAACCGCGCCGCAATCTGGAAATGGATATCAACCAACTTGGCAAAGCGGCTTGATTCGCTTACGACGGTTTGAAGCTGCTCTAGCCGCGCTTCAATATCCTGCTTTGCCGTCACTGCTGCTGCGGCGGATTCCAGTTCGAACAGCACGGAGCGAGTCATCTTCTCGCCGACAAAGGTGCAGGTAATGCCACCGTCGATCATGCGGGAAATCTTGGCGCCACGGCCACATGATGGCCAGAGCGGAGTTTCGTAGGTAGCTAGTGGGATGGACACTTCGTCATCCATCACATTGCCACTAATGCGAACCGGCCCTACCCAACTGGTAGGCACTGAAGTGACGTCGCTCTGGTGAGTGCGGGTGGCGGAGGTATCTGGAGTATTTACTTCTGGAGAATTCGTCATCTTTGTTAAACCTCGAACTTCTAAAAGAGGGATTAATCGGGTGCTATAGGAAATATTTGCCGGGTGCTCGGACGCACAATTCCGGGTGTTTTTCAGGGGTTTAGTTGAGCTAAGTTTACCGGCAAAGGAATAATGTCCGCGGCCTGCCAAGCGTGATGGAGCTCTATGAGCGATTGCTCTTCCGGCAATAGTGCAATGCCACAATCACCACCACCGGCACCGGAGGACTTCGCAGCAGCGGAAAACTCCAGAGCGATATTGGTGAGCGTTGCTAATTGCTTCGTCTCAATCGTGATGCCTTTGAGCTGGCCGTATTGTGCGAGGAGCTCTCGGAAACGGGCGAATTCACTACGCCAGGTATCGAGGATTTCCTTTGGCTCGTCCTGCCAGGTTTGCCACAAGCGCTGCACAACCTCAGCCGCTTGCGTGATGAAGGCCTCTTTCGAATCAATCGGCTGGGTCGCCTCGGTGCGTTTGAGTTGCGCTTCAGTAGAAGCTGGTTGGCCAGTCCACCCCGCTGCTAGCTGCAAACCAGGCAAATCTTCGCGATGCTCCAGCTCTAAGTTTGGCCATTCGGTACCTACCAATGCTGCCCAGGGCTGTAAATCATCGCCACAGTCTGGCGACGGTTTATGCGCTAACTCTGGACGCCGGTAACGAACCACTCCCCCATGGCTGGCACTCGCTAGATCACCACCAGAGCCAGATTGCCCGGAAAGCGTGGCTGCCAAATAAGCTGCTTGGAACAACTCCAGCCGGGAAACGTGGCACTCGTGCGCCTGCAACACGGCATCGATCACAGCCACGTTGACTGCTGCGGAGGAACCTAGGCCATATTTTCGACCGGATGCTTCGTCGTCTAGCCCGGATTCAATAACTAGATCCAGCACCTGCGGTACTTGTCCGCGATCAGTCACCACGGCATATGCCATCTCTAGAGCGGCAGCAACAATATCGCGACGATCCCAATCGCTGCTGATGATCCGCCTATTTCCTGCCCGTGACTGGCCAGAAATTGAAAACGTACGTCCCTCACTGGGGTAATAGCGCGAAAAGATCCTACCAACCGGCGAATCCACGTGGTAGGCAGATACGGAAACATAGCGATCCACCCCAGCTAGTAAAGCCATGCCGCCAGGATCTACCACGGCATATTCACCAGCGAGATACAGTTTTCCGCACGCACGACCGATTGCAACCAAAGGGCCGGTGCACTTGTCCGGCAATTCCACAGGGCTCATTAGCTGGAACGCGAGTGACCGTCGTTAAGCAAATACGCACCGGGACCTGGATCTGCTTCCAGCACGTCGATGCCGGTGAATCGGGCGCGCAGCCGAGCGGCAACCGTGGCGCGATCCTGCGTGCGGCACAGCACCTTGACGTTCGGGCCGGCATCCATGGTGGCGTAGCACTCGATGCCTTCGTCGCGCAGCTCCGCGACGAAATCCAACGCAGAGACAGATTCCGCGGACCAATAGCGCACGGGAGGCCGGGCGGCCAGCATCGAAGCATGCATGCGCATCGCATTGGATTCAGCCAACTGGCCAACCGTGGTGAAATCTTGCTGGTCGATAGCCTGTTTCATGGCTTGGATATCGCCGGGGATGCTGTCGATCCAGGCCGGATAGTACGGCGAAGTTTCCGCAGTGCGCGCCATTGCATCGCGGGAATCGATCTTCTTGCGCCCCGAGGCCAAAACCGCGACCACCAACGAAAGATCCAGCGAGCTATCTAGCGCTACGGCGTGCGAGGTTTGTTCATCGTGGTCATCACCGGGCAACCATTCCACTAGGCCACCGAAAATCGAGCGGCTAGCAGAGCCCGAACCACGACGCGCCAGTGCTGATAATTGCGCCTCGGTGAGCTTCAACCCATAAGCGGTAGAGGCCGCCAATGCCAGTGCTGCAAACCCCGATGCAGATGAGGCTAAGCCAGCGCCAGTGGGAATTTCGTTCACCGTGGTGACGCGGGCGAAAGGAAGTCGGTTGCCAGCAGCATCAATCCGGCTGCGCAACAATTCCAAGAATGTCTGTACCCGCTGCAGGTCTTTGCCCTCCATGGGCTGGCCGTTTAACGTGCCTTCATCGGCGTGCAGGGTTTCATCAACCACAACGCGGGTGGTAGTCGGTGCAATCGATAACGTCATAGACAGCGATCCCGCTGCCGGCAACTGCAACGCCTTATCGCGTTTGCCCCAGTACTTCACCAGCGCAATATTGGGGTGTGCCACCGCTGTGGCTTCACGCGCCCACTGATCAGCAACGGTGTAGCGCACCTCGTGGGTTTGCATGTCGCTACTCATGTTGGGTTGACCTCCACAATCCAGGTGGCAACGGCGTTGGCATCAGTCATGGCATGTCGGATCAACCGTGCCCGATCAGCACTATCGGTAAGCGCAAGTACGCAACCACCACATCCCGCACCAGTGAGTTTCGCACCTGCAGCACCAGCTGCCCGAGCTGCGCGCACCAACTCCGTAATGGACTCGTGGCCTACGCGCAGTTCGTCGAGAGCCCGCTGCGCCTGATTCAACCGACGACCCAGACGCTCCACATCACCACGCGCCAAATACTTCACTGACGCTTGCGTTAGCTGTGCCAACTCGTCGAGAAGCTCAGCTCCTCGTACGCGATGGCTATCGACGAACCCCCGCACGCGAGCCACCGCATCACTAGTAGAACCGCGCACGCCGGTATCTCCCAAAACCAGCCACATAGGCGCGCCTACCTGCAGCGGCGACATGCGTCCCTGGTAGAAATACACCGGACGCTGCGCACGCGAAGCCGAAGCATCCAACCCAGAAGACTTACCATGAGCAACACGCTCGGCGGCTTGAACCAAATCGAAGCGCTGCTGCTCTGTCAACGTGCCATCGGCGAAATCCCGAACCGCTTCTACCACCGCATGTGCCACCGCACTCGAGCCGCCCAGACCTGCCGCCGGCGGAATACCCGAACGCAGGCGAACCAAAATGCCCTCTTTCGGCAACCCGAAATAATCCAGCGAAACCGTCGTGGCCTCCGCAATCGAGGCAAAGCGATCCGGCAGCTCATCGATGCTAATGATGTCGCCATCAAGCGCGAACAGAATTGGACTACCCGGCTGCGGTTCGATACGCGCCACCGTGCGCAGGCTAGTCACAGGCACCGCGATAGCAGGCTTGCCGTAAACCACGGAATGCTCGCCGATCAGGATAGTTTTCGCATGTCCTTCGCCGATTGCAACGCCATCTTTTTGAGTCAGGGCGATCCACTGCGCGGTATCTAGTTGTTCCTCAGAAACAGAAACTCGCTGCATACGGCTCTGCTGTGATTCACGGTGGCCGGGGAGGCTGGTACGGCCGGTCATGGGCTTAGTCACTAGTTGCCTTTCTGCACGTCCGAGGAGCGCACGTCCGCGACGCTCACGTCCGCAGGACCATCGATGCCGGGCACACCGGCACTTTCGAAGCCGTAGCGCGAAAACTTCTCCGACCCGATCGTCCACACGTGGTTAAACCATTGCGTCATCGGCTCTTGTGCGCGCAGCTCCGCCAACTCCTCTGGCGAAACAAACACGACCTCGGCGACTTCCTTGGGGTTTAAGTCCAAGGTGTCGCGCTCCACCCGGCCGGCGTACACATGGTTGTATTCGTATTCCGCCAACCCCGTGCGCTCGTCAAAGACCTGGTAGATCACAATTCCCAGTTCCTCTAGATCCGAAACCGTGGCACCCAGTTCTTCTTTTGCTCGACGACGCACCGCATCAGCCACCGGCTCTCCTGGGAAAGGGTGCGAACAGGTGGCGTTCGTCATTAGTAGCGGCGAGTGATACTTCGTGGCTGCTCTGCGCTGCAACAGCATATTGCCGTCGTCATCGAATAGGAACAACGAGAAAGCCCGATGCAAAATACCTGGCGGATAGTGAGCTTCCAATTTTCCGGCAGTGCCTAAAACTCTGCCTTCTTCATCAACTACTTCCACCTCGACATCCGCTTCGCCGGGGGCGAAACGTGCCTTGATCTCGTCTAACGACGGCAGGTCTGACATCGTGCCTCTTTTCCTACTTCATTCCTAATGCGCCAACAAGTGCATTACTAGTGCGACGAAAAGGTGCTTAAACCGCAGCCACTACAGCAGCGAGCTCACCCGCAATCTTACGGGCAGACTCCGCATCCGCTGCTTCTACCATCACACGGAACAACTCTTCGGTGCCAGAAGCACGCAGCAGCACACGTCCGGTGTTGCCCAAACGCTGCTCGGCATCTTCGATTGCCTGCTTAACTTCAGCAGAATCCATGATCACGGACTTATCCGCTACCGGCACATTGATAAGAGTCTGTGGCAACACCTGCATGACGTCGGCAAGCTCACGCAAAGACTTACCCGTAGCAGCCATACGAGCCATCAAGTACAAGCCCGTCAACGTGCCATCACCGGTAGTGGCGAAATCTGGAATCACCACGTGGCCCGACTGTTCCCCACCCAAGCTATAGCCACCAGCATTCAAATCCGCGAGCACATAACGATCGCCGACCTTCGTGGTACGCAGCTCAATGCCATGTTCTTGCATCGCCAGGCGTAGACCTAAGTTACTCATCACAGTGGAAACAAGCGTGTTGTGGTGCAGCAGGCCATCTTCTTTCATCGACACGGCCAAAATAGCCATGATCTGATCGCCATCCACGATATTTCCTGCGGAATCGACTGCTAAACACCGATCGGCATCGCCGTCGTGAGCTAATCCCAGATCCGCGCCGTGTTCAAGTACCGCCTGCTGGAGTACCTCGATATGCGTGGAGCCGCAATTGTCGTTGATGTTGTAGGAATTCGGCTCGTTGTGAATCGCCACCACGTCCGCGCCCGCTGCAGCATATGCCAGAGGCGCTGCTTGCGACGCCGCTCCATTGGCGCAGTCCACCACTACGCGAATGCCATCAAGTTTCTTCGGCACCGCGCGAGACAGATGGAACAAATAACGATCCAAACCGTCGGGAGCTTCTTCAATCACACGTCCCACACCCGTGCCAGTCGGACCGGTCTCTGGCAGAGAGTCCAACGCGTGCTCGATTTCCTTCTCCACGGCGTCGTCCAGCTTGTTGCCACCTGCAGAGAAGAACTTAATTCCGTTATCCGGCATCGGGTTGTGCGACGCAGAAATCATCACACCCATATCCGCACCATAATCATCGGTAAGAAACGCCACTGCCGGGGTGGGAAGCACACCGACGCGCAGCACGTCCACGCCTTGCGACGCCATACCAGCAGCCAACGCGGCGGCGAGCATCTCTCCGGAAACGCGAGGGTCGCGACCCACGATCGCTAGCGGACGACGTCCCGAAGGATTATTACCCCGAGTTAGCACTAACGCAGCCGCCGCCCCCAATTGCATCGCCAACGGTGCAGTCAAATTCTTGTTTGCCAAACCGCGGACACCATCGGTACCAAAAAGACGACCCATAGTTACTAACCCTGCTCCTTGAAAACATTTGAAAATATTGGACGTTTACTTCGCACACGTGTGGTGCACGTTCGAACTACCTTAGCTAGTGGCCAGTCTAATGCGGCCGATTGCCGCCTAGCTATTAATAGATAGGTGGCGCGCTGCTGACGAGCTGTTGGCGTGCTGTTGCCGCTCGCTTGCTGGCGCTCGCTTACTGGCCCTTAGCTGCAGCGCACGATCGGCTGCGGCGTGTAGACGGTAGTTTGAGTCTCCCGCGACAGCTCAGTGCCAGACAGATTGCGAATCACGCGCGTATCCGAGGTAGTAAACCCTGGAATACCGCTAGATGGGATGCAATCATCACCACTGATATTGACCGGCTGTGGCTGGGTATGCGCCCAACGCCCACCATTGATCGATTCAACCTGAACCGTCTTGGTACCAATCAGCTGCACCGTTACCGAGCCGCCAACAGCAGAGGCTTGGATAATCACCGGATAATCAGAATCGTTGCGGAATTGCAGATCGATTGCGCCTTCGAAAACGGTAGCTTCACGGCCAGCTGGATAACGGCTGATGTAATAGCTGTGCGGCGTGTGCGCCACATCGGTCATGCCGGCGAAGTACGCGGCGTTGTACAGCGTGGTAGCGAACTGGCTGATACCACCACCGACAGCCTTGTCGGCGCGACCATTCAGGATGATGCCGGATTCTACATAGCCTTGCGCTGCACCACGTGGGCCGGTGTAGCCATTCAGGCTGAAGGTCTCACCCGGTGCGAGGAAGGCACCATTGACAGTCTGGGCGACCAACGCAATATTCGTGCCTGACGACGCCGAATAGCCGCTCGTCGTAAATTCGCCTACCACGTCGTTGAAAGTGGCCTGCTGTGCCATATCCGTGGTGTAGGTGGCCTTATCGTCTACATAAACCACATCGAATTCGCGGGGCTGATCCCCAATGATGCGATCCTGCAGGCCATCGAGAGTGGCCTCCCAGTCGATCTCCACACCATCGGAGTGTGGTGTGACCACGCCCGAGAGATTGACACGGGCGTTTCGTTTGGTGACCTCGGTGGCAGATAGGGCTTCGTTGAAGATCCCTTCAGCTGCTTCGACGTTGACCTGTGGCTTGAGTTCGTTTTCCTCGGCTTGGAACGAGACCACCTCGCCCATGCGCTCCGGTGGGATCACTCCATCGACATTATCGCGACCGTGAGCGATGACAGAGCCCGATACCGCCTTTGCAGCAGGACCTTCAGCAGCCGCATCCACCATCTCTTGAGTTACCGCTGGGTAGTGCTCTTTCGCTGGGACAGTGACCCCTTCCGGATGCAGCCACTGGCTGGTCACAGCTTCGCGAACCTGCTCTACTTCAATGTCTTGGCCCACGATGGCTTCTTCGGTTTCTACCCGGCCTTCGATGAGAGACAGTGAACCGTCGACAGGCACTACCGTTAATTCCTGCTGCAGGCGCTCTGCCTCTGGATCGAACAATGCCGGATCAGTGTTGCTAACCAGATCGAGTTCGCGCGTAGTGAAGAAGCCTTTAATCCACGTAATGGGATTCGCGCTGCGAGTACCTGCTTGTTCCACAGTGCCCTGCCAATCGATGGACAAGCCGGCAGCTGCTGGTACCACCTGAGCGGTATGCATCCCAGAATCTTCGGTGCCTGCGCGCACTTGCACTGGCTCCTGCAATGCTTGGCCTAGCGTATCTTCTAGCGTTGCTTCGGCCTCTTCCGGGGTGAGGTTGCCGATTTCTACGCCGGCGACTGTGGATCCGCGCGGCACCTTATCTTTATTCATCGCGTAATCAATGGCGAAGGCAAGGAAAAAGACAACCAGGGCGCCAAGCAGCACCCCTGCAGCAATTTTCAGCCCTTTTCTGGACTGCTGTGTTTCATCCAGTTCTGCTGACATAGCTTTTGCCTTTCCACGATCCATACGCCCTGAAGTACCCAAATCTCGCACTATTGGCACACCCAACGCGCACTAGTTTGTATTAGTAACGTCGCCGGCTAGTAACGTCGCCAGCTAGTAACGTCGCTGGCCTTCATGCGAGTTGAATACACACAGGGAGAAAACTCTAGCGTACTCCGCACTGCCCTGGCACGGTCTTGCTGTTATCCACCCACTGAGTCAGTGCATTGCGAACCTCACGCGCATAGGCCAGTGCCCCTGGTGGCTCCGGGTGGACGAGGTCTCCACGCAGCAATTCGAGGTTATCGCGCACTGCGTGGCACCAATCGGCGACATAAACATTGCTATGGGTACGGGCTGCTTCTAAGACTTCGGCTTCAGCATCCGGCATATACCAGCGGTCGCCATACGGCAAGTTCAAAATCACTACGCGCTCTTCACCGAGTTCAGCAAGGATTTGGCTTAGAACTTCTTCACCGGCGCCATCAGATGGCCCGTTGGTGCCGTAGCCCAAAACTACGAACGGGTCTAGCGTGCCTTCGGCTTTCATTTGCTGAATCGTTACTACCGCATCCTTGTAATGAGACGACACAGCGGCGTCAACGTAGATGCCCGGGAATTCTTGCTGCAAAGCATCGAGAGAAGCCAGCATCACGGAATCGCCGATTGCCGTGATATCCGTGCCTTCCGGCATTTTGCGTGCCTCTGGTGGTGCTAACCCTGGAGCAGTTTTCGCAGCTTCTTCGGCTTGCTGTTGCCGAGCAGCTTCTTCTTGCTGGATGGCTAGCTCTGCGAGATCACGTTCTAGACGCGTCTGGCTTGGGCTGGTAACCAGTGCGACCACAGTAAGTAGAACGACGACGACTACTGCAGCTGCGATCAGTGCCTTGCGCTGCTGGAATTCTTCGCGCCAGCGGTTGAACACCTTCCGGTAGCCGTCGCGGCGAATCGGCGTTTCTATGTGGGCATAAGACCACGCGGATAACGGCACTGCAATGACCAGTGACAGCACACCAACAATGAACGAATGGTGCCCGTCGCCAATATGGCTAGCAAGTTCAGTTAGCAACACCACAACCGGCCAGTGCCAGAGGTAGAGCGAAAATGACACTTTGCCCAACCAACGCAGAGCTGCAGTATTAAAGATCGAAGTAATCGGCTGAATACCGGCAACCACCGCGTAGAGCACCATCGCGGTAAGCGCCGAGGCAAAGATCAAACCACCGCGGTAGGTAATCGGCGCGGTATCCGCCATGGTGAACAGCAGCAACACCAAAAGCGCTAGGGCGGCCAGCGCAAGACCCGGCGCGATCAGCGAGGCAGCACTCGTGTTAGCAAGGCCTGCGCCTTGGGTTGTTCCTTGCGCTGCCGATTGCTTCCGGTTCCACAGGGAGATGTCTTTGATGCCGGTATTCGGATCCACCGGCCAAGAATCTATTTCTGGGTTACGCGCATTCGTGGTGATCGCACACGCCAGTGCTGCACCAACCAGCAGACCAAAAGCGTGAGTATCGGTGCCGTAGTAGACGCGGGTGGGATCTACTTCCGGGTTGTAGAGCACCACCATCCAGGCAAACGAAGCTAAGGCCAATCCCAGACAGACCCACCGCAGCTGTTTAAAGTGCACACCGGCAGCCAATAAGCCAACGAAGATCAATGGCCACAGCACATAGAACTGCTCTTCCACTGCCAGCGACCAGTAGTGGGCAAACAGCTGCACTCCTTGGTCGGCGAAATAGGACTGCGAGGAGGCAATCTGTGTCCAGTTATTAACAAAGAACAGGGTGCCAAAGAATTGGGTGGGCAATCCCACGGCAGCATCCCCGCGCACCAGCCCGGCTAGTGCGGTACCGATAACGAGGACGAAGACTGCTGCAGGCAGGATCCGTCGGACGCGGCGGAGCCAAAATTGTTTTAGGTCAACTCGGCCTGTGGCATAGCGTTCTCGGATCAGCAGAGATGTGATGAGGAATCCGGAGAGCACAAAGAAGATGTCCACGCCTAGATAGCCGCCGGGCATGAGGTTGCCGAAGTAGTGGTAGAGCACTACTGATCCAACTGCTAGGCCACGTAAGCCGTCGATGGCGGCTACTCGCCGGATGCGGAACGGATGGGCGGTGACGGGTGGAGCTGCTTGCACGCGTTTAACTTTAGTTAGCGTGCCGGATTAATTTTTCGATTGGGGCGCGAGATACGCGAAAACCCCCAAATTCGCAGGATACGTGCAAATTTGGGGGTAGTGTTCGAAAACTTGGTTCGCTGATTTTCGGTGAATATCCGGGAACCGAAGTTTTTGAATTTTAGCGCTTCGAGTACTGAGGTGCGCGACGTGCCTTGTGCAGACCAGCCTTCTTGCGCTCCACTGCACGAGCGTCGCGGGTAAGGAAGCCAGCCTTCTTCAGAGCGCCACGCTCTTCTGGGTTGAATTCGTTCAACGCACGAGCGATAGCCAAACGCAATGCGCCAGCCTGACCGGATGGGCCGCCACCGTGGATGTTGGCCTTGATGTCGAACTGGTTTTCGCGCTCTAGCAGCACTAGCGGATCCTTGATTTCCTGCTGGTGCAGCTTATTTGGGAAGTAGTCTGCCAATTCGCGACCGTTGCACACGATGTTGCCGGAGCCCTGAACCAGGGTGACACGTGCGACAGCGCGCTTACGACGACCGACGGTCTGAATTGGGCCGGTCAGCTCTACTGGAGCTGCAGCAACTTCTTCAGTCTCGGTTTCGGTTACTACAACATCGCCGATCGACGAGGTGAAGTCCTCGGTTGCAGCAGCAGCTGCAGCCTGAACGTCGTCGTAGCTAGCTTCAGTTGCTTCTACGTTGTCCTGTGGGTTGGTCACTGAGCCACCGCCTTGAATTCGTAGTTTTCAGGGTTCTTGTCACCGAATGGGTGCTCGGAGCCCTTGTACACGTGGAGCTTCTTGATGGACTGACGCGACAGCTTGTTGTGTGGCATCATGCCCGCAATCGCTTCTTCCAAAACGCGTTCTGGGTGTACTTCCAGGGAGCGACCCAAAGTCATGGACTTCAAGCCACCTGGGAAACCGGAGTGGCGGTAGCGCATCTCACGTTCCCGCTTGTTGGAAGAGACGTGTACCTTATCGGCGTTAATGATGATGACGTGATCGCCGCAGTCTACGTTTGGAGCAAAGTATGCTTTGCCCTTACCGCGCAACAAATCTGCAGCGTGAGTAGCAAGACGGCCAAGCACAACGTCGGTAGCGTCAATGACGTACCACTTGCGCTCGATGTCACCGTCCTTCGGATGGAAAGTAGACAACATGACTCCTTTAACGGGTCCGTGTAGATTCTGCCAGCCCTGGTTCAGACGCATTAATTAAGCTTCGGCGGCCGGTGGAGACCCGAAGCTTTGCGGTTAGCCTGAACACACAAGCTAATCACTGTACCGTCTCGCTACTTCACACCAAAATTAGCGCCTGATATCAGTGCTAGTTATTTCAGTGCCAGTTATTTCGGTGCTAACAGCAGCTACTACTGCTGGAGACTTATCCCCAGCTAGCTGCTGCACGACGGTTGACATCCGACATGCGGTCGTTTCCTTCGTCCACAGTGCGAGAGATCGTAGCCAAGACCATATTCAAATCAGCCGCCGCCTGATCCCATTGGCGCTGGGCTACCTGATAAGCCTCGGACGATTCGCCATCCCACGTAGCCACCATTGGCTCAATGCGTGCCCGCAAATCATCGAGCAAACCATTGATCGTGCCTGATGCGCCTTGGATATCAGCTGCTGCAGCTGCAATACCACCGAACCCGTAATGAATAGCATCCATAATGCGATTTCCCCCAAAATCTTTCTAGAACGACAGCAAGCTGCCACTTGCTGAGCTAATCCGGTTGAATGAATCGGTTCCTTCTTGTTCGCCTGCATCAAAGTGGCGTGCGTTATCGCGAATATTTTCCGCAATGTCCGTCAAAGCATTGCTCAAGCGATTCGCGGCATCATCCCACCGCAGCATCAAATCGTCGAAAGACATCTTCGCTTGACCGCGCCACTGGCCTGCCAACCCATCGACAACGCCACGAATACTAGATAGCTCGCCCTGCACTTGCGCGTTTACTCCATCAACCTCACTTGAAGTGAGATTCATCTGATCTGATTCAGCTGCAAAAATCCCAGCCACGAGATCGACCCCCTTAATAAAATCTACGATTCATCGAAATGTCCGAGGCTATTTCGCTTCGGCACAAGTAAGGGACGCTCTCCTACTGCAAGTGGTTCCGTGGAAACTCAAATTTTTTGCAGTTATTTGAATTGGCTTTATATTGGCGATTTCGTACCGACGATTCCGGTACGCGAGATGTTGGCTAGCTAGCTGCTCGACGCACAGTAGCTACCGCATGCTCACAAATCTGTTCATAGCTCTGGTCGTCTCCCGGTTGCTCCGGCTTTCCCTTGCGCTGTGCTGCATCGAGCTTGCATCCGATAGAGATTTGCCAGCCGGCGTCAAGCCGATGATGCCAAATCACAGGTTTCTTGCCTGAGTTCAGTTCCTCGTGAATCACTATTGATACGGGTTTTTCTGAGCTAGCCGTTTTCGCATGCTTGCGCGCGGTTGTCCGCGTGATATTGCCGATGCCACCGTGCGAATGCTGGTGCGCAACTAATCCTGCGACGAGCTTGGTCTCATCCATGTCACTAGCTACCGGCACCGCAGTGATCAAAATCCTTTCGTTCTCGGTGCTCATCGCGTTGATGTGTCTAGGGTCGGCAAGATCTGAAGATGGCACCGTCGGATACGCATATGCCCGCTCAGGATCTTTTTCCTGCAACTCCCAAGAATCAGGAATCTCCAGCTCTAATCCAATAGTCGCGACAGTAGTAAAGACAATTGCACGGGAAGTTTCTTCGTCGTCAGGCACTTGCGCAGTCAAAGACTCATCGAAAATAGGCTGCGGGTTAGCTGCAGACGTCTGTTCCCCGGTGGGTGTTGGATCAGCTCTTTTCGGATCCGCGCCTGGCGCAATTTGCCTCGCAGCCTGGATTTGCTCGCTGAACTGAGTAAATCCCAGCGTTGCGCCGATAACAACAGCCACGGCGACAACCAATGTCGCCGCCACTAACCAGTTCAACCGCGCTGGTTCGCGTTCGGAATCTAGCGACGAACGAAGTGCGGCGAAGTCATCTTTGTCATCTTCTAGCGGATCCGGATCCAGTTCCGCCGGGCTCGGGAAATGATGCTGAGTGCTGCTGATCTGGTTGCTGCAGCCTAAACGCAGAGCTTCTTCGGCTTTTTCCACCACAAATTCCGGCACCGGGTAGACCAACAACTCTCGACGCCGCAAATCTTGGATAATCCGCTGCTGGCCTTGTTGGCTGTAAACAATGAACTCATACGAATCGAAATAGGAATAATCGGTCAGCGCTGGCACTTCAGCCAGTTCGAAACGCTGTGCAAAACGCTCTTCGGAAGCGTCCAGCGAGGTTACCAGTCGGCTAGCCAGCAGCAACAAAGTGTCCACGAAGTCCGCACTTTTCGCATGCCCTACTCCATGGGTAACAGACATCGCGATCCCGCCGTCGAGACTTTCAGCTGGCAACTCGTTAGTGCTCGTCGATTTCCACGGCACACGACGTGGCAGCGATTGATCTGCACCGTAATCCAACGCAGCAAACCACACGCGGTATGGCTCCACCACCACCAGCACGCTATGCGCCACAGGAGGCGACTCCAACTCCAAGAGTTGCTCCGCCAAAGCAGTGACGAATTCTGCATCCATAGTGTCCCTAAGTTTCCGGTGCATCGGCTTGGATCTCCGCTATAGCAGCGTGAGCCTCCGCTGCATCATCGTGCTCGACGGTTTTAATCGTCTGAATCAACGTCGGCGCTTTGCCGTGCCGCACCAAAAATCCACGCCCCGGAGGCTGCGTCGATGGCGAAACCCCCATAATCGGGCCGTCTTCTTTCGAACCTTCCAAAATCAGCACTGAACTGCCCTGGTCTTTCACTGCTCCCACCACCGGGTCATGCAGCGATCGAATTGCGCCACTAATGCGCCGCGCAATCACCACTGTCAGCCCAATATCGCGCGCGTGTGGAATGAAGTCTGCCAACTGTCCCAGAGGATTTCCCCGCGAGTTAGCCACCAGATCATAATCATCGACTACCAGCAAGATTTCTGGCCCTGACCACCAATTTCGTGCTTTCAACTGCTGCACCGAAATATCGGGTCCTGGCAACCGAGAGGCCAACAACTTCGCCAACTCGCTCATCATGGGAGTAGCTACCGACGACGAGCCCGCATACCCAGCCAGCCGTTTCGGATCAAAGGCTTCCAAGAGACCGCGCCGATAATCAAGCACAATCGCCTTCGCCTTCGGATGCAGTTTCAAGAATTCTGTGCCGAAATGTTCCACCGCATTCGTACGCCCGGATCCAGCAGCACCGAATACCAACAAATGGTGGTCCACTTCGCGACGCCACGGCACTGCTGCTAACTGCGACTCTTCCAACCCCAGCCACAATGTAGCATCCTCGTCGGCTGCCTTACCGGCATAGCCCGCAACCATTTCAGCGGTCACTAAACGTGGAAGCAGTTCGATACCTTCGGCCTGCTTATCGCCGCGCTGCTCGCAGCGTCGCGCAATCTGCTGCAATGTATCCGCGCTTGTCCACGCCACCAACCCTGCCAGCCCGGTACGCACAGTGACCGCCGTAGCCGATGAAGCCTGTGGCAACATAATCGCCGTCTCTGCCGAAGCATCAGCAGACTGGATCGACACCAGCCCTCGACCTGGGCGATCCGGCACCAACTTCGCCGATTTCCGGTCGATCATGGAATCCATCGGCTCCGCCTGCCGCAGCTCTACCTTGGTTCCCACAAGATCGCGGACTGCCGGCCGGATCTCACTCCACCGATGCGCCGTCACGATCACATGAATACCCACGGCCAAACCGTCAGCCACCACCGCTTGGACTTGTTCCGCCAGCTGCGGATGATCATTTCGAAATACCGGATACCCATCGAGCACCAGGAATATATCTGCCAGGCCACCGGCGCGCGCCTCTTCCACACTCGCCCAGTGTTTCTGCCTAAATACTCGCTCACGACGAGTAACTTCTGCCGCAACAATCTGTATTACCCGTCGTAAGCGCTCGTCATCGCCACGGTAAGTTACGGAAGATACGTGTGGCAGGATCTCTAAATCGTGCAAGCCACTGGCGGCGAAATCGATGATGTGAAAATTTACTTGTCTAGACGACGATGTGGCAGCGACCGCGGCGATAATCGTCCGCAAGGCTGAGGTCTTTCCCGAGCGAGGCGCACCAACGATGGCCGCATGGCCACCTGCATTGCGAAAATCGAGATGCCACGGATCTTGACGTTGCGCTGCGGGCTTATCGATGATGCCAATCGTTGCCGTTAGAGGTGCCCGCCCGATTGCCGTCGATTCTGCGGTTTGTACTTGTACGAGCTTTTCCAGCGCAACCTTGTGCGGCAGCGGAGGCAACCACACTTGGTGTGCTTTTGTCTGAATGTGCAGCATCGAGTGCACCGCAGCTTCAAGTACAGATTGCTTTTCGACGGGACGCGACTCTGTTTTCTTCGACGCTGGTTGCGCAGCATTGGCAGCATTCGCATCATTCGCATCATTCGCAGCAGCAGCCGCGTCTTTTCGCTGCGCCCAAGCTGCCACATCGCCCAATGAAAACGCGGATACTGCCGGGGGCTCCGGTACCGGCTCTAGAGAAGAATTGTCTAGGGTTTCATCGTCGGTGGCCTTATCCGGTGGCATCTGTGGCATCTGCGGCAGCTGTGGCAGCTGCCCGGAAACATAGGTGGCACGGAAGCGCTCCGGAGCATCCGAGTCAGTTTTCAAATATCCCATGCCAGGAATTGCCGGCAGCAGATACGCATCAGGAATGCCCAGCACAGTGCGAGATTCCACCGCCGAAAAGGTCTTCAAACCGATGCGATAAGACAGGTGACTATCCAGGCCACGCAGCTTGCCTTCATCAAGACGCTGCGATGCCAGCAACAAATGCATGTGCAAACTACGCCCCAGCCTGCCTACGGCAACAAACAGTTCAGCGAACTCCGGGCGTTGCCCCAGAAGTTCAGAGAACTCATCAACCACGATCATTAAAGCCGGAAACGGCTTCAAATCATCGCGGCCATTCCGGCGAGCAGCTTCGTATTCAGCTACACCTGGGAATTTGCCGGCTTTGCGCAAGATTTCTTGGCGGCGAGTCATTTCGCCGTAAATGGCATCTTGCATTCGGTCGACCAAAATTAATTCATCAGCCAGGTTCGTAATCACAGCAGAGACATGTGGCAGTTCTTCCAAGCCCAAGAAGGTAGCTCCACCTTTGAAGTCCACCAGGATGAAATTCAGTTGATCCGGACTATGGGTAGCTGCCAACGCTAAACACGTGGATTTTAAGAACTCTGATTTACCACTACCCGTAGCGCCGATGCAGAGTCCGTGTGGGCCGAATCCCCCTTCGGCGGATTCTTTAAAGTCCAGGTATACCGGCCTGCCATCGTCGTTAAGCCCAATAGGTACCCGCAAGCGTTGCTTGCCTAGCCGAGGTGGCAACTCTCTGCGTTCCTGAGCACGATCCAATGCCAATGCTCGCAGCACGGGATCGAAAGTTTCTTGGGCTGCAACCGCAGCTTGCTCGGTAAAAAAGCGACTAGATTTGCGCGCGAGCACCTCCAGCTGCGTAGCCACCAAGCAATCTGCGCGGCCAATGTGTTCTTCCCCGGCGCCGGTCAACGCAATCAATTCCTGCTGGTGGATCTGCAGTGCCAACCCTTCCCAGCTGGCTTGCTCTGCAGCAGCGCAGGTTTCATCGCCGCCAATCGCAATCACCGTGAGATTCGGCAGACCATCCATGCCAGACTGCAATTCACCCACCAGTTGTGTGGGAAGCCGGCCTAAGGTGGCACGATACAAGGCAACGAAATGTACCTCTGGTTCATCGAGTACCCGTTGTTGTAGCCACTGTAGGTCACCGATGCCATCGCTGTGCGGCGCCCATTTCACGCCATCCCAGAGCGAAGTCCAATCCGGATCACCGTCGTCGCCAGTATCAATTACCGCGATGCGCACCTCATTCGGATGATGCAGAGCAATCAATTCGGCGCAGATGGCACGGGCTAAGCCGAGAGGTTCCCGCAGGCGCCGATCCGGAGCCACGCTGCCCAGCCACACCAGCGAAAACTGTGCCAAGTTCACAGAAATCGGCACCTCTGAAACGGCTGAGGCTGCACGAATCACATCCCGCAACGCCACAGCTGAAACTGGATCGAGCTTCTCAGGGGCTCCTACCTCGGGTGTTTGTACCGGGGTACTAGGGCTTACTACTCCGGTGCCGATGCGTACCACGAGGAAGTCATCGTCGTCGGCTTGTCGCTCACCCCAGCGCAAATCACTACTGAGGTGCACCAACGAATTCGGGTTCGGATGCTGGTAATACGCATGCTCCCGCTGAGCTTGCATCGCATCACTGATTGCCTGGCGGATGAGCGAAAGATGGCGCTGGTAGTCGCGTCGTAAAGCACCCATATCTGTACCTGCACTGGCGGAAGACGCGAGCATCCCCAGCGTGGAGACCACCATCATGATTGGGAACAAGAAGGTCATGGGGCTGCGGGCGATGCCGGAGCTGACCATCACCACCACCATGCCCACCACCGCCACCAGCATCACGATGGGAAGAATCGCTTTGATCAGCGGAATTGGCTTGGGCTCGGGCGCTTCCGGTGGCGCCAAAGGTTTAATCGCGCCTTCCATCAACGCCGGACCCGGTAGCCGTTCGCTACGAGTATCTACGAAATGTTGCTGTGTTTTGTGGCGCCCCTGCACCATAACCCCCACGAAATGAAAATCCCCTCGCTTCTTAGTGACACTGTAGACGATCTCACCGATGTGCAGTAGTCTTGCGATCAAACATTGGGGGATTTTTAAGGGGACTTTTCGAGGGGGAATTTCATGACACAGTCCTTGCTGACTCACGCAACGCCTGATTCACCGCATTACTTCGTGCGCCTACGCGTCGACTTGTTGCAGACCGGCTCGGCACCACTGCGCGCGGATGTGCAACTGGCCACGCATTTAAGTGTTGCCGAAGCAATTTGCGAGTTGCTGGCGGTTTTTCCTCAGCCTGAGCAACCCGAGCTCTACGCGCATGAGTCGGACATTCCGCTCGCCGAACCTAATTGGCAACTACGCCTTCCGAATGGTCAGCTGGCACCACTGACCAGCACTATCGAGGAGTTACAGCCTCACGACGGGGATCGCTGGGAACTCCACGATCATCCAGCTGTCATCCACCCGTTGATCACTGATATTTCCGATGAGCTCGCACATAATGTCCCGGATCCGAAACTCAGCGACTCTCTTGTGGCGCGTATCGCAGCGCTTTCGGCCACCACTGCCATCGCAGTTGCCCTGTTGCTATTCAGTTATGTGCATCCGCTTGCTACCAGTGGCATTGCACTGGCTCTGACCTTGGTGATTTTTGTAAATCTCTGGTTTGAGCTGAATAAACCCATCCGTGGCAGACGCAGCTCATACCTGCCCACACTGCTGATTCAGCTGGGAATTCTTGGGTTAGCAACAACCACGTGTCTGGCCGGGATTCCCCTGGTCGCCAAGGATATTCCAACACTGGTACTACTTACTTTCCCTTCGTTGTATTTGGGTCTTAGCGGTGGTGCGGTGATCACCGGCTTAGCAGTCCTCAGTCTGAATGGCTTGGCTTCAAGCAACACCACCTGTTTGGCGGTAGCAACGACGTTGCTGTGCTTTGGTGTGAACTGCGGAGTTTTCGCTGGTTTACTAGCACTGAACAGCCAGGATCTCCTCACGGCAGCGGCGTTTGCACTGTTGATCGCGCTGATCGAACTAACTTTCGCGCCTTCGCTTGCGGTAATGGCAAGTGGGATTCGTGTACCTCGCATTCCTGCGGCTGGTGAGTCTTTCGCAGAGCTCAACGACGATTCCGACGATCCACTCGAAGACACTCTCGCTGAGCTTGACGACGAATATCGCCGCCCATCTCCTGCTGCCACATCGGCTATCCAAGCATCAGCACCGGATGATTCCGCCCGGCGCGCCACTTTGGCTCGGCGTGCTGGTGCCATTATCGATGGTCTGATTGCTGCTTTAGCTCTGGTGCTCGCACTGTTAGTGGTACTGATTCTGGCCAGTGAGTTTTCGAAGCGTTCTTGTGCTCTGGCGGTCGTACTGTTTGTATTGTTTGCTATTCAGTCGCGTTCCCATGCCCGTTTTGTGCCGTCGTTAGCTCTTGCAGTGGGAGCTATTGCAGTGCTGTTTGCCGTATGCGTGCACCTATGGTTGCTGGGATTCGGGCTAGTTGCCTTGGCATTGTTATTGCCGTTGTTCGTGGCACCGGTTCTGTTATCTCTGCCAACGCGGCAGGTCACACCAACACTGCGGCGCACCCTCGAATTATGTGAAGCCATTGCTTTAGCCATTGCCTTCCCGTTGGCTGCAGCCTTGGCAGGTGTTATCAGCACGATCCAGCAAGTGATGAATTAGCCATGAAGCACATTGTGAATCATTGTGGCCGTACTCACGCCAGCCATCGGATCGGCTCTCTGTTTCGTGTCTTGTCTCTAGCGGCGGCACTGTCGTTGGGCGGATGTAGCACTGCGTTGCTCGATTCACTGCCCAACGCGTTACCCGGCGCGTTACCAGCTGCCCATGCCACTGTGCACGGGCCGCCTGCCTATATGACAGCGGTGGCACACCCCTGCATCTCCACCGGTTTAAGTTCCTTGGAGGCGCTACAGCAGCCCACTACCACCGAGGCATCTCTTCCCTATCGTGATGCTTGGCAATACGCCACAGGTGCGGGGGTTCGCGTGGCGGTCATCGATACTGGTGTGGCAGCTCATCCGCGGCTGGCAAGATTAATCGACGGCGGGGATTTCACCGGAGCGTCGAATACCTTCTCTGATTGCGATGCCCATGGCACGGTGGTAGCTGGAATCATCGCAGCTCAGCCCTCGCAGGAAGATACGTTTTCTGGCATTGCCCCCGGTGTAGAGATCATTGCGTTGAAGCAAACTACGGGCGACTCTGGCTCTTTGGTTTCCTTGGCACGCGCTATCGACACAGCAGTTGAGCAACAGGCACGCGTGATCAACATTTCTTTGACCTCTTGTGTAGCACCCGGCATGACTCCAATCGGCGCATCAGAGATCATCACCGCAGTACAACGTGCTGAACAAGCAGGAGCGTTAGTAGTCGCTGCGGCCGGCAATATTGGTTCCACTTGTCAGGAAGGATCAATCGCTTGGCCGGCAGCGCTAGAAGAAGTACTTGCCGTCGGTGCGGTAGAGCCCTGGGCACAGCCCACTGAAATTATCCCAGCACAGTATTCCGTTCGCGCTGAGTGGGTGGATATTGCAGCTCCAGGTGGTGCGGTTATGGGGTTGGATCCGTACAGTGATCGTCTGATCGATCTTCATATTTCTTCTGGCAATACCAGTGGGATTTATGGCACTAGTTTCGCGGCACCGGTGGTCTCTGCAACGGCTGCTCTGGTACTAAGCCGGGCGCCTCATCTGTCGCCACTGGAGTTGCGCCAGCTTCTTATGCGCACGGCAACGCCGGTTTCGCCGAGTCTGCAAGTGGGTGTTGGCGTGGTGAACCCGATTGCTGCCACTTCATGGCTTGCTCAGGTCTCGCAAACTCACGATGCTCCAGAGGCCGCACTACTGACGCAAGATCCCAGTGGCACTCAAGCCGACGAATTAGCTGGCAATCCAGTCGCCCAACATCCAGCGCAACCTCTAGCTACGCCCACTACACTTCCTTTAGCTGCACCGAATGCCCGGGAACTGGCAAAGCTTGATTTCCAGGCCTCGCTGTTTCGTATCGTCGGCGGCTTTATTGTGCTAACTGCGTTAGCCCTGGTCTGCTTGATTATTGTCTTGATTGCTCGGCTGTACCAGCCAAAGGACGTAAGGCCTCAGACTGCGTCAATGCCGTACCCTCCGGCAGTGCCGAGACCACTTCCCATGGCGCGTCCACCACAGAATCAAATCCCAGCGCCTGGGCTCCCGCAAAACCATCAACTACGTGGCGCACCCCCGTTGCAGAGATCACATGCACGCCACCAGTGACGGCCACGGCAAGTGCGCCAAATTCACTGGCGACGTAGTGGTCCACCGCGTCACCGGAACCATCGGAATCCACGTATCGGGTCACAATTCCTGTGGGCTGGCCGACGGTCAACTGTGCCTTACCACTAGCTTCGGAGCGATAAGCACAAATCCACCCCACCGCCGCTGCATCCCATTGGGGAATCTGATTTGGAAGATTTCTCTCTGCTGGCAATGTCAGTGACTGCACTTTTGGCACAGTACTGATGCGCTTTTGGTCAAGTACTGCTTCGGTACCACCGAATAATTCGGTCTCTACTGGAGTTAGCTCTGCCAGCCCCTCGAGGGTCACCACATAGGTGGTTCGCTCCATGCCGTTATCACTAGAAACCACCGTTCCCACTCGATCAAATGGCACAGGAAACGAGGTCTGTGCGTCCCATTCTGGAACCTCTGGTGGCTGTACCGGCGCGGCTTCCGGAAAAGCATTTAGCAAAGCCGTGGACACTGGCCGAGGTTGCACTGCCCACAGGTTCAGTGCCTGCACTACTCGATCATCATCACGATCGATAAACATCCGCGTGCCACGGAAAATCAGCCACCATTGTGCCTGCCCGTGGCGATCCACCGCTTCAAAAATCACCGGCTGCGCGTTAGATTCGCCGGGAGAGCCATCCACCGCATCGCCAGCTTCATCTCCGTCGCCAGTGCCATCACCGTCGCCAGCTTCGTCGAAGCGCACTACCACTGCGGTTTCCCGCACTTTCACGGGCTCGTGCAACGCGGAATCGCTGCGCTCACAGATCCCGAACTGAGCATTCTTACTATCCACATCACTGCCCACCGCATCGATCTCAGGCGCACCTGCAATGCCCAGTGGATAGCCCAAACTATCAGTCGGTAACGCACCGGACTTCACCAACTTCGGCTGCTCCGCACGGCCTAAAATCAGCCGCGCAGAAGCCAGATTCGCCACCGGATGCCACGTCTGATCCTGACGCACATACAATCCACCCGTACTTTTCACCATCACCAGATCCTGGCCATCGGCACTACCGCCGCGCGGGCGGATGAACTCCACGATCACCGTGCCTGCCAGCATCAACACCACCAGCACAATCCCGATCAGCATCGCTCGATTACGGGTACGAATCGGATCGTGCAGCATCCGCGAATCCGCCCGAATTAACGCATGTTCTACCCGACGCACTAAGAAACGATGCCCACTAATCTGCGCCGGCGTGGTTGGCGTTCTTGGCATTGAACTTCCCCCAAAATCCAAAAATGAACAAGAATGAACAACAATGAAATGTCCCCCAATAATTTCCTAGCTGCAGTGTAGTGCGTTTTCTATTAGGCTGCAGCCATGGGGGAAAATCTTATTCTGGGAATCATTGTGGCGCTGGCGCTGCTAGGGGTTATTGCGTTTCACTTTCCGTTTCGGGGCACGTCTGTGCGGGATCGGTTTCGCTATTCTTCAGAGCGCTGTCGCACGATTACGCTGCGGCTGATCTCAAGCAGTGGCGTCCCGGTAAAGCTCACACGGGCACAGATTCTGCAGTTGGTGTTGGACTGCCCCATATCCATTACGGGCGTCCAGTTCTATCATTTCCATCCGCACCAGGCTGGCGAACTTGCTCATCGATACCGCAGCTATTGCGCCGATCAACACATCGCCCCGCCTCGTTGGCTGCACGTGCAGATTCAACTACCGCCGGAACAGGATCCCAAACTCGTTGCTACTTTCATGGCACATCGCTTCGCACAACTAGGCATTAACGCGCGCCGGGTTAGCACCGTTGCGGAAGGTACGAAAGGCACTCAAGCAGAGCTTCTTGCTTTACGACGTCCACCCGGCCGCGATCATGTTCATCGTCCATACCTGTGGTTCGGCGGATGCAAGACGCTTATTGTTGCTGCCGCCCCACAGCAACTCCTCGGCGTTACTACTTCTTCGCAACCCGTCGCAGTAAGCCTATTGTACTATCGGCGATGGTACTTTTCTGGCGACGAAGCAGCGCTGATCGACTTGCTCATCGCTGCTGCGACGTGTGGTTATAGCATTGGGCTGCGTACTTCGCGGCCACAATACTTCCGCACTGCACTAACAGCTGGAGTGAGCCTCATTGGCCAGCCGGGAGAGCGGGAATTCGATCTGATTGTATTAGATCGTGCTTCTGATTCCAGGACTCTCTACGGCGACACCAGCGCCGGCACCAGCACCAATACCAACACCAACACCAGCACCAACACCGAAAAGATGGATCAGTGGGAAGCTCTGATCGCTCACTGTCCACCTGCTGCTAGCTATCTCTTGGTGGGCGAATGCGATGCCCTGGGATATCAATTGGCGCGGGTAAGCTCCGTCGTCAAGCTTCACTGCACGCCATTGATCTGGGAGTTGCAACCCGTCACTCACGCGAGCGCGGAACCTACGGCATTGCGTCCTTTGCCGTTGCAGATTGCAGCCCGAATTGCCAGTTAGTGGGGTTTAGTTTTCGGCGGTCTCTGCTGCGCCTTCGCCTTCGCGGGTTGGGGTCTTTGGCAGCGATGCGCCCTGAACCGTGCCGTTGGCGATGCTTGCGGTGCCGTAGTCGCTAGAGCATTCCACAGTGGATGGGCCGTGGGCGATGCAGGCGTAACCCAATGCGGTGAGACGCTGGTTCGGTTCCAGAACCACTTGTGGGGTATTTGGTGGGAACTGCATGTTCTCCCACTGCACGCCTACTGGCGACCAAGAAACGGCATTAGCTGGCTGCTGGTTGCCATTGATGTCCGTAACCATTGGTGGGTTGACGAAGTTGGCACGGCAGGTCATCAAAGATTCCACGCCCAGCTTGTTGATGTAGCACTCGGTGGTGCCGTCGGCGAGTTTGAACAGACGCGTACTCGCGCTATCGGAAGGGGTGAACAGTGCTTCGTCGACATCGATGATCACTGGTTCAGATTGCTGCGTCTGGGTGGTTGTCGACGGCTGCGAAGTAGTCGTTTCAGGCGTTGTCGAGGTAATTTCCGCCGTGGTGGTCGACGCTGCCTGATCTGGCGAATGCGCGGTGGTGTCTTCATCAGACTGGCAGGCAGTCAGCATTAATCCGGACAGAGCTACTACAGAAACAACAGTGAAACGACGCATAGCTATCAAGCGTACGCTACCAAGGCTCATATTCTGGTACGGGTTCGGGAGATTCTTCCCGCATGCGTTCGATTGTCTCTTCGTCAACGGCGCGTCGAATAGCAAAAATCGTCACCGTACGATCCCGGTAAACCGGCGTAACTCCTGGGGTGAACCACAAGAATTCTTCCATCACCGGATGCGGATCTTCCTCGGCCAACAAATTCGGCGGCGAGATATAGATGAATTTCACACCCAGATCTTCGGCAGCCTGATCCACCAAGTTCACGGCATCGGGTTCACCAAGTTCGCCGCGCCCCAACTTATCCGCGTGCCAGAACAGCAAAGAGGTCTGTGTGTATTCATCTGCCACCGGCCAGTCGAAGTGGCGGAAGACGGTATCCACTCGATCAGTGGTGTACATCCAGCCCGAACCTTCCGCCGGGTTGGTAAAGACTCGACTGCCCCGTACTTCCGGTTGTTGCGACAGCCAGCGGAACGCCACGCGGTCTTCATCAGCAATCGCTGAGATCACCGCCGTATCGCGGGTGGAAATGATCGACCAGTCGTAATACGGAGTCACTCGCGGAATCGCATATTGGAACAAGCCAAACGACGCTGCGATACCGGCTGCCACCGTAACCGCCGTGGCAGCCTTTGCCCGACCAATAATCACACCTGACAGCCACTGCACTACCAAAGCCACCAGCACACCTACTCCAGCGGCATACAAATTAGCCGTTGCCTGCACCAGGCGGTGCGGCGTGGAATAGTGCAAGTCCGTGTACATGCTGGCAATATCGCCAAACCACGTTTCGAAGTGCGTTAGCGCGTGGGTGGTAAATACCAGCGAGATTCCGAAAGCAATCAACGGCCAGATAGTGCGCGGCCACTGTGGCAACGCCCGGCGCGCCCGCGTAAACAGTGGCAACCCCACCGTCAGCAGGATCATGCCAGCGAGACCGCTATAAATGATCAGCATCATTGCCGGGTTATCTTCGGCATGGCGGGTAAGCATATGGAAGGCACGCCACCAGGTCTCTGCGCGGTCGGCATCGATTTCGGCGGTGACTTCACGGATATCGTCCTCTTGCTCCGCGCCACTGAGCCACTGCGGCAACAAGGCCACCAACGCCGGAACACCGATGGCCAGCAGCAAACCCACATCGCGGAACCGCCGACGATAGAACAACCGATCGAACAACCACCAAATCGCTAGCAGGAGCACTAATGCCGGCACCGCCGCTGGGTGGAGCTGACCAATACCGATAATCGCCAAGATCGAAGCCAAGATATAGCGCGGCTGATCCACCGCAGCAGTGGTCAGGGCAAAAGTCACGCCCACCAGAGCAATCGCAATTTGATACGGCCACGCACCAACGAAGATGCCAATCGGCACCAGCACGGGAAGTGTCACGGTAGCCATCGCGGCCACACCTGCTGCCACCGAAGCCACCCACTGCAATTGCCAATCCCCGCGCGGCCGCGTGAGTACCATTCGGTAAGCCAACAACGCTGCACCAAGTGGCACCACCAACGCCGGAGCCGCAAGCCCCATCAGGTTCGTCGTCGCTACCGCAGAGAGCCCCGTAACTTGGCCCACCAAGGCAGCAACAGAGTGCCACGCCGTGGGGTAATACGATTCGGCGAGAGTCTCGACATTTTGGATCTCCCCCATCCGCGTCGCCGAGGCCACCCCAAAGTCACTAATCGCCCGCACCACGGATCCGTGCCAATGCACATCCCACGATTGCGGGATGACCTCCAGGCCACCGGGGAAGCCCTCTTTGCCTCGCACTTCGTCGATGCGTGGCAGGATGAACCACAACAACGTTGCACTGGCGGCAGTCACGCCCGCAGCTGCAGGAAGGCCGACCGCGAAACGTCGTAAAGCAGCTGTAGAGAAGAAGCGCCGACGCTCTTCGTTGACTTCTTCGCTAGCTTGCGACGGTTCCAATTTGCTGCGACCGCGACGCCAAAAAACAAAGCGTACAGTGCCTACGACCAGCACATACAGCACCACTGCCGTACTAAAAGTAGCGAGGTTAAATGAGATTGCAGCGCTCGAACCGGTATCTGGACCGGATGGCGGCTGCGCCCCAATCGCGCCGAACAGCCAGGAAGTAAGACCGGCGGCAGCGAAGGTCAACGCAGGCGCAGCGGCCAATGCCCACCACAGGCGCAAGCCCGAGGCCACGCCAACTAAGAATCCAGGAAGCCACAGCAACGCAATTAACGCCAGGATCCACGCTCCCACTACGCAATAACCTCCAAAAATCTACTTCTATGTTTCGCCACGCAGCGATTTAGCGCCGCAATGCCCGGGTTTGCTCTGCCCGGGCAGCTAGCTGACTATCTTCTGGATAATCTACGCCAACCAGCGACAGACCACGCGCTTCAGCTACCGGCACGTGCGAAGACCGGCTGGATTGCTGCAGCAACATTGGGATGAAGTCTAAGTCGCGTCGGCCTTGGCCTACTGTCAGGCATGCACCCACCAGGGAGCGCACCATCGACCAACAAAACGCATCGGCAGTTACGCGCGCCTCGTAGAGCTGCGGTTCGGTTTCTGTAGAAATATCGTGCCACGTGAAATTTTGTAGTTCGCGCACCGTGGTAGCGTGCGGCTTGTACTTACAAAATGCGGCGAAATCGTGCAGCCCCAACAGAGCATCGGCGCTGGCCTGCATTGCTGCTAGCTCCACGTCGTTTGTCCATAACGCGGTATCACGCGCGCGGGTGGGCAACGGCCCGGATGGCGCGGTAGTTACGCGGTACACGTAATGGCGACGCAACGCGGAAAACCGCGCATCAAACCCTTCTGCGGCGAAGGTGCACTTGCGCACCGTGAGGTCATCCGGCAGCAGACGAGCTAGACGACGCACCAGCTGCTGTGGCTGGCCTGCAACAGAACGTGTTTCTAACAGTGACCGCGGCACATCAACATGGGCAACCTGCCCACTGGCGTGAACTCCGGCATCTGTACGACCCGCAACCGTCAGTGCACAATGCTGCCGGGCTACTAGTTGGATGGCATCTTCTAACGTCTGCGCCACAGTGCGTACGACGCCTTCCTCTGTGGGCTTTTGACGTGCCCAGCCGTGGAAATCAGTGCCGTCGTAAGCAACGTCGAGGCGCAAGCGCACCAGCTCAGGTGCGGGAGCGGTTGTTCCGGATGCCTCGCCAGTTGCCGCCGGGCTATTCGTTGCAGATTCCATAGATTCCATAACGTATGGAAACTCTAGCCGGGTGGCCACGAATAGAAAACAAAACTACTAGCTTGCAGGCAGCCGGGATGAAAGATGGAAGCAAAACAAAGAGCGCCTCACCTTTTCGGTGGAAGCGCTCAATATAAGCAGTGAGTTACGAAGAACTACTTTGCTTCTTCAGCGGAATCTGCAGCTTCTTCGGCTACAGCTTCAGCTTCTGCTTCAGCCTGGGCATCGGTAGCTTCTTCCGCTGCTACCTCTGGTGCCTCTGCTTCGGCTTCAGCTTCCTTGGAAGCAGCAGCACGGGTAGCGCGCTCAGCTTCTGCGGAAACGGTGTCTTCGTCAACCAGTGCGATCAACGACATCGGAGCGTTGTCACCCTTACGGTTGCCCAACTTCACGATGCGGGTGTAGCCACCGTCGCGGTTTTCGAACTTAGGTCCGATCTCATCGAACAACAGCTGCAGGATGTACTTATCATTCAGCAACTTCTGAGCGTTGCGACGATCAGCTAGGGTGCCGCGCTTAGCCTTGGTGATTAGCTTTTCAGCGTATGGGCGCAGCAACTTCGCCTTGGTGTCGGTGGTCTTGATCTGACCGTGCTCGAACAGCGCCTTCGCTAGGTTGGCCAGAATCTTCTTCTGGTGCGAAGCAGAACCGCCGAGCCGGGCACCCTTCTTAGGGGTAGGCATAGGTTTCTCCTAAATCTTGTGAGTCTCTAGTGCGCGAATTACTCGTCGTAGGTGACTTCTGAGTTCTCTACCCATTCCTCAGGCTCGTCGCCAGCTGCGGTGAAATCCACTGCAGTGGGATCGTAGTCCGTTGGAGAATCCTTCAACGCCAAGCCAAGTTCAGCCAGCTTTTCCTTCACTTCGTTGATGGACTTATCGCCGAAGTTGCGGATATCCAGCAGATCCGATTCGGTGCGCTGTGCCAATTCGCCTACCGTGTGAATCTCTTCACGCTTCAGGCAGTTGTAGGAGCGCATCGAGAAGTTCAGATCCTCGATTGGGGTGGCGTAAGCTGCCACGTCTTCAGCTTCGCGAGGCGATGGGCCAATTTCGATGCCTTCAGCAGCTTCGTTCAATTCACGAGCCAGACCGAACAACTCAACCAAGGTCTTACCAGCAGATGCCATAGCATCGCGTGCGGTAATGGAGTTCTTCGTCTCCACGTCGATGATCAGCTTGTCGAAGTCGGTGCGCTGCTCAATACGAGTAGCTTCCACCTTGTAGCTGACCTTCAACACTGGCGAGTAGATCTGGTCCAATGGAATCCGGCCGATTTCTCCGCCAGAACCTTGCTGAGCTGGCACGTAACCACGGCCACGCTCCACAATCATTTCGATCTCCAGGCGACCGGATTCATTCAAGGTCGCGATGTGGTGATCTGGATTGTGTACCTCTACACCTGCTGGGCATTCGATGTCGCCAGCGGTGACAGCTCCGCCGCCTTGACGACGCAAGTACACGGTAGCTGGTTCATCGAAATCAGAGCTGAGTACCAAACCCTTGATGTTCAAGATGATGTCGGAAACATCTTCCTTCACACCTGCGATGGTGGTGAACTCGTGCAGCACGCCGTCGATGCGGATGCTGGTTACTGCTGCACCTGGAATCGACTTCAGCAGCGTACGACGCAAGCTGTTGCCGAGGGTGTAGCCCAAACCTGGCTCGAGTGGCTCGATAACGAACTTCGAGCGAGAGGAATCAATGAACTCCTCGGTGATTGTTGGGCGCTGAGAGATAAGCATTTACGTGAAAATCCTTTGCTGGCGACCGCTATATGACGCCATCGAAAAATGGATAGATATTCAGATAGACAGCTATTACTTCGAGTAAAGCTCGACGATCAGCTGTTCCTGGATTGGGATGTCAATCTGAGCACGCTCTGGCAGCTGGTGAACCAGGATACGCAGGGTATCTGGAACGACCTGTAGCCATGCTGGAACAACAGCATCTACGAGGGTCTCTTGAGCATCTTCGAACCACATCATCTTGCGGGACTTTTCCCGAACGTCGATGATGTCGTACTGGCTGACCTGGAACGATGGAACGTTGATCTTCTTGCCGTTAACGGTGAAGTGACCGTGCGATACCAGCTGACGAGCCTGGCGACGGGTACGTGCCAAACCAGCGCGGTACACCACGTTGTCCAAACGGGATTCCAGCAGGATGATCAAGTTATCGCCAGTCTTGCCTGGACGACGGTTCGCTTCAGCGTAGTAGCGACGGAACTGCTTTTCCATCACACCGTAGGTGAAACGTGCCTTCTGCTTTTCCTGGAGCTGGAGCAAGTACTCCGACTCCTTGATGCGAGCGCGGCCAGCCTGCCCTGGTGGGTAGGGGCGACGCTCGAAGTTCATGTCGCCACCGACGAGGTCGACGCGGAGACGACGAGATTTACGAGTTGCGGGTCCGGTGTAACGGGCCATGTATCTTCTCTCCTTACCCTTGGCTTAGACGCGACGACGCTTTGGTGGACGGCAGCCGTTGTGTGGCTGCGGGGTCACGTCGGAGATCGAGCTAACCTCGAGGCCAGTGGCCTGGAGGGAGCGGATGGCGGTTTCGCGACCCGAACCCGGGCCCTTAACGAAAACGTCAACCTTCTTCATACCGTGTTCCATTGCCTTACGGGCAGCGTTTTCTGCAGCCATCTGAGCAGCGAATGGGGTGGACTTACGGGAGCCCTTGAACCCAACGTGACCAGAAGATGCCCAAGAAATCACAGCGCCCTTAGGGTCGGTGATAGACACGATGGTGTTGTTGAAGGTGGACTTGATGTAAGCGTGGCCTTGAGCCACATTCTTTTTGACAACACGGCGGCCGGTACGGCGACCGCGTGCGGATTTCGGAGCTGCCATGTTTTACTTCTTCTTTCCGGCGATCGTCTTCTTTGGACCCTTACGCGTACGAGCGTTGGTCTTGGTGCGCTGGCCGCGTACTGGTAGGCCACGACGGTGGCGCAGACCCTGGTAGCAACCAATTTCGATCTTGCGACGGATGTCAGCCTGAACCTGACGGCGCAGGTCACCTTCCACCTTCCAGGTGTTTTCGATGACGTCACGCAGAGCAGTCAGCTGCTCGTCGGTCAAAGCATCGGTGCGCTGATCTGGAGAGATTTCAGTCTTTTCCAGCAGCTCCTTGGCACGGGCTGGGCCGATGCCATAGATGTAGGTAAGAGCGACTTCCATACGCTTGTTGCGTGGCAAGTCAACTCCAGCAAGGCGTGCCATATTGGCATTTTCCTTCCGGTTGGTGCGGTGGTTTACTCCACTGCCATCCCTTGCGTCACCTGCCACCACCCGGTCGGATGCCGGACTGGCAAGTGTGTAACAAGGGCTTCGGCCACCGTTGCCAAAGGTAAAGCTGATAAAACGCCGGCGTTGAAAATAGCCGACGTTCCACTAGGACGGTGGAGTTTTCTGTCTTTTTAAGTTCTGGTTTGTTGCCGTGCGGCTTAACCAGCAGCAGATTTACTTGTAGCGGTAAACGATGCGCCCACGCTCTAAGTCGTAAGGCGAAAGTTCTACAACTACACGATCCTCTGGGAGAATACGAATGTAGTGCTGACGCATTTTCCCACTAATGTGAGCAAGCACCTTGTGCCCATTGTCTAGCTCTACACGGAACATAGCGTTTGGTAGGGGTTCGATTACGCGACCCTCGACCTCAATTGCGCCTTCCTTAGCCATATCCTCCACGTTTCCCTGGGTTGCGCATTTGCATTCCCAGTTGGCTGCTAAAAGTAACACGTACAACTGGCGTATTAGATTACACCAGCGACCCAGCTTACACGCAGACGCAAAATATGCCAAATACGAGGCGTTTTTAGCTTAGCGACGTTTTCAGCTTAACGACGGGTCGGCAAGCCCAGCCCGGCTGGTTAGGATTCGTGGCCCATCTTCGGTCGCAGCCACAGTGTGCTCCCAGTGGGAGGCCGGCTGGCCATCTAAAGAGACGACCGTCCAGTCGTCGTCAAGCACTTCCGAATCCACTTCCCCACCTAGGATGAGCATGGGCTCGATCGCCAGCACCGAACCAACTTCAATGTGCGGCCCGCGTCCTGGCTTGCCCTCGTTGGGTAGGAACGGATCGAGGTGCATCTCGTGGCCGATCGCATGTCCCCCATAGCCATCGACGATGCCCAGCTTGATGCCGTATCGCTTCTCGGCAGCTCGAGTGGCCTTTTCCAATGCGTGCGAAATATCAGTCAGGCGATTGCCCGGCACCATCGCCGCGATACCAGCGTCCAAAACTTCACTGGTAGCTCGATTGAGCTTGGCGACGTCGCCAGCCAGCTGGCCTACCGCAAACGTTAAAGCGGAATCCCCATGCCAGCTATCCAAGATGGCGCCGCAATCGATAGAGACCAGGTCGCCTTCCCGCAGCACAGTGCTAGCCGATGGGATGCCGTGGACGATTTCATCGTTGACCGAAGCACACACGGAGGCTGGAAAGCCCTGGTATCCAAGGAAAGAAGGCGTGGCACCGGCATCGATGATGACCTGGTGGGCAATGTCGTTGAGATCCTGGGTGGTGACCCCAGGCTGTGCAGCAGCCCGGCAGGCAAGTAATGCTTGACCCACAATTGCGCCAGCGGCTTCCATCGCATCGAGCTCCCCCGGGGTGCGCGTTGGCACAATTCGGCGCTTCTGGAAAAACTTGCCCACCTAGTGCTTGCCTGCTTTCTAATTAATCCAATTAATCAGTAACTGCTTGTAAAACAGCAGTTACTTGCCGAGCTTTTCCAAAGTAGTGGCGTTGATATCCTCAACGGTGCCTTCTGCCACCACAGTGATTAGCTGCTCGGAGTAGTAATCCAACAGCGGTGCAGTCTCTGCTTCGTAGACGCGCATCCGGTTGCGGATCACCTCTTCGGTGTCGTCGGCGCGGCCACGAGCCAGCATGCGTTCGACCACGACGTCTTCAGTGACATCGAACTGGATCACACCGTCGAGCTGCTCGCCTAGATCAGACAGGATCCGTGCCAGCTCATCTGCCTGCGAAACCTTGCGTGGGAAGCCATCCAGCAAGAAGCCATCCTTTGCATCTGGCTCTGCCAAACGAGATTCCACCATCTTGACGGTCACTTCGTCTGGAACTAAATCGCCATTGTCGATGTAGCTTTTAGCTTCTAGCCCTAGTGGCGTGCCTTCACCAATGTTGGCACGGAAAAGATCACCAGTAGAGATATGCGGGATACCAAGCTTTTCCGACAGCAAGGCTGCTTGGGTACCTTTACCTGCACCGGGTGGGCCTAAGAGAACGAGACGCATTACTTCAAGAACCCTTCATAGTTGCGTTGCATCATTTGGCTTTCAATCTGCTTCACCGTGGTCAATGCAACACTGACCAAAATCAGCAGAGCGGTACCGCCGAAGATGCCGCCACCAGCGCCACCTTGTCCGCCAATTCCGATATCCAACATGAAGTTCGGTAATACAGCGATCAATCCGAGGTAGATCGAACCAACCGTGAGCAAACGGGTGATGACAAATCGTAGGTACTCTGCGGTAGGCCGTCCCGGACGGACACCAGGAATGAACCCACCGTATTTCTTCATATTCTCCGCTTGCTCATTCGGATCATATTGAACCGAAGTGTAGAAGAAAGCGAAGAAGACGATCATTGCAAAGAATAGAACAATGTACTGCCAGCTGGAGGGCGAAAGCAGATATTGGATCACATTTTGTTGCCACCAGTTATCAGGATTTGGTTCCGCCTGGCCAGACTGGATGATTTCCGTGACCAACACTGGAACGTAAATCAAGGAGGACGCGAAGATCACTGGGATCACGCCCGGCTGGTTGACCTTCAAAGGCAGGTAGGTCGAGGAACCACCGTACTGGCGACGACCAACCATACGCTTGGCGTACTGCACTGGGATGCGGCGCTGGCCTTGCTCGATGAAGATCACGCCAATGATCAGAACCAATACCGCTGCCATCACAGTGGCGAAGACGACGCCACCGGAGGTTTGCAAGACGTTCGCACCAGAGGCCGGCATCTGGGCAGCAATACCCGCGAAAATCAGCAAAGACATGCCATTGCCGACGCCACGATCGGTGATCAACTCACCCATCCACATCACCAGCACAGCACCAGAGGTAAGCACAATCACCATCACTGCGAGGTCAAAGACACCGGAATCTGGCATCAACAAGGATTCCGAACCACCCAGCAATGCGCCACGCGAGGCCATCGCCACAATGCCGGCAGACTGCAACAGCGCCAACATCACGGTGAGATACCGCGTGTACTGCGTCATTTTCGCTTGGCCGGATTGCCCTTCCTTCTTTAATTGCTCGAAGTGAGGGATCACCACGGTAAGCAGCTGCACGATAATCGACGCCGTAATGTACGGCATGATGCCGATACCGAAGATGGCTAGCTGCAGCAATGCGCCACCGGAAAACAGGTTAATCAGCGAGTAAACGCTGGATTGATCTTGCGTTAATGCATCCAAACGCGAGTTGACCAGCTGGTAGTTAATTCCGGGGGTAGGAATCTGGGCACCAATGCGGTACAGAATGATCATGAAAAGGGTGAACATGATCTTCTTCCGCAGGTCTGGGTCGCGCAAGGCGGCAAAGAGACCTGATCGCACCTGCATCCTCCTGACAAAAGATAGCTACGTTAATAGACCATGCGAGTCTACCAGCGACACCCCAAGGTTACGAATCAATAACCCGAGGAAAGCAGGGCATACAAAATTGGAAAAACTGGATATCTGGAAGACATCTATAAATAGGCATAAGAAAACCCGGTGGCAAAAGCACCACCGGGTTCAATTTCAGCGTCTAGCTACTTGCTAGCTTGACCGCGTTACTTACTTAACTTCAGTAACCGAACCGCCAGCAGCTTCAATCTTGGACTTCGCAGAAGAAGAGAACTTCTGTGCCGAGATATTAACTGCAACGTTGATCTCGCCGTTGCCCAAAACCTTGACAGGCTGGTTCTTACGGACTGCACCCTTTGCTACAAGATCTGCAACGGTAACGTCGCCGCCGTTTGGATACAGGCGTTCCAAGTCGGTGACGTTTACTACCTGGAAGATGACCTTGCGTGGGTTCTTGAAGCCCTTCAGCTTTGGCAAACGCATGTGAAGTGGCATCTGGCCACCTTCGAATGCTGCGGATACCTGCTTGCGAGCCTTCGTGCCCTTGGTGCCGCGACCAGCGGTCTTACCCTTGGAAGCTTCACCGCGGCCTACGCGGGTCTTAGCTTTCTTTGCACCTGGGGCTGGAGCCAGGTGGTGGAGCTTAATTGGTTCACTCATTTGTTACCTACTCCCCCGCTACTTCTTCAACCTCGACCATGTGGCGAACTACGTTCACCAAACCGCGCACCTCTGGGGTGTCCGGGCGGACAACCGACTGGTGACGGCGATGTAGGCCAAGAGTACGCAGCGAATCCTTCTGGTTCTGCTTCTTGCCCGCGGTACCGCGGATCTGAGTAATCTTCAAAGCCATAGTGATCACGCTCCCTGACCTGCGCGCAAGCGCAACATCCGAGCTGGGGCTACTTCTTCCAGAGTCTTGCCGCGGCGAGCAGCAACTTCCTCTGGGCGAACCAACTGCTTCAGTGCATCGACGGTTGCGTGCACAACGTTGATGGCATTGTCAGAGCCCAGCGACTTGGACAGAACGTCCTGCACACCAGCGCATTCCAATACTGGACGTACTGCGCCACCGGCGATAACACCGGTACCTGCAGCAGCTGGACGAAGCAGAACGACGCCAGCTGCATCTTCGCCCTGTACTGGGTGAGTGATGGTGCCAGCAATCATTGGAACGCGGAAGAAGTTCTTGCGAGCCTCTTCTGCGCCCTTCTGGATTGCAGCTGGTACTTCTTTAGCCTTGCCGTAGCCAACGCCAACCATGCCTTCGCCGTCGCCGACGATGACCAGAGCGGTGAAGCTGAAGCGACGACCGCCCTTAACGACCTTGGATACTCGGTTAATGGTTACTACGCGCTCAATGTACTGCGAGCGCTCGTCCTGCTGGCGACGGTTATCCCGGCCACCACGACGGTTGTTGTTCTGGTTATCGGCGGAGTCACGTCCGCCTTCACGCCGTTCGCGTCCCGACATCACGCGTTCCTTCCGTAGAACTTCTTGGTCTGCTTCATTAGAACTTCAGGCCACCTTCACGTGCGGCGTCAGCCAAAGCCTCAATGCGGCCGTGGTACTGGAAACCACCGCGGTCGAAAACAACCTTTTCGATTCCCGCTTCCTTCGCACGAGCGGCAACTAGCTCGCCAACCTTCTTAGCCTTGGCGGTCTTGTCGCCTTCGAAGGAACGCAGTTCTGCGTCCAAAGTCGAAGCAGCAGCCAGGGTATGACCCTTATCGTCGTCAATAACCTGAGCCACCATGTGGCGGGAGGAGCGGAATACTGCCAACCGAGGCATTTCTGCGGTGCCGTGAATCTTCTTGCGAAGACGTGCATGGCGACGCACACGAGCCTGACGGCGACGAGTCGAAATGTCCTTACCTACTGGGAGGCGCTTTTCGTTATTGTTGCTCATTTACTTACCCGTCTTTCCGACCTTGCGACGGATCTGCTCGCCTTCGTAGCGGATGCCCTTACCCTTGTAAGGATCGTCCTTCCGCAGACGACGAATGTTGGCGGCGATCTGTCCGATCTGCTGCTTGTCGATACCACTGATAGACAGCTTGGTGGTGCCGTCTACCTCGAAGGTGACACCTTCTGGAGCTTCAACCAAAACTGGGTGGGAGTAGCCAAGGGAGAACTCGAGATCCTTACCCTTCTTAGCTACACGGTAGCCAACACCGAAGATTTCCATCTTGATGGTGTAGCCCTCGGTAACACCGACAACCAAGTTGTTGATCATGGAACGGGAAAGGCCGTGCAGCGAGCGGCTCTTGCGGTTATCGTCTGGGCGATTAACCACAATTTCGTTTTCCTTCAGTTCCACGGTGATTGGCTGTGGAACGGTGAAAGAAAGCTCACCCTTTGGGCCTTTAACGGAGACATCTTGGCCGTTGACGGTAGCAGTGCAGCTGCTAGGTACAACGACGGGGTTCTTACCAATACGTGACATTGTTCGATTCCCCCTTACCAGACGTAGGCGAGAACTTCCCCGCCTACCTTCTTCTCGTATGCCTGGCGGTCCGTGAGCAGACCCTGAGAGGTGGAGATGATAGCCACACCCAGGCCACCCAAAACCTTTGGCAAGTTGTCAGCCTTTGCGTAAACGCGCAAGCCTGGCTTGGAAACGCGACGAACGCCACCGATGGAGCGCTCACGCGATGGACCGTACTTCAGGTTCAGCGTTAGAGTTTTGCCAACCTTTGCGTCTTCGACCTTGAAGTCCTCGATGTAACCTTCCTGCTTCAGGATGGTGGCAATATTTGCCTTCAACTTCGACGACGGCATCGAGACGGTGTCGTGGTACGCGTTATTAGCGTTGCGCACGCGCGACAGCATGTCGGCGATTGGGTCAGTCATGGTCATATTGTTGACCGGTTCCTTTCTTGCAACGGTTCCTCCCACCTAGCCAAGATCTTGAGCTAAAACTTAAAGCAAGAACTTGAGCCAAGATCTTGTCCACGTGATCCTTACGATTTCGGGGCTACTAACGCTGGCTCGGTTCAGTAGCCGAGTCCAGCTCGCCACCCGTGACGCAAGGGACGCGTTCCCAGGCGAGGGGCCTTTAGCAAAGTTAACGTCTTAAATTAAATCCGGCTCTTGCTGCGGTTTTGCCCCAAATCTGCAGACAAAACTAGCGTGCAAGCGCACGGACTTTTCGAGACTACCAGCTAGCTAGCTGTTTTCCAAGATCGCACCGGTTAAAGCCGATCCGCGTGGCACGATCACCGGTGCGATGCCTTTCGGATCCTCCCAGACCTCGGCAACTAAGCCATAGGCTTGCTGCAATACCTCTACTGTCAGGGCTTTAGTCGGCGCACCAGTGGTAATGATCGAGCCGTCTTTCATTACCACCAGCTGATCGGAGAATGCTCCGGCCAACATCAAGTCATGCAGTACCATCACTACAGTCTTGCCGTCGCGAGCGAGCTGCTGCACCAACTGCAACATATCTACAGAGTGCGCGGGATCGAGGTACGTGGTGGGTTCGTCGAGAAGCAAAACTGGTGTATCTTGCGCCAGAGCCATAGCCAACCACACACGCTGGCGCTGGCCGCCAGAGAGCGCTGCAATATCGCGATTGACCAAAGCGCCGATATCCGTGCGTTCGATAGCCGCATCAATGGCAGCTTTATCCGCGGCACTTTCGCCCTGGAACCAGGACTTATACGGGTGACGCCCGCGCGCAACTACCTCGCCCACGCTAAGCCCAGCAGGCGCCGTGGGATGTTGGGCGAGCATTGCGATGCGTTTGGCTGCCTCGCGAGGAGCGAGGGAATGAACCGAGACGGATTCAGAGCCGTTCTCGGTCGCACCTACCTCCCCTGCCTGTTCCACCAGCGAAACCGAACCAGCAGTTGGGGTAAGCAAGCGCGACATTGTCTTCAGCAACGTGGACTTGCCACAGCCATTCGGCCCGATCAGAGTGGTGACTTTCCCAGGTTCGGCAGTAACCGAAACGCCTTTCACAATGTCGGTATCGGGTTGGTAGCCAGCACGGACGTCACTGACTTGCAGCTTGGTGGCCGCGCCGTGATTTTGAAGGGGTTGCATTTAACTTCTTCCAATCGCTCGTGCTTGAACTTTTGCTGCGCGCCACACCAGGTAGACCAGTACCACACCACCGATGGCGGAGGTCACTAGTCCCACGGGAACCGAGGCCGGCACTCGGGCAGCTATCACCGCACAGACGGTAATTAGTGCTGCCCCGGTGATCGCGGAACTAATTGGCTGCGGCGTAGGAGTACCAGTAATCAGCCGGGCTACCTGCGGTGCCACCAGTGCCACAAATCCAATTGGGCCCACCGCAGAAACCACGATTGCCACTACGCCCGTAGCAGCTATCAACAACATCGCGCGGACACGCTGGATATTTACGCCGAGGGTTAGTGCCGATACATCGTCGTGAGCTAATAAGGGCAGATCACGCGAGGCAATAAACCCGAGAATCACAAACGGCGCCAGACCAAGTACCAACGGCAGCAACACATCACTGCGCACAAAGCCAGTGGAACCTGCCATCCAGGTTTGCGCCTCGGCAGCGCGGAGCAACTCAGCACGTTTCAGCAGATACGCCACAATTGCCTGCGCCATCATCGAAAGCGCAAAACCGATTAGCACCACCTGGTTCGACGTGCCTACCCCTCCAAGGAGCAGGAGCAATACGACGACGATCGCAGCACCGATAAGTGCCAAGCTAGCGCGCCACCAGAACACTGGCATATCCTGCGAAAACTCCGGACGCGAGACCACCGTGCCCCACACCACCAGCACTGCAGCACCACCGGAGACACCCAAAATATCGGGCGAAGCTAGCGCATTGCGCGCCATGGTTTGCGTCCACGATCCTGCCAAGCCCAAGGCTGCACCAACGATCACAGTGGCGATCGCAACTGGCAAGCGTAGATCCCACACCACTTTGATGGCACTGCTATCGCCGCCGCCTTGAAGCACATTCAGCACTTCCGGTAGCGACAAATTCATCGCACCAGAACCGAGCAGCACCAAGTAAGCAAGCACCGCTACAACCAGCAGCCCAGCGCTAGCGATCCAGTAGCGCATCGACGCTTTCCGACGTTGCTGACGCCGCAGCTCGCCGATGTCTGGCGAACCCGCGTCCGCTGCCGTTTCTGCATTACGAATCTCTGTATCACGCATCTGGGCACTCATAGGGTCAAGCCTTTCGACGACCGCTGTGCTCGCCGCACCACCCAAATCAGTAGCGGCGCACCAACGAGAGCAATAACTACTGACATCTCCAGCTCGCCAGGGCGGATGACTAAGCGTCCGACAATATCGGCTGCCAATGTCAAAACTGCACCGACTAATGCAGTGGGCACCAGCATCTTCTGCAACGAGGGGCCAACCACTGGTCGCACAATATGAGGAGCTGCAAAACCAATGAAAGCCACTGGGCCGACCGATGCCATGGTAGCAGCGGCCAGCACAATAATGGCAATAGCTGCAGATCCTCGAGCAAGCGCCGGCGAACTGCCCAGCATCTTCGAGGTATCTTCACCCATAGCTAGCAGATCCAACGGACGTGCTGCGATGGCTGCCACAACCAGGCCAATTAGCAGGCCGATGGTGGCAACGGTGACTTCCGGGAAGCCGCGATTGGCTGCCGTGCCTACTGTCCAGTGACGCATGCCGTCGAAGATCGAGGTGTCGTACAGTGCCAACATGATCGTGCATGCCTGCAGGGCCGCCGAAACACCGACGCCAACCAGAATCAGCGTCAATGGATCTACCGAAACCCGCGAGACCCACAGCACCAACATCGAAGCGATCGCGGCACCAACCAATGCGGCAAGCATGCGCCCCGATACAGTGGCTGCGAGCCCAGCTGTAAACGACAGTGCCACTGCAAAAGCAGCACCGGCAGTCACACCGATAAAACCAGGATCAGCCAACGGGTTACGCGTCCATGCTTGCGCCAGCGCACCTGCTACTGCCAACGCAGCACCAGCAGCTAGCGCCAACAACGTGCGCGATAGGCGCAATTGCCACACAATGTGGTGTGCCTCGGAATCAACTACCTGATTAGCAGTAGCATCCGGGCCAATACGCAGTTGTTCCCACACCACTGAGGGGGCCAACAACTGGGAACCGAGAAAAAGCGAAGCGACGAACACCGCAACCAGCAGCGCTAAAAGCACTACGGTCATGGTGATCGTCGCCGACCAACGTCTAGTATTCAAAAGATTTTGCAGTTAGCTTAAGGCCAACTTGATCTGGTCGGTTGCCCAAGGAATGGTCAATGGGTTTGGCATGGACATAGCGTTACCAGTGTTGGTGTCCAAGTTCACGACCTTGCCCTCCTTGGTGAAAGCAGCGTTTTGGAAAGCAGAATCGTCGTCAAGCTCCTTTGCAGAACCCTGATAGTCCAGGATGAAGACGTAGTCTGCTGCATCCAGCTCGGAGTAGTTTTCTGCCGAGAGCTCCTTGTAGAACACCCCATCGTCGGTGGTGATCTCTTCTGGGAACTCGAAGCCCAGCTCCTTCAGGAAGTCCGCACGGCCATCACCCGGCGCGTACAGGGACAACGAACCACCGTAAGGCATCACAGCTACCGCCTTCTTGCCCTGCAGTTCTGGGTGGTTGTCGCGGAAATCCGCGAAAGCCTGCTTGGATTCTTCGATCAGTTCCTTGCCCTGATCTTCCTTGCCCAATGCCTCGGCAATGGTAGAGATCTGTACGTCCCATGGCACCTGCCAGTCCGCGTACTGATCTGGGTGGAAGGTGGTAGGAGCGATCTCGTTGAGATCCTTCTTTGCAGTCTCATCTGCAGCAGAGTTCACAGCGATGATCTGATCCGGATCGGTAGCAGCCAGCTTCTCTAGGATCTCGGCGGTGAAACCTCCGCCAGTGCCGGAGATCTGAACTGGATCGGCGTCGCCCAGCTCGTCTTCAGCCCAAGGGCCAACACCCTTAGGGCCGGAATCGCCTTCAGCGCCAATGGTGGCGATTGCTACTGGGGTAATACCCAGTGCCAAAACGGTATCTACATCGCCGAGCCCCATGGTGGCAACGCGGCCGACCTCAGCGGAGTCTGCACCATTAGCACCTGTAGCGGTGTCTTCACCTTCACCGCGCGAGCAACCAGCTAGCACCAAGGAGCTAGCGGCCACTACGGCAATAAGGCCCTTCAGCTTGGACTTCATAGGAGTAAATCCCTCAGTTCTCTATCGAAGAACTCACTTTTCGAGTTCTGGATGATTTTATTGCGTCTCACGTGCGCTTTTTCTGTCGCGCAGCATAATTACAACTTAGGCTTTGGTAATTATGTGTGGGTTCTCGCAATATGTCAAGAGATTACTCAAATGATGTGTTTTCGCTGAAAGACCTTGTGAAAAGACTTATGAAAGCGCCTACTTTGCTACTGGATCACGGCGCCCCAAACGTACCTTCTTCACGGTGCGTCCCTTCTCTACATCTTCGTCCTTGAAGCCGAAGAAGTAGGTCAAGGTAAACGCCATTACTAGCGTCACGCTAGAGGCCAGCAAGAAGCCCCAGAAGCTACTATCCAGACCTTCAGGGTTCACAAACGACGTAAAGCCAATCAGCGACCCCACGAAAGCCCACATATTCACCTGCATAAAGCCAGTAATCAAGCCACCAACAGCTGCCGATAGCGAAGCCATCAAGAAGATGCGACCGTACTTCAAGTTGATGCCGTACATGGCAGGCTCAGTCACACCACAGAAAGCAGAAATAGCTGCAGGACCGGCAAGTTCCTTGATCTTAGGCAGCTTGGTTTTCACGAATACTGCCAAGACGGCACCACCCTGGGCAACCATCGTCGCCGAAATCAGTGCATTCAAGTTCGAGGAACCGGTTTGTGAAATATCTTGGGTGACCAGTGGAATCACTGCCCAGTGCAGACCGAAGATCACCAAGCCCTGGTAGAGGCCACCGATAATGCCACCGGAAATCGTTGGCGACAGATCATAGAGCGCCTGAATACCGTTGGCCAGACCTTGCGAAATCAGCATCACAATCGGTCCAAGCACCAAGATGATCGACAGCGAAACGACGATAACCTCGATCAACGGCAGGAAGATCATACGCACAGTTACTGGAATGATCTTCTTCAACACCGGCTCTACCTTCGAAGCCACCCACGCTGCCACGATGATCGGGAAGATCGAGTAACTGTAGCTAGCCATGTGAATTGGCAGCCCGAAGAACTCGGCATTCAGTGGCATACCCAGCAACTTCTGATCTGCATCACTGTCAGCCATCTCCAGGATGGCTGGGTAGGTAAGCACGCCACCGACAATGGCCACGATGATCGGATCAGAGCCCAATCTGCGCGCTGCTGTAAAGCCGACGAAGATCGGCAGGAATAGGAACACCGCATCGGACATCGCGTTGATGATCTGGTAGGTGTCCGTGGTGTTGTCCGTGACATCAAAGGTAATCAGCAGCGAGAGAATACCCTTGATAATGCCGGCGGCCGCAAGCAGGCCGATGATAGGAATCATCGATCCCGTAATCACGCCAATCAGTGACGAAAAGCCGTACTTCACCCAGCCCCACGCTGTGGTTGGGCGTTCGACTTCTTCCACCGATTCTTCGTCGGTAGCAATATCGCCGCCCAGCTGCCCCATGATGGCGTTGTACACGTCTTCCACCGCCGGTCCAATTACCACCTGGTATTGGCCGCCGGCTTTCACAACGTCGATCACGCCGTCCAGTTCGCGAATGGCGTCGTCGTTAGCTTTGCCCTCGTCCTTTAGGTAGAAGCGCACGCGCGTGATGCAGTGCGTCACCGAACGAATATTGGACTTGCCGCCGATTTCATTCAGGATGTCCCAGGCCAGCGCGTCGTAGCCTTCTAATTCCGCGGGGCGTTGCTTTGCGACGGTTTCTTCCCCAGCAGCTTCGGAGGCGCTTGAGCTCTCCGAGTCTTGCGAGCTAGCCACGGCAGCGCCGGCTGCACCTGCTCCCGCGCCTGCGGCAGCGCCCGCGGCAGCGCCGGCTTTACCAGAGTCCTCGTTCTCGCTAGCCTTCTTGGCCGTCTTATCTGCATCCGCTTGCTTCAGTGTTGCGGTAACAGCAACGTCGCCAGCGGAAACATCCGTGGTAACAACGTCGAGGTCTTCAATCTTCTTGCGACTATTGGTAACCACCACAATCACGGTGGTGTCTTTTTCGGCCTCGACAATAACTTCGGTATCTACCTGGCCGAGCACCTGCCCAGCGGTAACCTCGTCGCCCTTAGAGACTTGCCACGTAAATGGCTTGCCCTCCAGCTCTACGGTATCGATACCGATGTGTACCAGCAGCTCCACGCCTTCTTCGGTGCGAATACCTACCGCGTGGCCAGACTTCGCCAGCATCGTAATCTTGCCCGAAACCGGTGCTACGAAATCTCCCGTAGGGGGATTAGAAACACCAAAGCCATCGCCTACTGCCTTGGTGGAAAACACCGGATCTGGCACTTGATCAATGGGAACAACCGTGCCGGCTGTGGGAGCCAGAATCTGCAAAGTCTTTGCGGAAGACTCTTGGGAATTCTCTGCAGCCATCGCTGCCACTTCCTTTCCTAAAAAGTCACTGCTTTTGCTTCATTATCTAGTTAATTCAGTTATTGGTCTAGCTTTTATCGGGAATTCTTTTAGCGGGAATTAGTCTGCGATTATCCCAGTGGTTGGTTGGCAATGATGACTGCCTGGTACGGCTTGAGGGTCACTGAAGCTTCGTCGGCAAGCTGGAGTTGTGGGATTTCCATCTCCAACGCCTGCTGCGGATTAGAGGCGGCACGATAGGTTTCTGCACGGTAGTTATCCAGGATTACGTAACCTTTTTGCAGATTCTCTGGAATGGCGACCTCGGTGGCTTCACCGTAGAAATTCGTTAAAACGCAAAGATTCGTGATCGCAGCGCCGGCTGTATCTGCGCCATCGCCTGCGCTACCTGAAACGTCGCCCGCCAAGCTGCGCACATACCCATACACGCGGTCGTGTGCTGGTGCCCACGGATCCACACGTCCCACCGAAATCGCTGGCAACAGCTTCCGCAGCGCGATCAGACGCCGATAAAACGGCAGGATAGCGCCATTTTGTTCTTCCTCAACGTTGATGGTGAAGCCGTCGCTGCCGTCGTAAGACGTTGGCCGCAGCCAAGGCGTACCCTTCGTAAAGCCAGCATGCGCACTGGAATCCCACGGCATCGGGGTACGCGCATTGTCACGTGCTTTCGAGTGCACTGTGGCAAAGGCTTCGGGTTTGCTCATACCGCCGGCAACTAGCTCTTGGTAGGCGTTGCATGCTTCGACATCCACATAATCCGCAATGGACGAATACGTCGGATCCACCATGCCGATCTCTTCACCCATGTAGATAAACGGCGTACCGCGCATCGCATGGATCGCGGTGGCCAGCATGGTGGCGGATTCGGTGCGGTATTTTTCTACATCCCCAAAGCGATCCAAGGCGCGCGGTTGATCGTGGTTATTCCAAAACAGGGCGCTCCAGCCGTTGCCGTCCTGCATGCCACCTGACCAGGCATGGAATAGGCGCTTGAGTTCCGCGAAATCAAATGGCGCAAGCGTCCACTTCTTTCCGCCGGGGTAGTCCACTTTCAAGTGGTGGAAGTTAAACACCATGTCCAGCGCTTCATTTGCAGGATTGGTGTAGCCCACGCACCTTTCGATACTGGTGGAAGACATCTCGCCCACGGTCACGCTGTCTGGATCCGCACCGAAACTATTCCCCCGTAGCTCGCGAAGGTACTTATCGACGTCGGCACCGTCGGTATACATCACTCGGGGATCTACTCCGGCTGGCGACGATGCCAGCTTGTCATCCTTACCGATCAGATTGATCACATCGAAGCGGAATCCGTGCACGCCTTTGCTTGCCCAGAAATTCACCACGTTAGCCATTTCCTCGCGTACCCGTGGGTTGCGCCAGTTCAGATCCGCTTGGGTGACATCAAACAGGTGCAGATAGTAGTTGCCTGTATCGCCGAATGGCGCCCAGGCAGCACCGCCAAACTTCGATTCCCAGTTGTTGGGCAAACCGCCGTCCGCCGCTGGTGGACGGATGATGAAGAAATCTTGGTATTCACGATCACCGGCTAGCGCCTTTTGGAACCATTCGTGCTGCGTAGACACGTGATTCAACACCATATCCAACATCACACCGATATCGTGCTGCGCTAGTGCTGCGACTAATTCTTCGAAATCTTTCATCGATCCCATGGCAGGGTCGATGCTGGTGTAATCCGATACGTCGTAACCATTATCACGCTGCGGTGAAGGGTAGAACGGGTTGAACCAAACCATATCTACGCCTAACGACGCAATATAGGGCACTTTTTCGATAATCCCTCGCAGATCCCCTACTCCATCGCCATCCGAATCATAAAAAGACTTCGGATAGACCTGGTAGATCACCATATCGTGAAAGTGTGAACCCATATAACGGTTACTCGCATTCTAGATTCGGATTAAAGTTCGTTGCCCAGTGTAGCCTTCCATACAAAAAAGAAAAGGCTAGGGTCGTGCCTTAGCACTAGTCCCTAGCCTGGAAAGTTATGCGGTTTTTAGCGCAGCTGATCTGCCACCAAGTTGCCCATAGCGATCGAGCCATGAACCGTTGGGTGGTTAGTCATTGGTCCCATCACTGGGTCTACGAAGCCAGCTACCCAGCGATCTTCATCGCGTGGTGCGCAGGTGCCGTGGCCTAGCGATGCCTGGTAGACATCAATGAAGTTCACCCCGGCGTAAGCTGCAGCAGAGCGGATCGAATCGCGCAGTGCGCCCTGAATCTGGTTACCACCTGGAGCAGGAATTGGGTGCACACGGCCTGGGGTGTTCACCAAGCAAAGCTGATCGTTGGTTGCGAACTCTGGGTAAGACAGCAGGGTCACGCGCGCACCTGGGGCAACTTCATTCACGCGGTTCTTCACGTGGCGCATGGTGTCGCGGTACACGGTTGGATCCAGGTTGTTCTGACCAACCAACTGGCCGGCAACATCAACCCACTGCAAAGCATCCATGCCGCCGTACATTAGGACAACTTCCTTGGTGCCACGGCCCAAGTCGCCGTGCTGAATAGCCAACTCAAGGTAGGCAGCCAACTGCACTACTGGCATACCACCGGTGCCGTTGCAAGACCAATCGCCAATAGACATGCCCAAGTTGCGCGCAGCAGCCTTTGGCCAGTTCTCCATATCGGTTGCACAGTTAGCTACCAGTGGGTTCTGGCCTGGCTCTAGACCACGTGGGCCATTCTTACCTGCGTTTGCCGAGAAAGAGTCGCCAAAGACAACCATGTCTTTCACGCCGGCTGGTGCCACGTTGAAATTAGGAATGCCAGGAATATTTGGAGTCTCTGGCATAGCAGGGAACTGCGGCAGTGCTGGTTGCGCAGCTGCGACACCAGCGCCGAGGCTCAAGCCAACGACGGTCAGTGCAGCTACAGCAGCCTTACGAATAGAGACAGTCAATTTCGCCATGAGGTGCATGTCCTTAAGGTGTGAAAAGTTGCATACAGATGCTTTGCGGTCTTGGAAGATAATAACCAGTTGTCAAAGATATAACAACTTGATAACTGATTTTAGCCTAAGTGATTTTTACCTCACGCTATCGACGAGCACAGAGTGCCACCAAGAAATCTGAGGTTTCTGCCTCGAATGGCTGCAAGTCCCAAGAGCTGAAGCGACTCTGAACCACCAATCCGGCTGTCTCTACATCGGAGAAGAATGTGGAAAATGGGTAGCCCCTACCACTGCCAAAGCCGATGAGTAAGCGTCCGTCGTCGGCAAGCAAAGAACCTAGCTGCGCAACTGCCTGCGCACGTTGATCGACGGCGATGAATGGGAACACGTTGCCCGCGCTAAAGATGAGGTCGAACGGACCGCGCTGACGTACGTCGTCTGGCAGATCCGCCAAATCACCCTGGAAGAATTGCGGTGCTTCGTCACGGCGGTGCGTCAATCCCCGGTGCTGTGCGATGCGCTGGGCTTCGGTAATTAAGAAAGCATCGACGTCCACCCCAGTAACCACGTGCCCGGCGTCCGCCAAATGATGCGCCAAACGCCCCTGCCCACAACCCGCATCCAAAATACGCGCGTGCCGTGGCGCAATCGCATCTACCAAACGCGCCTCCCCCACAATGTCGCGCCCCTGACGCGAGAACTCACGCCACCGAGCTGCATAACGACGCGAATGCGTAGGATCCTGCGCAATGATCTGCTGCCAATCCCGGGAATCCGAGGTGTATTCATCAGCCATACCCACATGGTAGTAGTGCACGAGCTGATGTGAAGGGGTAGCTGCAGATGTCGCGGATCTGATGCAGATATGAAAAAACCGCCGGGGTTCGCTTCTCTTTTGCAAAACCTACCCGGCGGTGGGAAAACTCTAGAGCGCAAGTAGCTCTAGACTCAAGGCTGATACCTTGATTCCTTTATTACTTCTTGAATGGGAAGCCCAGTTCGCGAAGTAGTGCGCGACCTTCTTCGTTGTTGGTAGCCGAGGTCACCACGGTGATATCCATACCACGTGGACGATCCACCTTGTCTACGTCAATTTCGTAGAACATGGTCTGCTCGGTCAAACCGAAGGTGTAGTTACCGTGACCATCGAACTGCTGATCAGACAAACCGCGGAAGTCACGAATACGTGGCAAAGCTACGGTGAGTAGACGATCCAAGAATTCCCACATGCGGTCGCCACGCAAAGTAACGCGAGCACCAATGGCGTCGCCTTCACGGAGCTTGAAGTTCGCGATGGACTTACGTGCACGGCGGGTTTCTGGCTTCTGGCCGGTAATCAGGGTCAGATCTTCCAGAGCGCCATTGATCTGCTTCTTATCCTGAGCAGCTGCGCCAACACCCATGTTGACCACAACTTTGGTCACACCTGGGATCTGCATAACGTTTTCGTAAGAGAATTCGTCCTGCAGCTTGGTGCGGATCTCTTCGCGGTAACGGGTCTTCAGACGAGGAGTGTAGTTTTCGCTCATGGCTTAGATGTCCTTCCCGGTACGGCGGGAGATGCGAATCTTGTTGCCGTCTTCATCGAAGCGGTAGCCCACGCGAGTTGGGGTTCCCTCTTCGTCGACCAGCATCACATTCGACACGTGAATAGGAGCTTCCTGGGTGACAATGCCACCAGACGAAGCGCCACGCTCTGCCGCAGAGTTTGCAACGTGCTTCTTAATGCGGTTAACACCCTCAACCAGAACCTTGCCACGCTTCGGGTAAGCCTCGATGACCTTGCCCTGAGCGCCCTTGTCTGGACCTGAGATAACCAAAACGGTATCGCCCTTGCGGATCTTCACTTAAATCACCTCCGGTGCGAGAGACACGATCTTCATGTACTTCTTGTCACGAAGTTCGCGAGCAACAGGGCCGAAGATACGGGTGCCACGTGGCTCCCCATCAGCCTTGATAATTACTGCTGCATTCTCGTCGAAAGCAATGTAGGAACCATCTGGACGACGGGTTTCCTTCTTTGCACGTACGATCACAGCCTTGACGATATCGCCTGCCTTGACGTTGCCGCCCGGGGTAGCTTCCTTGACGGTAGCGACGATGGTGTCGCCAATGCCAGCGAAGCGTCGGGTCGAGCCACCGAGCACGCGGATGCACAGGATTTCCCGAGCACCGGTGTTGTCGGCAACACGCAGACGCGATTCTTGCTGAATCACTGCGGTTCTCCTTGACCTGGTTGCATCGTGCGCCAGATTTCCGTCCTAGACGCACGCGGTCTTGTACTTTAAAACTCGTGTGAAAGCGGGCGGTCACGGCGGTGTGTACGCCGGTAACTACCCGCTGGATTCACAACTGTCGAATTATCGCATAAGGCGCGAAAAGATCCAAATGGATTGTTGGATCCGTGGTACGAGTGGGCTTACTCGCCTGGCAGGTTGCCTTCGTGTGCCAACTGTGCGGACTGCTCGTCCCAGTAGTAGTACACTTCCTCGCCACCGGAGTACTTGATGGTTACCCCGTAGCCGTCTGGGTCTGCGGTTACTTCCGTAGCTTCCAAAGGTTCCAGGCTATCTACGCCTTGGTATTCACCCAAGTGGAAGAACAGTACCTTGGTGAAGCGCTGGTCAGAGCCGTCACGATTGTCTTGTTCCACTACGGCGTAGGTGACGGTGCCACAAGGGTCGTAGTTCGAGTCGCCCTTGTATGCCCAACCCCCGCGGTCGTTACGGTAGTCGCGATTGATTTCGCCTACCGCGTCGTGGATCGCTTTCGCGTTGTTGTCGTGCTTACATTCTTCAGGTTTCGCTTCGTCTGGGTTGGCAGATTCGCTTGCCGACGACGTAGCATCACCTGCTGCTTCCGACGCCGTCGCCGTTACCGACGCTGCGGTTTCGGTTACATCATTCGCCGCATCATCGGAGCTGCAGGCCACAAGTCCGGTGGCTCCCGCAGCCAAAATGATCGACACGATTGCACTAGAGGACTTCTTAATCTTCATGTGTCCGACCATAGCAGCGCTAGGGTTAGCGCTCAGCCCCGAAGCGACATCATTCGGATGTAGTTTCGATAACGGTTTACTCTGCTAGTTGCCAGCCGGCCCACGGTGTCACTGTAGGTGAATACGCCATGCTAGAAGCACAAATTGTCCCTGCTGCATTCCATATTTCAATAGCGCATCCATCTGCTGTGAGCTGCCACTGCGATGATTCCGGTACCGCTATTACACGCTGATCACATGCGGCATTTTCATCCCATCGGATTAGTGTGAGCTGCCCTGCGCCGGCATCCAGGCTCGCTTCGAAGCACGCGCAACCGGTTTCGTCGTAAAGCACGGCCTGCCAATTTTCCTCGCCAGGTAGCTGAATGTGGTGTAGCCGATCGTGCTGTTGCTTTTCCCGCGCAGATTGCGCCGGCACGAGCGGACGCTGCTTCAAAAGCCCCTTTTCTAGCCAGACCAACCGCGGCCAGGTGAGAGCGTGGATCCAACCGTGGTGCAGAGTTGGTGCGTCGTCAGCATCTGGTAGCCCCATCCAACCAACCAGCAACGCGGTATCGGCGGAAAGGTTTAGCAACTGTGGCGCATAAAACTGATGTCCATAATCCAACTCCGCAAATCCCCTGCTCACCCGGAACGTGGTGCCATCGAGTTTGCCCACCACATACCCGCACTGGTCTGAACTGGCATAGTGTGTGACGCCCGCTTCATCGACCACGCGCTCCAACCCTTGCGGACAGATCACCAGCACATCGTAGTGCTCGCCGGTGGCACTGTCGCGCAGAGTCAGCAGGTTCGGGCACTCCCACATATAGCCACCGGGGATCAGATCCGGAGCACCACCGGGCTGCGCTTGGGAAAGATCGAAGTCCAGCAATCCCTGATAATCCCACTGGGCTAGATAAGGGTCATCGCTGGCATAGAGCGCTACGGCGGGGATACTCTTGTGCTCCTCGGCGTCCGGTGTCTGGTTGTCTGCCTCGCGCGCCGCACCGATAACCATCCGCATCCACCCCGGCCGAGCAGGATTTTTCGTCACCATGGGATCGCGGAAATCACCGCCGATGCCCGCTGGCGGTTCCGGGATAATTGGATTTTTTGCTTCACGACGGTAAAAGCCACCGTGTGCACCATTAATATCTGTAACCCGCACGATGTTCTGGCTCGGACGCCGGTTGCTACCTGCAGTATCGGGTTGCCCAGCATCATCTACTTTGAGATTGCCGGTATAGAACAGCACGGGATTTCCATCGGCATCAAATGATGCGCCGCCTGAATAGCAGCCATGCAGATCGTACGAGTGATCCGGGTACAGGGCATCAGGATGATGTTGCCAAGTGCCGTCCCAAGCATGGGGTGCTTCGCCAGCTTCATCGTGCTGCACCGAGCTCTCGTAATCGAATGCTGTCGACGCATGCCCCCATCCGATTCGCTTAGGCTGTGCCGGGAATGAGGGATCGTGTTGGAAAAATACGTGTAGGCGTCCGTCGTAAAGCAACATGCCGTTGGGATCGTTCAACCGCCCTGCGGCTGGGGTGATGTGCGACTGCGGGCGGTAGTGATCCGTGTTGCGTGACTTCATAATTACATTATGGGTAACGGGCACGATCGGTGGCGATGCGGTGGCTCCAGTGCGCTTTGCCAATAGGGCAGCTTCTAGCTCCCTACCAATAGCTAAAGCCCCTAGCGAAAGGCTCTTGACTGGAACCTTGCTAGGGGCTTGCAAACCCTTTAGGTCATCGCCAGGATAGGCACTCGCCTGCCTGACGATGAAAGCTTCGAAAGCTCAAAGCGAGCTTTACTTCGCCTTCTCCACGATCTCGACCAAGCGGAAGTGCTTGTCCTTAGACAGTGGGCGGGTTTCTTCGATACGAACGCGGTCGCCGACGCCGGCGATTTCGTTTTCGTCGTGCGCCTTCACCTTGGAGTTCGTGCGCATAATCTTGCCGTATAGGGCGTGCTGCTTACGGTCTTCTAGCTCGACAACGATGGTCTTTTGCATCTTGTCGGAGACAACGTAACCAGTGCGAACCTTACGTGCGCCAGCTTTCTGGGTCATGTTTTCCTCGCTCATGCTGCATCACCATCGTTTGGAGCTGCGGACAGTCCGAGCTCGCGCTCCCGCAGAATCGTGTAGATACGGGCAATGTCCTTGCGGACGGTGCCCAAACGGCGGTTGTTGGACAACTGACCGGTAGCTGCCTGGAAACGGAGGTTGAACAGCTCCTCCTTAGACTCCTTGAGCTTACTTACCAGCTCGTCTTTGCTGAGCGAGCGGAGCTCATGGGCTGGAATGCCATTAGCCATTAGAACTGATCCTCCTTCCGGACAACTCGGGTCTTCATCGGAAGCTTAGCGCCAGCGCGCTTGAGAGCTTCCATCGCGGTGCGCTCGTTCGGGTAAGACATTTCGAACATCACGCGACCTGGCTTCACGTTTGCGATCCACTTTTCCACAGGCCCCTTACCGGAACCCATACGCACACCAAGTGGCTTCTGGGTCAGTGGGCGGTCTGGGAAGATGTTGATCCAAACCTTGCCACCACGCTTGACGTGGCGGTTGATTGCAATACGTGCAGCTTCGATCTGACGGTTAGTTACGTAACCTGGCTCGAGAGCCTGGAGACCGTAGTCACCGAAGTTAACCCGATTTCCGCCCTTGGAGATACCAGTACGCTTTGGACGGTGCTGACGACGGTATTTCACGCGCTTCGGGATGAGCATGTAATTAGCCCTCCTTCTTCTCAGAGGCACGCTGGCGACGCTTGCCACCGCGGCGTGGTCGCTCGTTGCGATCACGACGACGGCGGTCGCCACCGGCGTTCATCTCGGATTCGCGACGTCCACCGATCACGTCACCCTTGTAGATCCACACCTTGACGCCAATGCGGCCGAAAGTGGTGTGAGCTTCGTGGGTGCCGTAGTCGATTTCCGCACGCAAAGTGTGCAGTGGAACGCGACCTTCGTGGTAACGCTCGGTGCGGCCCATTTCTGCGCCACCCAGGCGACCGGAGCATACAACCTTGATGCCCTTTACCTGTGGCTGACGCATTGCAGACTGGATAGCCTTGCGCATTGCACGACGGAATGCGACACGGTTTGCCAGCTGCTCGGCGATGGACTGTGCTACCAACTTAGCGTCTGCATCAACGTTCTTGACTTCAAGAATGTTGAGCTGAACCTGCTTGCCGGTGAGCTTTTCCAGCTTCGCACGGATACGGTCTGCTTCCGCACCGCGGCGGCCGATGACGATACCTGGGCGAGCGGTGTGAATGTCGACGCGTACACGATCGCGGGTGCGTTCGATAACTACGTCGGAAATTCCGGCACGCTCTAGACCCTTGGACAGAAGATCGCGGATCTTGATGTCTTCGGCTAGGTAGTCGGCGTACTGCTTATCGGCGTACCAACGGGACTTCCAGTCGCTGGAGATACCGAGGCGCAGGCCGTGTGGATGAATCTTCTGACCCACTACCGGTCACCTTCCTTCTGGCTCTCGACGACCACAGTGATGTGGCTCGTGCGCTTGCGGACCTGGAAAGCACGACCCTGCGCACGTGGGCGGAAGCGCTTCATGGTTGGTCCTTCATCCGCGAAGCACTCGGAGATAACCAAGGTGCGTGGATCCAGACCGAAATTGTTTTCAGCGTTTGCTGCTGCAGATGCGACAACCTTAGCGATTGGCTCGGATGCGCTCTGTGGAGCGTATTCCAAGATCGCTAGTGCTTCGGATACCGACTTGCCGCGAACAGTGTCTAGTACACGGCGAGCCTTCATTGGGGTGCAGCGGACGAAGCGCGCGGTTGCGCGTGCCGAGGTGATGTCGTTGCTCATAGCTTATCGACGTCCCTTCTTGTCGTCCTTTACGTGACCCTTAAAGGTCTTGGTCGGTGCGAATTCACCCAGCTTGTGGCCAACCATAGAGTCGTCCACGAATACCGGCACGTGCTTGCGTCCATCGTGGACAGCAAAGGTGTGACCGATGAAGTCTGGGAGAATCGTCGAACGACGAGACCAGGTCTTAATAACTTGCTTGGTGCCCTTTTCGTTCTGAGCGTCTACCTTCGCCAGGAGGTGCTCATCAACGAACGGGCCCTTCTTTAGGCTGCGTGGCATAGCTTAACCTCCTTAGCGCTTCTTCGACTTGTTAGTACGACGGCGACGCACGATCAGCTTGTCGCTTGGGCGGTTAGGCTTCCGGGTGCGGCCTTCCTTCTGACCCCATGGGGATACAGGGTGACGACCACCGGAAGTCTTACCTTCACCACCACCGTGTGGGTGATCAACTGGGTTCATCACAACACCGCGGACGGTTGGGCGTACGCCCTTCCAGCGCATACGGCCGGCTTTGCCCCAGCGGATGTTGATCTGATCCTGGTTTCCGACCTCGCCGATGGTGGCACGGCAACGTGCATCCACGCGACGAATTTCGGAAGAAGGCATACGCAGCACTGCGTACTTGCCTTCCTTACCCAGCAGCTGGATCGAAGCACCAGCGGAGCGAGCTAGCTGCGCGCCCTTGCCTGGCTTCAATTCCACAGCGTGGATGGTGGTACCGGTTGGGATGTTACGCAGTGGCAGGTTGTTGCCAACCTTGATGTCTGCGTTTGGACCGGCTTCCACTACAGTGCCCTGCTTCAGGTTACGAGGCGCTACGATGTAACGCTTTTCACCGTCTGCGTAGTGCAGCAACGCAATGTTGGCGGTGCGGTTTGGATCGTACTCGATATGAGCGACCTTTGCCGGAATGCCGTCCTTGTCATTGCGACGGAAGTCGATAACACGGTACTGACGCTTGTGTCCACCGCCCTTATGACGGGTGGTGATGTGGCCGTGTACGTTGCGGCCACCAGTCTTCGACAGCGGGCGCAGCAGAGACTTCTCTGGGGTTGAGCGAGTAATTTCGCTGAACTCAGAGACGGAGCTCTGGCGGCGACCCGGCGTAGTCGGCTTGTATTTACGAATAGCCATACTGTTGCTCTTCCTTTAACTTCCTCGTCGGTTCGCGTTAGCTAGCCGAACCACCGAAGATGTCGATCGGATCGCTGCCGGCCGCGAGAGTCACGTAGGCGCGCTTGGTGTTCTTGCGCTTACCGTAACCGGTGCGGGTGCGCTTGCGCTTACCCTCACGATTGGTGGTATTGACGCTGTCTACCTTGACGCCAAAGATCTCCTGGACCGCGATCTTGATTTGGGTCTTGTTTGAGTCTGGGTGAACAAGGAACGTGTAAACGTTCTGCTCCATCAGTCCGTAGGACTTCTCAGACACAACCGGGGCGAGAATAATGTCGCGGGGATCTGCGATGGTAGCCATTACTTCTCCTCCTTCTTCTCACCAGTGGTGCGGTTGATGAAATCGTTCAGTGCCTGCACAGAGAACACAACGTCGTCAGCGAGCAAGACGTCGTAGGTGTTCAACTGATCCTGTGGCAATGCAGCTACATTTGGCAGGTTGTTAACAGACTTCCAAGCGGTCTTGTCTTCACGTGGAAGCACAACTAGTACGCGCTTGCGGTCGGTTAGACGCTCGATGAAGCTACGTGCAGCCTTGGTGGATGGAGTCTGGCCTGCTACCAATTCCTCGATCACGTGAATGCGATCGTGGCGAGCACGGTCAGACAATGCGCCACGAAGTGCAGCAGCAATCATCTTCTTTGGGGTGCGCTGAGCGTAGTTGCGTGGCACTGGGCCATGTACTACGCCACCGCCGGTCCAGTGAGGAGCACGGATCGAACCCTGGCGAGCACGACCGGTACCCTTCTGGCGCCATGGCTTGCGGCCACCGCCACGAACCTCACCGCGGGTCTTCACCTTGTGAGTACCCTGGCGGGCTGCAGCTTGCTGAGCCACAACAACCTGGTGCATCAACGGGATGGACACCGTGGCATCGAATACAGATGCTGGCAGTTCAACGGAACCATTGGTGCCACCGTCGATGGTGTGTACGTCTAGCTTCAGATTCGTCATGCGCGAGCACCACCTTTCACAGCGGTCTTAACAACCAGCAGGCCACCGCGGTTACCTGGAACTGCACCCTTGATGAGCAGCAAGTTCGAATCCGCATCTACCTTCTGGATCTTCAGGTTTTGGGTGGTGACCCGATCCTGGCCCATACGTCCAGCCATACGCTTGCCCTTGAAGACGCGCGCGGGGGTTGCGCATGCACCGATGCCGCCAACGCGACGGTGTGCAGCCTGGTTACCGTGGGATGCACCCTGGCCAGCGAAGCCGTGGCGCTTCATAGCGCCAGCAAAGCCCTTGCCCTTGGTGGTGCCGGTAACGTCGACGTACTCGATGTCGCCGAAGATATCTACGCCTACGGTCTGACCGACCTCGTAAGAGGACGCGTCTGCCGTGCGGATTTCTACGGTGTGACGACGTGGGGTCACGCCAGCCTTCTTAAAGTGGCCAGCCTGTGGCTTCTTGACCTTACGAGGGTCAATTTCACCGAATGCAATCTGAACGGCGTCGTAGCCGTCCTTTTCCTTGGTGCGAACCTGGGTCACAACGCATGGCCCTGCTTCGACGACGGTCACCGGTACAACACGGTTTTCCTCGTCAAAGACCTGAGTCATGCCGAGCTTGGTGCCCAGGATGCCCTTGATCTCTGTTTCACTCATTATCTAATCTCCGCTGCCAAATCTCCGACTCACTGAATGTTCACATCGACGCTTGCCGGAAGGTCGATACGCATGAGAGCGTCAACGGTCTTCGGCGTTGGGTCGAGGATGTCGATCAGGCGCTTGTGCGTGCGCATCTCGAAATGCTCACGTGAGTCCTTGTACTTGTGCGGCGAGCGGATAACGCAGTATACGTTCTTTTCAGTTGGCAACGGCACTGGTCCGACCACGCGAGCACCCGTACGGGTAACGGTTTCAACGATCTTGCGCGAAGATGCGTCGATAGCCTCGTGATCGTAGGCCTTGAGCCTGATGCGGATTTTCTGTCCCGCCACGCTTAGTCCTCTCTTCGGTCGGCGCGCCCATTTGTATAAGGGCGTCGACCCGGTCATTTTCTTTTTGCTTCGGTCGTGGTTGATGGCCAGCGCCAGAAGCGTGATGTCACGTACTGGGATGGCGCCACTTTGTCTTGTAAGTGACTCGGCGAATGTCCACAGCACCTAACAGAGGTGGTAGACGATGCCAAGATTCTTGCCATTCATCCCAGTTAACCAAGAGAACCAGGGGTAGAACCTGATTATTAAAGCCAACTGCCGCTGTTAAATTGCCATGCCACTTCCGACCCCCGAAACAATCCTCACCGCAGCAGCTATTCTGGCTGCGCCTTGTCTTGCTTAGGGGCACGCGATTGGGCTGCTCCAACCAACGTGGCCATGCTCGCTTCACCATCGCCATCTTCATGACGGTGTTAAAGCAACCTGGCTATTAAAGCATGTCAGCTGGCATTACTTCAAGTTCAGGCAGCAATCAGCGCCAGAATTTTTAAAAGTGTTACCCTGGCCACAGTGACATGGGGTGCGCGCCTGCGCTGAGATCACACCCATTGAACCTGCACTAGCTCGAACTAGCGAAGGGATTGTCCAATGAGCTGTCGCATTTTGTCCATTGCTGGCACCGATCCTACAGGTGGCGCCGGTATTCATGCCGATCTGAAATCCATCACCGCTGCCGGGGGTTACGGTATGGCAGTTACTACGTCCCTCGTGGCTCAGAACACCCAGGGCGTCCGGGAGATTTTCACTCCCCCGCTTGATTTTCTGAAAGCACAACTTGCGGCGGTTTTCGATGACGTTGAAGTCGATGCCGTAAAAATAGGAATGCTTGGCGACGCAGCAACCGTCGATGTAGTGCATTCGTGGTTGGACTCGCATCCGGTTAGCCATGTTGTCCTGGATCCAGTGATGGTAGCCACTAGTGGCGATCGCTTGCTGGATCAAGATGCCGAAGCTGCGATCCGAGACTTAGCTCGCAAGGTAACCGTGGTAACACCAAATATCCCGGAGCTTGCAGTGCTGTGCGGTTGCGCTCCAGCCACCAGCCTCGAAGAGGCAATTGCCCAGGCCACCGAATTCGCGAAAGCACACGAAACATCCGTCTTGGTTAAGGGTGGCCACTTAGGGGGTGCGTGGGCTTCAAACGCAATTGTCACTCCCGAAGGTGCGGTAACCGAGATTCCTGTGCGTCGCATCGAAACCTCGAACACTCACGGCACCGGTTGTTCTCTTTCTTCCGCTCTGGCAACTCGGCTTGCAGCCACCGGCGATATTGTCACTGCCGCACGTTGGGCAACGGAATGGTTACATAGCGCAATTAAACACGGCGCCGAACTGAACGTCGGGCGCGGAAACGGCCCGGTGGATCACGGTTGGCGTGGCCGGTATCTAGCGAATGCTGCTGCCACTGATCCATGGCTTGCAGGGCAGCAAGTAGCTTCTAGCCAGGTTCGGAGCTTAGCTAACGACGACCATCTGCCACTGTCTCGGGACAATTGGCCCGAAGCGCTGCGCCCACGGGTCGCCCCGGCTGGCCCCATTACCGAAAAGCTTTGGAGCCTCAGCCTTGGGGTCTGGGCAGACATCCTGGAGTTGGAATTCATCCAAGGTTTGCGTGATGGCACACTTCCGAAACAGGAGTTCGACTTTTACTTGGCTCAAGACGCACAGTATTTAAAGGAATACTCGCGCGCTTTAGCAATTTTGGCTGCCAAGGCTCGCACTACTGCGGATGCCGTTGAATGGGCGGAAAGCTCCCAAGAATGCACGACAGCTGAAGCAGAACTTCACCGCACCTGGCTGAAGGATATTGCTGCGCAAGATGTTGGTGAACCTTCGCCGATCACTTCTGCCTACACCGATATGTTGAAAGCGGCTGCAGCATACGAGGACTACCCCATTGGGGCTGCGGCAGTTTTGCCGTGTTATTGGCTGTACGCAGAAGTTGGCCTATATCTAGCTGAGGTAGACAGCCCGACACATCCGTTCCATGCGTGGCTCGAAATGTACGGCAGTGAATTCTTTGTTACTGCTGTAGAGAAGGCTTTAGATCGTGTAGAGCGTGCATTAGCTGGCGCCACGGAAGAGCAATTGCAGACGGCTATCCGCGCCTATTTGGTTGCCTGCATCCATGAGCGGGAGTTCTTCGATCAAGCTATGCGCTTTGGAAAAAGTCTTTAGCACATTGCCGGCTGGCTTGTTCCAGCTGCTACGAGTATGAAAAAAACCCGGCCGAAGCCGGGTTTTCTTTTACCTTAGATGATCAAGTCTTACTTGATGATCTTGGTTACGCGACCTGCACCAACGGTACGGCCACCTTCGCGGATAGCGAAGCGCAGACCTTCGTCCATTGCAACAGGCTGAATCAGGGTGACAGCCATGTCAACGTTGTCGCCTGGCATAACCATTTCGGTGCCCTCTGGCAACTTCACAACACCGGTTACGTCGGTGGTGCGGAAGTAGAACTGTGGGCGGTAGTTGTCGAAGAATGGGGTGTGGCGGCCACCTTCATCCTTGGAAAGGATGTAGACGGAGCCTTCGAACTCGGTGTGAGGGGTGTAAGCGCCTGGCTTAGCAATAATCTGACCGCGCTCGATGTCTTCGCGCTTGATGCCACGAAGCAGCAGACCACAGTTGTCGCCAGCTTCAGCGGAGTCCAGCAACTTGCGGAACATTTCGATGCCGGTAACGGTGGTCTTCTGGGACTTCTCGCGAATACCCAGGATCTCAACTTCGTCGTTAACGTTCAGCTGACCGCGCTCAACACGACCGGTAGCAACGGTGCCACGACCGGTAATGGTGAAGATGTCCTCAACTGGCATCAAGAATGGCTTATCGGTTTCGCGAACTGGGTCAGGAATGTTCTCGTCACATGCCTTCATCAGTTCAACAATTGCCTTGGTCCACTCAGCGTCGCCCTCAAGAGCCTTCAGAGCGGAGATGTGAACGATAGGAGCGTCCTCGTCGTACTCCTGCTCAGCAAGAAGCTCGCGAACTTCCATCTCAACCAGCTCGATGATTTCTTCATCGTCAACCATGTCGCACTTGTTCAATGCAACCAAGATGTAAGGAACGCCAACCTGGCGAGCCAAAAGAACGTGCTCACGGGTCTGTGGCATTGGGCCGTCGGTAGCAGCCACAACCAAGATAGCGCCGTCCATCTGAGCAGCGCCGGTGATCATGTTCTTAATGTAGTCAGCGTGGCCTGGAGCGTCGACGTGAGCGTAGTGGCGCTTCTCCGTCTCGTACTCAACGTGGGAAACGTTAATGGTAATGCCACGTTCCTTCTCTTCCGGTGCCTTGTCGATAGCATCGAAAGCGAAAGCTTGGTTCAGCTCTGGGTATTCGTCAGCCAGAACCTTGGTGATGGCGGCGGTAGTGGTGGTCTTGCCGTGGTCAACGTGACCGATGGTACCAATGTTGACGTGCGGCTTCGTACGCTCGAACTTCGCCTTTGCCACTGTTAGTCCTCCTGGAGGTCTAGGTGGCCACGACTTTCGCAGCCACAATTTTTGTGGACGCCCCAACCCACTAGCTAAAAGGGTACTTTTAGCGTGAATTGCGGACTTGTATCTATAACTGTGCCAGTTACACGATCCTAGGCCACAATACTGGCAGATTCAAAAATTAGCCACAGTGACCATCCCCTAGCCTACTAGCCAGGGAATTTAGTCGGATTAATGTAGTAACGGCCAACACAATACACCAGCTTTAATCCGGTGGAGGCAACTAAATGTTAGCGCTCTCACCGATCTTGGAAGTTGGTATATCGTGCACACCGTTACGGTGTGCGGGTGTTTGACTGCGAAAGCGAATTGGCCGACTTTCGCAGCTACTCCCTAATTAGCTGCCGTTGCGTGCAGCCATGATCTCTTCGGAGACCGAAGAAGGTACCTCAGCGTAAGAATCGAAGATCATGGTGTAGTTTGCACGACCCTGAGTCTTGGAACGCAGGTCGCCAACGTAGCCGAACATTTCAGACAGTGGAACCAAGGCCTTAACTACCTTGACGCCAGTGCGGTCTTCCATCGAGTTCACCTGGCCACGGCGAGCGTTAATATCGCCGATAACTTCGCCCATGTACTCTTCAGGGGTTACGACCTCTACTGCCATCATTGGCTCCAGCAACACTGGCTTTGCCTTCTGGACAGCTTCCTTCAAAGCCTGCTGGCCTGCAATCTTGAAGGCCATTTCAGAGGAGTCCACGTCGTGGTACTGACCATCTAGCAGGGTTGCCTTGATGTTCACCAATGGGTAACCAGCCAAGGTACCGTACTGCATCGCATCCTGGATACCAGCGTCAACCGAAGGAATGTATTCCTTTGGCACGCGGCCACCGGTAACAGCGTTTTCGAATGCGTAGATTGCGGACTCGCCTTCGGCCAGCTCTTCCTGGTCTGGAGCGTATGGCTCCAGAGAGATGATGACCTTTGCGAACTGGCCCGAACCACCGGTCTGCTTCTTGTGGGTGTATTCGTGCTTTTCCACAGGCTTGCGGATGGTTTCGCGGTAAGCAACCTGAGGGGCACCTACGTTTGCTTCCACCTTGAATTCACGCTTCATGCGGTCAACCAGAACGTCCAAGTGAAGCTCGCCCATACCGCCGATCACGGTCTGGCCGGTTTCGTCGTCCAAACGCACGGTGAAGGTTGGGTCTTCTTCAGCCAAGCGCTGAATAGCGGTGGATAGCTTCTCCTGGTCTGCCTTGGACTTAGGCTCGATAGCCACCGAGATCACTGGATCTGGGAAGCTCATCGATTCCAGAACGATAGGCGCATCCTGGGCACACAAGGTGTCGCCAGTAGTGGTGTCCTTCAAGCCAATGAATGCGTAAATGTTACCAGCTACTGCCTCGTCAACAGGGTTTTCCTTGTTGGCGTGCATCTGGAACAGCTTACCGACGCGTTCCTTCTTATCCTTGGTGGAGTTCAGCACCTGGGCGCCTGGCTCAACACGGCCGGAGTAGACACGTACGAAGGTCAGCTTGCCGAAGAATGGGTGAGCTGCAATCTTGAAAGCCAAGGCCGAGAATGGCTCATCCTTGGATGGCTTACGGGTCATTGCAACTTCTTCGTTGCCCATCTGGTGGCCGTTAACTTCGCCTACGTCTAGAGGGGTAGGTAGGAAGTCCACAACAGCGTCAAGCAGTGGCTGAACACCCTTGTTCTTGTATGCGGAACCACAGTAAACCGGGTAGATCTCGGAGTTAATCACCATCTTGCGGATGGCAGCCTTGATCTCGTCGATGGTTAGTTCTTCGCCACCGAAGTACTTTTCCATCAGCTCTTCGTCGGACTCAGCGACCGATTCAACCAGCTTTTCGCGGTATTCTTCAGCCTTTTCCTGCAAGTCTGCAGGAATGTCTTCGATCGAAGGTTCGGTACCAATCTCGGTCTTGCCTGGCCACATCAAAGCCTTCATCGACAGCAAGTCGATAACGCCATCGAAGTCATCTTCAGCGCCGATTGGCAGCTGCATAACCAATGGCTTTGCACCCAAGCGGTCGATGATGGTGCCAACGGTGTACTCAAAGTCTGCACCGAGCTTGTCCATCTTATTGACGAAGCAAATACGCGGTACGTCGTACTTCTGAGCCTGGCGCCACACCTGCTCGGACTGTGGCTCCACACCTTCCTTACCGTCGAAGACAGCAACTGCACCGTCGAGTACGCGCAAGGAACGCTCGACCTCAACCGTGAAGTCCACGTGACCCGGGGTATCGATGATGTTGATCTGGTTATCGTGCCAGAAGCAGGTAACGGCAGCGGAGGTAATCGTGATGCCGCGTTCCTTTTCCTGTTCCATCCAGTCGGTGGTAGACGCACCATCGTGGGTCTCGCCTACCTTACGGTTGATACCGGTGTAGAACAGAATACGTTCAGTCGTAGTGGTCTTACCAGCATCGATGTGAGCCATGATGCCGATATTGCGGACCTTCTTCAGATCCTTCTTGACGGGAAGTGCACCTTCAGCCACTTATATTCCCCACTCGTTTCTTAGTTTGTAGGCCTGCAGCAATAACAGGCCGGAAATTTTGGTTGCTTACCTTATTACTACCAGCGGTAGTGCGCGAATGCGCGGTTAGCTTCTGCCATCTTGTGAGTGTCCTCACGACGCTTGACGGAAGCGCCCAAACCATTAGAAGCATCGAGGATCTCGTTAGCCAGACGCTCGATCATGGTGTTTTCACGACGCTGACGAGAGAACATCAACAACCAGCGTAGTGCCAAGGTGTTGCCGCGACCTGGGCGAACCTCAACTGGAACCTGGTAGGTAGCGCCACCAACACGGCGGGAACGAACCTCTAGAGCTGGCTTTACGTTTTCGATAGCGCGCTTCAGAGTCAAAACTGGATCGGTACCAGTCTTTTCCTTGCAGATATCCAGTGCGCCGTAAACGATGCGCTCTGCAGTGGACTTCTTACCATCCTGCAGTACCTTGTTGATCAGCTGAGAGACCAACGGAGAGCCGTAGATAGGGTCGTTTACAACTGGGCGCTTTGGAGCTGGGCCTTTACGTGGCATTGATTACTTCTCCTTCTTTGCACCGTAACGGGAACGTGCCTGCTTGCGATCCTTCACACCCTGGGTGTCCAGAGCGCCACGGATGATCTTGTAGCGAACACCTGGCAAGTCCTTCACACGACCACCGCGCACCAGCACCATGGAGTGCTCCTGCAGGTTATGACCCTCACCTGGGATGTATGCCGAAACCTCGATACCGGAGGTCAGGCGTACACGGGCAACCTTACGCAAAGCCGAGTTCGGCTTCTTTGGGGTGGTGGTGTACACACGAGTGCAAACGCCACGACGCTGAGGCGAGCCCTTCAGAGCTGCCGTCGACGTCGTCGACTTCTTATCGTGGCGGCCCTTGCGGACCAGCTGCTGAATAGTTGGCATGAAGCCTCTTTCTGTCTCACGTTCTTTACTCGCACCCTCCAGGCAAAAAACCCTTTATAAAGCGTGCGAGACCCAGTCAGCCGCTCTCGCTGGCCTACCGGGTTTCAAATCTCTTTCCCATTACCTCTTGGGACTAACCAGTTAGAGTACCGCAACCTGCAGAAATACCCAAAACACCATCAGTACCACCCCTGATAACCTGCGACTTTAAGATAAGCGCGCTTGCCGTGACATAGAAAAAGGCTCCAGGGTTGCACTCACTGAGAGCGCTTACCTGGAGCCTATTTACTCGCCTTTTTTAATTAGTCAGGCGGCAAGGCCTCAAAGGCGATTACTCGAATGACGTCATATCGTCCAGCGGCACAGCACGGCCTACCGGTTCGATATAGGTGTCCTCGGCACCGTAGAACCCTTCGCCAAGTGATGCGAATGGAGCAGCCGCACGTGCTGCCTCTTCGGTTGGTTCCACAGTCACATTGCGGTAACGCGAAATACCGGTACCAGCTGGGATCAGCTTACCGATGATCACGTTCTCCTTCAGACCAATCAGCTTGTCCGAACGCTTGTTAATCGCAGCGTCGGTAAGCACACGAGTGGTCTCCTGGAACGAAGCCGCAGACAGCCACGACTCGGTTGCCAACGAAGCCTTGGTGATACCCATGATCTCGGCGCGCAACTGTGGCGGCTGGCCACCGTCGCTAGCTAGACGACGAGCCTCAGCCTTAGCCTCGGCGTAATCGACCAGCGAGCCTTCAATGTAGTCGGAGTCACCTGGCTTCACTACGGTCACGCGGCGCAGCATCTGGCGAATAATCACCTCGATGTGCTTGTCGTGAATAGCCACACCCTGGCCACGGTACACAGCCTGTACCTCTTCGATGAGGTGGCGCTGAACACCAGCGCGCTGCAGTACTTCCAGCACCTCGTGTGGATCGGCAGCACCCTTCATCAGCTGGTCGCCTGCAACCACGTGGTCGCCATCGCGCAAGGCACGAGTGACACCATCGACAGTTACTTCAGCCAAGCCCTGGCGGCGCGACAGCTTCTCGTACTCGATCTCGTCATCGCCGTTATCCGGGATGATGGTCAAGGTGTAGAAGTTGCCGTCTTCTTCCAAGCGAATGCGGCCAGTGGCACGAGCCAAAGGAGACTTGTTCTTCGGCACACGAGCCTCGAACAGCTCCTGCACACGTGGCAGACCGCCGGTAATGTCGCCACCGACACCACCCTGGTGGAAGGTACGCATGGTCAGCTGAGTACCAGGCTCACCAATGGACTGCGCCGCCACAATACCCACAGCCTCGCCGATATCAACGGTCTTACCCGTTGCCATCGAACGGCCATAGCACGAAGCACACACACCAGTTGGCGTAGCGCAGGTCAATACCGAGCGCACCTTGATGGTCTCTACACCCTGAGCAATCAGGTTGTTCACATCAGCATCGGTGACGTCGTGTCCCTTTTCCAGCAGCACAGTACCGTCAGCAGCTTCTACGTCGGCAGCCAAAATACGTGCCACTGCGGAAGTCTCCGTGTACTGCGCGCGACGCAATGCACCAGTGGCGTTACCGGAAGCGTCGAGCACTGGCTCGCCGATGGTGACCTGCACGCCGGCACGGGTGCCACAGTCCTGCTCGCGGACGATGACGTCCTGAGCCACGTCCACCAGACGGCGGGTCAAGTAACCCGAGTCCGCGGTACGCAACGCGGTATCTGCCAAGCCCTTACGGGAACCGTGCGAGTTGTTGAAGTACTCCAACACCGACAGGCCTTCGCGGAAGGAAGTCTTAATCGGACGAGTGATGTACTCACCGCGTGGGTTCGTCACCATACCCTTCATGCCAGCCAGCGAGTGGATCTGGCCCATGTTACCGGCAGCACCGGACTTCACGATCATCGGAATTGGGTTGTCGTCTGGGTACAGAGCCTCAACCTTATCGCCCACCTCAGCGGTAGCAGACTTCCACAGGTTCACCAGAGCCTCGTGGCGGTCGTTCGCAGACAACTTACCGCGCCGGTACTGCTTCTCGATCTTCGCAGCCTGATCTTCGTAGCCCTGCAAGATCTCGCGCTTGTTTGGCAGCACCAGCACGTCGGACATTGCGATAGTCACGCCAGAGCGGGTTGCCCAGTAGAAGCCGGCATCTTTTAGCTTGTCGACGGTTTGAGCCACCGTAATCATCGGGTACTTCGAAGCCAGGTCGTTAATAATCGCAGCCTGTGGCTTCTTGCCCATCACGCCTTCGACGTATGGGTAATTCCACGGCAGCAATTCATTGAACATCACGCGACCCAAGGTGGTGCGAGCCGTCCAGGTCTCGCCCTTGTTCCAGCCGTTCGGGAACTGCTCGGCTTCCACGTCCGCTGGTGGACGCAAGTGAGAGATCCGCACCTTAATTGGGCTCTGCAGACCAATTGCACCAAGATCCATAGCCATGATGGCTTCTGCTGGGGACTCGTAGATACCCGTCTCTGGGCGCTCTTCGGTTGCCGCCTCGTAGCCGCCTGGTAGTTCTGGCTTTTCCAAGGTTAGGAAGTACAGGCCAGTAACCATATCCAGACGTGGCATAGCCAGTGGCTTACCGGAAGCAGGCGACAAGATGTTGTTCGAAGACAGCATCAGTACGCGCGCTTCTGCCTGAGCTTCGGCCGACAGTGGCAGGTGAACTGCCATCTGGTCGCCGTCGAAGTCAGCGTTGAATGCTTCACAGGCCAGTGGGTGCAGCTGAATTGCCTTACCTTCTACCAACACAGGTTCGAAGGCCTGAATACCCAAGCGGTGCAGGGTTGGTGCACGGTTCAGCAATACTGGGTGACCAGTAATGACGTCTTCGAGCACGTCCCACACTTCTGGGCGCTGACGTTCCACCATGCGCTTAGCGGACTTGATGTTCTGAGCGTAACTCTTAGACACCAATTCCTTCATCACGAATGGCTTGAACAGCTCCAAAGCCATCAGCTTTGGCAGACCACACTGGTGCAGCTTCAACTGCGGACCGACGATAATTACCGAACGGCCAGAGTAGTCCACACGCTTACCCAGCAAGTTCTGGCGGAAGCGACCTTGCTTACCCTTGAGCAGATCAGACAGAGACTTCAGTGGACGGTTGCCTGGTCCGGTCACTGGGCGACCACGACGGCCGTTGTCGAACAACGCGTCTACAGATTCCTGCAGCATGCGCTTTTCGTTGTTCACAATGATCTCTGGAGCACCCAGGTCGATCATGCGCTTCAGGCGGTTGTTGCGGTTGATCACGCGACGGTACAGATCGTTCAAGTCGGAGGTCGCAAAGCGGCCACCATCTAGCTGCACCATTGGGCGCAACTCTGGTGGGATCACTGGGATGCAATCCAGCACCATCGCAGCAGGGTCGTTACCCGACTGCAAGAATGCAGCCACCACGCGCAAACGCTTAATCGCGCGGGTCTTCTTCTGCCCCTTGCCCTCGTCAATGATCTTGCGGAGCTCTTCAGCTTCCTTCTTCAGATCAAAGTTACGGATCAGGGTTTGGATAGCTTCCGCACCCATGCCGCCGGTGAAGTAGTCCTCGTAACGGTCGACCAACTCGGTGTAAATCGACTCGTCGATGATCATCTGCTTTGGTTCCAGCTTGATGAACGTCTGCCAGATGGTATCCAAGCGATCCAGTTCGCGCTGTGCACGCTCACGGATGTGGCGCATCTCGCGGTCGGCAGCATTTTGCACCTTCTTACGGGCATCTGCCTTCGCACCAGCTGCTTCGAGCTCGGCGAGATCTTCTTCCAGCATCTGAGCGCGTTCAGCTAGTTCCTGATCGCGATCGTCTTCCACCATCTTCTTGTCCACCAGCATGTCTGCTTCCAAGGTGGACTGGTCGGCGTGACGAGCTTCCTCGTCTACCGAAGTGATGATGTTCGCTGCGAAGTAGATGATCTTTTCCAGATCCTTCGGAGCCAAGTCCAACAGGTAACCCAGACGGGATGGAACACCCTTGAAGTACCAAATGTGGGTAACCGGAGCAGCCAACTCGATGTGACCCATGCGCTCGCGACGCACCTTGGACTTGGTGACCTCTACACCACAGCGTTCACAAATGATGCCCTTAAAGCGAACTCGCTTGTACTTACCGCAGGCACATTCCCAGTCGCGGGTAGGTCCGAAAATACGCTCGCAGAAAAGGCCGTCCTTTTCTGGCTTCAACGTACGGTAGTTGATCGTCTCCGGCTTCTTTACCTCACCGCGCGACCAACGACGGATATCGTCAGCGGTTGCGAGTCCAATACGGAGTTCGTCAAAGTTGTTGACGTCAAGCACTCGTTTAGATCCCTTTCCCTTTAAGCCGACTCTGCATCGGAGCGTTCATCACGGGACAGGTTGATACCCAACGACGCAGTTGCGTGATCCAACTCGTCGTCATCGGTGGAGCCCAATTCCACAGGAATGCCATCAGCCGAAAGAACTTCGACATTCAAGCACAGAGACTGCAACTCTTTGAGCAAAACCTTGAAGGATTCTGGAATACCTGGATCAGGGATGTTATCGCCCTTAACGATCGCTTCGTAGACCTTCACGCGGCCAACCACGTCGTCCGACTTGATCGTCAAAAGCTCCTGCAAGGTGTAGGCAGCACCATAAGCCTGCATTGCCCACACTTCCATTTCACCGAAGCGCTGTCCACCGAACTGAGCCTTACCACCCAGTGGCTGCTGGGTAATCATCGAGTAAGGGCCGGTGGAGCGAGCGTGAATCTTCTCGTCCACCAAGTGGTGCAGCTTCAGCATGTACATGTAGCCGACAGACACTGGGAATGGGAACTTCTCGCCGGAACGGCCATCGAACAAGGTTGCCTTGCCGTCTGTGTTCACCATCACTTCGCCATCGCGGTTCGGACGCGAGGATGCCAACAGGCCAGCCAGCTCGTCGTTTTCCGCGCCGTCGAACACAGGGGTAGCGACCAACGAATCCGCTGGAACGTCGTAAAGCTCTTCCGGAAGACGCTCTGCCCAATCCGGATCGCCCTCGATCGCCCAACCAGCCTTCGCCAGCCAGCCCAAGTGCACTTCCAGCACCTGGCCGATGTTCATACGACGAGGCACACCGTGAGTGTTCAAGATGACGTCTACCGGAGTGCCATCTGGCAAGAACGGCATATCTTCCTGTGGCAGGATCTTGCCGATAACACCCTTGTTACCGTGGCGACCTGCCATCTTGTCGCCGTCCTGGATCTTGCGCTTCTGAGCCACGTAGACGCGGATCATTTCGTTAACGCCAGGAGCCAGATCGTCGTCATCCTCGCGGGAGAACACGCGCACGCCGATGACCTTACCGGACTCACCGTGAGGCACACGCATCGAAGTATCACGAACCTCGCGGGACTTCTCGCCGAAGATGGCGCGCAGCAAACGCTCTTCTGGGGTCAGCTCGGTTTCACCCTTCGGGGTGGTCTTCGCTACCAGAATGTCGCCGTCGCGGACGTCTGCACCAATGCGGACGATGCCACGCTCGTCCAGATCCTTCAGCATTTCTTCCGAAGCATTTGGAATCTCTCGGGTGATCTCTTCTGGGCCCAACTTGGTGTCGCGCGCATCGATTTCGTGCTCTTCGATGTGAATCGAAGTCAAGATATCTTCCTCAACCATGCGCTGGTTCAGGATGATCGCGTCCTCGTAGTTGTGGCCTTCCCAAGGCATGAAGGCGACCAGCAGGTTCTTACCCAACGCCATTTCGCCGTTGTCCGTACCTGGACCGTCAGCAATAACCTGGCCGGCATTGACCCGATCGCCTTCATCAACCAAAGGCTTCTGGTTGTAGCAAGTGCCCTGGTTGGTGCGCTCGAACTTGCGCAGCATGAAAGTATGGCGCTGGCCTTCATCATCCATAATGGTGATGAAATCAGCGGTGACAGTCTCTACTGCACCATCGCATGGGGCGATAATTACGTCGCCAGCATCATAAGCAGCACGCTGCTCCATGCCGGTACCCACGTAAGGAGCCTCGGAGCGCAACAACGGCACAGCCTGGCGCTGCATGTTCGCACCCATCAGAGCACGGTTTGCGTCGTCGTGCTCCAAGAACGGAATCATGGCAGTTGCCACAGAAACCATCTGGCGTGGCGAAACGTCTAGGTAATCGACCTCGGTGGCGCGGACGGACTCCACGTCGCCACCCTTCTTACGCACAGACAGCACTTCCTGAACGAACTTGCCGTCCTTATCAATCGGCGTATTCGCCTGTGCCACCACGTAACGGTCTTCTTCGTCTGCGGTGAGGTAATCCACATCGTCGGTGATCTGACCATCAACCACACGACGGTATGGGGTCTCGATGAAACCAAACGGATTCACGCGAGCATACACCGACAGCGAACCAATCAAACCAATGTTCGGACCTTCTGGGGTCTCAATTGGGCACATGCGGCCGTAGTGGGATGGGTGCACGTCGCGCACCTCGAGGCCTGCACGCTCACGCGACAAGCCACCCGGGCCTAGAGCCGACAGACGACGCTTATGGGTCAGACCGGAAAGGGAGTTGTTCTGATCCATAAACTGCGACAGCTGCGAAGTACCAAAGAACTCGCGGATCGCAGCCGAAACTGGGCGCACGTTAATCAGCGTGGTTGGCTGAATCGATTCCACATCCTGGGTGGTCATGCGCTCGCGCACCACGCGTTCCATGCGGGACAGACCCACACGCACCTGGTTCTGAATCAACTCACCCACGGTACGCAGACGACGGTTGCCGAAGTGATCGATATCGTCGGTCTCTACCGGAATTTCCACACCATCAGGAGAGACCATGGTCTTTTCGCCCTCGTGCAGGCGCACCAAGTACTCGATGGTGGTAGCAATATCCTGCTCGGTGAGCACCATCTCACCGGTAGCGTCCTTGCCCAGGCCAAGCTTGCGGTTGACCTTGTAGCGGCCTACCTTCGCCAGGTCGTAGCGCTTTGGCTTGAAGAAGTTGTTCTCCAGCAGTGCCAGCGCAGACTCACGCGTTGGTGGCTCACCCGGACGCTGCTTGCGGTAAATTTCCAGCAACGCCTCATCGGTATTAGCAACGCCGTCCTTTTCCAAGGTGGCCATCATAATTTCCGAGAAACCGAAACGTTCCTGGATCTCTTCGGTAGTCCAGCCGAATGCCTTCAACAGCACGGTTACTGGCTGACGACGCTTGCGGTCGATACGCACGCCGACGGTATCCCGCTTGTCGACGTCAAACTCCAACCAAGCACCACGCGAAGGAATGATCTTCACGGAATGCAGGGGACGCTCGGTGGACTTATCAATGGTCTCGTCAAAGTACACACCAGGAGAGCGCACCAACTGGGAGACAACAACACGCTCGGTGCCGTTGACAATGAAGGTGCCCTTGTCCGTCATCATTGGGAAATCGCCAATGAACACGGTCTGGCTCTTAATTTCGCCGGTTTCCCGGTTCGTAAATTCCGCAGTGACGTACAGCGGCGCAGAGTAGTTGATGTCCTTATCCTTGGACTCGTCAACCGAGTTCTTCACCGAGTCGAACCACGGATCAGACAGAGTTAGGGACATCTTCTGCGAGTAATCCTCAATCGGGGATAGCTCTTCAAGAATGTCTTCCAGGCCGCTGGTAACCCGAACGCCCTCACCTAACTCAGCTTGACGACGAGCACGCCATTCTGGCGTGCCAACGAGCCAAGCGAAAGATTCTAACTGTAAATCTAATAGGCCAGGAACCGGAATTGGTTCCTGGATTTTTGCAAACGAATACCTTTTTGAAGCTCCGGGGATTCCGGTTACTGCCTTGGTCTGGCGGGAGACTGCCAAGATGCGTCCTTCCAGCACCTCACGCGGACAACAGATCCACAACCCAAGATCTGTTTACCCGCTTGGTTTATACGCGTAAACTTTTGCAGGAATTATTTGCTGTGCCCCACTTGCTAGTTACGGTAAACCCCGATCCGGTTGCCACACCGCGGCCTACCTGGTGTTTTACCAGCATGTAGATACGCTAATTCCAGCGCAAAGATATAGCCTATACCAAATAAAGCGTTCTGTCTAACGCATGGCAAAATTCGGGCGTGTCTCGCCGACATCAAAGCGCTGTTAATGCTAAGCGCTTTCTAAACCCTTTCCGAACCCTTTTCGTTGTTACGTGAAGGGCGAACAGCCCCTACGGTACCAGCAAAAGTGATAATTGCACCTACTGTGATCAACGCGATAGACCACGGACGCAGAGGCTTGGTAGTGAAATTATGCAAAGCACCAGCTAGAAGCATGTTTGAGTCTTCATCACTCATCGCTCCGTTAAACCGCAGGTACGTCATCAGGCGCTCGCCTTGGCGGTTTTGCCACCACAGGTCAATATCCTCCCGGACGTAGACCACAGCACCAGATTTAGGCTCTACCAAGTAGTCACGCACACCTGCGTAATGCAAGAAGCCGGTCTGATCTCCAAAATCCACCATTGTGTTGTAGGAGCGATAGCGCTCTGCCAGGTTCGTAGGAGCGATCTCCTGGCGGAATAGATAGAGTTCTGTTTCACCGCGCTGTTGGGTTTCTACGTAATTCGCTGGCAACGAACCGCGATAGAAATCGTCGAAAATCTCGTAGGTTTGCTGTTGGGTATTCGTCGGCAGCTTTACCCAGTTACCAGAGACTTGTACGTCGCGAGGCACCCCTGCCATGCGATCCACGATCGTCGCGGGTGCTACGAACTCACCGGTGAGACGGTCGATGGTAAACGTCCAAACCACAGCATCTACCAACTCGGTGAGCGGATCGGTGCCCAGCACCTCCGCAGGTTGTTCGCGCATTTCCGTCACACCTACGCGCAGCGATACCTTTTCGGAATCCGCCGGTTCAATAAGCTCGCCATGAAGCTGACGACGGATCGGCGAGAAAACTTCCTCCCGCTGCCCCTCCTCGTTAAAGCGGGTAGAAATTCCATCTTCAGCACGCAACGTATAAGACAACGGCGGGATATCTAACGGCAATTTCGGCGAGCCGTCGATAAACCGCGGCAAGAGCGTACCCACTGCAAGCAAAGCAGTGCCCACTCCAACCAAAATAATCGCGATGATGCGTGAACGAGCCAGCATGGAAAATACTCTACACACCAAACATGACAATCAAATATCCGAACAATTTTTGCGTACTATTCTTGAAATGCTCGCTGGCTGCACTAAGTGAAGTCGGTATGGCTGGCGTCGTATAACTGACGCCTTTACAACCGAGCCAAATAGAACATGAAGGGTAGATAGGTTTTGAACGATAGCTCCTCCCCCGCTAGCAACCGTAAAGCAGAGGATCCGAATCTTCCGCCTACGCCCGAATTTATTTCTTCGCCCGACACTGTAGATAAGTGGATCTGGGTGTACTTCACTGCGATCACCATCTTTACCTTGGCGATGCTGCCACTGCGAGTGTGGCTGCTTAACAATCCCGAGATTTACGCGCTCGCTATCGGCGGCTACACCTCTGCCATTGTGGGCGGCGCCCAAGCCGCTGCTGGAGGCACCGCAGCCTGGATCATCGTTGCTTTGGCGCTTATCGGTGCAATGAAGTCCATTCCGCTGTGGTGGCTAATGGGCACCAAGTGGGGTGTGGGCTATTTGTCGCTGATGATGGAAAGCTCGAAGCGTACCCGCAAGTGGGTAGGCCGGTTGGAAAACCTCAGCCCGCGTTTGTTGTTGGGCATCGTGTTTGTCTCATATATCCCCTTCATGCCCACGCTCTTCGTAGCCAATCTGCTGGCAGCGATCCGGGGTTGTAGATTGCGCACTGTACTGGCAGTCAACGCAATTGGCGTAATCTGCCGCAACAGTACGTTTGCCTACCTGGGATACCGTTTTGGCGAGCCAGTCATCGCGGTGGTGGATCAAATCAACCGCTATGCACTATGGATCACTATCGCGCTAGTAGTAATTGCAGTTTGGTCTGCCACACGCAAAAAGCCAGCGTCCTAAGCCAGACGCCAGCAATCGCGGGCTGGCTAGACATAGCAAAACCCCTCCCCTGCCCGAGAGCAGTGGAGGGGTAGAAAGCAGAAAGCTTAACTGCTTGGAATTTCCTCTTACTTGAGGGAAACCTTTGCGCCAGCTTCTTCCAGCTTGGTCTTTGCAGCTTCAGCGTCGTCCTTATTTGCGCCTTCCAGGATAGCCTTAGGAGCGCCTTCAACAAGCTCCTTAGCTTCCTTCAAGCCCAGGCCGGAAACGATTTCACGAACAGCCTTAATTACGCCGATCTTCTTTGCGCCAGCGTCTTCAAGAACAACGTCGAACTCGTCCTTCTCTTCAGCAGCTGGAGCGTCGCCTGCAGCGCCTGCAGCAGCAACAGCAACTGGAGCAGCAGCGGTTACGTCGAACTCTTCTTCGAAAGCCTTCTTGAACTCGGTCAGCTCAACCAAGGTCATTTCCTTGAAAGCCTCGAGCAGTTCCTCGGTGGTGTACTTAGCCATGGAATATCTCCTGTTAGATAAAAGTTTGGTTTATTACTGCTTCTTCTCTTCGAGCGCAGCGGCAAGGCGTGCGACCGAGGAGGTTGGAGCATCGAGCAGACCAGCAACATTTGCCAGAACGCCGTTGAAGGCACCAGCCAGCTTAGCCAGCGTGGTCTCGCGGTTATCCATACTTGCGAGGGCTTCGAACTGTGCAGCATCCATTGCCACACCGTCCATGTAGCCACCCTTGACCACGAGGTTCTTGTTCTCTTCCGAGAACTTCTTGATAGCCTTTGCAGCGTCTACAGCTTCGCCCTTAACGAAAGCGACAGCGGTAGGGCCGGTTAGGTGTTCATCAAGACCCTCTACGCCCGCCTCCTGAGCGGCGAGCTTGATCATGGTGTTCTTGGCGACGGAGTACTTGACGTCAGAGCCAAGGGAGCGACGCAAGTTGGTGATGTCACCAACAGACAGGCCGCGGTACTCGGTCAGCACAATTGCGTTCGATTCGTTGACATCAGCTACCAACGCTGCAACAGCTGCCTTCTTCTCAGCATTAACTGCCATGGGTACTCTCGCCTCCTTCCCGTTAAAGTCGTTTATCTCCGCCGGAGGTGAAATACCTTGGAAAACAACAAACGCCCCAACGCAGAGTTGCGTGGGGCGTAACAATTCCTCGGCAGGATTCATCCTGCCAGTTAACGCTCCAAGTCTTCCCTGCGTAGGCCACTGAAGTTTCTCAGCATTTCAGCTTCAACAAAGGATCTTTGCTAAAGCACCGACGGTCTTCGGTGAAACTTGTAAAAGTTCGTTTCAAGACTATAGCGAGCTACTTCCAGTATCGCAACTTGTCAACCATAATTGCTCTGCTCGATCCATAGCCGCTTGCTTTAGCTCACGGTGAAACTCGATCAGTTCCGCGTCCTCCAACCACGCCACTTCGGGTTCATAGCGATACGCCACAGCCATTAATTCCCTCGGGCTGGCATCCAACGCGGTTGCTCGCAACGCCTCCGCTGCCATGGCAAACGCCACTTGAATTACCTCGCTTACCCCCAGGGAGCAAGAGGCAACAAAGGAAGCTTCTTCGTCGATAGCTAAGCTCAACTCACGCGCCTCCATACGCACAATCGTGCGCAACAAGCGAACGACGACGATCTGCGCCGCATACGAACAAATTGCCTCGATCTCACCGGCGCCTGGAAGATGGAAACTATCGAAAAGATTCCGGCGCAGCAGTTTAATCACCGCGGTATCTTCGCCAAGCCCCGTGAGCACTTCGCCCAACAACGACTGCCCAAGGATCCGAATCTCGGGCTGACTGAAGGCTTCTTCGCCCAGCGAATCGAGGAAGCTGATCAGCTCCTGCTCGATAATGCCGGAGCCATCATCTGCTGCAGCTAAACGCTGCAACTGCTCCAAAGCATTGGATCGTGGCGAGTACATATCCCAGATTGTAGGAAGTAGCGAAAGTCGCCGGGGCAGAATTTAAAAAAATAACCCTCCACGTCGCCCAATTGCACAAGGTGCGCAATCTGGGTTGTGGAGGGTTTAACTATTCGCAGCACCTGGGCTGCAATCAGCCAGCGATTAATCCGTGAAGTTCTTGATCACAGAGTTATCTACTGGAACACCTGGGCCACTGGTGGAAGCCACGGTGATCTTCTTCAGGTAACGGCCCTTTGCAGCGGATGGCTTCAGGCGTAGGAGCTCTTCAATCAAAGCGCCGTAGTTTTCAGCCAACTGCTCTGGGGTGAAGGATGCCTTGCCGATCAGAGCGTGCAGGTTCGCAGCCTTGTCAACGCGGAAGGAGATCTTGCCGCCCTTAACTTCCTTAACTGCCTTTGCGACGTCTGGGGTTACGGTGCCGGACTTAGGGTTCGGCATCAAACCACGTGGACCCAGCACGCGTGCGACGCGGCCAACCTTTGCCATCTGGTCCGGGGTTGCAATTGCCACGTCGAAGTCAGTCCAGCCGCCCTGGATCTTTTCGATCAGTTCGTCGGAACCAACGAAATCTGCGCCAGCTTCTTCAGCCTTGGTTGCGTTTTCGCCAGCTGCGAAGACAACAACCTTTACTTCCTTACCGGTGCCGTTTGGCAGCGATACGGTGCCACGAACCAGCTGGTCTGCCTTGCGAGGATCAACGCCCAGGCGAATCGCTACGTCGATGGAAGCGTCGTAGTTCTTCGAGGAGGTTTCCTTTGCCAGGGTTACTGCCTCTAGTGGCGAGTACAGGCGATCTGCATCAACCTTTTCCGCTGCAGCGCGGTAAGCCTTTGATTTCTTGCTCATAGTTTAAAAATCCAATCGTGTTGAAATACGTGGAGAGTGGTTTAGTGCGGGTCGAAGCTGACCCTTCCACTTGGGGTGAAGCTGCTCGCTTCAGAATTGCTTCAGAATTTATCTGGAGCGATTACTCTGGGGCGCCTTCGACAACGATGCCCATGGAGCGAGCGGTGCCAGCGATGATCTTTGCGCCAGCTTCGATGTCGTTTGCGTTCAGGTCTGGCTTCTTGGTTTCTGCAATTTCCTTGCACTGTTCCCAAGTAACCGAGCCAACCTTATCGGTGTGAGGAACACCGGAGCCCTTCTGCAGGCCAGCAGCCTTCAGCAGCAGCTTTGCAGCAGGTGGAGTCTTCAGTACGAAGTCGAAGGAACGATCTTCGTACACGGAGATTTCTACCGGAACTACGTTGCCGCGCTGGTTTTCCGTTGCAGCGTTGTAAGCCTTGCAGAATTCCATGATGTTCACACCATGGGCACCCAATGCTGGGCCAACTGGTGGAGCTGGGTTCGCCTGGCCAGCCTGAATCTGCAGCTTAATTACTGCAGAGAGCTTCTTCTTTTTCTTTGGAGCCATCGGATTAAACCTCTTTTCCTTGTTACCAGCGGCGAAGAACTAGAAATCCGATGTATTTCTTCACCGCTGTCCGGATGCCGGCATTTTCTAGGCAACTACTGCCAGTTCACGCCAGCCACCGGGGAGTAAAACTGATAAAGTCGCACGCCTTAAAAGCGCGCGACGAGAAACGTTACCGCAGTTTAGATCAGCTTTTCAACTTCATCTGCAGAAAGCTCAACTGGGGTTTCACGGCCGAAGATCGACACCAGTGCCTTAATGCGGCCGGTTGCTGGATCGATTTCGGAAATCGTAGCTGCCACAGAGGCAAATGGGCCGGACAGGATAGTGACGGATTCGCCCACCTCGTAGTCGGTCTTTGGCGCCTGCTCTTCCTGAGGTGGTGCAGCAACGGACAATTCGCCATCGGAAGATTCGCGGCCCACAAGCTCTGCAGCGAAGGTGTCTTTCGGCATCAAGAACTTGGCTACTTCGCGGATCTTCACTGGGGTTGGGTGGCCTTCATTGCCCACGAAGGAGGTCACGCCTGGGGTATCGCGTACTACAGACCACGAAGGATCATCCAAAGACATGCGTACCAACACGTAGCCCGGCAGCAGCTTCTTCTTTACGAGCTTCTTCTTGCCGTCCTTGCGTTCTTCGACTTCCTCGATTGGCACCACAACTTCGTGGATCTGCTCTTCTACGCCCAGGGTCTGGGCACGCATTTCCAGGTTCGTCTTTACCTTGTTTTCGTAGCCCGAGTAGCACTGAATGATGTACCAGTCTCCTGGACGGCGCTTCAGTTCGCGCTGGAATTCACGCAAACGACGGCGGTATTCCGCATCCACGTCCACCGATTCAGGATCGACGTTGGCAGCAGCTTCTGCGGTGAGATCGGCAGCAGCCTGCGAAGCCGAATCAGCATCGGTGGTGGTATCAACTTCCGCGCTATCCGGGGCGGCAGCCTTCGCCGCATCCTCAGATGGGGTAACCAGCTCGTCGTCAGCTTGATTCTGCGCCTCAGAGGTACCTTCGGTGAGCTGCTCAGTCAGCTGCTCGGAATCAGTAACTACGTTTTCTTCGTTGACGCTGTCCGCCATCATGGTCTCCTCTTTGTCGTCGCTTGTTTCTCACGCTTGTTTCTCACAGTTAGTGAAAAACTAATCCCGCCTTACCTGGTAGCAGGTGGCGGGATTTATCTTGCTTTAGATTCTAGCTGAAGATCTTAACTCAGTTGCCCTTAGTTACTGAAAATCTGGCGAATACCAAGCCCGGTAAGCGTATCCACGCCCCAAACCAGCGCCACCATGAAAGCCAGGAACAGTAGTACCACGATGGTGTACACCACCATTTGGCGTGCGGTTGGCCAAATTACTTTGCGAAGCTCGGAAACAACCTGACCGATGAAGGTAATTGGGTTGCGAGTACGCAGTTCATCTTCGCTGCGCTTTTGCTTTGCGACGGAAGAGCCACCAGTTGCAGAGGCAGCAGATACCTTTCCAGTTGGCATAGCTTGCGCTGTAGCCGTACGAGAACCGGCAGTGCCCGTGGCAATTTTTGAGGAAGGCCGTGCGTTCTGATCCGCGTCGCCGGCGTTATTGTTCTTTTCAGCCACGATTCTCCTGACGAAACAGTTGGTTACCGTTTTTGGAAGGGACTTGCAGGGGCGACAGGACTTGAACCTGCAACCTGCGGTTTTGGAGACCGCTGCTCTGCCAGTTGAGCTACGCCCCTTCATCACTTTTTCTGTGACGGTTCCCAACCCTAGCAGAGTGCTAGCGCGGGTAAACAATACCGAAGAGCTAAGCAGCTTCAAGCTACTTGCGTAGATACTGTTCGTAGTGATGGGGGGGATCGAACCCCCGACCTCACGATTATGAGTCGTGCGCTCTCACCATCTGAGCTACATCACCACATTTCGCACTTAATACGAAACGAGCCCCCTGACAGAATCGAACTGTCGACCTTTTCCTTACCATGGAAACGCTCTGCCGACTGAGCTAAGGGGGCGTGCCACACTTGAACTCCAACGCTTGATGTACTCTTGCGCCTTCGTTCTTGCGAAGCCTTGCAAAGATTAACCTACAAGACGATATTTTCACAAACACGCAGGTAGATCGGGGTTAAATGCCACACTAAGAATGCTGCCGGGCGATCACAAGGTGTCACACAGTGTGGCAACATGAACGCCTGCCTTCGAGGACACCTGCCTTCGACAACCCCCGGTACGCTATACCTTACACATAGAAAAATCCCGGCAGCGGAGTTTTCCACTACCGGGATGCTGTGCCAGATGATGGATTCGAACCAACGTAGGCAATGCCGACGGATTTACAATCCGCTCCCTTTGGCCGCTCGGGCAATCTGGCGTGCGCTAGAAAACATTACACAGCGCCTATACTGTCGGGCAAACAGCCAGGTAAAGCTAAAGATTTAGTTGCTATCCCACGCGGGCAACCGTGTATTGCGCTAGCTCCAATAGCGCCTGCTTGGCCGGAATATCTTCTAGATCTGCGATGGTTTCTTCAGACTGCGCCACTAAATCTTTCACCACCGCCAACGCTTGTTCAGTGCCACTGGATTGTCCAAGCAATTCCAGGGCTTCCGCGACTAACGCATCGTCTGTAACCGGGCCGGTCAAAATTTCGCGCAACCGCGCTCCCACTTCGGTGTCTTCCCGCAACGCGTAAAGCACCGGCAAAGTGAATACACCCTCGCGCAAATCCGTACCCGGGGTTTTACCGGACTGGCCAGTATCAGAAGAGATGTCGATGATGTCGTCCACAATCTGGAACACCAAACCGATAAGAGCACCAAATTTCCGCAGTGCTGTCACGGTTTCTTCATCCGCACCAGAATGCAGTGCACCTAGGTAGCCAGCAGAGGCAATCAGCACACCAGTCTTTTCTTCGATCACCTGCAGGTAGTGCTCGATCGGATCTGCACCTTCTGGGCATCCCACTGACTCCCGCATTTGGCCGGTCACTAATTCACCGAAGGTCTCGGCGAAATGACGCACGGTCTCGGCACCAAGATCAGCTAGCAAGCGCGATGCAGTGGCAAATAGGTAATCGCCAGACAGAATCGCGACAGTATTCGTCCAACGCGCATTAGCAGAAGGAACACCACGACGAATATCAGCTTCATCCATCACGTCGTCGTGATACAAGGTAGCCAGGTGCGTCATCTCCACTACGGTGGCAGCTTTGACTACTTCATCAGCCTGCGGATTAGTGCCAAATTGGGCAGCCATCATCGCAAACATCGGACGGAACCGCTTGCCACCTGCATCAGCCAAGTGGCGCACGCGGGTAACTAAAAATTCTTCGCCTTGTGCCAGCTCGGTAAGTAATAAGTCTTCGCAGCGCTGCATACCTTCGGTAACAGCTGCTTCTAATTGCGGATCACCAAATGACACGCTGGCAACACTGCTACTACCTTTACGCTGGGCGTTCCCGGCGTGAGTCCCGGTGCTGCCATCTGTTCGCATTCGGTTCCTACCTTGGCTATGTACTCGTCGCTGTACTGGTCGCGGCTAAATATTATCGGATACAGCTTACCGGTCGGATTTTAATAGCTAAACTTTTCCTCAATGGCGCCGGCAAAACAGCACCACGATTTGCTTCCCAGTTACTTCTCTAAGTAGCTAACGACGAAACTTTTTCCGTCTTCGCTAGCCTGGTACGCGTGACTTCTCCAGTGTCTTCCTCTCAGCCGGCTTTTCGGTCTGGCTCGCGCATGCCTTCTCACGCTGATGTAGTGGTAATTGGTGGCGGCCCGGCTGGATCCACCGCCGCGTTCCATGCAGCGCAAGCAGGATTTCATACGGTATTGTTGGAATCGGCCAGTATGCCACGCGATAAAACCTGTGGCGATGGATTAACACCGCGAGCAATGAAGGAACTGGAGCTGCTCGGCCTAACCGAACAGGTCACCGCAAAAACCCGCAATCGTGGGTTGAAGCTCCATGGCTTTGGCGCCTCGGTTACCGCCCCCTGGCCAGCTGGCCGCTTTCCACAATTCGGCTCCGCGGTAGCCCGCCGGGATTTCGATCATCTGCTTGCCCAACACGCAGCTAAAGCAGGCGCGGAAGTCTTCGATGGTTGCACAGTAGCTAAGGTTTCCCGGGGCGCGGGAACCAGCGTGTCGCAGCTTGAAGTCGCCTACAGCGACACTGGCCGCAAACACAGCAAGACCATCTCTGCCAAGTACTTTTTGGTAGCTGATGGGGTACGCAGCGTCGTCGGCAAGCAACTAGGCAGGAAGTGGCACCGTTCGGAGGTTTTCGGTGTTGCCGCGCGTTCGTATTGCACCACCGCGAGTACCAGCCCGGAGCACACGGAGTGGATCCACTCGCATCTGGAATTGCGGGATGATACCAACACTATTCAGCCGGGTTACGGTTGGATTTTCCCGCTTGGCGCTGGCGAAGTGAACCTGGGTTGTGGTGCGTTGGCTACCAAGCAACGGCCGGTGAAAATTAACACTAAGAAGCTGCTGCGCACCTATGCGGCGCACGTGAATCAGGATCGGGCTCCGGCGCCGGAGGCGAACCTGCACTGGCAGCTCGGTGAACCGCGCAATATCACCTCGGCGTTGTTGCCGATGGGTGGAGCGGTGAGTCACGTGGCAGGCGATAACTGGATGTTGCTGGGCGATGCTGCTTGCCTGGTTAATCCGCTAAACGGCGAGGGCATCGACTACGGGATGGAAAGTGCGCGACTGGCGGTGCAGCTGTTGGAGAATCGCCAGAGTGCCACGTTGCAGAGTGCTTCTGATGGGTTTACGTACGTCTGGCCAGAGACGCTCCGCGAGCATTTTGGTACCGGTTTTTCGTTGGCACGCCGGCTAGCGCGGCTGCTAACGATTCCAGGTTTTCTAGCCACCACCGGCCCCTGGACAATGGGCGCGAAGTGGGGCGAGCCGATGATGGGCATGGCAGCGCGCCTGATGGGCAATCTGGTGACAGAACACGACCACGACGCCGTGGCACGGCTATGGCGCGCAGCAGGTTATACGTCTTTGGCTTACGACGGTCTTCGCGACCGTCAGCCCTGGAGCTAAAGGATTACCCTCGCTGCCGGGTTGCAGCTACCGTGGCTTTACCGCAGAGTGCAGCGCCGCGATGCCGAAGGTTAGATCCTGCCAACCGCAGTCTGTCCACCCATGGCGGTTGATCTCGGCGGCTAGTTCGGGCTGCGTTGGCCAAGCGCGAATGGACTCTGCCAAGTACACGTAAGCCTCCGGGTTCGAAGAAACCACCGTGGCCACTTTAGGCAGCAGGCGCATCAAATATTCTTTATAAACCGTGCGGAACACCGGCAAGGTAGGCGTGGAAAACTCGCAGACGGTTAGCTGTCCGCCTGGTTTAGTCACACGGCTGAGCTCTTCCAGCCCCGCGCGGAAATCCACGATGTTCCGCAAGCCGAAGCTGATCGTAACCGCGTCGAAGGTGTTATCGGCAAAGGGCAACCGCATTCCATCGCCACACACTTTTGGTACATCGCGGTGGGCGCCGGCTTTGAGCATGCCTTTCGAAAAGTCGCAGGCAATCACTTTCGCCCCAGACTTGGCCAGTTCCACGGTGGAAACTGCAGTACCCGCTGCTAGATCCAAGCACAGCTGGCCTTCCGATAGGTTCAACCGGGCGCGGGTAGCTTTGCGCCACTGTGCGTCGATGCCTGCGGTAAGCACGGTATTTGTGACGTCGTAGTTCTTCCCCACGCCATCAAACATCGATGCCACTTCGCGCGGATCTTTATCTAAGCCTGCACGGGTAGCTCCGGAATTCTTATTCTGGAACAACTGCGATTTGTTTTCTGCCACGCTGTTACACGCTACACGGCAATGGCAATGGAGTTACCGGCAACCACAGCTCGATAATGTTCCATCAATTCCGCGCAGATGGCATCCCAACTTCGCGACTGCACAGAACTGCGACACCGCTTCCTCATCTTTAGAGCGCTGACGACGGCTTCCGGCAGCAATTGTTCAAACTCTGCAGGTGCGAGCAAATGGCCGTTGACACCATCTGTAATCAAGTCCCGTGGGCCACCCACATTAGGCGCGATAGCGGGAATACCGCTGGCGTGAGCTTCTTGGACGGTCTGGCAGAAGGTCTCGAAATCGCCCGTGTGGACAAACACATCTAGCGATGCGAACGCTTCGGCTAAAGCCTCTCCGGTTAGTTGCCCGGCAAAGATGGCATTTGGCATTAGCTGCTGAAGGGAAGCTCGCTCGGGGCCGTCTCCGATGACCACCACTTGTACGTCGTCAAGCTCATCCAGAACTGCCAGGCGGTGTACGGATTTTTCTGCTGCCAGGCGTCCTACATAGCCCACGATGATCGAGCTCCCCGGCTTAGTAGCAGTCCACTTCGCGCGAAGTGCCTTATCCCTTTTGTGCGGGGAGAACTGCTGCAAATCCACGCCTCTGCCCCAGCGATGGATGCGGTGAATTCCACGTGCCTGGAGCTGCTCGATCGTAGCGGACGACGGCGCCAACGTTCGGTCACAGCGATTGTGGATCCACCGTGTCCAGCGCCATGCTGCTTGAGAAAAAGCCGCAAGCTTATAGTTTTCTGCGAAGCCGGCGACGTCAGTTTGGAAGACTCCCACTACCGGGATTTTCAGTGCCCGCGCTGCCAGGATTCCGGCTGCTCCCAAAACGAAAGGCGAGGCAGCATGCACCACATCTGGTTGGAACTGCCGCAACAACCGTACGACCCGGGCTGTAGGCACTCCGATCGGCAAGGAGTTCACCATCGGCACCATCACGGTAGACACTGATTCCACTGGGAAGCCACAGTATTGCTCTACTGATTGCTGCCCTGGGCGAGCCGCTGGTGCGATTATCAAGGCTTCATGGCCTTGGCTGCGTAAATACTGTGCTACGCGACAAACTGAATTGGTCACGCCATTGACGTTGGGCAGAAAACTCTCAGCTACGATCGCTACTCGCATAATTCCTCATAGTGGCCGTTGCACATCACTACTAGGTTAGCCACGTTTGAACTTTTGCCCACCGGCATGTGAATTCTTGTTAAATCGCGGTGGCTTTCACCCCGTTACCGCACGTAAGGATTATTTGGCTGCCGGGTGCTGCGTCGCAGCGACCACCACCACAGCGGAATCGCAATCAAAAACGCCACTGCAATCACACTGAAAGCTGGAATCAGTGCCAGCGTCCAACTGCGGCCGGCCACGCGCACGATGTTGGGATCATCACGGTCGTATTCCACCCGCACTCGTTGGCCTTCTTCCAATCCCACAGGAATCAACAACCCACGCGGTGGGGAATAATATTCACCGGTTTCATCCACGAAGTCCACGGCAGTGCGCATGGCATCCACATGGCGTACTTCGGCGACAGCTTGCCCCATATTGCCATCGATAGCCCGCGAATGAGCCCACGTGCCGTACACCATGCCACAACTAGCAATCACCACACAGAGCAGCACAAACACCACAAACTGCCGTAGTCGCCGTGGCCAACCGCGCGGATCATTATCCGGATCCTCGCTGACGGCGAAGGCTTTACCCAGCCGTGTCTGTGCAAGACGAGTCTGTGCTAGCCGTGACTGTCTCATCGCGATTGTCGCCCCTAATCCAACTTGGCCTTGCGCTGCATTTCCTGATGCAACTCACGTCGTGTATCCCGAGCGGTAGTGACTTCCACAACTCGGATACCCTCCACATCCGTATCCGGGTGCAGTTGGGCTAGAAGAGTTTCCATATCGTCGACAAGCACATGAGCTACGTCGTAAGCCTGGCACAATGCCGCAATATCAACGTCTTGCGGGGTGCCGAAGATCCGCTCGAAACTGTTGCGCACGTGCTCGGCGGCGGGCTCGAGGGTCTCGAAGATGCCACCGCCCGTATCGTTGGCCACCACGATGGTGAGGTTTTCCGGGCGTGGCTCGCCAGGTCCAATCGCCAGCGCGCCGGCGTCGTGCAAGAACGTCAGATCGCCGAGCAACGCTATCGTGCGCGGCGGGCGAATCTCCTGCGCATACCGGCGATCCCGCACCAACGCATGCCCAATCGCGCGCGCAATCGTCCCATCGATACCAGCCGCACCCCGGCCCGCAATCACATCGACGCCCGCAAACGGCAACCCCATCCACGACGCATCGCGCACCGCATTCGACGCTCCCAACACCAAAGCGTCACCTGTGCGCAGACTATCCGTCACCGCCGCCGCAACGTGCAACCCCGACAACCAGCGCTGTTCCACGGACTGTTGCAGCGTCTCGCGCACCGCATTAACCGCATATTGCGACGCCGCTTCCGCAACTTTCTGCCATTGCTTATCGACGGCGCCTACCCCACGAATCGAAGAAACCACCCGGCGCGCATTTGCCGTGACATCTGGATAGCCCACTCCACCTTGGGAAAGATCGGCGGTATCGGGAGCCACCACGGTGACCTCTATGTTTTTATCTGCTAGCAGTTGCGCAATCGGGCGGTGCAACGTGGGCCGGCCGAGTACCACGATTTGTTCCGGTTTGATCTGCTGCAGCGTTACCGCAGCTAGGGGGTGGACGGGATTGGTTGGCGCGAAAGCATCTGGCTCGGCGATGGTGGGGACTTCAGCCAGGGATTCAAGCTCGGTGGCACCGGAGCCGGCAATCACCAAGGTCTTGCGCGTGAGATCCAATTCGAAACTGGATTCTTGGGCAGACGCTGCTTCGATATTCGTCCACGGCTGCTGCCTTGGCCGGCCTGCGGGGATGAGCTGGCCCCACTGTTTCGCCGACTCGACGGCATCGGCTTCGTTCGGCACCAGAGGTTCCACAAAACGCACATTCAAATGTGCGGGCAAACCCGCTGCAACCAATCGGCATACCCGGGCACGGAGCATCGCATTATCGGCTTCCGTGGTTGCCGTGGCATCGAGATCAAAATGAGCACTCACAGCATCGGCCAATAACTCAGCTTGGGTAATTGTCTGATTTGCCCCCACACCTGCATACGACGCCGGACGATCCGCTGTTAGCGCTAACACCGGAATGCGCTTTTGTGGCGCTGAGTACTGGGCTTCTACAAATGCAGGCAACAAGTTCGCTACTGCCGAACCAGAAGTAGTCACCACCGGGGTCACCGCGCCGGATTCTGCAGCTAAGCCAGTGGCTAAGAAAGCAGCCGCACGTTCGTCGATACGCACATGCAACCGCAACCAACCTGCGGCATCCGCTTCGAACAACGCACGCGCCAGTGGAGCCGAACGCGAACCCGGGCACACCACAGCTTCTCGGCACCCCAGCCGTACTAGTTCATCAACAATCACACGGGCAGCCAACAAAGAAGCGGGCTGCTGTTGCTTGCTCTCTACAGTCACTCCCCCATGCTATAAGGCAAGGGCACAACACCGGCGTAAACGCTCCAGCCACCAATCCCGACGCGTGCCGCTTACTGCTAGCTCTTCCAAACGGCTGTGCTCTGGGATGCGGGGAGTTACCTCTAATTGGCCAGCGACAATCGGCCGCGGTTCGGCAGCATCATGCACAAATAGCGATCCTGTGGCCAACCCCGCAGCAGCAACTGTGCCACCTTCCGGCGCGGAATTAGCGGCAGCCAGTAGCCCCGCGTACATACCGACGCTGGAATCCAACGCCGAAGACACCGTTACCGGCACGCCAAATTCCCCCACTTGCGCGGCAACTTGTGCCACCTTGCTGGGGCCTCCCAACGGCGCAGCTTTGACCACCGCATGGTCACACGCATCCGCGCGGACAACTGCAATCGGATCGGAGGCTTTACGGATTAATTCGTCGGCAGCGATCCCGGCGGGAAGCCCTCGGCGACGTACTTCTTCGCGCACCTGCTGTAGCTGGGCTACCGACGCACACGGTTGCTCCACATACTCCAGCGACCCTGTCGCGGTAAGTGCGGTGATCGCCTCTAAGGCTTCGCTGACACTCCACGCGCCATTGGCGTCCACACGCACCTGAGCGTCGATGCCTTGTTCGGCGTACCACTGGCGTACGGCGGTGACGCGGGCGACGTCGTCGGCAAGGCGCTGGCCCTGCTGCGCCACCTTAATCTTCACCGTGGTGCACCCCGGGTAGCGCTGCAGTAACTCCGGCACGCGATCGGGCTCCTGCTGCACGTCCACCGCCGGAATCGTGGCATTGACCGGCACCCACTGCCGAGTGGGCGCGATGGGATCGAGCATCTCTAAGGTGCAGCGCAACCACCGGGCAGCCTCCGCATCGCCGTATTCCGGAAACGGCGCCCACTCCGCCCAATACTGATCGCCTTCAATCAGCAGCACTTCGCGCTCGGTAATGCCACGAAAAGGCACGCGCATTGGCAGCGCCACCACCCACGCGCGTTGCAACAACTCTTCGGCAGAAACCTGTGCACCAACCATGATCCCCATTGTGGCGAATCCCAGCTAGCTTCGCCGAGCCCATTCACCGCTAGTTTTATCCACCACCGCTAGATTTGAACTATGACGAAGAACGACAATCCTTTCGATCCCACCCAGTGGGTCACCGCTCCCGGGTTCGAGCACCTCACCGACATCACCTACCACCTGCATAAGGATCCGGGTCGCGCGAACTGCATTGCCCGTATCGCATTTGATCGCCCCGAGGTACGCAATGCGTTTCGGCCACACACGGTAGATGAGCTGTACCAGGCTCTCGACGATGCTCGCCGCAACCCCAATGTGGGCGTCGTGCTGCTCACGGGAAACGGCCCCTCACCGAAGGATCAGGGTTGGGCGTTTTGTTCTGGTGGCGACCAACGAATTCGCGGTCGCTCCGGCTACCAATATGCACCTAATCACGACAAAGACGTAGCAGCTGCGACGGCTATCGACGAAGAACGCACCAAAGTCGAAGGTGGCCGCCTGCATATCCTAGAAGTGCAGCGTCTGATTCGAACCATGCCGAAAGTTGTGCTTTGCCTGGTGAATGGCTGGGCTGCCGGGGGTGGCCATTCGCTTCATGCTGTGTGCGATCTAACTTTGGCGTCGCGCGAACATGGCAAGTTCAAGCAGACGGATGCCGATGTGGGATCCTTCGACGCTGGCTACGGCAGCGCCTACCTGGCCAAGCAGGTTGGACAAAAATTTGCCCGCGAGATTTTCTTCCTGGGTCGCACTTACGATGCAGAAAAGATGCATCAGATGGGGGCAGTCAACGAAGTAGTCGATCACGCTGAATTAGAAAACGTCGCTATCGAGTGGGCACGCGCTATCAACAGTAAGTCCCCCACTGCGCAGCGCATGCTGAAGTTTGCTTTCAACCTCACCGATGACGGCCTGATGGGCCAGCAGGTCTTCGCCGGCGAAGCCACCCGCCTGGCTTACATGACCGACGAGGCCGTCGAAGGAAAACAAGCCTTCCTAGAAAAGCGTGAGCCGAACTGGGACAACTATCCGTTCTACTACTAGGGTCTAGCACTAGAGCCTGAGGTCTAGCACCAACGACCACTAACGACGAAAGGCGATGCCGTAGTTACGGCACCGCCTTTATTTTGCTGTGTTTACAGCACTCTATCTACGAGGCTGGTTACAGGGCTGGGGATGGCAGTCCTGGCGAAGGGAACCCTGGGGACGGGAATCCTGGAGATGGCAGGACTGGCAGTGGCACATCAAAGAACGGAGTATCTGGGAATCCTGGGTTCGTTGGTGGCACTGGGAATGCTGGCTTCTTGCCTTCGCCCTCTGGGGAGGTAGCCATGGTGGCCATGATCCAGTCGTAATTCACATCAGTACGAGTGTGGATGTACGCACCGGATAGCTGAGGTGGAAGCAAACCAGAAGAAATAGCTGCCGAAAGTGCACCGGTGAGCTTGCCGTTGTAGAACATCGGGCCGCCGGAGTCACCCTGCTGCAGAGTGGTTGGCAAGGTTGCGTGTGATAGGTGCATGGCACCATCGGCACAGAAATCCACTACGTTGCAGTCCGCCATGGTCAAGGTTGCCGTTGGCAGGGTACCCGTAGCACCTTGGCCCAACGAGGACCAACCGTAGACACGAACCTTCTCGCCGGTAGCTGGGACGTCGTTAGCTACTTCTGGGTAGAAATCCAGCCCCATATCTTCGGTGACGTGCACCATGGCAATGTCACCGTGTGGGCCTGCTTCCCAGTGGTTGATTTCGTACTCAGCCTTTGGGCCGGTAACGCCTACGTATGCCTTACCGCCTGGAGCGCCGAAGCCCTCGATGCAGTGCTGAGCAGTAACGATCCACTGACCAGATACTGCGGTGCCGGTGCAGTTACCAACCGAGCCGTCGTCGCCGTAGAGCTCAAGGCGAACCACCGACATAGCTTCTGGGGTTTCCTGCGCATTTTGTCCGAAAATTAGCGCTTGGGCTGGAGCGGTTGCGGCTACAGTCAAGCCGGTTGCCAGCGCCAAGGTTGCAGCGATTTTACGCATGTTCCACCTTAGGTGTTGTGGGATTTTAGGGAAAAAGACGATCTGGCTGCACCCTACCGCGTGTCACACATTGGCGTAAACCGTAAAGCTACCTAGCTTAGGGTGTACGAATGTATTGAAAACCATTCTCACCTGCGATTATCTCCATTTACTACGGGGGCACCCGACGATAAATTTAGTTCTATCAATAGATGCAGTTGCTGATGTTGCAGGTGGGATAGGCTTGGAAGCTGTGCCGCAGCAACCACACACCTCGACTCCGCAGCCGTCCACCCCGCAGCCGTCCGCAACACCGCAACCACCGGCACGGATTCTCGAAGCAATTCACATCCCCCGTGACACTTCCGTCCTAGAGCTGCAGCCTCTGTTCGAAGATATCCTCGCCGGACGACGCAGTATCCTGCCACTGCCACCCGAAATCAACGACGCCACCAAAGCCCGTGCCGAACTCTTGCGCCGCACCCAACGCGCCGGCACCGATATCGATAGCGCGGTCAGCCTAGTTGCTTGCACCTCCGGTTCCACCGGTACGCCAAAGGGCGCGATGCTTACTTCCGGCAACATCGCCGCTGCAATTGCCGCCACCGAGGAGCGGTTGGATGGCCCCGGACGCTGGCTGCTGGCTACCCCTGCCGATCACATCGCCGGGTTGATGGTGTTGCTGCGCAGCTATGCTGCCGCCTACCAACCTGCGGTGATGGATCTATCGCATGGCTTTAACGCCGAGGCGTTTGCCCAGGTTGTCGCGCAGATGTTCCAAACCTCCGACGCACCACGCCACTACGTTTCGCTCGTGCCGCTCCAGCTGGCCAAGCTGATGCGCCACGAAACGGCTTGTACCCTCCTGACGCAATTCGATGCCATTTTGCTTGGTGGGCAAGCTGCCGACGACGAACTACTCTCGCATGCTGCCACTCGCGGCTTGCGCATCGTTACTACCTATGGCTCTTCAGAGACCTGCGGTGGCGTGGTCTATAACGGCAAACCTTTAACAGGCGTATCCGTAACCACAGATGAGATTGGACGGATCGTCTTATCCGGATCAATGGTGGGTATGGGTTATCGCGACGACAATCCTGCGCTACAGCACAGCCGATTTATCACTAATGACCTAGGCACCTGGGATGGGAGGCGACTATCAGTGTCCGGCCGCGCCGATGATGTGATCATCTCTGGTGGCTTGAAGTTCCTGCCCCAACCGATCGAAGAGGTATTACGGGCTCATCCGCAGGTTGCCACAGCTATCGTCGTTGGTGTTTCCGATCGCAGTAATCATCACCTCGGCCAAGAAATCGCAGCAGTAGTGGTGCCAGCTACCGATACCGAAGATCAGAAGGCACTGACCCAACAGCTCACCGAATGGGCAAGCGAGCGCTTAAGCAAATTCCAAATTCCTCGCCGGTGGCGTTTCGTCGCTGAATTGCCAACGGTGGATAATGGCAAAGTTAATCGTCGGCAAGCCCAAGCTCTTTTTAATACCGATAAGGATGGTTCATGAGCTCTTCACCACGTGCTACCGCAGCTGACTGGCTGGAAGGCGCCAGGCCACACACCTGGGCCAATGCTTTCGCACCTGTGATCGCAGGATCGGCGGCCGCTGCGGCGTCGGGAGGCTTTTTTTGGGGCAAAGCCCTACTTGCTGCCATCGTGTCTTGGGCGTTGATCGTGGGCGTGAACTACGCCAACGACTATTCCGATGGCATCCGTGGCACCGACGACGTACGCTCCGGGCCACAACGACTCACCGGATCTGGGCTCGCCCGGCCACAGCAGGTAAAACATGCTGCATTTTTCAGCTTCGGAATCGCAGCAATCGCAGGTACCGTCTTGGCGTTGACAAGCGCTTGGTGGTTGATCCTGGTCGGAGCGCTCTGCATTGCAGGCGCGTGGTTCTACACCGGTGGTAAGAATCCGTACGGTTATCGCGGATTCGGCGAGATTTCGATCTTTGTTTTCTTCGGGTTAGTTGCAGTACTCGGCACGGAATTTACGCAAGCCGGCTCGGTGAGTTTGGTCGGTGTTTTACTTGCGATAGGTGTCGGTGCGATGTCCTCATCGGTAAACCTGGTGAATAATCTGCGCGATATTCCTACGGATACTCAGGCCGGGAAGATCACCCTTGCTGTGCGCCTAGGAGATACGCGCACGCGCAAAGCTCTACAGTTGCTGCTGTTGCTAGTGCCCGTATTCACGGTGATGATTGCCGCGCTTACTACTTGGTGGGCGTTGGTGGGCTTGGCTGCGGCTCCGGTATTGTTCCTTGCCTTACAGCCGGTAACTTCAGGCAAAAAGGGAACGGCTCTAATCCCAGTACTCGGATTTATTGGCCGGGCAATGGTGCTGTGGACGGTTGCCATCGCTCTGGCTATCGCGCTTACGGGCTAAGCTTTCGCGGAACCCGCGAGCTATCTAAACGCCATCGCGATTAATTCTCGCGCTCAGCGAGTTGCTCGCGCAGATACTCTTTGTGCGCCCGGCGAGCATCACTCCACTGGGCAACGGATTCATTGGCTGACATCCTCAGGTTCGGGAACATCAAAACCGACACCGGCAACGCAATGATAAGCGCAAACACGGCCGTTAGCGCTGCAGGCATGTACACGCCAAACAAATAAAGCACCACAATCATCAGTGCGAAGATCGCCAGGAAAAGCACCAACCGGGCTAACCCGTACCAAAAAATGCCTTTGAAAGCTTTGCTTCGCTTTTCCTTCGTTACCGCTTCATGCGAGGTGCTCTCGGGTGGAGTCTGATCAGTCTGATCGCTTGATGGATCGCTTACGTTGTCACTCACGCTGGTTACTTTACTCAATGGTGGTCTCGGGTAACGTGGTGGCGGGGTAGCTTAGAGGAGTTGTTGTGGGTCGCCTGTTATTAATTTTGCTCATCGTTTTGGCAATTGTGCTGCTATGGAAGGCTTTTGGCCCAGGTGCACGTAAATCGGGCAACAACCGGCCTTTCCGCCTGAATAAGCCAGCACAACCTCAAAAGAAATTTATTGCTCCCGACGACGATCCGGATTTCATCTGGAAGTTGAAAAAGGCTGAGTACGACCGGAAACGTCGTGAAGAACAACAACGCCGGGAGCGTCAGGAACGGCAACGTCGGCAACAACGCGACGATGATGCTGGCGACGCTAGCAGTTAAATTCTCGGCTGCTGCAACAGCTGCAGCAAGCCTCTAGCGATCGAAGGATCTCTGCCTTATCGATGTCTGCTTCGGCTATGACTTGCACCAAGAATCATTCCCAATACCGCCACAATTCCTGTACCTAGCCACATGAGGAAGAGGAAAACCCACGGAACATCGAGCGGATACGTAACTCCTAGGGAATCTAGAACCTCCTGCACCTGGCTCATTGCTGCCCTTATTCCAAAGTATGTGAAGGCGCCCGCAACCAACGCAATCGCAAGGCCAACCCAGCCAAATACGAGCTTTCTCGTTTTCTGCTGCATACCCAGCTTCTGCAGAGATCGATTAACATCACGCCGATTAACAGCAAAACCCACAACACTGTAGAGGAATCCCAAAATCGCGACGAAGGATATCCCTCCAATCATCGAAATGATCGATTCCGTCTGCGAAGACTGGACAGTCTCGAGATCTGCAGTGACGTATTGCTCTAGCGTCTGCCACTCATACTGTGGAAGCGCCTGCTTAATAGCATCGATTCCCCCTGGAGCAACAGCATATGAGCGTGCATAAAGATTCTCTGGGTCGCTAGCCGAGAACTGCTGGATATTTACTCCAACAGCGGAACCGAAAATCGAATTGGCTGAAGCCAAGGCAACAACCTCGAGTTCACGAGTTTCACCGAAATCATTAGTAAGCGTGATGCGGTCGCCAATCTCGTAGCGGGTGGCGCTTGCAACAACTTTGTTATCAGCTACGGCTTGGAGATCTCCAGACTCGATAGTCGCATCACTCAGCATCGGAGCTAAGTGATCTGGATTGAATTGAATGACCGGCATTTGTTGCAGTGACGGCGCGTTCAAAATCCATCCATTATCCGAGACAAATGGCGAAACATCTACCGTCGGAGTATCCGTCTCAACGATTTCGGTAGTCAAAGCGTCAGCCGAAATCGAATTCATGGCCATATATTTGCCTGCCGAAGAGGAAGCGAGAGTCAGCATCGCACTCGTACCGCCCACACTGAGCAATAGAGCTGAAATCAACGCGATCGCACTGATCCGTCCCGAAAATCCCGAGATTACGCCACCAACACTTAACCCAGTAGCACCCCACTTCTGGAGCACTTTCGCTAAAAGCACCAGCAAAATCGGCATAATGCACGCTAGTGCCAGGATCGTTGCAAACATAGCTCCAAACGCGGAACCATTCAGATTTTCGATAGTTGTCTGATGACTCAATATCGTGACCAAGCTGAAAACAAGTACGCCGAAAGCAACGACTTGAAGTGCGACACGCACCTTGGAAATGGCCCTGTGATTCGTGGACTCGTTACCCAATCTTGTGAGGCTTCGCGCCTGTTGGAGTACCACCAAACACGAGAACAGAGCTAGGACGAAAGCGATGATTCCGCTGATCGACGGCAACGCTGCAACACCGACGTCCGAAACATCCAATCCGATTCTAGACAAAAGCCAAATTTGGCTCGATTGGATTACAGGCGACAGTAGAAAGGAAATAAAAAAAGCTAATATCACTGCCATTACGGCGAACATCACGAAGGTAGAGACAACGCGCAATGCAGAGACACCTAGAACCCGCAGCGAACCTACAGTTTTCTTCGCATCAGCAATCATGAACTGTACGATGGCGGCCTGCATCAGTAAAGCCACGACAATTGTGATACTTAAAACTAAGAAGCTATAAGTGCTAATGCCATCTAGGGTATTGATCCGCTGAATCAAGTCAGTGCTGATATTCGAATTTACCTTTAATTCATTCGATTTGTCAGCGGCATTCACTGCTACCGAGGTAACTCCGCTCAGGATCCCTAACAGCAACGTTGCAATTACAAATTGCGCTATTAAAGCTACCTTATGACCTTGCCAGATAGTTGCAGAAACCATCATCAGCCCTTCGTACCCAGATCGCTATCTTCAGCGAACGCTTGAAGGATTTCCATGGCGGAAGGCGCATCCATAGTTCGCGCAATTGCTCCGTCCTTAAGCTCTACCACGGTGTCTGCTGCAGCCGCGATATAAGGATCATGGGTAACCATAATTATGGTTACTCCCGATTCAGATACGGATCTCAGCAGATCGACTACTAACCTAGAGTTAGCATCATCCAGCGCCCCGGTCGGCTCGTCCGCGAAAATCACCTCGGGTTTTCCAGTCAGCGCCCGGGCGATAGCGACACGCTGACATTGCCCTCCAGATAGTTCAGTCGGTTTCTTATCCCCGAAGCCGCTAAGCCCCACCCGCTCGAGAGCATCATCTACTGATCCGGAATCAGAACTATTCCCACTAATTTTCTTGCCTAGTGTGATGTTTTCCGAAGCAGTCAGAAAATCCAGCAGATTATAGTCTTGGAAAAACGTTGCCGTCTTCTGCGAACGCAACTTGGATCGTGCGCGATCTGAAAGATCAAAAAGATCAACATCGTCGCAGTACACCGATCCCGAGGTTGGAGTCTCTACACCCGACATAATATTGAGTAATGTCGATTTTCCCGATCCTGACCTACCCATTAAGGCAATAAAACTACCTTCTTTAAACGTATAGTCAATATCTTTAAGAACCGGACCGTCCGCTTCCCTAAAAGTCTTGGTAACGCCTTGTAATGAAATCTTCATAGCTTATTACGCCTAGCCCATTTCGCCTTATCTCGCCTGGCGGTTGAAACAACAAACCTTGGCGCCATGCTATCAGTTTTTTTTTTAAAACCAATGGGAAAATCGGCGGATTGAGCCTACTGGCCAGTGGCTAGGTGCCAACCCCTCGGCTAGGCCCGTGATTAAATCCTCGGCTGCTGCAACAGCTGTAGTAAGTATTGCCCGTAGGCGGTAGCTTGCAGCTTCAAGCCGTGGGCTGCTAGCTCTTCGTCTCCAATGAAGCCCATGCGCCAGGCAACTTCTTCGGGCGCACCAATCTTTAACCCCTGGCGATGCTCGATTGTCCGCACAAAATCGCTGGCAGCCATCAGGTTATCTACCGTGCCGGTATCCAACCAGGCTGTCCCCCGGGGCAGCACTTCTACCTTTAGTTTGCCTAGATCTAAATAAGTCTGGTTGACATCAGAGATCTCTAATTCACCGCGTGCCGATGGTGTTAACCCTCGGGCGATGTCTACCACGTCCGAGTCATAAAAATACAAACCAGGTACGGCATAGTGGGACTCAGGCTGTTCGGGCTTTTCCTGAATCTTGGTGGCTAGCCCATTGCTATCGAAAGTCACTACTCCGTATGCCCGTGGATCTGCCACCCAATAGGCGAAGATAGCGCCACCGACTACTGCATCAAAGCGACGCAACTGGGTACCAAGGCCTGCACCATAGAAAATGTTGTCGCCCAAGATCAGGGCTACAGAATCATTGCCAATATGGTTCGCACCTAAGATAAACGCTTCTGCCAGTCCATTTGGCTGTTGCTGAATCTGATAAGAGAGGTTGATACCAAACTGTGAACCGTCGCCAAGCAAACGCTGAAACTGTGGCGCATCTTCACGCGTGGTGATCAGCAAGATGTCCTGGATACCAGCCAACATCAACGTGCTGAGGGGATAGTAAACCATTGGCTTGTCATAGACCGGCACCAATTGTTTCGACATTGCCAACGTCAGTGGGCGTAAACGCGATCCCGTACCGCCGGCAAGAATGATCCCCTTCACGATTTAAACCTCGGGAGTTGCAGCTTCTTCGTTGGCAAGCGCCCAGCCATCACGAAATGCGGTATCTAGAGTCACGTATTCATCATAGGACGGCAGTGAGTTGCCGTTGTCTTCAAACTCCGCGATCGTCGGTGCAGCTTGGTCCTTCGCGGACAGCACCAACTCTGTACCTTCCGGTGCCAAGGCGCGTACGTCCAAGCCAGCAGCAAGGAGCTGCGGATCGAACCAGCTAATCTCGCGTTCAATTTCCGGGGTGTACTGCAAGGTGGTCAAATAAGTCAGCACAGAATCGTCCTTTTGAGCCACGAACCCGTGTGCCACGCCTGCAGGAATGTAGACCGCTCGCAAATTCTTTGAGTTCAACTGAACTGCTACATGCTGGCCAAAGGTTTCCGAACCACGTCGCAAATCAACCAACACATCAACTACTTCACCAGCTGGGCAAAACACCAATTTTGCCTGCCCCGGAGGCACATCAGCGAAGTGCAGCCCACGCGCCACACCTGCTGCCGACTGCGAAACATTCGCTTGCTCCGGAACGAATGGGTAACCAACCGCGTTCCCAAACGCATCAGAGCGATACCACTCTGCGAAAAAGCCCCGCTCATCACCGTGGATCTTCGGCTCGAAAACATAGACCCCTGCCAGCGCGGTGGCTTCAAATTCGCCCTGTTTCTTTGGGGTGAAGAACTGTAGCTTGGTCATGGGTGCGAATATACTAATCCTCGCCCTAAACCGCTATGCGATCTCGTGCTCTACCGTGGCGTACTTCGCCTCTGCCAGGGCGTATGCATCCGCCCACCAGGTGCGGTTATCTGAATACCACTGGACGGTCTGCGCTAAACCAGCGTCGAATTCATATTTCGGCTGCCACCCCAATTCCTGTATCGAGCTGGGATCAATGGCATACCGCATATCGTGCCCGGGGCGATCGGTGACGTGGACGAATCCGTCGGCAGGCAATTCAAACGCGCGCAGTAATTGCTTTACGACGTCCAAGTTGCTGCGTTCCCCATCCGCACCGATCAAATACGTCTGCCCTACTTCTCCGCGATCGAGGATTGCCCACACAGCATCGTTGTGATCGTCAACGTGGATCCAATCGCGCACGTTCTCCCCCGAGCCGTACAACCGAGGCCGTTTACCCTCAAGCAGACCGCAGATCTGGCGGGGAATGAACTTCTCTGGATGCTGGCGTGGCCCGTAATTATTCGAACAATTACTGATCGTGGCTTCCAGGCCATAACTGCGCACCCAAGCGCGGACGAAATGGTCGGCCGCTGCTTTCGACGCGGAATACGGGCTCGATGGACGGTAGGGAGTTTCGCGGGTGAAGCGTTGCGGGTCGTCGAGAGCTAAATCTCCGAAAACCTCATCGGTAGAAATATGGTGTAACCGCACCCCGTGTGCCACGCACGCTTTGGCAACCTCGACGGTGCCCAACACGTTGGTAGTGACAAAAGGATCGGCATGGCGCAGCGAATTATCGTTGTGGCTTTCCGCGGCGAAATGCACCACCACATCATGGCGCGCAATCAAAGGTGCAATCTGCTGCGCATCTCGGACATCGACCCGCTCGACGGCACAAATCCACTGGCCATTGGCATCCTGCAAGCTCGCCGGATTTGCCGCATAAGTGAAACTATCGGCAACAGTAATCTCTACCTCTGGCCGAGTGAGCAACGTGCGGTGTACAAAGTTCGAGCCAATAAAACCCGCCCCACCTGTAACTAAAACACGCACACTGCCACCTTAAAACCTTGTGGGATCTGCTGGACTGGTTAGAGCCGGACTGGTTAAAGCCGGGCTAGTTGGAACCTGCTGGGGTCACGCCCACTTAGTTCAAACCTGCATACGAGTGCAGACCAGAGACCACCATGTTGATAAAGAACAAGTTGAACACCATCGTGCCGAAACCAATGATGTTGATCCACGCTGCCACCGAGTTCTTCCAGCCTGGCGTAGCACGGGCGTGCAGGTAGCCGGCGTAAATAACCCAGGTAATCAGGGAGACGGTTTCCTTTGGATCCCAGTTCCAGAACCGGCCCCAAGCAATTTCTGCCCACAGGGCACCGAAGACCACGCCCAAGCCGAACAGAGGGAATGCCCAGATTGCAGTGCGGTAGGCAATCGCATCGAGCACTTCTGCTTTCGGCAGTGGCGCTGCCAGCTTGCCCATGAAGCCCTTTTCCTTACCCACTGGCTGGGAGTTACGGATCAGGTACAGCACTGAGGCCACACCAGAGACCAAGAAAATACCCGCGCCAATCGAGACCACCGAAACGTGGATTGGGAACCAGAAGGACTGCAAGGCAGGTACCACGGGAGCCGATTCTGCATACAGCATCGTGCCGGCGTAGAACATCAAGGCCACTACCGGGGTGAGCAGCCACGGCCAGAACACGCGCATGGACTCGCGGTGTAGCACGGCAGCAGCAATCACCATGGCAAACAGCAAGTTCACCGAGATGTACTCATACAGGTTGCCCCACGGGAAGCGGCTGGCCGATAGGCCACGCAGCACCACCGAAGCAAAGTGGACAGCCACACCTACTAACACCAGTACTTCGCCGGTGTTGCCTAGCTTGTTGGCCTTTTCGGTTAATACTTTGGCTCGGGCTTCTTGGCCAGATCTTTGCGCATCAATCGAAAGCTGACGCCGCGCATAAAACGCGATGAATACCAACAGACCTACCGCATAGAGCACAAACGCCGTGCGGAAAGACCAGTCTGAGAAAGTGGCCAACGTCTGATTGACAGGCATGAAATCAAACTCCGATGCTGAAAAATCTAGTGCGAAACCGCAGGGCTATTGGCGTACCTATGCCAGGTTGCTATTAGCCAAGGCTCCACGGCGAAAAACACGTTCTCTGCTAACTTAGCGGGCAATTCTAAGAACTTCCCAAATCAGGTTTCCCTAACACCTGGGAACTTATTTTTTCAAACTCTTCGCCCCAACCAGCGCGGTCTGTGCGCGCCAAGCCACCGATTTCCACGCGGGTGGTGTTCGCATCAATTGGGATCAAACGCACCCACATACGGCGGCGCTTGATAGCCAGCGACATCACCATGCCCACCAGCATCACGATCGTCGATGCTAAAACCCAGCCTTGGGTGGGATCGTGTGAGACCTGCAAGTTCACGAACTCTTTTGCGCCGAGGAATTCGATCTCTACGGCGTCATCACCTTCGCCTACTTGCACGCTCTCGCCAAGGTGCAAGTTCACACGATCGATCTTTTCCAATAGCCCGGAGTGCATGTCTTCCCGCGACAACGAGAACAGGTTCTGGCTACGCCCGCCATCAAGACCAATATCGCCACGGTAGACGTCGATAGCGATCGCCGGATCCGTCATGGCTGGGTACGAAGAGCTGAGCAGCGCATTATTCTCGCCCGAGAACTCCGCGGTAGGTGCGAAGAGCCCTTCAATAGCAATACCGTTCTGGCGACGCTCAAATAGATCGGGGTACATGCCCGCCGGCGGATCGAACCGCATCGCACCAGAAGACAAGAAGAACGTGGGATCATCCGGGCGGAATTGCACAATCGACGTACGCGATTCACCATTCGGCCAAGTCACCTTCACTGCCGGCGCAAAACCATGGCCCTGCAAGTACACACGATCACCGTTGATCCGCAGCGGATGATTCACGCGCAGTTGCTTTTCATTCCACTGCTCCACCGGCTTGCGGATGTCCTCAACCTCTGCGTAGCGAATATCAGAGGTAAACATCTCCGCCTGCCCATTGGGCAGATAATCGGCGTGGAAATTCTCCACGGTCAGGCAAAACGGATTCAGCGTGGTGCCGTCGAAGGTATTGCCGCTGCGCAGCGAGTCAAAATTCGCCACCGCCGTATTACAGAACTGACCATCCGTGGCACCGATCACCGCGGGATCGTTAATCTCGGTACCGGTCTGTGTCAGGCGAATCACTTGGCCCTCGTAATAGACCATCCGTCCCGCCGCCAGAGCAATCAACAACGCAGCAATACCCAGGTGGAACATCAGGTTGCCAAACTCGCGCAGGTAGCCCTTTTCCGCCGAGATGGAATAATGCCCAGCGCGGTCTTCTTCCGCAGACGTTTCCGTGGTATGCCAACGACGGAAGATACCCTTCAGCTCGCCCTGGATTTCGTCGATAGGCTTTGCGACGTCTCCAGCGTCGTGCAAGTGCAAGCGATTGAGATTCCTAGGAGCCTTCGCCGGAGGAGTCCGCATCGCCTGATAGTGGCGGTAACTGCGCGGCAGGATACAACCAACCAGCGAGATAAACAGCAAGACATAGATTGCCGTGAACCAGACGGAAGAAAAGACGTCGAAAAGCTGCAGCTTGTCAAACACTTCCGCCGTGGTGCCATTGTTGGCGATGTACTCGTCTACTTTTTCAATGCTCAAGTTGCGCTGTGGCAACAACGCCCCAGGCACGGCAGCAAACGCCAACAAGAACATCAAAATCAGCGCCGTGCGCATACTGGTAAGCCAATTCCACGCACTGCGCAGTGGCCTCTTAACTTTGTGCCACAGGCTGGACTGGTGAGGTGAAGACTGGGTGGCCATCAATTAATCATTTCATTTACTCGACCGGCGGTACTAAATGGGCTCTACTAATTCGGTGGTGCTAAATGGGTGGTGCTAAATGGGCAGGGTTGAGTTAGTGACGAACGCCGTCTGGATCCAATTCACGAAAGCACCCCACAGGCCAGTGACCAACGCAATGCCGATCAGAATGAGCAGCACGCCACCGATGCGCTGAATGGTGCGCGAATGACGGGCAAGGAAATCAACGCCTCGCATCGCTTTCGCCGATCCCAGAGCCACTAGCACGAAGGGCAGACCGAGGCCTAGGCAATAAGCCACGATCAAGCTCACTCCGCGGGCGGCAGTAATACCTTCGGTGCCGGCGGCAACAGAGATAATTGCCGTCAACGTCGGACCTAAGCAGGGAGTCCAACCCAGGGCGAAGACGGCACCCAAGGCTGGTGCGCCAACCCACGTCGTCAAGCGTTTTGGCGCCATCCGGGTATCACGTTGGAAAAAGGAGAACAGCCCTAAGAACACCAAGCCCATCAGGATGGTGATGATGCCGCCGACGATGGTCAGCGTGCGGTTTTGAATCCGCAAAGCTGATACCAAGCCGAATACCGAGGCCGAGCCCAAGGTGAAAATCACCGTAAAGCCCAGGACAAACAGTAGCGCCACGCCCATGATGCGTAGCTGTAGTTTTCGGTTGGACTCGGTTTGGGTTGCGGTAGTAGCTGCTGCACCGTTAGTGCCTGCTGCTGCACCGCCGGCAATGCCAGTGAGATAAGAGACATACCCTGGCACCAGCGGAATCACACAAGGCGAAGCGAAAGACACAAGCCCAGCAATCATCGCTGCCAAAAGCGCCAGAAGCACTGGACCGTCGGCAGCGGTGGAGGCGAAGGTCTGTCCGATATCACTCAGCATTTAGCTGGAAGCACCTACTTTTACTATCAACGTGAGATCACTATTTGCTGTTTGTTGCTTACTGTTTGCTGCTCACTTCTTGCTGCTTATTGTTCGTCGCGAACTTTTGCCACAGCTTCCCATAGCTCCTGATCGGTAATTTCTTTCAAGAACACCGCTGCAGGGCGATGCTGCCGATCCAAAATTACCGTCGTGGGAATCACGGAAGCAGGGATGCCACCCAAAGCAGCAGCATTTACAAATGGCGGATCGTAGATAGACGGGTAGGTCACGCCATTGTCTTCCACAAAATCTTGCGGCGCTTGGCGCACGTTATCGCGCACGTTGATGCCTAGCACTGTGCCGATGCCTTCGTCTTGCATCTGCTCATGCACGTACTGCAGGTCGTCGGTCTCGGAACGGCAAGGACCACACCACTGACCCCATGCGTTTAGCACCACGATCTGGTCATCGAAATCAGCCAGTGAAATTTCAGTGTCTGGATCCATCAGAGATTCGCCGAAGATATCACCGATTGGTGCGCGTTCGTCGGGAGCATACTCGATCACCTGCTGCCCACCAGGGGACACGAATTCGAACTGGCCACCGATTGCTACGGCATCGTGGCCAGCGGTGCCACCACAGGCAGCCAGGCTTAGTGCCGTTGCCACTGCCATGGGTGCAAGCAGCAACCCGCGACGAACCCTGGGGAAAGTACGCATCTCTGTCCTTTTAATCCAAAATTTTGGCGCTTAAGTAATCTGGCTGAAATCCGGCTGAAAATCCGGCTAAAAATCCGGCAGCGTCTAGGAAATCCCAGCTGCTGGCTCGGCATAGCTGACGCCTACGATTTCGTCTCCGACAAACTCTAGCGAGGTCACACTAGCTAAGTCACACTGACGATCCGCTGGATTATGCGCCAAAGGCAACTGACGTGCCCGGCGCGCAGCAGCCACCACGCACAGCTGGTGCGTGACCAAAATAGCTTCGGCGCCAGCTGCTGCTTTGCGGGCGTGCTCGATGGCAACGAACATGCGATCAGCGATATCTACGTAGTGTTCACCCCAGCTGGGCAGATCTGGCCGGTACAGACGTGGCCAATATTTCGGATTCCACAGATCAGAATCCCAACCGCGGATGTGCAACCCTTCGAAGGAGTTACCTGCTTCGATGAGGTTTCCGTCCGGTTCCGGGGTAAGCCCCACAACTTCCGAAATTGGCCGACTGGTCTCTTGAGTGCGCTGCAGTGGCGAACAGGCCAGATAAGTTACTTCGTGGCCAACGAAGGACGCTGCCGTGGCATCGGCTTGCCGCTGGCCGCGATCAGAAAGCCGCCAACCAGGCAGACGTCCATAAAGGATCTTGTCGGGATTAAACACTTCCCCATGGCGTACCAAGTGCACCACGGTGTGCTGGGCGTGGCTCTGCTTGGTGACCGGCTTGCTGGCCTGCCGGTCTGATCCGCGCTGCTGTGAACCGCTCATGTATTTACTTGGCCTCGCTATCTGGAGTTGCTGCTGCAGCTGCCTTGGCTGCAAAGCCCATTGCCTTTTCAATGATTTCGAAGTCTTGATCCGTTAGTGCCGCAGAGACAAACCACGTTTCAAAGCTACTTGCCGGTGAGTACACACCGTGATCCAGCAGTGCGTGGAAGAAAGCTGGGTAGCGGAAGGTGTCGGCTGCCTGCATCTCGGCGAAGTTGTGGCCTTCACCTTCGGCAAACCGTGGCGAAAGCATCGTCGCTGCTCGCTGAATATGGTGCACTACACCTTCGCGCTGGAGTGCGCTGCTCATGATGTCTGCCAAAGTGTCGGCGTTGCGGGTAACTGCGGCGTAAACGTCGTCGTCAGCTGCCTTCAAATTCGCCAAACCTGCAGCGGTGGCAACTGGATTTCCAGACAACGTACCTGCCTGATAGACCGGCCCCTGCGGAGCCAGATACTCCATCACATCCCGGCGCCCACCAAACGCAGCTGCAGGCAAACCACCCGAGACCACCTTGCCGAACGTAGTCAGATCTCCGGCGACCCCGTCTACGCCGTACCAGCCCTGCTTCGAGGTGCGGAAGCCGGTCATGACTTCGTCGAGGATCAATAGCGCACCGTTTTCGTGAGCGACCTCGCGCAGACGCGCATTGAAATTATTCTGCGGTGCCACCGTGCCCATGTTGCCGGCGGCCGCTTCGGTAATCACGCACGCGATCTCACCGGGGTGGGCAGCAAATGCTTGCTGTACAGCTTCAATATCGTTGTAGGGCACCACGATCGTATCTGCTGCCGATGCTCCAGTAACTCCCGGCGAATCAGGCAACGCAAACGTAGCAACACCAGAGCCTGCCGACGCCAACAGCGCATCCACGTGACCGTGATAGCAGCCAGCAAATTTGATGATCTTTGCCCGGCCAGTAAAGCCGCGAGCCAAGCGCACCGCCGACATCGTGGCTTCAGTACCGGAATTAACCAGACGTACTTCCTCTACCGAAGTGCGGCTAATAATCAGCTCGGCCAAGTCGGTTTCTGCCAGCGTTGGTGCGCCGAAAGAGGTACCCAGCTCTGCTGCCTTCTGTACCGCTTCCACAACCGCGGGATGCGCATTGCCCAGCAGCATCGGCCCCCACGAGCAAACCAGGTCTACGTACTCATTGCCATCAATATCCCACAGCCGGGAACCCTTCGCCCGCTGCAAAAACGGTGGCACCCCACCAACAGAGCCAAAGGCGCGCACCGGCGAATTCACACCACCCGGTGTGACCTTGCTGGCGGCCGAAAAAGCTGCCGTGGAACGCTGCTGCGAGCGCCCGGCAGTTTCAGCTTGCGCGGTGCGCTGATCTTCCGGGCGAGAATCCGGGGCTGAATGCGAGGTGGAATTACTGGTGGTGTTGTCTGAAGTCACGCCCCCATCGTAGGGGATTCGCTGAAGCCTGGGACGACCACCTACCCAGTTTCGAATCAAAACGCCAGTTTCGATAGGCATTTCCTGCCAAATGGCGCGCCCGCCATTCAATAAAGAAGCTCGAGGCCACCATCAACGCAGCTGCCGCCAACGGATGCAACAGACCAGCCAGGGCAGCCAACAAGATGATGATGTTATACGCCCAGGCAATCGCGATATTGGTCTGCATGATGTAGGTGACCGTGCGCGCCAACCGCAACGCTTCGGGTACTGCATTCACGCGGCCTTGCAGTGTTACTACGCCTACTTCATCCAAATCCAAGCCAGCGTGGCTGGTTTTTGGATTCATCAGCACACCAACGTCGGCAGCATCCAGGCAATCCAAAATATCTTGGTCGCCTACCATCACCACGTTTTCGCCAGCTGCACGCACCGAGCGCACCACACCAGGTTTGCGCGGCCCAATGATGCCTGCAGAGACTCGCGAAATACCCAACCGATCGGCAAAGCGCCGAGCCACCGGATAAGGGTCGCGGGTAATCATCATGGTGTCTACGCCGAGGGCTTCGATTTCGTCGATAGCTTCTACCGCGTCATCTTTAATATCCTCGCCCACCGTGATCACGCCACGTGCTTGACCGCGCCAGCTAACCACCAACGGCGAGCCACCACCGAGGGCAGCAACTGCCATGCGCTCGTCCAACGCGGACATATCCCGCGGCCGCCACAGGCAGGCCTCTACGAAACGCAGCTCGGTGACGCCCTTTTTGTTGGTAATCGGGATTTCGACCTGGCCGGTAAACGTGCCGTCCTGCAGCACTTCACAGTGATTGGTTTCAATCCAATGTGGCACAGAAGTACCGCCGGTACCAGCATCACGGGAGGCACGGCAGGCACGAATAATTGCCTTGGATACCGGGTGCTCGCTTTCCATCACCAGGCTGCCAGCCACGCGCAAAACCAGATCCGGATTTTCCCCTTCACGAGCTTGCGCAGAAAGCACATGCATCTCGCCATCGGTGAGCGTACCCACGCGGTTAAACAACACCACGTTGGCATCTGAGAGCGCACGAAATGTCTCTGCCCCACGGATCAAAATGCCACGCTGGGCACCGCTGAGAATGCCCAACCGCTGCGCACCGGACGTAGACATGGCCAGCGACATCGGAGCCACACCGGCCAGCACCGCCAGCGTTACCGAAAACGCGCCCGCAGCCTTCCCGGAAATCAGCCACCACGCACCAAATGCGGTAACGGCCAACAGGATCGTCCATGGAATCAGCGCCGAAGCCGAACGCACCGCCGTCTGATAGGCCGCATCCTCTTCGCGGATCGCGCGTACCACCCACTTCACGATGGCAGCAGCGCGCGTCTTCGAACCAGTGCGCAGCACACGCACTTTCAACGTGTTCTCTTTGTTTAGGGTGCCCGCCCAAACCTTGGAGTTCACCTTGACTTCACGGTCGCCCGAGACATCACCCATCGCCCGTGAATCCAGCTTCGATGCACCACCGATCACCACACCATCAACGGGGATACTGTGGCCGGGTGGAACCACCACGTCGTCACCGATATTCAGATCCGCGATCTTCACGCGCAGTTTTTCCGGCTCCGCGCTCTTGGTGCTTTTACGCACGACGGTGACATAACGGTCTGGTGAAATCCGCAAATTCCGCAGTACCGCACCAGTGCGTACGCGGTTGTACCGGGTAGCCAGGCGCCCGGCGAGCAGCAACACGGTCAGACCACAGGCGACATCAAAGAATAATTCGGCCTCCGCCATGCGGTCGTACTTATACGCAAACAACGTTGGCGCAGTGGTAAAGCCCAGTTCACCTGCACCGCCGAAGATGATTTCACCAATCGACCAGCCCCACGCCAGCAAAATCGCCATCGACGCCGCGCCATCTAACGCAGACATGCGCCTGCGCAGCGATGCCACCATAGCTCGGTGGAAAGGCCAACCGCCCCACAGTGCGACGATCGTCGTTAAGCCCGCTGCCCAATACTGCCAGCCGGAAAACTGCCACTCTACGTTCAGCGACAGCACTAACACTGGAATCGATAGCAGCAGTGAGACAAAGAACCGCAGGCGCGTCACTAGCTCGCGCGCGGTGAAGAGCACCTCGGCACCCGAGGTACGTCGCGACACTGCCTCACGACGCCGGTAGCGTTCCTCAGCCACCTGCTGTGCCGCTGCCGGAACTGCAGGGCGACGGCGAGGCTGTGTTTCCAAACGCGTGGCACGCCGGCGCAAAGAACTGCGCGTTAAATACGCATCAATGCCTTTGCCAGCTAGCGCCTGGATCACATCTTCTGGGTTCGTATCATCGGGCGCGGTAATCCAGGCACGCCCCGGATTCACCACAACGGAAGCATGAATGGAAGGGAATTGCTCTAAAACCGCTTGCACCTTATTAACGTCGGCAGCGGTATCAATGCCCTCGAGCACGAGACCAAAAGATGTCAACCCCGTGCCAGTGCGACGTGCCAGACGTTGGTGCAGCGATTCCTCTTCGTCCGGACCTGCCGAACGCATGCTATCGATCAGCGATGCGGCGCGCTTGGCCTCACCGATTGCATCGGTCACGCGACGGTCGATCTGGCGCAGCTCCTCGCCAACTTTCTCGGAATCACTTTCCGGCAGCGATTCACCGGGAGCAGCCACACAGTTGGACTTATGCCACCCCATGATTTTCTTCGGGGTTTGGGCTTTTCGCCCCACCCGGCGCGGCAAGGGCGCAAGGGAGGCAGCATCGGGTGCGCCGGTAGACGGCGTCACCATAGGTTCCGCTGGAACAGCAATTTGTTCCTCGGCTTTGTCCTGATTGGAATCAGTCACCGTTTTCTCCCATGACATCCCGATACATAAGCAGCACCCCAACGATTACCACCAGCGGTGCTGCGAGAGTAGCAATAGTAACCGCTCCGGCCAGAATGCCAAACAAGCCCATAACCAGCGCGACTACCGCCGCTGCGACGAGCCACCGTCGCACATTCTTCGACTGCTTCGCCGATACCACCAGATTCGCAATCACCGCACCACAGATTTGGTACAAGATCGACACCAAGATGATGTCGCGTGCGAAACCGGGCTGGGATTGCGAAAGGTTCGATGTCAACAGGATCAGGCCATTGACAATCAGCAGTATCGCGCCAACAAAAAGAGTCCAGCCCCAAACTGTGGTGGGCAATACTGAGCGCCGTTGCACTTTCGCCTTCTTTCGCTAATGTTTCGCTTGTTGGGGTGGCTTTTTATCAAATCCGAAGTAGGTAAGAGCTGCCGACGACGACGCCAAGATCGCTCCACTGGCAGCCGCAGCTGCAGAACCAATCGCTGTGGCAGCGCTGAAGAACTCCAACCATGCTGGCACTACTGGCGCCGGCACTCCGGTGTTAACGAATACGAATACCGCTTGGACTACCAAGTAGCCTGAGCCAATAACCAGCACAAACCTAGCCCAAGACTTACCTTTTCGCATCTGATAATTCACTGCAACGAAAAGGGCAGCCAGAACAATTCCCAAGAAAGCACCCACGACGACCACACCACGCAGCACCATCAGCAATTGCGAGTCGCTGAAATCAGCTCCTGCTGCACTGGTTTGCTCGCGCAGAGTATCCATATTGATATTGGCAGTCAGCGACGCTGGATCAATGATGTTGATCGCCGCAGCAACAATGAAACCCAGTGCCTGCAGCAGTGCAGTGAACATCCAGGCCTGGAACGCACCCTGGATTTGTTCGGGGACTTGCTTCGGTGCTGGCTTATTCTGAGTTTGCTGCTTCGGCGCCGGACTCTGGGATTGAGCCGGAGTTGGCGTAGGCGCTGGCTTATTCTGCGCGGGCTCTGCCATTAGCTGTCACCTCGCTGGGTAACGCCCTGCAACTTCTTAGCAATATCAGCTGCAAAGTAAGTCAAAATTTGGCTAGCGCCCGCACGCTTGATCGACAGTACCGATTCCATCATGGCGGCTTCTTCATCAATCCAGCCGTTGGCTGCAGCAGCTTTGACCATCGCGTATTCCCCAGAGACTTGATAAGCAGCCACTGGTACCGGAGAACTTTCTGCCACATCGCGGACGATGTCCAGATAAGCCATGGCAGGTTTAACCATCACAATGTCTGCACCTTCAGCGATGTCGAGCTCTACTTCCAACAAACTTTCCTGTCGGTTCGCTGGATCTTGCTGATACGTGCGGCGATCGCCTTGCAATGAAGAGCCCACTGCTTCGCGGAAAGGCCCGTAGAAAGCGCTAGCATATTTCGCCGAGTACGCCATGATCGCTACATCAAAGAATCCAGCCTGATCCAGGCCACGTCGAATAGCTTCGATTTGGCCGTCCATCATGCCGGATGGCGACACAATATGCGCACCAGCACGCGCTTGTGCCACTGCCATGCGGACGTAGTTTTCTAATGTCTCGTCGTTGGCTACTACCGTGCGGCCAAAGGAGGCTTTGCGCAGCACACCACAGTGCCCGTGATCGGTAAATTCATCCAAACAGGTATCGGCGATCAGCAGAATCTGATTGCTGAAGCGTTCGCGCAGCCGTCGTAAAGCACGGTTTAAGATGCCTTGTTCTTGCCAAGCTGCGGAGCCTTCGGCGTCCTTGTCTTCTTCCAGCGGCACACCGAAAAGCACTACTGCTGGGATGCCAAGCTCGATGGCTTCTTCTACTGCAGTGACCAAAGACTCTTCCGTATGCTGCACCACGCCCGGCAGCGAGGAAATCGGCTTCGGCTGCTCAATACCATCGGCTACAAACATCGGCAGGATCAGATCATTCACACTCAGTTGAGTCTCTGCCACGAGCCGGCGCATCACAGGAAACGTGCGCAACCGGCGTGGTCGGCGCAGCATATCCATCTTGTTGCTTACCGTGGCTCCACGATCGAAGGTTTCGATCGCATCAAAAGCAGCGTCAAAAGCATCAGCATCTGCAGTCATGCTCTCCACGATACGACACGTGGCAAACGCGCTCGGCGTTAAGTTTCGCCAAGGTATTTACGCGAGCCTTTAGCCAGCTACTTGCCTAGTTGCTTTCTGCAGTTTTCTTCCGGCTACGCCGACGCTTCTTCCGCGGTGGCGGCAATTGCCCACGGGCACGCAGCTCGGCCACATGATCCGCTAAAGCGTCGACAAGCTCCACTACCCCAGCCTTCTTCGGCATCACATCCACGCGCAAGCCGTACTCTTCTGCCGTGGCTGCCGCCATCGGACCGATACACGCAATGATGGTGCGCGAATGTGGTTTGCCAGCAATACCCACCAGGTTCTTCACCGTAGAACTAGAGGTAAAGCACACCGCGTCGAAGCCGCCACTTTTAATCATGTCGCGGATGTCCTCGCTCGGAGGGGCAGCGCGAACCGTACGGTAGGCGGTGACATCTTCAACATCCCACCCCAGCTCGATCAGGCCTTCTACCAGCACATCCGAACCAATATCTGCTCGTGGCAGCAGCACACGATCTACCAGATCCAAGCCCGCAACGTATTCAGGGAAGACATCTACAATGCCGGCAGCATTTTGGCGCGCGGGATCGGGCAGCAGCTCTGGGGTGATGCCGAGTTCCCGGATCGCAGCGGCGGTCTTGTGACCCACTGCCGCGATACGCACCCCCGCAAACGAGCGCGCGTCTAAGCCGAACTCTTGGAATTTCTCCCACACAGCCGTCACGGCATTAACCGAGGTAAAGACCACCCACTGGTAGCGGCCATCCACCAGGCCTTTAACGGCGCGTTCCATCTGTGCGGGGCTGCGCGGTGGCTCGATAGAAATCGTCGGCACATCAATCGGAATCGCACCATGGGCTGCCAGGCGGGTGCGCATCGGGCCGGCTTGAGCTTTGGCTCGAGGCACCAGCACATTCCAGCCGTAGAGCGGCCGATTTTCCCACCAGGAATACTTCGAGCGATTATCCACGCCCTTGCCCAACGTAACCACTAGTGGCCCGGAAAGCTCACCGTGGACGCGATCCAGGGTCGCCAAGGTGACGTCGTAGGTACGCTGCATACGCGTGGTGCCATTGACCGTCACCGATACTGGCAACGTACCCGGCAAGCCACGGTCGGAAAGCTCACGGGTAATGGCTGCCAGATCGTCCTCTACAGCCTGCAACACCAAAGGCTGTGGAGCTGCTGCAAGCTCATCCCAATCCACATCCGCCCGTGCAAGGTCGGTTTCGGTGTACGTAGAACCCAGCGCAATACCGGCAAAAGCAGGCACTGTGGAAGGCACAGACATACCCGGAACAATCTGGAATTCCACATCCGCTTGACTTACTGCATTGATCTCGGCCAACACGGAATCCACCAACAAAGGATTGCCTGCCACCAGGCGAACCACATCGTGGCCTTGCTTGGCTTCAGCTACAAGCAGGTCACTCATCTGCTGTGGATCAGCCACGGGTTCGTGGATAATCGCAGCTGTTGGCGCCGGCGGACGCGGCGGTTTCCGGCGCGCACCCCGAGCTTTCGCCGCAGCACACAATTCCGCATACTCCTGCTCCGCTGCTGCCAAAAGCTCTTTCGGCACAGCAACGTCGGCAGCTATCAAATCCCGTACCCCCTGCAGGACTTCAGCATCAACATATGCCACCGTAGTTGCCGCTAGTACTTCCCTAGCGCGGATAGTAAGCAGGTCTGGATTGCCCGGGCCTGCTCCCACAAAAAGGATCCGACCCGGGCTAGGTTCCAGGGGTGGGGTACTCATCGTATTTGGGTGCGTTTTCTTCCTCGACGTCAAACAGCATTACAAAAGCTAAAGGCAATTAAGTTCAATAACTACCTGGATAAACCTACCAATGGGTGATCCACGTTACACAATTGTGCTAACGCAGAGTATCGCCCATGATCTCGTGCGCTCCCGCGTCTTTCAACCTGCGGGCTAGGGCAACACCCAATTCGTGGGCAGCCTGATAGCGGTTTTCCACGGAGTCCACTGCGCTAGTCGCGGCCGATTCCGATGCACTTAAGCGCGCCGATTCCACGAGCTTTCGCGAACCATCCAGCGCATATACACCAGCGGTTAGTTCGAACCCGCCATCTTCCACAGCAACCGCGTGCGCTGCAACCGGCGCAGTACAACCAGCTTGGAGCTCGAAGAGCACCGCGCGTTCGGCCACACAGTGCGCATGCGTGGCATCATCATTGATCTTGGCTAGCAGCGCGACGATATCAGCATCGGCCTTGCGGCATTCCACCGCCAACGCTCCCTGGGCTGGTGCTGGCATTAGCGTATCCGTCGCCAGCGTCTCGGTAGCGCGATCGAGCCGGCCCGTACGTGAGAGCCCAGCACGAGCCAGGATCACCGCATCGAGATCATCGTTTACCCGGTTCATCCGCGTATCAATATTGCCGCGTAGAGGTTGGATATTCAGATCGGGACGCAGAGACTTCAACTGCGATACTCGCCGAGGTGCCGAGGTACCAATCTTCGCACCTTCTGGGAGGTCTTTCAGCGCCACCTTGCCCCGAGAGATCAATACCTCCCGCGCATCTTCGCGCTCTGGTACGGCCGCTACCATCAGATCTGGTTCTGGCACTGTAGGCAGGTCTTTGAAAGAGTGCACCACAATATCGCACTGATCCTCGCGCAACGCATGACGCAGCGCCTGGGTAAACACACCGATCCCAATTTTTTCCACGGGATCTTTGCGGTTGGCATCGCCTTCAGTTTTGAACACCACTAGTTCGGCCTGCTGGCCCAACGCAATCAGAGCGTCGCGCACATGACCTGCTTGGGTAGTGGCTAATTCAGATCCTCGGGTACCAATGCGCACCACAGTTTTTTGGGTGGGTGCAACATTAGCGTCGCTCATGTAACTCTCCTGCCATGTTTGCGGATTGTCCGAACATAGCTGGATTGATAGTGGAATCGGTAAATCCAGCCATGTCGCCGATTTTGCCAGCAACCAGTAGGTCTGCAGGCATCTCTAGATCGGCATTAAGTGCGGTTGGTACCGACAGTGGCAGATCAAACAATCGCTGTAAAGCAACTGCGTAATCCGCACCGCCTGGTTGGCTGGATAATTTCTTTACTTGCACTGTGGGTTCGTGAAGGAGCTTGTCGACGACGCGCTTAACCGTACACGCGACTTCCTTCGCTTGGCGCTCCGTAAGATCAGGGGTTTTCATCTCTAGGCGCGCCAATTCGGCAGTAACAACTTCGGCTGCACGTTGGCGCAGCGCACGCACGGTAGGGGTAACTTCGCGGGCACGCTGGTCGTGCAAAAAGTCGGCCAATTCGGCTGCGACGATATCACGGGCTGCTGCTTCATCGTCTTTAGCGATCGACGTTTCGGTGTTTAACTGCAGGTGTTCAATATCGAACAGTGCAACGCCATCTACTAGGCCAACGCCTTCTTCCACGTCTCGTGGCATGGAAAGATCTGCGATAGCCAGCGGACCGACATCGATGACGTCGTCAGCGGTGAGCACAGGATTAATAGCACCGGTAGCGGTAACCACCAGGTCTACATGGGGTAATAACTCAGGGAAATCTGCCAACGGCACAGCCGAGGCATTCACACCAGCTTCACGGGCATGCTCAGCTAGGTTTTCTGCACGGGATAGGGTGCGGTTTGCTACGAAGATGTGGTCGATACCCATCTTTCCCAGATGCGTAGCTGCCAACGAGCTCATCGCTCCAGCGCCCAGCACCAAGGCACGGTAACCGGAAAGAGGCTGCTCCGGTAAGCCTTCTGGGTGCAAAGCTTCGGCTACTTGGCTAAGCGCCAAGGTCACCATAGAAGAGCCGGCTTCGTCGATACGCGTCTCGGAATGCACGCGCTTACCGGTACGAAGTGCGCGTTGTGCTACGTCGTGAAGCAAAGGACCAACAGCATTACAGCTATCAGCTACCGCGTAGGCGTTGCGGATCTGGCCGATAATCTGCTGCTCGCCCACCACCATCGAATCCAAACCGGAAGCGACGGACAAAATATGCTCCACTGCCGCGTCTGCATAGCGAACATAAAGGTGAGGGGTGAGATCATCAAGATCCAAACGCGTGCGCTCCACGATCTCGCGGATCACAGCAGACAGGCCTGCGTGGAAACCAGAGACGCGCACGTAGTACTCCACCCGATTGCAGGTAGAAACCACCATCGCCTCCTGCACCGCAGGATCCTGCAGCAGCACCGCAAAAGTACGCGACAGCTCCGATTCAGCTACGGCAACCTGCTCGAGCACAGGCACTGGCGCCGAACGATGCGACATTCCGACCAGAAGTACACTCACGGCGTAACCACCGGCTTCTCGCTCCTCCTGACGTCTTACCGCCGCAGTGCGCAGCCTTTGAAGTAAGACCTAGACAACCTCCCACAGGCTCCACTGCTTACTCGCCCTGGCCAAGAGATGGAAAAAAGGTGGAACAACCAGTGCAAGCAGGCGTTTGTGGTGCCATGCTCTTTAACCGTAAACCGGCGCCGAATTTTCTACAAACAAGGTGAGGCTATTAATACCGCCCTCGATTAGTACGGCAATCCAATTAATTGGAGGGATTTAATTGGTGTTTTTTACGCGGTGAGGGCTAGCTATACCTCGGTGAGGACGTCGATCAATTCGTCGTCGTCGATTTCCCAACACGCGATCTCTTCCCCATCAACCACCACCACGGGCACGCGATCCCCAAATTCCATCGCCAGCTCGCCCGTGGCATCGCTATCTACATCCACAATCTGCAGCTGCGCATCAAAACGCGCCACGATTGGTTCGATTTGCTTTGCGACGCGCACACACGAGCCACACCCCTGCCGCACCATCAGCTCTACCTGAGCACTCATGGATGTTTAGTGTAGCTGGCGCGTGTACACCGGGCTCACGCCGAGCTCACGGCGAGCTCCCGGCCAGCTGGCGACGAACTGGCGACGAACTGGCGGAGGCAATGCGAAACCCACGCCTACGCCTTAAACTGAAGTAGTGTTCCAGCACCCGAACCACGATCCGTTGGGCAACTTGGGGAACCTAGGAAACTTAGGCAACCTCGAAGCGATTGCCCCGGCGGACTTCCTCACCGAGATCTTGCCTTCGCAAGGCGCAATCCGAAATTTCCTCGAGCAGATTGCCTTGCGCCCTCTAGGCCAGGAGCAGCAGCGTGCAGCTGGTGAAGCCGCAGCTCTAGCGGCGTTGGGGCAGCGCTACGACGTGGCAGGCGACGAACTGCTCAGTGGCTACCGCAGCGTTCATGGTGCGGCTTCCGCGGCAGGCGCCGAGGTACTCTCCCACCCCTATCCAGAGGTAGAACCCGATCAGGGTGCCGCTGCTTTCTTCGATGTAGACAACACCTTCATCCAGGGTGCCTCGATTGCGATGTTCGGCTTCGGTTTAGCCAAGCGCGGTTTCTTCCGCCGTGGCGAGCTGGCCGCGATGCTGTGGAAGCAACTGAAGTTCCGCATTAGTGGTTCGGAAAACGCCGACGACGTCACAGCTACCCGCGAGCAAGCCTTGGAGTTCATCAAGGGTCGCTCCGTCGCCGAGACCGTTGCGATGGCAGAAGAGATCTTCGAAGACAAGATGAATGACAAGCTTTACGACGGCACTCGCGCACTCGCCGAAAAGCATCTTCAGGCTGGCCAGGAAGTCTGGCTGGTTACTGCCACCCCGGTTCAGTTGGCGCAGATTATCGCGAAGCGCATTGGCCTTACCGGTGCTTTGGGCACTGTGGCTGAGGAAAAGGACGGGGTATTTACCGGCCGACTGGTCGGCGACATCTTGCATGGCCCTGGCAAAAAGCACGCTGTGGCCGCATTGGCTGCGATTCGTGGCCACGATCTGCAGCGTTGTACCGCTTATTCGGATTCTGCCAACGACATCCCGATGCTCTCGATGGTGGGTACCGCTGTGGCTGTCAATCCGGATCGACACTTGCGCCAGTATGCCCGCAACCGTAATTGGCAAGTGGTGGACTACCGCAAGCTGCGCACCATGACGATTCGCACCGTGCGCTATAGCGCGGGCGTTGGCCTATGGCTGGGGTCTACCGCTGCTACTTTATGGGCACTGCGGTGGCTGTGGCTGCAGAAGCAGGCGGCCTCAAGGGGATAGCCAAGCCGGTTAGCCACGTAAGCGTGACTTCGTCGCACCAAACCTGGTTCAGCACCTCAACCCAGGAAATAAAAAACTGCCTCGAGCTTCAACCAGTCTTGGTTGCCCGAGGCAGTTTCTCTTAAATTTATTTGCCGAGCTTACGACGCTGAACGCGGGTACGACGCAGCATCTTGCGGTGCTTCTTCTTGGACATGCGCTTGCGGCGCTTCTTGATGACAGAACCCATCGGCTCGACCTCACAATTCGTAGATGACGTTTTTCTCTAAATGCCACCCGCACGCTTTAGTTAGGGGTATCAACCGTTTTCAGCAACTAGAAAGCGCGGGGGCTGAACGGGTTAATCATAGCGGACTAACCGGCGTTGTAAAACGACGAGTCTAGGTATTCCCGTACGGCAGACTCGTGAACGCGGAACGAGCGTCCCACTCGCACTGCAGGTAGTTCACCCGAATGCACCAAGCGATATACGGTCATTTTAGAGACGCGCATATGTTCAGCGACTTCAGCGACTGTCAAGAACGTTCCATTCTCGGCATTTTGCATATCTATAGTTTTCCCTTCAGCGAACGTATCGCGCTGCAGGCTTCCCCTCCTGCAGAGACTTCACGCACGTGCTGCAATCACTTTACCGTTAAACACGGGAAAAAAGCGACGCGAGCTACAAAACAATCATTACGGGGTGCACGCGAGTTAAAGAAACCACTGTTACTGGTGTGATTTCATAAATACGGTTGGCGTTACCTCGGGGGTAAAAGTTCAACTTGAGGGTTTCGCACGAACCGCATAATCCGCGCCGGATTTCCCGTTGTTACGGCTTTTCTTTCCGCCCCAACTCCACGGACCGCTGATAGCAGGCAGTCAGCGCCCGATGGACTGCACGACGTAATCCTTCTTCCTCAAACGTCTGAGTAGCCGCAGCCGTAGTACCACCCGGCGAAGTTACTTGAGCGCGCAACGCCACCGGATCCACATCCGGCTGCATCATCATCTCTGCCGCACCTGCTGCCGTGGATCGAGCCAAGCGCGAGGCTTGCTGCCGAGTCAATCCCAACGCCACGCCTGCGTCGATCATCGCTTCGACAAACTGGAAAAAGTACGCCGGGCCTGAACCAGAGATAGCCGTGACCGCAGACATCTGCGCATCCGTCACACGTTCCACCGTGGCAACAGTTTGCACTAGCGATTCGACGAGTTCCACATGTTCTTCGGTAGCAAACCGGCCTGGTGCCAGCGCCACCGTTCCCTTGCCCACCAACATCGGCGTATTTGGCATCATTCGAATCACTGAGGTGCCTACGTTCAGCACGTTTTCAAGCGTTTCGACGGTTACTCCCGCTGCCAGCGACACCACTACCGAATCACCTTCGGAATCATCGATGGTCTCTGCTACTGGTTCGATTACCTTGACCACCTGCTCTGGCTTCACGCACAGAAAGATCACATCGGCGGTATCAACGGCGTTGTCCAAACTATCCGCGTCTACTACTTGGTAGGTCTCTACCAGCTGGGACAAGCGGTCTGCGTTGGTTTCTACTACGTAGATTGATTGCGGATCTGCGCCACCTTCAATCAGGCCACCAATCAGCGCAGTGCCGATCATGCCGCCACCAATTACTGCAATCTTCGTCATGGTTGGCAAGTGTGCCAAAAGGCCGCGGTTATCGCTAGCAAAGGCGATAATTCGCGGCCTTTTTCAGTGGCTGTTCTGCAGTTTCCCCGCCGGATTTTGGCTATATATTTAGCGCCAATGGCCCGAATGTGAGCGCTATACCCACCAGACCAGCCAAGATTGGTGTGAGCACATCTCGCTTACGACGAATTAGGTTCGCACCACCAATAAACAGTGCAATCACCAGCAGTGCTAGGAAGATCACTGCCGCAGTAGGCAGAGATTCCCACAGCAAGATGAAGGCGAAGAACACCAGAACGCCAGCAAGCAATCCCACGATCACCTGAACAATCAACAGGCCGATGCTTAGGGAATTATCTTCTGCTGGATCTTCGGCAGCCTTCTTGGCTACGGGCTCTTCGGCAACCTCTCGCTCGGCTACTTCGTCGCCACGCTCATCAGCACGCTCTAGCTGCTGTTCGGTTGGCGCTGGGTAATCCCGGTCTGCCAGGGTATCGGTGTCGGAGTCTTTTTCTACCGTGTCTAGCTCTTCAGGCGCATCTAGCTCGTCGCGTTTGGTGTTTTCTTCTGCAACCCGAGCAGCCTGAGCATTGGATTCTTCAGCCTTAGATTTCTCGTCCGAGACAATCGGCAACGTAGCCGTGGCTTCGAGATCCTGCGGTGAGGTCTCGTTGCGCTCTAGCGTGGTTTCTGGCGCTGGTGCGGAGGTTGCCACCAACTTCGCTTTCGGCGCACCTGCTGCCACGCCCGTTGGAGCACCATCACGCCAAGCCAGAACGTCGCGAGCTACCGGCCCTGCTTCAGCTACCGTGCGAGACGGATCAGTTGGGTCGCGCAGCTCGGTAAACGTATAAGTAACCTCACCACGAGCCGAATCCTGGGTTACTGCAACGGGCTCGGTTGGAACAGCCAGCGGTACTGCAACAGCAGGAGCAGCTGGGGTCTCGCGAACCGCAGGTTCAGCCACAGCTACCGGTTCTGCTACCGGCTCAACTTCAGGCTGCTCGTCGGCACTGCGCTGCTCCACTGCTTCCACAGTATCGGCAACAGTGTTCCGGGAGTCCGAAGCGCCTTCTTCGTCGACAAGCGCATGAGAACCCCGGCGCGGACCTTCGGCGCGCACCTTAGGAATCGAACCCGTAAGTTCTGCAACCGAGATGCCACCATCTTCTAACGAACGACGCCGCCTACGGCGGGGCGCCTGATCCGAACTACTAGACGTGCTGCCTTCTTGCTTCGCACGTGCCAGTAACTCGGCAACGGTGAGTTTCTCGTCGCTCATGTCATCCCTTTCCATAGAGGTTGCCGTCGAGGCGCCGGAGGATAACGCCTTCCCGCAAAGCCCATGGACAAATTTCTACCTGTTCTAAACCTAATGCCCTCATGCTTGCTTCCGCTACTAGCGCGCCGGCAACAATCTGATGAGAACGATCCGAACTCACACCTTCGAGCTCCGCGCGGTCGGCGGCAGTCATGCGAGAAATGAACGCAATCAGCTGGCGCAGACCCGCAGCCGTAAGCGTGCGCTTCACTCGAGGCCCTGCCGCACTTGGCGCCGCACCTGTTAAACGTGCCAGCGTACGGAAGGTTTTCGACGTAGCAACCGCCAAATCAGGATCGCCCAGCTGGCGCAAATGCTTCGCCGGCTCCACTAGCTCCGCATCGATGTAATCACGCAACAAATCGATCCGCTTGCGCGATGGAGGATCCGCATCGAACCAATTATGGGTTAACCGCGAAGCACCGAGCAGCAACGAATAGGCGGCCTCTGGATCCTCATCTTCACCAGAAGTCAGCTCTAAAGAACCACCACCGATATCCAGGTTTACGATGCGCCCAGCGGACCAGCCGTACCAACGTCGTACAGCTAAAAACGTCAACCGTGCTTCATCTTCGCCCGAGAGAATCTCAAGCTTGACCCCAGTTTCCTTTTCCACATGAGCCAGCACCGCGTCGGAGTTATCCGCGTCCCGCACCGCAGAGGTAGCAAAGCAGATCATCTCTTCACAACGCATCTGGGTGGCCATTTCCTTGGCTTCACCCACATACCCGGTGAGCTTGTTGATACCTTTCTTGGACAGATTATTGTCCTTATCCAGGTACTCCACCAGCTTCATTGTGGATTTCATATTGCTCATTGCGGTGGGGTGTCCACCACGCCGGGCGTCGACCATCACCAAATGAACGGTATTACTACCGACGTCTAATACACCTAATCGCACAATCCTAGCGTAAACGGTCTACGATAGTTCAGTGTGAATCAGCCCAAAGAGGTGGCTCCGGATTTTCCGCGCGAGTGGTTCGAGTTCGTCAATCCCGAGGATCCAGAGCACATTATTTCGTGCGACTTAACGTGGCTTTTGTCCCGCTACCAGTGCGCTTTCGGCACTCCGGCATGCTTGGGAATCGATGCTGCCAATCCTGATGTGGGTTGCTGTGGTCATGGCGCTTTTCTTTGCGACGACGACGATCGGGGAAATCTCACCGCCACTGTAGAGCGCATGGTGGCTGATAAAGAGATGTTGGGGATCCAATGGTGGCAGCGCCAACCGGAGGGGTTATTGGAAGAGTTCGCGACGGAGCATGCTGGCGACGACGCACAAGATGCACAGAGTAAGACTGATTCCGAGGAAATCGAGCCCTGGTTGGTATGGGATGAGCTAGATAACGACGAAGGAGAGCCCGAACCGGCACTAAAGACCAAGGTGATCGAAGGCGCGTGCATTTTCGCGAACCGTCAGGGCTGGCCGACGGGTGCCGGGTGTGCATTGCACCAGTGGGCTGCCCATCATGGGATTAGCCATATTGAAGCGAAACCGGAGGTGTGCTGGCAGCTGCCGCTGCGCCGATTAGAGGATTGGGAAGAGCGTGCCGACGGCGTAGAGATCCTACGCACCACGATCACCGAATATGATCGCCGTGGCTGGGGCGGTGGCGGCGAAGATTTCGACTGGTATTGCACCGGCGATCCCAATACCCATCGCAATGCTGAGGCTATCTGGCGTACCCACCGCGACGAGCTCGTGGAGCTCATTGGCTTGCCGTGCTACGAGATTCTGGCGCAGCATTGCCAGGCGCGCGAAGCTGCTGGATTGGCTGGCGCTTTTGGTCCGTCTGGTTATCCGCTGCTGGCGATTCATCCGGCAACAGCTGCGGCACAAAATGCCGGGCAGTAGCGGTGTGCCCCTCCGTCGCAGCTGGCGTGGCGTTTTACGCTTCGAACTTATAGCCCAACCCACGCACGGTGGTTAAATGCTGTGGCGAAGATGGGTTTGGTTCAATCTTGGAGCGCAATCGCTTCACATGCACATCCAGAGTCTTGGAGTCTCCGATGTAGTGGGCGCCCCACACTCGATCGATCAGCTGCCCACGAGTAAGTACTCGGCCGGTATTGCGCAACAGATATTCCAACAGGTCGAATTCTTTCAATGGCAGCGTAACCTCATCGCCATCTACCCACACCATGTGGCGTTCCACATCCATGCGTACAGGCCCGGCCACCAAGATGTTGTCTTCGTAATCTTCGTCGTCGAATTCAGGTTCGACACCACGGCGTAACACTGCACGAATCCGGGCAATCAATTCGCGGGAGCTATATGGCTTGGTCACATAATCGTCGGCACCGATTTCAAGACCGACTACTTTGTCGATCTCGCTATCCCGTGCAGTCACCATAATCACGGGTGTGCTGGAGGTAGCCCGGATGTTTTTACACACTTCCGTGCCGCTCATACCTGGGAGCATCAGATCTAGCAGCACGATGTCTGGAGGATTCTGGGCAAATAGTTGCAATGCCGATGGGCCGTCTGCGGCAACTTGTACTTGGAAGCCTTCGCGCTGCAGCAAAAATGCCAGCGGTTCCGCCAAAGCTTCTTCGTCTTCAACAATGAGAACAGAAGTCATAGATCTTTTCCAGGTAGTTCATTGCACTGGGTTGTTCTTGTATCTGCAGCTCAAAGCCGTACAAGAAATAGGTCTATCCCACATCTTACGGTGGCTCAAGAATTTACGCGGGACAATTGGGTTCTGTAGCTCTATTCCGGTTGGTCTTTCATTCCAATTGCTCTTTTCCCGTTGCAAGTAGCTTCATCCCTTAACTGGATTCTTTCGCTACTGGCAGTTGGATTGTGAAAGTAGAGCCAGTACCTGGCCTACTCCAGAGCTTGATATCGCCACCATGGTTAGCCACCACATGCTTCACAATCGCCAGCCCTAATCCCGTGCCACCAGTAGAACGAGACCGTGCTTTATCCACGCGATAGAAGCGCTCGAAGATACGCTCTTGATCTGCCAGGGAGATACCCATCCCTTGATCAGTGACCTGCAGCGCCACAGTAGCGTTGTCTACCCGGGTGGCAGATACCGCAACCGGCGTCGCTTCCGGCGAGTAGTTAATCGCATTGGTAATCAAGTTGGTTAGCGCGGTAATGAGCAAAGATCGATCACCTGCAACGATCAAGTTATCTTCTACCGACACACTGATATGAATGCCCGATTCTTCCGCCAGGGGCTTCGTGCGCTGCACAGCAGAGTAAACCAACTCGCCACAATCCAGCGGTTCCAGATCCGGCAGCGATTCTGCACCTTGCAACTTCGACAACGAGATTAATTCCGAAATCATCACCGATAGCCGCTTGGATTCTTTAGTCAGCCGATCAGAGAAATGCTGTACGGCATCTGGATCGTCGGTAGCTTCGGAAAGTGCTTCTACCAGCAAGCTCATCGCACCTACTGGGGTCTTAAGTTCGTGCGAGACGTTAGCCACGAAGTCTCGGCGTGCTGCTTCCATGCGCACCAGCTCGGATTCGTCGGTGGCATACAGCACCACATACTGCTTGCCATCTAAAGCCAACGGCGAGATCACACAGCTCACTGTGATATCCGCAGCTCCTGGGCGGCGGGCAGGCAACGTTAATTGCAGATATTGGTCTTCTTCAGTTTGGAAAGTGCGCTCAGCGGCTTCCCAACCGCGCCGATGCAGATCACGTTCAAACACCAGCCCCAGCCGGTGGATCCGCGGATTCGACAGCACCACGTCGCCAGCCCGATCGATCACCGCAATGCCGGTAGGCGCTCCCTGAATCACCAGGTGCAGCACCTGCGAGATGCCCGTGTTACGGGCGCGGTGTTGCGCGTTACGGTCGCGCACCCGCTGGCTAATTCCCTTCACGACGCCGGCAAGCAGCAAAATCACCGCTGCAACTGCGGCACCGCAGAGAAAAATGAGTACAGATGACAACACAGCGCTAACACTAGTAGTAAAGCGTTAACGCTGCGCGTTGAAAATTAGGAAGTTACCGTCTTACGGGTTTCTTCCCGGGGTTTACTTGCTGCCCTGGTTCGCAACTGCAGCTGCACCAGCTGCTGCTGCTTCCGGATCCAAGTAGGTGCCACCTGGGTTGAGCACAGCACCGTTGCTATCAATCTCGTACACCAATGGGATGCCGGTTGGGATGTTCAGACCAGCAATGTCCTCGTCCGAGATCTTGTCCAGGTGCTTGACCAAAGCACGCAGGGAGTTGCCGTGCGCGGCGATCATCACGGTCTCGCCGTTCTTCACGCGAGGTTCAATTTCCTCTTCGTAGTAAGGAACGAAGCGCTTTACGACGTCCAACAGGCACTCGGTCTGAGGAACCTTATCCAAGTTGGCGTAACGAGCTTCGTGAGCCTGCGAGTACTCTGCATCGTCATCCAATGGTGGCGGTGGAGTGTCGTAGGAACGGCGCCAAGCCATGAACTGATCTTCGCCGTACTTTTCCTTGGTCTCTGCCTTGTTAAGGCCCTGCAGTGCACCGTAGTGGCGCTCGTTCAGACGCCAGTCGCGAATCACTGGAATCCATGCCAGATCAGCCTTATCCAAAGCGATGTTGGCGGTGGTGATCGCACGACGCAGCAAAGAGGTGTACAGAATCGATGGCTTCAAGTCTGCTTCTACCAGCATCTCGCCGGCGCGAGCAGCTTCCGCACGACCCTTGTCGGTCAAGTGAACATCTACCCAACCGGTGAACTGGTTGGAAGCATTCCAATCACTTTGACCATGGCGAACCAGAATCAACTTTCCGTTACTCATGCCTTCAATTGTGCCTGAATTCTGGCGCACGCGCTGCCCGCATTACCCCGCTGGGGTACTGCTACTGATCCGGGCTGCCACCTTCGGCCAGATGGGAAAATTGCTGCAAATTCGCAGTAGATTCGCCTCTATCCAAGCGCCATTTCCATTCTCTTTTGATGGAAGACGCGAATCCGCGCTCCAAAATGAGGTTGAAATCACCATCGGCAGTTTCGAGAACTTGGCCTAGAAGGCGATCCAGATCGTCGTCGGAAAGCTCGGCCGGCAATTGACCCACCAGATAAATATCGCCGTTGGCATCGATCGTGTATGAGACGCCGAACAGCTTGCGGTTGCGCTGTAACAACCACTTGTAGACAGTTTCGAAGTTTTCTTCTGGCTTGCGACACACGAAGGCTTCTACGCGCAAAGAATCCGGCGCGGGTATGAGACCCACGACGGTTTTCAGTTTCTTCTGCCCCGGAAGTTCCAGCACAGCAATAGGCCGTGCACCCTGATCGCGGATGATCTGATGTTCCACACCGAGGCGCTCTAACTGCGCACTTAATCGCTCGATCCCGGGCTTTGCCTGCTGCTCTGTCATGTCCTCTGTCATGTTCTGTGCCATGTCCTCTGTCATGCCTCAGTCTCCTTGAGCGAAACGTTGTGGGCAATCATTCGCCGCGAAATTATCTTGCGCCTCATCGTAAGCGCACACCAGCTGCTGGGCGGTGTTTCGCCAGGAATACTGGCGGGCATGGGCGACGGCGTTGCGGCTCATGTCTTGGCGGGCAGCGTCGTCGGTAAGCAAATCAGAAAGTACTTCCGCCCAGGCTTTCGGATCGTGGGAATCCACCAACCTACCTGTGATGCCATCACTCACCGCCAGCGAGAGCCCACCCTGACGCGCGGCGACCACCGGAGTACCGCAGGCTTGAGCCTCCATGGCGACGAAGCCGAAGGACTCGTTGTAGCTCGGCACGGCAACCACATCGGCAGCTTGGTAGAGGCTAACCAGCTCCTCGGGCGGGCGGGGGCGTAAGAAACGTACGTGATCCTGCAGATTCAGCTCCTGGGCGAGGTGCTGGAACTCATCGGGGCGCGCCAACCCGGAACCGGAAGGGCCGCCGCAGATAATCGCGCGAACGTTGGTGAGGTTGTCCCCCATTTCCGCCAGCGCACGCAGCAAGACCTGCGGCCCTTTCAAGCGCTGCAGGCGACCGACGAACAGCACCAACTTCATGTGCATCGGCAAACCCAACTGCCGGCGGGCGCGTTCAGTGGCGCGATCGGAGCCCGGATTAAAGAGCTCGACGTCTACTCCCGGCGGTACAACGTGGATGCGGTCGAGGGGTGCGTCGTGGAGCTCGGAAAGCTCGGTAGCTTCGGCTTGGGTGTTGACGATCAGGCCGTTGGCGTTGTCGACGATCTGCTGCTCGCAGATACGGCGGGCTTCAGGCTCTGGGGTGTCCCCGGCGGCCAGGTGCGCATTCTTCACCGCCGCGAGAGTATGCGCCGTATGCACCAGCGGAATCTGCCACAAATCCCGCAACAGCCAACCCACCTGGCCGGAAAGCCAGTAGTGAGAGTGGATGATGTCGTAGCCTGGCGCGGTGTCGGTGGCGGTGGCCGTGTCGGTGGCAGTGGCGGTGGCGGTGTCGGCGTCGCCACAACCCGCAGCTTCGCACCGCGCGAAGGCAATAATGCCGCCAGTAAACGAAGCCAGCTGGGTGGGTAACTCTGATTTACTCAAACCCTCGAAGGGACCGGCAACGATATTGATCACGCGCAGGTTCGGAGCCACTTCAACGATCTCCCCTTGGCGCGGCCGGGTGGCGCGGGTAAACACATCCACCTGATGGCCTTCACGAGCCAACTGCTGGCAACTGCGCAGCACATAGACGTTCATGCCACCGGCATCACCAGAGCCGGGCTGCTCTAAAGGAGAGGTGTGCATGGAAATCACGGCGATGCGCTTCGGCGCCGGGGCTGATTCGGTCATACCCCTACCCTGCCTTATTTCAGATTCAACAGCACAAACGAGTTACCTACGGTAGCGTAGGTTTTATGGCTTCCATACAAGACTCTGCTGCTGCCACACCAGCCGAGCAACCCGAAAACACCGCTGCTGCCCAACGCGCTTGGCTGAAACGCTATCCCGATTGGGTAAGCCCTAGCTTGGACTATGGCGAAGACACCGTACTTACCGGCTACCTAGAAAATGTGCGCAAGCACCCCACCCGCCCGGTTACAACGTTCTTTGGCAACACCACGAACTACAAAGAGCTTCACGAACACGTACTCAGCGCTGCCGCTGGCCTGAAATCCCTCGGCGTACAACAAGGCGACAAAGTGGCACTGATCATGCCAAACTGCCCGCAACACATCGTGGCGTACCTGGCTACGTTGTATGTGGGTGCCACCGTCGTCGAGCACAATCCGCTCTACACCGCCCACGAATTGCGTCATCCGTTCCAGGATCACGGCGCTAAGGTGGCAATTGCTTGGGATAAGACGGTAGAGACGCTCCAACAGGTTGCAATGCATGCGCCATTGGAAAAAATCATCGCAGTGAACATGCTAGAAGATCTGCCTTGGTTTATGCGCCAGCTGTTGAAACTCCCGATTCCAGCACTGCGCGCGGCACGATCGAAGATGCACTCTTCGGTGAGTGCCTCGGAGGATCCCGCAGATAGCGAGGTACTTAGCTTCAGCGATCTGCTCAACTCTCAGCTTGGGGGCACGGGCACAAAGCTAGAACCCACGCCAGTGACCGCCAAAGATCCTGCGGTGATCATGTACACCTCTGGCACCACGGGCAATCCAAAGGGCGCGCAGCTAACTCACGGCAGCTTGGTAGCCAACGTCAAACAAGGCATCGCCTGGGTGCCCGAGCTAGGTAAAGAGCGCGAAGTAGCCCTTGCCGTACTGCCCATGTTCCACGCTTACGGCCTGACGATCGTGACAAACCTATCGCTGACCATCGGCGCCGAGCTTGTGATGATCCCATCGCCAGAAATCCCACTGATCATGAAGGCAATGAAGCGCAATCGCCCTACGTGGGTACCGGGTGTGCCTACGCTCTACGAGAAGATCGTGGCTACTGCAGAGGAGTCCGGCGCCGAGCTTTCCGGCATCAAGTTCGCGTTCTGTGGCGCTTCCACGTTGCCGGTGTCCCTGGTGGAAAAGTGGGAACGCCTCACCGGTGGCCGGCTGGTAGAAGGCTATGGTCTGACCGAAACCTCGCCGATCATCGTGGGCAACCCGATGGACGGCAACCGTCGCCCAGGATATGTGGGCATTCCGTTCCCCGATACCGAAATCGCCGTGGTGGATCCCAACGATCCCACCGTGCTGGTGGCCGATGGCACCGAGGGCGAGGTGATCGCCCGAGGCCCGCAGGTTTTCGGCGGTTACTTGAACTTGGCAGAGGCCACCGAGAATTCGTTTACCGCCGGCCCGAAAGTGCTTAACGACGCCTCCCTGGCGCCAAAATCTGCCCGTGTGGGTGAGCCCTGGTACCGCACTGGCGATGTGGGCGTGATGGAAGAAGATGGCTTCCTGCGTCTGGTTGCCCGCATCAAGGAAGTGATCATTACCGGCGGCTTCAATGTCTATCCAGCCGAGGTAGAAGAAGTGCTCACTGATTACTCGGATATCACTGCTGCTACTGTGGTGGGCCTGCCAAAGTCAGATGGCTCCGAGCTGGTAGTGGCTGCCATAACCCTGGACGAATACGCCCGGCTGGATACCGAAGCTATTCGCAGCCACTGCAAGCGAAATCTCACCGGGTACAAGGTGCCACGCGCTTACTTCCACCTCGATGAACTGCCCCAAGATCAAATGGGCAAAGTGCGTCGCCGCGATGTGCAGAAACTGCTGCTCGAGCGCCTCGAGCAACGTGGCGAATCGGTGGATTCGCTTATAAAGAAACGCCGATAAATAGCGGCTCTGGCTCCAGGGTGACGCCGAAAGTATCGGCCACCCCCGCTACCACCCGGCGCGCCAATGCCACCACATCAGCGGTGGTGGCCGCGCCACGGTTGGTTAGTGCCAAGGTGTGTTTCGTGGATAGCCGAGCTGGCGCGTCTTCTCCTGGGAAACCCTTGGCAAAACCGGCCTTTTCAATCAACCATGCCGCAGAGAGCTTCACGCGCAGCGCGCCGGTAGCTGGATCCGGCACGGCGGGATATTGCGGCATCGCCTCGGCGATCTCTGCGCCAAAGCGCTGTGCCACCACGTCACGCACTTGAGCTGCCGTGGCTTCGTCCACGATCGGGTTGGTGAAAAACGACCCCGCCGACCAAGTGTCATGATCAGCCGGATCAGAGACCATGCCCTTACCCGCGCGCAAGGCTAATACGGCATCGCGCACGTCTTGGGCTGGACGACGGGCAGCACCAGCTGCATTTTCTTCCACTGTTACGCCTAATCGGCGCGCTAATTCGCCGTAGCGCAGTGGCGCCGACAATCCGTCGCTAGATAACCGGAACCGCACTGCAAGCACTACGCCTCGGCTGGTGAACTTCAGATTGGAATAGCGGTAGGCCAGCTCTAGGGCTTCGGGGGCAACCCACTGATCCTCCTGGGTTTGGCGATCGTAGAGGCGCACCGCATCGAGCACTTGGGAGACCTCCACACCGTAAGCGCCCACATTTTGTACCGGGGTAGCTCCCGCCGAACCTGGAATACCCGACAGGCATTCCAAGCCCCCAAAGCCGGCAGCCACGCTGGTATCCACCACGTCGTCCCACACGGCGCCGGCTTCTGCTTCTACTAAAGCGGCTTCGGTGTGCAGCCCGGTGCCTTCGGTAGTTAGGGAAATGGCGTCGGCAGCGATGACCACGGCAACGAGATCGCCGACTGGATGATCGCCAGCCTCGGCATCAGCTTCGGCATTATCACCGACCACCAAGTTGGAGCCGCCGCCGACAATTAATAGTGGGACATCGGCGTCGTCAAGCAAACGAACTACCGCAACCACGGCGTCCAGCGACTGGCAATATACCGTCGCGGCCGGGGCACCCCCGACACGGAAAGTAGTTAGATCTGCGAAGGTGACGTGATCGTCAATCGTCACATCAGGCAAAGCTGCCACCTGGGTGCGCACTGAATCGAACTTCGTCACCGAAAACTCCCACTTTTGACCAATTACGGAGAAAATCTGCTAATCACACGATAGGTGGCAGGCTAGAGTACGCGCCAACTAGCGCGACTTTGCGTCGCTACGCGCCGACGCAGGGCGCACCCCAGTGCCTGCACGCGACCACGTATGCTTAAACGCTATGACTGCGAACACCACCAGCACCAACGAGTTGAACCACAGCGCTGCCGACGTGCACGCCGCAATCGCAGACCGTGGCTTCTGGGATTACCTGGCAGAAAACCTGATCGCAGGTTCCCCAGCGGAAGTGAACTCTTTTTCCAGCTCCGAGGCGAAAACTGATGTCTCTGTAACCCAGCACGTAGACAGCAAGCGCATCCCGGATGCGATGAAAAAATTCGTCAAAAGCGATCCCCATGCCACCATCGATTTCAACTGGGGGCCTTTCGACGGCCAAGAATCCACCGGCAATTTCTCCGGCTCGGTGCAAGGCTTCCCGGTTTCCTTCCGTGGCAACCAGACCTTGGTAGCCATCGATGATGCGAAGTCGAAGGTAGTCACCGACATCACGCTAGACGTCAAGATCCCACTGGTTGGCGGCATGGTGGAAGGCAAGGCCGTGGATATGATGCCACGTATGTTCACCAAGATCATCAACCTGCTGGATCAGTACTTGGCAGACAACAAGAACGCTTAATAGCAGTTCAACCTCCTTTTTCGCTTGGCTCACTATCACAACCTGCGCGCGCAGCGCCCCAAATCCGGCCCGGTAGGCACGGTTACTCGTGGCACTACCGGCGTTAATCGCCTGCGCAAATGCGACCGGTGGATGGTGCACAACCCCGACATCTGGCGTGCGTTGGAAGCTCCTGGGATTCCGGGACTAGGGCGGCAGGCACGAGGTGTGCTTGACGACGGCGCGCCAACCGCAATCGATTTAGGCTATGGCGCCAGCGATACCACCACGGTTGAATGGGCGCGCCACTTACGCCGGATACAGCCGGACGTGCGAGTACTCGGCCTAGAGATCGAACCTTCCCGCATTTTCCCTGCCACAGACGGAGTGGAATTTGCCTTAGGTGGCTTTGAGCTCGCCGGCCATCAAGCCCACCTGGTGCGGGCGTTCAATGTGCTGCGCCAATACGACGTCACCGAGGTAATCGCCGCCTGGGAAGAAGTAGCCAGCCACTTAACCCCGCATGGCTTATTCGTCGAAGGCACCTGCGATGAACTTGGGCGTAGATGCAGCTGGATTAACCTCGATCGCCACGGCCCGAAGAGCCTAACCTTGGCGTGGGATCCCACCGATGTGGCATTGCCTTCCGACGTTGCAGAACGCCTGCCCAAAATCCTGATTCACCGCAATATCCCCGGCGAACCAATCTACGATCTGCTAAGTCGGATCGATCAAGCCTGGCTCGAACAAGCTGCCTGGTCTACTTATGGCCCCTATATCCGCTGGAGCCACACCCTGGCCACGTTGCGCCAAGACCCTGCGTTGCAGCTACAAGAACTGCCCATTCAGAAGAAAGCACGCCTGCGAGATTGTGTGCTTACCGTACCGTTTTCGACGGTATTTCCGGAGCGCATCGAATTTCCTGGCTAGCACTTCAGATACCAGCCTGATCCCACTTCAGATGCCAGCCTGATCCGCGCTGCTGCTTATACTGGTGCACTATGTCGAGGAATAGATCTGGCAGGGCACAATCGTCGCGTTCATGGGGCACAATGGGCACCGTCATCGGTGTGATCATTGCAGTTGCACTGGTGTTGATCGCGGCGGAATTTGCACTGCGGATTTTCATCGGACGCTCGGTGGCTGATTCTTATGTGGAATCACGGGGCAACGCCGCTGCGACCGCCGATGCTAGCCCGTCGGTTTCCTTTGGCACCTCCCCAGTACTACCAGCACTGATCACCAATGATTTGAAGAACGTAGAGCTGGATACCCCAGATACCTTGCAGGTTTCCAACGCTGATGGCGCTGCAGCTACTCCGGAAATTGCCGGCGATCCAGCGGCACACATTGTGCTTTCCGACGTAGATATCAGCAATCGCAACGATCCCGTCGCCCAAGAGGTGGTGGTCGAAACTGAATTGTCACCTGAGTTGATCCAAGCCATTGCCAACCGCCGTGCCGGCGGTATCGCTCGGATTTCACAGCTCACCCCGAATCCAGCCGAAGGCACCCTGAAAGCAGAGATCTCTAGTGGTTTCGCTGATGTTGATTTCCGCCCCACGGTTAATAACGGCGGCTTAGGCCTGGACGTCGAAGGAGCCTCGGTGCTGGGATTCGGCGTGGATCCCGTCGCAGGCCCTATTGGCGACGCATTGCTAGCCGGCATCTCCGAGCGGTTCAGCCCAGAATTTGATCTGGTCTCTGCGACAGTCACCGAAACGGGCTTGCAGCTCACGCTACGTGGCAACGGCGTCGCACTGTCCTCCCTCGAAGGCCTGCGTTTTCAATAACACCTGAAGCAGCAAGCCAAAACCAGCCACCCTCAACCAAGCCAGCACCACCAAAACCACCATTAAGGCAACGGTAAACCTTTCAGCTAAGATCGGCACAATGACCCGTTCCCCGTTAGCTCAACCGCAGCGCGGCCCCGAAGAGCGGCAATTTGTGCTTACTTTGGGCTGCCCAGACTCCACCGGAATCGTTGCTCAGCTCTCCAGCTTCCTGGCAAACCTAGGCGCTTGGATTGTGGAAGCACACTTCTTCTCTGATCCAGATTCTGGTTGGTTCTTCACGCGCCAGGCGGTACGAGCCGATGATCTTGATATGTCTTTAGAGGAACTCACCGAGTCTTTCGGCGAGCTCGTAGAAACCTTCGGCCCAGAGGCCAAATGGAGTGTTTCGGACACTGGCATCCGCAAGCGCGGCGTCATCTTGGTTACTAAGGAAGGCCACTGCCTGCAGGATCTGCTTGGCCGTGTGGATCAAAACGACTACCCCATGGACGTCGTTGCCGTTATCGGCAACCACCCGGATCTAGCGCCACTGGCTCGCGCTCACGGCGTGCCATTCCACCACGTGCCTTTTCCGAAGGACGCCGTGGGCAAGCGGAAGGCCTTCGACGAGGTGGCGGAAATCGTCGATAGCCTTAACCCAGATGCCATCGTGCTCGCGCGCTTTATGCAGATTCTGCCGCCGGATCTCTGCGAGAAGTGGGAAGGACGTGCGATCAACATCCACCACAGCTTCCTACCGTCGTTCATGGGTGCACGCCCGTACCACCAGGCACACAAGCGCGGTGTGAAGTTGATTGGCGCTACCTGCCACTATGCAACTAGCGAGCTTGACGACGGCCCGATTATCGAACAGGACGTCATCCGAGTGTCGCACAAAGATACCCCACGCGATATGCAGCGCGAGGGTCGCGACGCCGAAAAGCAGGTACTTGCCCGCGGTCTGCGCTGGCATCTAGAAGACCGCGTGCAGGTCTACGGCAACCGTACGGTGGTATTCGACTAGACGATTTCGCTGGCAAGCTCGGATCCCGATCCGAGCCTTGCGTATTACCCTTGCGCGTTAGCGAGGATATCGCGGATATTTGGGCGGACATCTAACCAGTACACGCCCGTGACCACCGAGCCCACGATGATCGGGATGCCCAAAAGCATCCAGCCGAACATCGGGAAGAGCAGGAAAAATGCGGAGCCAGCTAGCATGCCCAGCCACTGCTCTTTTGGCTTGCGGCTAGCTGCGTCGAAAGCATCCCGGCGCGTAGTAGCCACCATAATGGCGCCCACCACAGCCAAAATGCCTACCAACATGGGCAAGCCAAAACGGAAGAACAGATCCGTGTAGGCCAAAACCATCACAAACGCATTTCCGCTTTCTTGCACTGCTGGCACCATGAAATCTCAATCCTTTATCAAACCCAGTTGCTGCTACTTACTCGAATATATGCGTTTAGCCACCAAATAGCAGCGTGGAAACTGTATAAATTACCAATCCCGCTAAGGAACCTACCACGGTTCCGTTCACGCGAATGAACTGCAAATCGCGGCCAACCATCAACTCGATCTTGTCCGATGCTTCATCGGCATCCCAGCGCTGGACGGTCTCAGAGATAATCGCGGTGATCTCCCCGGCATAGTTATCTGCAAGGAACACCACGGCCTTTTCCAGGCGATTAGACATCTCTGCCTGCAAGCTTTGATCCGCCACAATCTTTTCGCCGTAGCTGCGGGCGGTCTCGGCGATCTTGGTGCGCAGCAGCGAATTTTCATCGCGGGCTGCCGCAATCAAGTTGTTCGAAGCAGAACTCCACAGCATGGCAGGAGCTTTTTCCACTGCCTGCGAAGCCAGCAAATCCGCTTTCAGCTCTTCAACCTTGGCGATGGTGGCCGGATCGTGCTGCAAATCCGTCGCCAGCTTGGTTAAGAAATTGCGGAGTGCTTCGCGTGCTTCGTGGTTCGGCTGTGTGTGCACCTGCCACGCCCATTGGGTGAGTTCGCGGTGCACGCGATCGCCGATCAGCTCGTTGACGAAGCTAGGCGCCCACGACGGGGCTCGTTCGCCCACCATGCGCTCGATAACTGGCCCGGCGTTGACCGACTTGCGATAGAGCCACGCTACCGCCTGATCGATCACCGGTTCAGTTTTTCCTTCTTCGATCAGCTGCTCCAACACGCGACCAGCGGGTGGCCCCCACTGTGGCGCTGCTACTTCATCGATTACAGCTGCTTTGAGCACGGCTTCGGCGTCCTTGGGATTCACCGCCGCGAGCGCGTTGCCTACGAACTTGCCGACGTGAGCGGAAACCACTTCCCCATTGCCTGGGGTAGCCAACCACTGGCCGGTGCGCAGTGGAATATCGGCTTTGCGTACTTTATCCACGATCAACGTCGGATTCAGGAAATTCTCGCCGACGAATTGTGCTAGGGATTCGCCTACCTGGTCTTTCTTCCGGCGCACAATTGCCGTATGCGGAATCGGGATCCCCATGGGATGGCGGAATAGCGCCACAACCGCAAACCAGTCTGCAAGAGCACCGACCATGCCAGCTTCGGCGGCAGCACGGACATATCCCACCCATGCAGCGGGTAATTCACCGTCGGCTGCTGCTTGTGCTTCCAACCACCGGCAGGTGAAATACACCGTTGCTGCAATTACCAGCAGCATCGTGGCAAACGCTTTGGCGTTTCTTAGCTGCCGACGTTTCAACGCCTCAGTTGACGGGGACGGCCCCGGAACTGGCAATGCTTCTAGTGCAGTGGGGTTTTGCGCCATGGTTATTTTCTACTCTTATTTCGTTTTGTTGCTTCAGATAGCAATAAGCCCTTCCCCACTTTGCGGGAAAGGGCTGGGAAAGGGCTTAAAGCTTCGGATAACCCTGGAGGATGCGAAGAATCTAGTGGTGGGTACCGTACTTTGCTTTGTACTCGCGGTACTGGCGACGGCCAACTCGAATAAAGATCCAACCCACTACCAGCATCAAAATTGCGGCAATCAAACCACCGTAGAGGTAGATATCTGGGTTGAAGCTACCCGGTTCCGCTGGAATCCATTCTTCCTGGCCTAGTGGCACATGACCGATTTCATGTGCAGATTCCGTTTCGAAAATCTTGGTGCCTAGGCCGAAGATGAACGTGCCCCATGCAGCTAGAGAAGCAAGGATCAGACCCATGCCGATCCAGGTAGAGCTTCGGTGCAACGAGGAGTATTCGGCGTTGAGGCTCTGCGGCGTATAGCCCTCGACGAAGTGCTCTTCACCCGGGTAACGCTCTGGCGCTACGTTAGCCATAATCTGAATCCTTCCTTAGAACTCCGTTAATTATAACTGAGCTTAGCTGTGATTAGTTGTCCTTACCACGGAACGCAGCACGAGCACGTTCCTTGGTAATCGCAGCAACCGCAGTCAACGGAATACCAGCTGGGCAGACATCGGCGCACTCACCGTACAGGGAGCAAGGCCCGAAGGTACCTTCGACCTCGTCCACCATGTTGCGAGCACGCTTGCCACGCTCTTCCTTGCCCAATGGCAACAGGGAGAGGTGAACTAGCTTTGCGCCAGTAAACAGGTGCGCTGCACCGTTCGGGCAAGCAGCCACACAGGCACCGCAGCCGATGCAGGCTGCGTGATCCAAAGCCAATTCTGCGGTCTGGTGATTGACGTGCAGGGTATCTGCATCTGGTGCGGTACCAGCCATGACGGATACGTAGCCGCCACGTTCCATGACGCGATCCAAAGCGGAGCGGTCTACCACCATGTCACGAATAACTGGGTAAGCAGCCGAACGCATTGGTTCGATCTTCAGCTTGTCGCCATCGGTGTACTGGTGCAGACGCTGCTGGCAGGTAGGGGTGTTCTTACCTGGGCCGTGTGGGCGACCGTTTACGTTCAAACCACAGGTACCACAGATGCCTTCACGGCAGTCCGAAGCGAAAGCGAATGGTTCTTTACCGGACTCGACGTATTTCGTGTTGACGTGATCCAATAGCTCCAGAATGGACATCTCTGGAACAGCGTCATCAACATCGACGCTTTCAAAGTGTCCCTTGTCTTCTGGTCCAGACTGACGCCAGATCTCAAGATGTAGTTTCATTACTTGTAGTTCCTTGTCATTAGCGGGACGGCTTCGAACGTGAGAGGCTCGGCATGGCGGATGAACTCTTGGCCTTTCAGATCCCACGAAGGGCCATTGTTGCCACGCTCCCAAGCGGAAACGAAGCACCAGTTGTCATCGTCACGCTCTGCTTCACCGTCTTCGGAAATGTGGTCGTCACGGTAGTGAGCACCACAGGATTCGTCGCGATCCAGGGCATCGATACACATCAACTCACCCAGATCGAGGTAATCAGCAACACGGGCAGCGTATTCCAGCTGCTGGTTCATCTCATGCTGACCACCTGGGATAAACAGGTCGGACCAGAACTCTTCCCGCAGCTTACGGATCTCTTCGATACCGCGAGCCAAGTCTTCCTTGGTACGTGCCACACCACAGTCGCGGTAGAGGATCTCGCCTAGCTGACGGTGGAAGTGCTCTGCACCATGGGTGCCGCCGACGTTCATCAATACGTCGATACGCTCTTGCGCACGATCAATAGCTTCTTGTACCGCTGGGTCGTCGTCGGAAAGACGGTCGGTACCCAACAATGGTCCCAAGTAGTTTGGCACCGAGAATGGCAAGGTAAACCAGCCGTCAACCGAAGCGGACAGCAGGGAGTTTGCACCCAGACGGTTTGCACCGTGGTAGGTCCACGAGCACTCGCCACCAGTGAACAAACCTGGGATGGAGGTCATCTGGTTGAAGTCCGACCACAGACCACCCATCGTGAAGTGGCAGGTAGGAGCGATACGCATTGGAACCTCGTAAGGATCCTCACCAATTGCCTCTTCGTACATCTGAATCAGGTTCGAGTAACGCTCTTTAATCGTGGCCTTACCCAAACGCTGGATTGCGTCGCGCAGATCCAAGTACACAGAGTTGTTCAACGGACCAACACCGTAGCCGGCATTAATCTGCTGGGAGTTTGCACGAGAAGCCACGTCGCGAGGCACCAAGTTACCGAAAGCCGGGTAACGGCGCTCGAGGAAGTAATCGCGCTCGTCTTCAGGGATATCGTTAGCTTCGCGCTCGTCGTCCTTCTTCGCTGGCGTCCACACGCGTGCGTCGTTACGCAGCGACTCCGACATCAAAATGGTCTTGGACTGCCAGTGGGCGTTGACCGGAAGGCCGGTTGGGTGGAACTGAATGAACGAAGGAGATGCGAAGTATGCGCCCTGTTCGTAGGCGCGCATGATCGCACCTGCATTCGAGTTCTTTGCCAACGTAGACATGTGGTACACGTTGCCGTAACCGCCGGTGCCCAAAACCACAGCGTGGCCGGTGTGAGCGGTGAGCTCGCCGGTGATCAGGTTACGGAATACCGCACCCTGGGCGCGGCCGTCCGCCACAATCAAATCCACCATGTCGTGGTGGGTGAAGATCTCTACGTTGCCCAGGCCAATCTGGCGCTGCAAAGCAGAAGTGGTAGACAGCTGTAGCTGCTGACCTGTCTGGCCACGGGTGTAGTAAGTACGGGAGACCTGCACACCACCGAAGGAACGGGTAGCCAAAGTGCCGCCGTATTCGCGTGCGAATGGAGCACCAATAGCGTTCAGGTGGTCGATCACGCGGACAGACTCGTCGGCCAAACGCCAGCAGTCATTTTCACGGCAGCGGTAGTCGCCGCCCTTGACGGTGTCTTTGACGTGGCGGTAAGCGCCGTCGTTATCCACCTTCTTGCCACGGGCGGAGTTCACACCACCCTGTGCAGCAATAGAGTGCGCACGACGAGGAGCGTCGTGATAGGTGAAAACCTTGACGTCGTAGCCCAGCTCGCCCAGAGCTGCAGCAGCTGCACCAGCAGCCAAACCGGTACCTACTACGAGGATCCGGAACTTACGACGGTTCAAAGGGGAGACCAAGTTGTAATGGTCTTTTTGGTAGGTCCAGTGATCGCGCATCGAAGCTTTGTCGCCTGGCGAGTTGTCCTGGAGGACATCACCGATGACGACACCTTCGACACAGCTTTCTGGAGCTTGGAAATCTGTGTTGTTAACAGTTTTTAGGTCGCTCATTTGCGTAATTCCTCACAGTCCTTTAAGAGGAGACCAGGCCAGTTAGTACGGCAACTGGGATAAAGATATTGCCGACAACAACAACCAGTGGCAGTGCACCAGAGATAAACAGCATCACCTTGCGCCAACGGCGACCGGTAATACCCAGATCCGAGGTGGCAGTCCACAAACCATGGGACAGGTGCAGCAGCAAAGCTAGCTGAGCCACGATGTACCAAATAGCAACTGCTGGGCGCTCGAACGAGGCCACAACGTTGGCATAGGCGTCACCGTGATGGAACACATCAGTAGCGGCAGGCTGCACACCCATAGTCAGGTCGAGAATGTGGAAGATAATGAACGCCAACAGCACAATGCCGGTAACGATCATGGTACGGGCAGTAAAGGTATTCCAGCTAGAAACCATGCCCTCGCGGCGGAACTTACCGCGAGATTGGCGCGCCCGCGCATGCAGAGCGAATGCACCGTAAACATGCAAGATGATCGCAACCAGCAAGACGATGCGGAAGATCCACAGCACGCCCTCGTGAGGAACGGCAGGGTAACCAATGGTACGCAAAAATGCTGCGTATGCATCGAAGTCTTCATCACCAGCGAAGATCTTCATGTTACCGATCATGTGGACCAAAACGAAGCCGCCGAAGATGATGCCGGTGACGGCCATAATCAGCTTCAGCGCCCACGATGGAACCTTCGGCTGCTGCCGAAGAGGGTCAATATTAATCTTTCCGTGACTTAACGCTTCACGGTTGGAACTAGTAACAGTCATGGCACCTCCAGTGTCACTTTAACTTTAAAAGCGATCACTCAAGGAACATTATTTACCCCCCATTTGGGGGAAATTTTTGGGTGATTCTCAGGAAAAACCCCTGGAAACTCTCAGTATAGGTAAGCCTGCACTAGAAAACTACTTGACATTTAATAACAGTACTAAGTATATGCAATCGAGATCGGCTCGGATCCAATTTCGACTCTTTGACCCGCCACCAGGATCGGTCCAACGCCCACGGTTGCCGTGCCATTGCCTGTTGGATCAGAGGTAGCCACCGCCGGTGCCACCGCATTTTCCAACACCAATTCCACACGTTCGTGATCCATGGTGACCCGGATGCGGTTGCCACGGATGGTCACGCGGTAGGTCAATGCCTCCCACTCTTCCGGCAACTTCGGATCAATCGAGAACACTCCGTTGTAATCGCGGAAGCCACCGAAGCCTTGCACCAGCGCCTGCCACACACCGCCACAGGATGCGACGTGCACCCCATCGGCGGTGTTCTTATGCATATCAGCTAAGTCCACATAGAGACCACGAAGGAAGAAGTCCATCGCCTGCTCGGTGTAGCCGAGCTCTGCAGCAATGATCGACTGCACCACGGCGGACAACGACGAATCGCCAGTGGTTAGCGGATCGTAGTAATCGTAATCCGCCCGCTTTTGCTCTTGGGTGAACTGATCGCCCATCAAGAACAACGCCAACACCACGTCTGCTTGCTTGATGATCTGGTGCCGATAAATAGTCAGCGGATGGTAGTACAGCAACAGTGGTCGCTTCGGTCCGGTTTCCGGATCATCCATGTTCCAGCGCTTGCGCAACAAGAACTGATCATCTTGCGGGTGGATGCCTAGCTCTTTGTCGAAAGGCAAGTACATCTTTGCTGCAGCTTCGCGCCACTCGGCAACTTCGTCGTCATCCAAGTGATAACGATGCACCAACTCTTCATAATTATCAGCGCTATCGCATTGCAGCCGATCAACTACGTCGGCAGCTACCCGCAGGTTATATTGCGCCATCACGTTGGTGTACAAATTGTTGTTCACCACCGTGTTGTACTCATCCGGGCCAGTCACCGAGTGAATCTGGAATTCCGTGCGCTTGGAATTGAAGAAGCCCAAAGACATCCAGAAACGTGCCGTTGCCACCAGCAGATCAATACCCTCGTGGGTGAGGAAATCTTCATCTCCAGTGGCGTTGACGTACTTCATCATCGCGTAGATGATATCCGCATCAATGTGGTACTGCGCGGTACCAGCAGCGTAATAAGCCGAAGATTCCAAGCCGTTAATCGTGCGCCAAGGGAACAAAGCTCCGTCGTGGGAAAGTTCGTCGGCACGCTCCCAAGCTGCACCCAACATATTCCACCTAAAGCGCAATGCGTTGCGGGCGTACTCGGGGTTGGTGTAAGTCAAAAACGGCGTGACATAGATTTCGGTATCCCAGAAGTAATGACCGCCATAGCCGGTACCGGTCATGCCTTTAGCCGGAATGCCTTGGATCTCTGCGCGCGCGGAAGCCTGGATCAGCTGGAACAGATTCCAGCGAATCGCCTGCTGCAACTCCGGCTGGCCGTGCACCACCACATCAGAGCGATCCCAGAACTCCTGCAACCACTGCTTCTGCTGTTCTTGCAGTTCAGCAAGGCCAACCCGGCACACGCGGTTCAAGGTTCGCGAGCAACGGAAAGCCAGCTCCTCGCCGCGCACATGACGCGACGAGTGATACGCCACGTACTTCTCCAGGCGGATTACCGAGCCCTTCGGCGCATTGACGTGGTACAGCGAGCTTGCCGAATCCTCTTTTACGCGCTGGTGGACTTCCTTATACGGCTCGGCGCCATCCGGGGTCACCACAGAGAACTGATGCTTCATGCCACACGCCACCGTCATACCCGAGCGCGCACAACGATAAGCCATAATCGCGCGGCCGCCATCGGGCTTCGAAGACTGATAGGTAGGGATCAGCACTCGATCTTCCAGCGTTTCCGCCCGGCGCGGATCAAGCTCTGCACCCTGGGCGGCTGCTGCGTCGTGGTATTCGTCCTCGCCATCCTGGCGGTTCAAGATCTGCGAGTTGATCGCAATCGCTGCATCAGCGTCGAAAAGCTCGATTTCCAGCGAAAATGCTGCGGCGTGCTTTTCCTGGAACGACACCATCCGATCCAATTTCACACGGATGTGCTTGCCCGCCGGGGTGCGCCAGATGAAACTGCGGCGCACAATGCCTTCGCGGAAATCCAGGCTGCGCTGGTATTCGTACACCTCGGCATTGCCTAGGCGCAATGGTTCATCGTCGATGTAAAGGCGCATCGCCTTCGAATCCGGCGCATTAATGATGGACTGGCCTTCACGCGCCAGACCATACGCGTCTTCCGCGTGCTTGATTGCCCAGGTCTCGTGCAGACCGTTGATGAACGTGCCGTGCTCGGCGGAATCGCGTCCCTCTGGTGGGTTCGCGCGCATCCCGATGTAGCCATTCGAAATGGCGAACAGGGTTTCAGCCAATCCCAGTGGCAAGCCGTTGGCTTTAGTTTCGCGCAGGCGCCATGGATCAACCGGAGTGATGTCGCGATCCATCAGACCTTTCGCATCAACCAGGTGATGGTGCAGGTCAGCACGGTTTGGCTCGAAATCACGACGCCGCCTGCGCCGCTCTTCCCTCGCCTTAGACTTCTGAATTTCCTCGTCAGAAATCGGCGAGTGGGCAGTGCTTGCTGCTGGGGGAGGCGTATTCATAACTTCGCATTTTAGAGTAGCTCGGCTAAATCGCTAACGACGACGTGAGCGCCCGCTTTACGAAGTTCTTCCTCCCCAGCTCCTCGATCCACACCAATAATCAGCCCAAAATTACCGGCGGCAGCGGCCTGAACTCCGCTAATCGCATCCTCGACCACAACGGCGCGCTCTGGTGCGACACCTAATTCCTCGCTGGCTGCGATAAAAGTATCTGGCGCTGGTTTGCCGGGCAGGCCGCGCTCTTGAGCGACAACACCATCGACGATGACCGGGAAACGATCAACCAAGCCAGCTGCAATCAAAACTGGGCGGGCATTTTTAGAGGAGCTGACGACGGCTAACTTCATTGCGTTCTTCATGCCGCTGTCCTCGTTGTCTGGGTTCAACGCAGCCATGGCAAGGCGATCTAACAGCTGTACCGAACCGGCGTACGCGTCCACACCTGCCTCGACACGAGCCAGGAAATCATTGTTCTTGCGCTCACCGAGGCCGATGATGGTCTCGTCGTCCGCCGTATCGGAAGCCTCGCCGTGCGGTAGTTCGATGCCACGGGATTTCAGGATCGCGTCGATAGCTTCATCACGGCGACGCCCATCGAGGTAGGTGTAATAATCCGCGTCTTCATAGGCGCGTACGCCTTTTTCCTCAAAGTAGTGGCGGAACATATCAGCCCACGCCTTTTCGTGAATCTCGGCGGTGGGAGTAATCACGCCATCGAGGTCGAATAGGACGGCCTCGAAAGCAAAGATGTCTGTGGAAGTCTCGGTTTGGTTCTGGGTTGCGTTAGTAGCTTCAGCCATGCGCCTCATTGTATCGGTGGCACCAGCCACTGCCCCAGGTATGCGAAAACCCGAGCCGCACACCTTTTACTTCGGCATACGACCCGGGTTTCAAGTTTTATTCAAAACTTGGCGGGTTCAGTACTAGTAGAGCACTAGTCCTGGTCGATTCCCTCGCGCTTCTTGAACTCCAGACGGCGGCGATGCAGGATCGGTTCCGTGTAACCGGCCGGCTGCTTCGTGCCTTCCAAAATCAATTCCTTAGCGGCCTGGAAGCCGATGGACTTGTCGAAGTCTGCAGCCATTGGCAAGTAGGCGTCGTCGCCTTCGTTCTGGCGATCCACCACTTCAGCCATGCGCTGCAAGGAATCGATGATCTGCTCTTCGGAGACCACACCGTGGGTCAACCAGTTCGCCAGGGTCTGGGAGGAGATACGCAAGGTTGCGCGGTCTTCCATCAGATCCACATCGTTGATGTCTGGCACCTTGGAGCAGCCCACGCCTTGTTCAACCCAGCGGATCACGTAGCCCAGGATCGACTGGCAGTTGTTGTCCAGTTCGTTCTGGCGCTCTTCTTCGGACCAATCGGCACCTGGCTCGCCTACCTTGGCAGCATCGACTGGGATGGTGAGCAGGTCGTCGAAGGTATCGCGACGGCCTTCGGCGATCAGCTTGTCCTGAACTCCGAAAACATCCACCTTGTGGTAGTGGGTTGCGTGCAGCACACCACCGGTTGGGGAAGGTACCCATGCGGTGGAAGCACCCTGGCTTGGCTGGCCAATCTTCTGCTCTAGCAGTTCAGCCATCTGCTCGGTCATGGCCCACATGCCCTTACCAATCTGAGCCTTGCCCTGCAGGCCATGTACCAGACCGGCATCCACATTGTTGTCCTCGTAAGCCAACATCCATGGAGCAGTCTTCTGCACAGCCTTGCGGTAGACCGGACCTGCCTGCATGGAGGTATGGATCTCGTCGCCGGTGCGATCCATAAAGCCGGTGTTAATGAAGACCACACGCTCGGAAACTTCCTTGATGCAGGCATCCAAGTTCACCGAGGTACGACGCTCTTCGTCCATCAAGCCCACCTTCATTGTGTTGCGCTCGAGGCCAAGCAAGTCTTCAACGTCGGCAAAGAGCTCGTTGGTGAAGGCTACTTCTTCTGGGCCGTGCTGCTTTGGCTTGACGATGTAGATCGAACCGGTACGGGAGTTCTTCCGCGGGTTGTTCTGATCCAAGCCTGGCAGCGCACAGATCGGAGTAATGACCGCATCCATGATGCCTTCGAATACCTCGTTGCCATCCTTGTCCAAGATGGCTGGGTTTTGCATCAGGTGGCCAACGTTACGGATCAAGTTCAGCGAACGGCCATGCAGCACCACTTCGTTGCCGTCTAGGTCGGTGTAGGTGCGGTCGTCGTTAATCTCGCGCGTCAGGGTCTTATCGCCACGCTGGAATTCCACAAACAGATCGCCCTTGTTCAATCCCAACCAGTTGGAGTAGCCCAGCACCTTGTCCGCTGCGTCAACAGCTGCAACCGAGTCTTCCAAGTCCATGATGTTGGTAACGGCTGCTTCCATGATGATGTCCTTGACACCAGCTTTGTCCGTCTTACCAACAGGGGACTCTGGGTCAATCAGAATCTGGATATGCAGGCCATTGTGCTTGAAGTACAGCGAATCTGGCTTTTCTACCGAGCCGGTGTAGCCTACGAATACTTCTGGCTCGCGCAAGCCAACCTGCTTGTCGCCAATCGTCACCTGCAAGCGACCATCAACGATGTCATATGAATCCACATCAACGTGCGATCCCTCCAGCAGTGGCAGAGCCTCATCCAAGAAGTTGCGGCTCCAAGCGATCACCCGATCGCCACGAACCTTGTTGTAACCCTTAGTGTCCTTTTCGGCACCGCCGTCCTCTGGGATTGCGTTCGTGCCATACAAAGCGTCGTAAAGCGAACCCCAGCGAGCATTCGCCGCGTTAATGGCGAAACGGGCGTTCAGCACAGGCACCACCAGCTGCGGACCTGCAGTGGAGGTAATTTCCTCATCGACGTTTGCGGTAGTGACCTGGAACTCGCCCGGATCTGCGGCCAAGTAGCCTACGTCTTTCAGGAATGCCTTGTAGCTATCCAGATCCTGCTTACCTGGGTTTTCGCGGTAGTACTGATCCAGCTTTTCCTGGAGGTCATCGCGCTTGGCTAGCAGCTCGCGGTTGCGGGGCGTGAACTTGTCAACGATCTGCCCAAAACCGCTCCAAAACGCATCCTTGTCTTCGATACCTGCTGCAGGCAGCGCGGTGTCGTTTACAAAGTCGTACAGTTTCTTGGCGACCTGCAGGCCACCAGCTTCAATGCGCTCAGTCATTACTCTCCTAAACATCGAATAGCCGAGTCAATGCCTACCAGCCTATGTGATGCACGTCTCTTATGTCACTAAATTGCCTAAAACAACACTTTCAGCGCGTCTCTGGCTCTGGATCACAACCCGCAACACCCGAGGCAATAAAAGGCAATCAACCCTCCTATCAACACCTACCCCCACTACCCCCAATTCCACCCCCAAATATAAGTGCAGCGCGCAAATTTACTTTCCGATCCCTGTGCGCTTTACGACGGATTTTGCCCGGCATGCCGGAGGGAAATCTGCCGGCTTTCCAATTCGTGAGACTGAAATTCAGCCACGGAAAATGCGCCCTAACTGGGAAATTAATCTCTCCGGCGGAGTTTGGCTCAGAAGAACGAGGATCCAAACAACACCCAGATACCACTTGATCGACCATTTTCCGCGTGCAGCAACCACTAAATAAATAGGTCTCGGGGCGCACATTTACCCCACCCCCTTGACGCGAGCTGATTTCTCACCGATTATTGTGAACTACAGCACGTTGCTTAACAGCAAGAGACGCACCACACTTTTGTGTGCAACGTTTTGGTGTGTTCTTTTGCAAGCAACGTACTCGTCAATAGGTCAGCACGAAGGAAGTGACACCAGATATGTCGAACGTCGGCAAGGCACGTACCGCCGCAGAAATCCAGAAGGACTGGGACGAAAACCCACGCTGGGAAGGCATCACCCGCGATTACACCGCAGAGCAGGTTGCTGAACTGCAGGGCACTGTTGTCGAAGAGAACACCCTGGCAAAGCGCGGCGCCGAAATCCTATGGGAAGGCGTCAACGTAGATGACGATTCCTACATCAACGCCCTAGGCGCTCTGACCGGCAACATGGCCGTACAGCAGGCTCGCGCTGGCCTACGCGCTGTATACCTGTCCGGTTGGCAGGTTGCAGGTGACGCAAACCTCTCCGGCCACACCTACCCAGACCAGTCGCTGTACCCAGCAAACTCGGTTCCTGCAGTTGTGCGCCGCATCAACAACGCACTGCTTCGTGCAGACGAAATTGCTCGCATCGAAGGCGACACCTCGGTTGACAACTGGTTGCTACCAATCGTTGCAGACGGTGAAGCAGGCTTCGGTGGCGCTCTGAACGTTTACGAACTTCAGAAGGCTATGATCCAGGCTGGTGCTGCAGGTACCCACTGGGAAGACCAGCTGGCTTCCGAAAAGAAGTGTGGTCACCTGGGCGGCAAGGTGCTGATCCCAACCCAGCAGCACATCCGTACCCTAACCTCTGCTCGCCTGGCAGCAGACGTGGCAAACACCCCAACCGTGATCATTGCTCGCACCGACGCTGAAGCAGCTACCCTGATCACCTCCGATGTTGATGAGCGCGACCAGAAGTTCATCACCGGCGACCGCACCTCCGAGGGCTTCTACCACGTGAAGAATGGCTTGGAGCCATGCATCGACCGTGCAAAGTCCTACGCTCCATACGCAGACATGATCTGGATGGAGACCGGCACCCCAGACCTCGAGCTGGCTAAGAAGTTCGCTGAGGGCGTTAAGTCTGAATTCCCAGACCAGCTGCTGGCTTACAACTGCTCCCCATCGTTCAACTGGTCCGCACACCTGGACAAGGACGAGATCGCTAAGTTCCAGAACGAACTGGGCAAGATGGGCTTCAAGTTCCAGTTCATCACCCTGGCTGGCTTCCACGCCCTGAACCACGGCATGTTCGACCTGGCATACGGCTACGCTCGCGAGCAGATGACCGCATTCGTCGAGCTGCAGAACCGCGAGTTCGAATCCGCCAAGGAGCGCGGCTTCACCGCTGTGAAGCACCAGCGCGAAGTTGGTGCAGGCTACTTCGACAAGATCGCCACCACCGTCGACCCGAACTCCTCCACCACCGCTCTGAAGGGCTCCACCGAGGAAGGCCAGTTCCACTAGGATCTGACCATTAGGATCTGCCTTTAACGGACAAGGATTTGTCCTTATCGGATAGCAAAATGCTCCCGCCAAGAAAATCTTGGTGGGAGCGTTTTTATGTTTGCTGCTAGTTATTACTTCGACAGCAGCAAGGAAACACCAGTACCTAGCAGCCAGGAATCCTTAGCCAAGGCCATGCCGTTTTCGGATGGTGCTACGGAACCTTCCTGCGTCATACCTGGGGTGCGCAGGTACATGTTCATAAAGCCAGCACCGAAGCCAGTTAGTGCTAGACCAGCCAACTTGTTCGGCACGAATGGAGTAAGCAGCGCTGCGGCGGTAGCAATCTCTGCGGTAGACAGCAGCTTGGTGAAGGTCTCTGGCGAGAGCTTCTTTACCTGTGGCAGCGAAGCTGCTGCGAATTCTTGTAATCCCTTTGCGGTTTCGCTATCTGCCTTGCGCTTGTTCAAGCCGGAGTAAAGGAAGAATGCGCCTGGGAAGAAGCGTGCTGCGTAAGTGGCTGGGGTGGTCATTTTTGATGTCCTCTCGGTAAATAAAAAAATCGGCACCCAAATTGCACTGAATGCAACTTGGATGCCTTTAACCTTAACTCCGCCTAGTTGATATGTCAACTAACTTACGGTGGGTGCAAATTTACAGGTTGATCATCTGCCCCTTAATGCCTTCGGCTGCTTCCTTCATAGCCTCAGACATCGTTGGGTGAATGTGCACCGCACGGCCGATTTCTTCACTGGTCAGCTCGTACTTCTGCGCCAATACCAGCTGTGGCATCAGTTCAGAGACGTTCGCACCAACCATGTGGCCACCGAGCAGTTCGCCGTATTCTGCATCAGCAATCAGCTTCACAAAGCCAGCTGCTTCAGCCAGACCTTGCGCCTTGCCGTTAGCAGAGAATGGGAAGGTAGAAACCTTAATCTCTCGATCGTTTTCTTCTGCCCACTTCTTTGCCTGAGCCTCGGTCTTACCGAAGGAAGCCACCTGTGGGTTGCAGAACGTAGCACGAGGCATCATGTTGTAGTCCTCGATCACATCGTGTTCGTGGCCAGCCATATGCTCAGCAGCAATTACACCTTGAGCTTCTGCCACGTGTGCTAGCTGCAGCTTCATCGTGACGTCGCCAATGGCGTAGATGCCATCAACATTGGTCTGCATGTTCTCGTCGATCACGATCTCGCCACGCTCGCCAAGTTTCACCCCAGCGTCGTCAAGCCCAAGACCTTCAGTACGAGGAGCAAAGCCAATAGAGACCATCACGCGGTCAACGGTAAGGGTCTGCTCTTTACCGCCGTTCTTGGATTCCACCTTGACCTCGACGGAGTCGCCGTTGTCCTTAATAGAGGTGGTCTTGTGCCCGGTCATCAGCTTCACGCCAAGCTTCTTGTATTCCTTGGCAATCGCCTTAGAAACATCTGCGTCTTCGTTTGGCAGGACGTTGTCCAAGAACTCAACGATGGTGACGTCTACACCGTAATTAGCCAGCACATAAGCAAACTCCATGCCGATTGCACCAGCGCCGACAATCACCATGGAATCTGGCAGATCATCAGACAAGATCTGCTCTTCGTAAGAAACGATGTTGCCACCGAGCTCCACGCCAGGCAGCGACTTCACTACGGAACCAGTTGCAATAATGGCGTTGTCAAAGGTCAGCTCAGTTCCCTCGTCGTCGCCATCAACTACCTTGATGGTCTTGCTATCGGTGAACTGTCCGCGACCGTTAACTTCGTCAATCTTGTTCTTCTTCATCAGGTAATGCACGCCCTTGACGATGCCCGCAGACACCTTCCGCGAGCGGTCGTGCGCCGCTGCGAAATCAAAGGAAACATCACCGGAGATACCAAACGTCTTCGCCTGATGGTTAAAGATATGCGCCACTTCAGCGTTCTTTAACAGCGATTTGGACGGAATGCAGCCCACATTCAAGCAGACACCGCCCCAGTATTTTGGTTCCACCACAGCGGTCTTTAAACCCAACTGTGAAGCACGGATTGCGGCGACGTACCCACCAGGGCCTGCGCCAAGAACTACGAGATCATAATGTTTAGCCACGGTCTCTACACTACTTACCTATACCGAAACGTTCACTATTGGCACCTTTTTAACGGCGCGTAGAATCTACTGATCATGAAATGGCTCTCCCTTGCAACAGTGATTGCTGCTGCTGGAAGTTTCGCGATTCTTCTGCTGTCCGCGTGGACACTTGGCATGGAGGTCAACGTCCAGTTCACCGCGTATTGGGGCATGTTTTTTGCTCTCACCGGGGTTCTTGGTGGGTTAATGCAGGAAACCACACGCGCGGTAGGAGCTCGCGACGCTGGTAAGCGCACTGTTGCTTCGGGAGCTCGACCAATCATGGTGGCCTTGGCCGTCGGTGCGATCACATTCGCCGTACTTGCCGTTACTGGTCCGATTTGGGCACCGCGAGTATTGGACGGCAACGAGGTTGCCGGCACATTACTTATGGCCGGTGGCCTGGGCTTATACGCCATCCAAGCCACAGTTTCGGGCTTGCTCAGCGCCCGAAAGCTCTGGAGCCACTATGCCAGCCTGATTATCGTCGACATCTTAATCCGCGTCGTTCCTGCCGTATTGGCATATCTGTTCGGCTGGGGGTTGGTGGCCTGGCTGGTAATCACAATGATCGGCACCATCAGTTGGCTGTTGTTGGTTGCGGTATCTCCGGCAACGCGCGAGGTGCTCCTCCTTAGCGCCGACGTTCCTACCCGCCGCTTCGTCAGGTTGATGTTCACCGCAATGTGGGCATCAGGTGCGTCTGCTGTGCTGGTTACCGGCTTCCCGACCTTAATTAAATTAGCTAACGACGCCGCCTCCGCCGACACTTCCGCCCTTACCGCAGTGGCAACGGTTACCGCCGGTGGTGTGATCTACGCGGTCACGCTGACGCGTGCCCCTCTGTTAATGCCGCTAGAGAAATTCCAGAATGCGATCATCGTCCACTTCGTTCACAACGCAAACCAGCCGCTGAAGGCTCTAGCAAAACCCCTTGGCGCTTTAGTGGCTTTCGGCGCTGTGGGTGCTGCGCTCGCCTGGTTGATCGGCCCGTTCATCATCCGCGCGATCCTAGCTCCCGAGTACTTCGTGCCGGGCAATATTCTGGCGGGATTAACCTTGGCTGCCACTGCTACGGCAGTGCTGATGGTCACGGGCGCAGTTACCTTAGCCGTCGGAAAGCACCGTTTCTATATGTTGGGCTGGGTGCTAGCCACCATCGTGGCCACTGCGATCCTGTTCATCCCGGGCAATCTGGCGATTCGTACCATCGCGGCGCTGTTGAGTGGTTCTGCACTTGGTATCGCGACACACCTGCGCGCCCTCAACGCCCTGAAATAGCCGCCCGGGAATAACAGCACTGAAATAGCACGCGAAACGCACCGCGCACACAGCTGCTGATTACACTTAACTCTCATGGAATCTGAGCTGCCCACCGCTACAGACATCACCGTCCTAATGACCGTGTACCACCGCGCCAACCCGGAAGCCTTCGCGCAGGCGTTGGAGAGTGTGTTTGCGCAGCAACTGCCTGCTCAAGAAATTGTGCTGGTTGCAGATGGGTTATTAACGCAAGAGCTTGACGACGTCATTGCACGCGCCACCGAACGCTGCCAAAGCCCCGAGACCCCAAAGTTCACCGTGCTACGCCGGACGCGCAATCAGGGTGCTGGCCTCGCCGCTGCCGCTGGACTGGCTGCGGTACGCACCGGCTGGATTGCTCGCCTCGATGCCGATGACATCGCCGAGCCCGATCGCTTTGCCAAACAGTGGCAAGCCATTGTCGAGGCGGATCAAGCTGGCCAGCCTGTGGATGTGGTGGGCTCGGCTTTAGCCGAATTTACTTCGGCCGACGAAGATCACATCACCGGTATTCGTCGTTTGCCAGAAACACACGAAGAAATTGCGCGGTATGCGTTGATTAATAGCCCGGTCAATCATCCCTCGGTGATGCTGCGTACTGCCGCGATTAAGCGCGTGGGCGGCTACCGCCACTTCCCCTATTTAGAGGACTACGACCTCTGGCTGCGGCTGCTCGCCGATGGCGGACGCTTCTACAATGCCCCGGAAGCACTCACGCGATTCCGCACCGATGGGATGTTGCAACGTCGTAAAGCACCGGGCATTACGAAATCAGAATGGCGTCTGCAACGGTTGATGGTGCAGTTGGGGTTAGTTTCGTGGCCACGGGCAGTTGCGAATTTCCTGGTGCGTAGTGCGTATCGGATGCTGCCGACGCGAGTGCTTCAAAACACCTATCGCAGGTTATTCATCCGCTAGGCGCGCTAGTCCGCTAAGGTATGGCTTATTATGAGTGAGGATTTCACAGATACCTGGCTGATTGTGCCTTGTTATAACGAGGCCACAGTCATTCGGGAAGTGCTGGAAAACGCGCGCGAGACGTTTCCCAATATTGTGGCGGTCAACGATGGCTCGCAGGATGGTTCCGGCATGCAGATTCACACTGCAGGGGCACATTTGGTGAATCATCCGGTGAACCTAGGCCAGGGCGCTGCGATCCAAACCGGGGTGGAATATGCACGCAAACAGCCGGGTGCGAAGTACTTCGTCACTTTCGACGCCGATGGGCAGCACCAGGTGAAAGACGTTGTCGCAATGGTGCACCGCCTGCGCACCGAGCCTGTCGATATTGTGGTGGGCACGCGCTTCGGCCGTCCGAAATCCGACGACGATCAAGTGCCTTTTATCAAACGCGTAGTACTAAAAACCGTGGTGGCACTTTCGCCAACCACGCGCAAGCTGGGGCTCACCGATGCGCATAATGGCTTGCGGGCTTTCAACTCCCGCGTGGCCTGGGATCTGAACCTGCGTATGAACGGCATGAGCCACGCCAGTGAATTTGTCTCTTTGATGGCATCCCAAGATTGGCGAGTATCCGAACAACCGGTAGACATCCTGTACACCGAATATTCATTGTCCAAGGGCCAATCGCTGTTTAATGGCGTGAATATTCTGTCGGATTCGTTTATCTCGAAGCGTCTGTGAGGTTGATTGATGACTACCTCAATTATCCAATTGATTTTATTGGCTGCAGTAGTGCTGCTGCTGTGGTTCTTTGTCAGCAATCGTCGTAAAGCACGCGCAAAAGCAGGCGTCAAACTGGGCTTTTTAGTATTTGTGGTCGCCTGCGTGTGGGCGATTGTGCGTCCCGACGATTTAACGGTGGTAGCAAACGCCATCGGCGTGAATCGTGGCTCTGATTTATTGCTCTACGCGTTGGTATTGGCGTTCTTCTTCACCACAGTTAGCGCCTACATCCGCTTCCGGGAACAAGAACTGCGCTATGCCCGGCTCGCTCGGGCGGTGGCACTGCAAACTGCGGTGCGCCCAGAAGATGACTACGTGGAGCCAGAGCCACGCTAGCGCTTTCGGGGATGGTGCATTCGGTTAGATGCGCTTTCGGGGATAGTGCGCCCGAGTTAGAAATCCTCTACCTGCTGCGGCAGATCCTTCTTCGAGTTAATTGCCACAATCACCATGGTGATGGCTGCGATAACCATGCCGATGGCCAGCATCACTGGGTAGGTCAGCCACGGGAAGGTCTGGTGGAACTTCGTTAGGATCGCTGGAAATGCGAACCCGATGTAGGTCAGTGCGTAGAAGATACCTGTTAGACCTGCCAGATCGCGACTACCTGCGATGCGCTGCACCTCGTTGAGCCCTACAAACATCGACAAGCCGTAGCCCATTCCGAGCACAGTGGAAGCAACAAAGGCACTAAGTGGACTCTGATGCCCTGCCATCCAGACAGCAAGTCCCATACCCACTAGCACTACACTCATCGCGATCAAGGTACCGCGAGCCGAATCATTAGACACCAGGCGCGGGCCGACCTGCTGGCACAAGAAGCCAGCTCCCGCGGCTACCACTGTGATCACTCCGGAGAAGAAGATCGGATACGCCAACTGGTCTTGCATCAAGTTCGGGATGATCGCATAGGCCACACCTGCAGCACCGAAAACCCACGGTGCTGCAATTGCTACCACCCAAATAAAGCGGTGGCGCGTCACCGATGGTGTCTTCAAGGATTCCCAGATAGATTCTTTCGGCTGCGCGGCGGCTTTATCTTTATCGTCAGCTTTGTCGCTTGGTTGTAGGCGTACCGACTGCCGGGTTTCTGGAACTAGCAAAAGCCCGAATAACAGTGGCACTGCAATTGCAATGTGCAGGAAGTAAATCAGTTGGCCAGGCAGTGGCAGGAATTGGGCACAGATACCGGCAATACCAGCACCAATACCGAATCCAGCGGTAAGCGCCATTGATTGACGTTTCGCTCCCGAGGTTGGTTTGGCCTTGTGGTCAAAGCGTCGCGTCGACAGCTCCTTTACCCATGAACCACCCACGGCCATGGCAATGCCAACGCCGATGCCGGATAAAAAGCGGCCGAGCAGAATCAGCCCGGCGACGCTCTCCCCCACAGCAATAAAAGAAGAGCCGATGATGGAAAATACCGGTGCTGCCAGCATCACGCGTTTGCGGCCAATGCGGTCCGATAGCGGACCGGAAATCAACAACGATGGCGCAATGCCTAAGGCATAGACGAAAAACAGGAAGTCTACGAAGACTAAGGAGAGGTCTCCGTTGATCCTGTACATCACCATCAGAGGCGTGAACTGATTTCCGCCCCAAGCCACAATGAAGACAGCTAGGGCAACAAATAGCCACATGGGAGCATTGCGCATTGCAGTTGGCGTTGCTGTTGCCTTTTCCATGTTGGCTACCTTACGAGCCTCAACTGCTATGCGCACCAAAATCAGCGTGATTCGAAGTGACTTTCGTGAAGCCGCGTCCCTACAAAACCTCCACAATCGCCTAAATCACCCCCAGTCGGGGGTGGGCTTATTTCACCCCCAGCTATCACCCCCGATCGGGGTTGAATCCCCCTAGAGACCGGTTCGTTATCATGCCGTTACTTTAAGTGCCACAACTGTCACTTTTATCACTATTGTCACATAGCTGCGTTTTTTGTTCGGACACTTTCCTACCCCCGCCCGAAGGCGTCAAAACACGCCTGTTCCCAAAAGAAACCCTGCTCAGCTGGCTACTTTTAAAAACAACAACTTTCCAAAGCCATAAATACCGCTACCCCCGTCGTCCAACCGCGATTCATGTGAGCCAGTACATAGCTTTTACCCCCTTAAAACACAGAACCGCTGTTCACAGAGATGCAAGCAAATACCTTCGCTACCCCCGCTACCCCATCCGAACATGTCCGTATCTTCCCGATCGAGGTGCACGGCTTGCCGTAGATGTGTCAAGATACCCTTCTGTCACTTGAAGTATCACGAAGGAATTGGTCTCTACCTATGTCCACATCAATCATCGCTGCGGATCCGAAGCAGCGTAAACGAGTGCTTACCGGCACGCTGGTCGGTACCACTGTCGAGTTTTACGACTTCCTGATTTACGCTCAGGCAGCCGCAATTGTGTTGGCTCCTCAGTTCATTGAGCCAGCGTCGCACGCGAACCCTCAGCTAGCTCAGGTGCTGGCGTGGGCAACGCTGGGTATCTCCTTCTTGTTCCGCCCACTTGGCGCTGTGATCGCTGGCCATATTGGCGACCGCTACGGCCGCAAGATGATCTTGGTGTTCACCTTGATCGGCATGGGTGCAGCAACCTTCCTGATTGGTCTGCTGCCAAACTACGAAGCAATCGGTGTAGCCGCACCAATTCTGTTGATCCTCTTGCGCATCATGCAGGGTATTTCTGCTGGTGGCGAATGGGGTGGCGCTGCGTTGATGTCGGTGGAATACGCGCCTAAGGACAAGCGCGGCATCTTCGGTGCTTTCCCACAGGCTGGTGTGCCACTAGGCCTAACCTTGGCTACGGCTGTAATGTTGATCGTGATGGCTATCGTAGGCACCGACGCTTACATGGAGTGGGGCTGGCGTATTCCATTCCTGCTGTCCTTCGTACTGGTGATCGTTGGTTACGTCATCCGTAAGGCTGTAGATGAGTCTCCTGTCTACCGCGCTATGCAGGCTGAGTCTGCAGAACGCTCTACCCCACTGCCAGAGCTATTCAAGAACCACTGGGGCAAGGTCATCCAGGCTGCATTCATCTTCGCAGCACAGCAGGCTACCGGCTACTTGGTGATCGCCTTCTTCGGCTCCTACGCACAGAAGAACCTGGGCATGGAACCAGCAGTGGCTTGGACCGGCACCTTGGTTGCAGGTGTGTGCTGGACGATCTTCATGTTTATCGCTGGTGCGCTCTCGGACAAGATTGGTCGCGCTAATACCTTTATCCTGGGTTACGTTTTGATCATCATCTGGGAATTGGTGATGTGGTCGCTGATCGATACTCGTGATCCAATGCTGTACGTCTTGACCGTCGCCGTACTGACCATTCCTTTGGCACTGACCTTCGGCCCACAGCCTGCTATGTACTCCGAAATGTTCCCAGCAGAAGTACGCTACTCGGGCGCTTCTATCTCCTACGCTTTGGGCGCAGTTCTTGGTGGTGCATTTGCTCCAATGATTGCTCAGATGATTCTGAACAACACCGGCAACCCGCAGTACATCTCCTACTACTTGATTGCCATGACCATCCCAGCTCTGATCTCTCTATTCCTGCTGCCTAAGGGCTTGGAAAAGCGCGATCTGCTGAAGCACCCAGAGTCCAAGGAAATCGACGACAACGCTACGGTTTCTGTACGCCTCTAATATTCTTCAAGTCCGACGCTTAGGAACGTTCGGCACCAGCTAGCAGCTTGAAGTTGCACCAGCTGTAAACGAACTTCCAATAGGTCTATGGTGTAAGGATGACCAACCCAGCACCGCAACCTACGCCCCCGGCTCGCCCAGAGTCGGGGGCTTCGTCGTCGCCTGTGGCTGCGCCGGCTCAGTCGTCGCCAGCTTCCAAGCCTCCCGCATTACCGGGGCCAGGTCCGGCGTGGTTCGGCTCGGTGATGGGCACCGGTATTCTCACCACATTGCTGGCCACCCACGGGATTCACACGCTGGCGACGGTCATGCTGGTAATCGCGTGGACGCTGCTAATCACCCTAACTGTGGGGTACCTGATCAATGTGATGCGTGGACGAGCGGTATTCCGTCCCACATTCCACCAGCCCGAGCAAGCTCCCGCATGGGGCATGGTGGCGATGGGCATTCTGGCAACTGGTTCAGCAACTGCAACGGTAGCTGGCGACGGTGCCACCTGGGCGTGGCGCGTCGACGGCACTACCTGGGTGATTGGTACCGTCATCGGTATTTTCAGTGCTACTAGTTTCATGAGCCTGCTGATCCGCCGTGATTGCGGCACCCCGCGATTGACGTGGGGACTGCCTGTGGTGGCTCCGATGGTGTCGGCGACTGTCGGTGCGGGCTGGGCAAAGCATATTTCAGATCCCACCTGGTCGTTTACCCTCACCGTGGTGGCACTATGCTGCTTTGTGATGGCACTGCCACTGGCACTAACCATTTTCGCCACCGCGTACCACCGCGCGTGGTTCCACGATCCAATTCCGGCAGGCGCCACCATTTCTACGTTCATCCCGCTGGGCATCGTGGGACAATCAACCGCTGCCGCCCAAACCATTGCGCTGGCGATCTACCCGTGGCTCACCCCGGACATCAATGCAGTACCAGAGAAGCTGGCGACGGGATACGGCTGGCTAATGATGATCGCCGGCATTCCACTATTGCTGTGGGCGATGTATCAGTCCTACCGCTACGTGCTAAGTGGCCAGGCATTTAACCCAGGGTGGTTCGCCTCTACATTCCCCGTGGGCACCCTATCTCTGGGCAGCCACTTAATGGGTTGGGATGGGATCTCGCTGTTCTTCCTGGCACTGCTAGCAGTGCACTGGACAGTGTGTATGGTCGCAGCGATTAGAGCTTTGCTTCGTCAGCGAGCACCTCAGGTAGTTGGTTAGCCCACCGGAGAGCATCGCGTACGCCTTCAGTAATCGATAGCTTGGCCGACCAGCCCAATAGTCGCTGTGCCTTATCCACCCGGGAAGCGCAGCCCACCACATCACCTGGGCGCGGAGGCGCCGTCTTTACTTCCATCTGTGAGCCCGTAGCAGACTTAAAACCGTCGACAAGCTCAAAAACAGTAGTACCCGTGCCCGTGCCAAGGTTAACGATGTTGTAGCCTCGCGACGGACGGCCTGGGTAAACCTCGACGGTTTCGGCGCTAGCGTCGTCGGTGGCATCGGCAGTGGCGTCTGCGATCACCTCGGTGAAACGGCGCAGTGCTGCCACATGCGCCTGAGCGAGATCCCATACGTGAATGTAATCGCGCAGCCCGGAGCCATCGCGGGTAGGCCAATCGACGCCAGTGACGGTAAACGCCTTGCCTTCGTTGTGCGCCTCGACCATCTTGCCCAGTGCATGAGTTGGATTCGGGTTCTGCAGGCCGCACCGCCCTTGAGGATCGGCGCCAATCGGGTTGAAGTACCGTAGGGCAATCGCTTCGAGAGCACCCGTAGCAGCGAAATCCTGCAACATGCGCTCCAGGATCACCTTGGAGGCCGCATATGGGCTCAGAGGCAACACAGAGCTCGTTTCATCGACCATGAAATCTGCTTCGGGCTGGTACATCGAGGCAGTGGAGCTCAAGATCAGGCGACGCACACCCAGCCGCGAGAGTTCGCGCACCATCACGATGGATTTAGACACGTTGTTCTCGTAGTAATCCAGTGGCAGGGCGACAGATTCTGGCACCACGATCTTGGCGGCACAGTGAATCACGGCTTCGATCTCTGGGTGGTCGGCCACGATCTGCTGCAACAGTTGCACATCAGCAATATCGCCTTCGTAGTGCGGATATGGTGCAGCGAAGGTGCGCAAACCCGTGCTGAAGTCATCCAAAATCACCGGCTGGATGCCGTTATCAACGCAACAAGCTGCAATAGTAGAGCCAATATAGCCGGCACCACCGGTAATCAAAACCTTCACTACTGTGGACTCCTTCATCGAATTCATCGAATTCATCGAGACGATCAGAACCCCACTGTACCGCGCAGGCTTAGCGCAGCCTCGGTGCGACACTTAAGCAGTGTTGGAGTTATGCGCTTGGCCGCTAGCGACGGCACACCCGGAAATCTCGGTTACTTATTCTGGACGGTTCCCCAAATAATTCCCCCAGATATGAAAGAGAGCCGCCTGCGAGAATCGAACTCGCGACCTTCTCATTACGAGTGAGATGCTCTACCGACTGAGCTAAGGCGGCGCATTGTGATAATCATTCAGGCAGTCAATCAAACTGCATACCTTCAGATCACGATGCCTGCCACATAGTAGCCGATTGCCGGCATAGTTCCCAAAACGCGCCAACTGACCTGCGGGTATTCCTAACGCACCCCGATGTTACAAACCACTTGCAGCTGCCCCATCAATCCTGCCAGCAGCGTTGCCGAAGTCACCGCAGTGTTCAGTAGTCCTCTGGTCTCCATGACTGCATCGATACAGCGGACTAAATTTTCCGCACTCACCCGGCGCGCCAATTCAGCGGCAGTGCGCGCCCGGTCCGGATTGATCAATGCGCTATTAGGCATACCAGCAGAGACCATCAAGGCATCGCGGAATAGTCCCACCATGTCGGTCAGTGCCAGATCAAGCAGATCGCGTTCGGTACGTTGGCGCCGGCGTTTATGCTCTTCTTCTAGTTCTTTGAACACGCCTCTATTACCGCGACTAGCAGCAGCAGTACCTCTGCCCTTGGCACCCACACCAAGCGATTGCTCCAACTGCGCTACTTCAGCGCTTTCTTTCTCTGCTAGCCGTCGCTGCGCTTCGTTTTTCACCGTGGCTGCTAGTTGGGAGCTCAACACGTATGTCTGTGCTGGGTCGAATACTCCTTCAACTAGATCCATGGCTTTCGCTCGCCATTGCCTGGTGCCTTCGTCGAAAGCTAGACCCCGGGCGCGTCCGATGTGTCCATTTGAAATCCGAGCTGCCCACGCCACTTGTTCTTCGGTGAGCTCTTCGGATTCCGCGCGCAGGATTTGCGCTACTTCGTCGGCAGTAGGTGTTGGCACATAGACGTGCCGAGAGCGCGACCGCAGCGTCACGGAAAAGTCACGCGGATTCGTCGTCGGCGCACACATCAGAAAAACTGTGCGCTCGGGTGGTTCTTCCACGCACTTCAATAAGGCGTTTGCTGATTCGTCGGTAAGCCGATCTGCGTCCTCCACGATCACCACCCGCCACGCCGCGGTGGTAGGCGCACGATACGCCCACGGAATGTGCTGGGCGCGCAACGGTTCCACGCGGATCACCGTGCCCTCGGTAGTAATCCGCAACAGATCGCCGTGGGTGCCCGCCAACGCGGTACGACACCCCTCGCACTCGCCGCAACCCGGCAAGTTCGGATTCGTACACAACAATGCGGCGGCAAAAGATTCCGCGGCCACCGAGCGCCCCGAACCAGGAGGACCAGTGAACAACCACGCGTGCGTCATCCCCGACAGATCACTATGGGCCGCCCGAGCCGCCGACACCAACCGCGCCCGCACCCCACCAGAGACCGGCACCCGACGAAACACGCCGTAGTTATCGGTGGCACCGTCGGTGGAATCTTTTTGCATGCCTCCCACAATATCCTCAGAAATAACCTCCACAACAAGGGAAGCTGAACACTAGAGTGGTTGCTATGCATCGGTTGTGGAGGAACCTCCAATGGCTTTCTCAAACCCCGTGGCCTGCGTATGCCACCGGGGTATTATTCTGCAACCTTCTTGGCGCGGCAGCAGTAGGCGTGTTCTTGGCAGGGTTATTGCCTATCGACGGGCTCGTCGCCTTCGATGAACTGCCACTTCCCGCAGCAACCGGACTGCTGCTGTATCTGATTTTCGCTGCAATGATCGGCATCTATGTCACGTGGGTGCTGTTTAATCCAGTACTGAAATGGCACCGCCACCCGGAAGCGCACGATCCCCAGCTAGTGCGCCGCTTAGTGATGCGCATCCCGGCCTATCAAGCCCTGGTCGGTGGCGTGATCTGGGGCATTGGCGTTGTAGTGTTCGGCATGGCAGCAGCACTGCATAATCCCCGGCTGGGCGTGGTATCTATTCTGACCGCCACCCTCGGCGGTGCGATGGTGGCACTGCTGACCTATCTGACGGCAGAGCGCCTCATCCGCCCAGTCGCAGTAGCCGCGTTGGCGCGCCGGGCACCCGATTCTTCCTGGGAACCACCAGTGGGTGTCCGGCTCTGGCAAACCTGGTTGCTTACTTCTGCTACCCCGGTGCTGGGCATTTTGCTGCTGCTGTGGGCGCAATCGCACGGATATTTCACCGATGATCTGGCGGACTTAATGCCCGCGATCGGTGCGTTAGCGCTACTGGCATTAACCACCGGCTTTATCGGCACCTGGCTTGCCACCATGAGCGTGGTTGATCCCATCCGCGACCTGATCAACTCGATTAACCAAGTACGCCGTGGCTACGCCGGTACCCGCGTACCAATCTACGACGGCAGCGAAATCGGGATTCTGCAGGCCGGCTTCAACGAAATGCTGCGTGGCTTGCAGGAGCGCCGCCGATTGGAAGATGTCTTCGGCCGCTATGTAGGCACCGAAGTTGCCCGCCAAGCATTAGAGCAGATGCCGGAGCTCGGCGGTGAAGATCGTCGAGTAGCTGTGCTGTTTGTGGATGTGGTGGGCTCTACGCGTTTCGCTGTAGAAAATCCCCCGGACGAAGTGGTGGCCGAGCTCAACGCCTTCTTCGAGCACGTCGTGGATGTGGTGCACAAAAACCACGGGATCATTAACAAGTTCCAGGGCGATGCTGCGTTGGCAGTGTTCGGCGCGCCTTTGCCTCTCGACGATTTGGCAGGCCACGCCTTGGCGTCGGCACGCGAGCTCCACGTGGCACTGCAGGATCTGCGTTTAGAAGCAGGCATGGGGGTAGCTGCTGGCGAAGTGGTGGCCGGCCATATTGGTGCGCGCGACCGGTTCGAATACACCGTGATTGGTGACGCAGTTAATCAGGCAGCACGGCTGACGGAACTGGCCAAAGACACTCCAGGGCGCGTGCTCTCTACCGCGGCTACCGTGCGCCAAGCCAGCGAAGCCGAGCAAGCCCGCTGGACCACGTTGAAATCGGTAGAACTGCGTGGCCGCACCCATATGACGCAGCTGGCACGACCAGTACGACCGACCTTGGCAGATCGGTCTTAAGTGGCGCGGCCGTAAGGAGCCGGGCAGTGGCCCGGCGCTACCTGCGCGCAGTCTTTTTCGCGGTCTTCTTGGCTGTTTTCTTAGCCGTCTTCTTAGCGGTCTTTTTAGCTGTCTTCTTCGTGCTCTTGCGGGCTTTGGTAGCCTTCTTGGTTACACCAGCAGCAGCGTCGGCAGCTTCCTTCGCACGACGTTCCGACAGCAACTCACACGCGCGTTCATCGGTGATGGTCTCTGGAGTATCACCCTTACGCAGCGAAGCGTTGGTCTGACCATCGGTGACGTACGGGCCGAAGCGACCATCTTTCACCGACATAGGCCGGCCAGACACATCGTTGTCACCCAACTGCTTCAACGGTGGCTTCGCAGCAGCGCGACCCCGGCGCTTAGGCTCAGCGTAAATCCGGCGTGCTTCATCGAGTGAAATTGTGAAGATCTGCTCTTCATCAGCCAACGAACGCGAATCCGACCCCTTCTTCAGATACGGACCATACCGGCCATTCTGAGCAGTAATCAGCTCGCCATCAGTTGGATCCACACCCACCTCGCGTGGCAGCGACATCAGCTGTAACGCCTGATCAAGGGTGACCTCGGACGGTTCCATCGAACTAAACAGCGACGCAGTCTTCGGCTTCAGCGTTTCATCGATGATCTCGGCGATACGCTTTTCCTTCTGCTTGGCGGCAGTCTTGGTCTCCCAATTCTTTGCCCGCTTGCCTTCGGCTTCGCGCTGCTTATCTTCAGCAGCACGTTCCTCGGCCACGATCTGCTCGGCCTTGGCCTCTACCCCGGACTTCTCTTCGTCGGTTACCAATTCCGTGACATACGGACCATAGCGACCATCTTTGGCCACCACCATGCGGCCATTTGCCGGGTTGATACCCAATTCCCTGCCATTTGGTGGCATAGCCAGCAGCTTTTCCGCCATCTCTAGGTCAAGCTCATCCGGAGTCATGGCCTCGGGGATGTTTGCTCGCTGTACCTGTGGCTCGCCATCGCTAGTTACGTCGCTAGTTACACTGCCATCCTTCGGCGCGCGAAGGCGCTCCAAGTACGGACCATAACGGCCCACGCGGACGTAGATGGGGTTGCCTTCGGCGTCGTCGAAAATGTGCAGCGAGTTGACCTTGCGCGCGTCGATAGCCTCGAGGTTCACATCGATGATGTTCTTCAACCCACCGTGCGTGGCAATCGCGTCGGCGCCACGGTGACGGTGCTTCTTATCATCGCCGTAGTAGAAACCGCTGAGCCACCTGGTGCGATCCTTCGTACCAGCGGCGATATCGTCGAGCTCGCCTTCTAGTTCCGAGGTGAACTCGTAGTTCACCAGATCCGAAAACGACTCTTCCATCAAGCCCACCACAGCAAACGCCACCCACGATGGCACCAAAGCATTGCCACGCGGATAGACATAGCCACGATCCTGAATGGTCTTGATAATCGACGCATACGTAGACGGACGCCCAATACCAAGGTCTTCCATCTTCTTCACCAGCGAAGCTTCGGTATATCGCGCTGGCGGATTCGTGCTGTGGCTTTCCGCCTGCAGCTTCGTAGCTTCGAGTGCTTGGCCTTCGCTAAGCTGCGGCAGACGCTTTTCGGCATTGTCGGCGACTTTCCGCCCGTCGCCAAGCTGAGAAACCTCCACGTATGCCTTCAAGAACCCTGGGAAGGTAATGGTGCGCCCGGTTGCGGCGAATTCCACCTCCGCGGAGCTTGCCGACGCTGTTGTGCCGGCGCTGCCCGAAAGATCTGCAGTGCCAGCAACCGTCACCTTCATCGAGGTACCCCGCGCATCAGCCATCTGCGAGGCCACAGTGCGCTGCCAAATCAGCTCGTAGAGCTTGAATTCTTCGCCGTCCAGGCTCTGTGCGAGCTGTCCCGGAGTAGCGAAAGTTTCCCCAGCCGGCCGGATCGCTTCGTGCGCTTCCTGAGAGTTCTTCACCTTGCGCTGGTACTGACGCGGCGCATCAGCAACATACTGCGCACCGTAGAGCTCACGTGCCTGCGCGCGGGCGGCGTCGATACCCGACTGCGACAGCGTGGTCGAGTCCGTACGCATATAAGTAATGTGGCCGTTTTCGTACAAGCGCTGCGCCACACGCATCGTGCGCTCGGAGGTAAACCGCAACTTCCGGCCTGCCTCTTGCTGCAACGTCGAGGTCATAAACGGCGGGTACGGCCGGCGCGAATACGGCTTTTCCTCCACGCTGGCCACCGACAACGCGGCACCTTCCAGACCGGTTGCTAGCGCTTCTGCCAGTTGCTTATCGACGACCGTCACGCCGTCGGTTTTCTTCAACCGCCCGCGGTCGTCAAAATCACGGCCCTGCGCTACCCGCTGCCCATCAATCGTGGACAAGCGAGCGTCAAAAGCCGAAGGCTGATTTGGGTCGTCGCTAGCCTTACCCGTATCCAGGGTGGCTTCGATATCCCAATAATCAGCAGAGATAAACGCCATGCGCTCGCGTTCGCGCTCAACGATCACGCGGGTAGCCACAGACTGCACACGGCCAGCGGACAGGCGCGGCATAACCTTCTTCCACAGCACTGGCGAAACTTCGTAGCCGTAGAGGCGGTCGAGGATACGGCGACCTTCCTGGGCATCCACTAGATTTTGATCCAGGTCGCGGGTGTTTTGAGCGGCCTCGAGGATCGCAGGTTTGGTGATCTCGTGGAACACCATGCGACGTACGGGAACCTTAGGCTTGAGCACCTCAAGCAGGTGCCATGCGATGGCTTCGCCTTCGCGGTCGGGGTCGGTGGCCAGATAAAGCTCGTCTACTTCCTTCAGCTTCGCCCGAAGATCCGAGACTTTCTTCTTCTTATCCGCGCTGACGATATATAGCGGCTCGAAGCCATCGTCAACGTTAACCCCCAACCGTGCCCATGGTTCCTTCTTGTACTTCGCAGGAATATCCGTTGCACTTCGCGGCAAGTCCCGAATATGGCCGACGGAAGCTTCCACGATGTAGTCATTGCCGAGATACGGCTGGATCTTACGAGCCTTCGTAGCCGACTCAACAATAACGAGACGCTTCATCTACAACACTTTCCTTACCAGACGAGAACCAGTGGCCGAGACCATACAGGAATTATCTACTGCAATACCGTACACAATCGCCCGGATATCGGTACGACTACCAATGGTTTAAGCCGTATTGCAGGTCTGCGGGCGATAGTGTGCAGGCGATGCCGTGTAGACGTGGTGGCGTGTAGTGGGGGTGGTGTGTAGACGTGGTGGTGTGGCGTGTTGTGCGAAACGAAGCCGAACTAGAGTGGGCGCACCTCTAGTGCTTGCAGACCCTTTTGGCTTTCACCGATTTCGAATTCCACAGCCTGGTCTTCTTCCAGGGTCTTAAAACCAGAGCCCTGAATGTCCGAGTAGTGGACGAAAATATCTTTGCCACCATCCGCTGGTGCGATGAAGCCGAAACCCTTTTCAGAGTTGAACCACTTTACAGTGCCTTGTGCCATTGCCAAATACCTCAAATTTAATGGTCAGTGCCACCTTGGCTTCCTTACAACGGGGCTTCCTGTACCGGTTACAACGGTTGCGGAAGATGATTGTGGGAAGTTTCGGGAGGCTATACCGAGAATCACTCTTGACACTGCAACTTATCTCGACCTTAATTCGGGAGGAAGCGAAAACCGCCCCTACCAGCAGAAAAATCCAAACTGTCAGGTTAGTTAGCGAAAGCTCGATGCTAAAACATACATATATACAATTGCATTGCACTTCAGACCCGATACTGTAGTGAGCTTCGAATCGATGTGCACTGCTTGTGCCCAGCATGCCACCGAAAGATCCACAATGCACCTATGGAGGAGGTAACAGGGGTGAAAAATGACCACACATTGCCCCCATCATCCGAGGTTCCTCCCTCTGAGCAGGCTGCTAACTCTTTGATTCCGAAGTCCCCGCATGAGACTTTCGGCCGTGAACTACTGCGCGATTTAATCAGTGACTTCCCTCGTTCCACAGTCACGCATATCGCAGATTTACCCGCTCGCGAGGGCACCACTGCTGATTGGCCACAGTGGATTCCGGATGCACTGCGCGCCGAACTAATCGATCGAGGCATCGAAGCTCCCTGGACACACCAAGCCCACGCCGCTGATCTGGCTTATTCTGGCCAGCATTGCATCGTTGCCACTGGTACGGCCTCGGGTAAGTCTTTGGCATACCTGTTACCCATTCTTGCCACTCTTGGTACCGACGACACCGCCACCGCCCTGTATCTCAGCCCCACCAAAGCGCTGGGTGCGGATCAGCTCAGCAACGTTCACGATCTGGCGGCTGCGCTTGCAGGCCGTGGCATGAATCCGATTTTTGTTGCGTCGTTCGATGGGGATACCCCGCAGTCTGCCCGGCGCGTCGTTCGCGAAGAGGCGCGCTGGGTATTCTCGAACCCCGATATGGTGCATCTTTCGTTGCTCCGCCAGCACGATCGATGGCGACACTTCCTTCGCAACCTTCGCTTCCTTGTCGTCGACGAATGCCACTCTTATCGTGGTATTTTCGGCGCGCAGGTGTCGTGGATTCTACGCCGTCTGCTGCGCCTGTGCCGTTATTACGGTGGCAACCCTACGGTGGTGTTCGCATCTGCGACCATGGCTGATCCCGCCGATCACGCCCACCGCTTGATTGGACATCAGACGATCGCCGTCACCGACGATGGAGCTGCCATTGGCGCGCGCACGATTGCTCTCTGGGAGCCCGGTTTACTTCCCGATGTCCAGGGGGAAAACGGCGCTCCCGTACGACGTCCCGCCCCGGTAGAAGCTGCAGAAGTAATGGCTCATTTGCTTGCCGACGGAGCACGCACCCTCACCTTTACCCGCGCACGTCGCTCCGCAGAGTCCGTCGCAATTGCTACCCGTGAACGCCTAGAGACTATGGGCAAACCGTCGCTAGCGAACCAGGTGGAGTCTTATCGCGGTGGTTATCTTGCCGAAGAGCGTCGCGACATTGAACGTCGCTTAGACACTGGTGAGCTGGCTGGGGTGGCCACTACGAATGCCTTAGAACTGGGTATCGATATCGGCGGCTTAGATGCTGTGGTGCAAGCGGGTTTTCCCGGTACGGTGGCGTCCTTTTGGCAGCAGGCAGGCCGTGCAGGCAGGCGTGGCCAGGGTGCGTTGGTGGTCTTGGTTGGTCGCGACGATCCGATGGATACGTATTTGATTCATCACCCTTCAGCGTTGTTGGGCAAGCCAGTGGAAAAGTCGGTTTTCGATCCGATTAATCCGCATGTGATGTGGCCACATTTATATTGTGCGTCCGTGGAACGTCCATTGGATCTTGCTCAGCTGCGGCAGTGGCCTTCGGGTGTGGCTACCGCGGAAGAAATGGTGGCAGCTGGTTGGCTACGTCGGCGTAGGGATCGTTTCTTTCCTACCGATCATGATGGTGGCCCTCGCATGGCTTCCATCTACGGCGAGATCGAGGTACGTGGTACTGCTGGTGGCGATATCGCCATCGTGGATAATGCTGATGGCCGATTGCTGGGCACTGTTGACCAGAAGCGAGCGATGCAGCAACTTCATGATGGTGCGGTGTATCTCCACCGTGGCCAGTCCTTTGTGGTCGATTTGTTAGATCTGGATTCTTCGGTGGCTTTCGTCCATCCTGAGGAACCGGAGTACACCACCCATTCGCGCGAACAGACTGATATTTCCGTGCTTGAAGTGGAACAAACCATGCAGCTAGGTGCAGGTGTTTCACTGGCGATGCTGGAGGTTCAGGTATTCGACCAAGTGACGTCGTATCTACGCCGTCTACCCGATGGCGCGATTTTAGATTCGGTGGATCTGGATTATCCGCCCACAAAGCTGATCACGAAAGCGGTAGCGTACACGTTGCCGGATGCCACGTTACGGGCTTTCGGTGTTGAGGTTGCTGATATTCCAGGAGCCCTGCATGCCGCCGAGCATGCCGCTATCGGCTTGTTACCGTTGGTTGCTACCTGCGATCGATGGGATTTAGGTGGGGTCTCTACGGCTTTGCATCCGGATACTGGCCAGGCCACGGTGTTTGTCTATGACGCTCATCCTGGTGGTGCTGGCTTTGCCCGTCGTGGGTTCGATGCTTTTGAAACCTGGATCACCGCTACCCGTGACGCAGTGGAATCCTGCGAATGCGAGACCGGTTGCCCGTCGTGTATTCAATCCCCTAAGTGCGGCAATGGCAATGAGCCACTGGACAAAGCAGGCGCGATCAAGGTGCTTTCGGGCCTGCTCGAGACGTTGCGCCACCGACCGTAACGATCACGTCTTCACCTTCGGTAAAGCAGTCTTGTAGTTCTCGATCATTGGCTTCGGCGATCAGTTGTGCTGCATCACATGCTAGTTGTCCTTGCTGCCAGGTAACCGCTGCAGCAACGGCTGCAAGATCAGCAACGATGCCATCGTGGCGGTACTCCGCCACCCGCATCGAGGCGTTGAGTGCTACCAGCGTCAATCCAACAATCGCTGCAGTAATAAGAGCAGCCACCACACTGGTTGACCCACGATCGTTCGTGATAGCGTTTCGGCAGTTCATGACGGTTCTAGCAACGCCGTAGCAGAAGCTTTAATACGAAGCAGCGGAGTAGGTACTGCCACCGAAATCGTGACCGTCTGGTCGTTGGTAGCAGTACTCACTCGCGCCGAGGAAGGCAGTTGTTGCCGAATTGCTTCGATCATTTGTACGTCTCCTCTGCCGGTAGCTCGCGCTAGCTGTCCCGCGCTATCCAGAGCAGAAAGATAGGTCGCCACCGCAACGAGCGCAGCAATTGCTACCAAAAGCGTTGCTATTAAGGCAGCAATTCCAAAAGCGGTTTCAATCGTGGTTTGTCCGCGATCGTTACGCAACGGTATAAGCGCTCGAGCGATTGGCGATAGGTGGCCTCGACGATCCATAGCAATCAGCAATCCAGCTTCAATTAACCTTTTGCCTTACACACTCGTGTTGAGTGCGCGTTCAATAATGCTGGTCAGCGCATCAACGATGCTGCCTCCAGTCACTACGGTGTAGAGCACTGCACCAAACGCCGCTGCAGCAATAGTTCCCAGTGCATATTCCACTGTGCTCATTCCCGACTCATCTGCCAGACTGCGCTGTGCTCGCCGAATTATCGGATGTAGCATGCGCTTTTCGACGAAGTTCGCCACTTTGAGTGCTCGAGTATTCCAAAATTCCATTGGTTTGATCCCCCTGGTCTTTACCTGTGTATCGATGTATTGATGAAGAAGTGAGAGCTAGTTTCGCTGTTGCGCGCTCTCCTGGTGGCGCTCTTTCTTGGTGGAGCTCTTTCCTGGCGCGGCCACTGGCTGTGATGGTTGCTGTTGCTTCTGATCATGCGCCTATCCCTGCAAACATTTCTCCAGCAAGCCCTGCAACAGTGGGCACTAATCCTACGATGATGAAGGCCGGTAGGAAACACAGTGCAAGTGGGCCTGCGATTAATACCCCGGCACGTTCAGCTTCTTCTTGACCACGCTGTTCTGCGGTACTGCGATGTTGAAGTGCCAGCTGCTGAATCCCAGTAGCCAAAGCCGTGCCTGATCCTTGTGATCTGCTAGCAAGCAGAGCAAATTTCGAAAAGACAGGATCGCGCTGCAGTAACTGCCATGGTGCTGCAACATTCATCTCTAGGCGCGCCTGTGTTTTTATCAGCAGTTCGCGGTGTCTGACTGACGTGCTTGGCGCAGCTGCAGCCAGCGCTCCAACCGGCGTAAAACCTGCCTGCAAACAAGCTGCAAGCAAATCCAAGGTCGCGGCACCAGATAACATCTGTTCGGCTGAAGCCTGCTGCAATTCCGGCTTCTTCACGCTGAATTTTCCCGCGAAATAACTGCCTGCGTGCGCAGTTTTAGCCCACCGATTTAATTTCTTTCCAGCTGTCACGATCGACGACCGTTCTTTAGCCAGCTGCAGCCGCGATAAGGATTTGGACTGTGGCCACAAAACTAGGGCAATCAGAATGATCACTAACGCTGTCATTTACTACACCCCCGCTTCTTCTGCCCGGGCGATAATCCGGTTTGCCCACCACAAGCCAGCGCATGCAGCACTGACGCCCAATACCAACGCGACTCCTCCTAGTGGATGGTGCCTACCGAGCAAGAAGGCCATCGGCGCTGCGCCAAAGGCTGTACCTAGCACGACCCCAAATACTGGAAGCAAACCCAAGATGATGATCGTCGTCCGTGGCCCGGCTAAGGCTGCCTGGGTTTTTGCTACATGCACCCGGCGCGCCCGACAATCCTCCAGTTGAGTTTCCAAGACTGTCACTAAAGGCATGCCGTATTGGAGGGATAATTCCCACGCGTGACCAAGCTGGCGAGTAGTGGGTACGCCATCAGGCGATTCTGCTCGGCTTCCTTCTGCTCCTAGTTGCTGCTGCCAGGGCGGTAGTCCCACCCCATCGCGCCGAGCTGCTTCCCTCAGCGAATGTGCAAGCGCGCTTTCGTCGTCGGCAAAGCTCATTGCAGTTTTTTGTAATGCTGCAGACTGGGTAGCTCCTGCCTGCAATTCACTGATTAAAGATTCGAAGCTCTTTATCGCTGCTTCTAATTCAATTCCACACTTCAGGCGTTTCTGACGTTGTTGCCATAACTCGCGAGCAGTAATAACCCCGATAATTCCAGCAACAGTGCCATACATCCCAACAGCGACAATCGCGATCAGCACTATCAAACACAGCAGACACAGATAGACGGCACGATTACCTCTTCCGAACCGGGTGATCGCGGTTTTAGATTCCGAATTCTGCCTCAACTTGAAGTCTTGCCCGAAGAGGCGCCGCTGGAAGCTGGGCGTTGGATACACCGCAAGGGCTACAGCAATCAGGATTAGAGAATTCAGAGACGTGATCATGCGACTAGCTCCATGAACCTTGACCACGCCTGGCCGCGACCGTGCTGATAAGTCCATACCGGCAGCACTTCTAAATCTCGGCTTAGCAAACCGATCTGCGTCAGGCGCCGTTGCTTATCCTGCCGGCTTACCACCAGAATCACTTGGACTGCTGAGCGCAGCTGGGCACGCAGTGCCTCACGATCAAGACCTCCTAGAGCCCCCAACGCTTCGAACCGAGCCACCACGTCATTGATCGAGTTCGCATGTAACGTCCCCGCACCACCGGAGTGACCGGTATTTAACGCACTAAGCAGGTCAACGACTTCTGCTCCCCGGATCTCGCCCACAATCACGCGGTCTGGTCTCATACGCAGCGCCTGACGTAGCAACGTGCGCTGAGTGATCGCCCCAGTACCTTCCACGTTCGGGGGACGTACCACGAGCTTTACGACGTGCGGATGTGCTGGCGCAAGCTCCGGGGTGTCCTCTATGCAAATCATTCTCTCCTCTGCGGGCACTTCACCTAACAGAGCGGAAAGCAACGTCGTTTTGCCGGATCCTGTGCCGCCCACGACGACAAAAGACACGCGACGCAGCACCATCTGCCGTAACAATTCGGCTAAATCTTTTGCGATGGTTTGGGTAGCAACCATTTGATCGAAACTGATGGTTGCGCGACCTAGAATCCGCAAACTTATCTGGGTATAGCTAACTGCTGGCGGGCTCAAAATTGCATGCAACCGAACGCGCCGATCACCAGAGGTGAAATAACCATCAACGAACGGTTGCGCATCGTCGAGACGTCGCTGGCACCGAGCGGCAAGTTTCACCGCTAATTGACGTACTTCTTGATCCGAGCCAAACTGCACCTCAGCCCGTTGCACTCCTTGACCAGTATCAACCCACACGGCATCAGGAGCTGTCACCAAAATGTCCGTTACCCCCGGCACGCTAAGCAGACGATCGAGAGTCCCAGCTCCTGCAAACTCTTCTTTCAATTTGCGAGTAATGCGCAATAAATCGTGGTCACCAATGATTCCATTGGTTTCCTCGCGCACTGCAGTAGCAATGGCTGCCGAAATTGCCGAGGGAGACACCACTCCCGAAACTGCATTCGCTAGCTGTTGATCTGCTGCGAGCCGTTGGCGAGTGCGCTCTAACAGTCTTTGATCGTCGTACATCGTTTGCTTTCCCTCCCGCGCCTGCCGGATAGCTTTAAGCCGCTTGACTTGATTGAGCGATGCTCTGGGTTATGGGAGCTAAAGCACGCATGCACTTTGCAATCGAGCTGGCTCCCACCCCCTGCGATTCGATTTCAGAGTCAATCCGTTTCATATGCGGTAACCGCACTATCGATGTTGACTGTGGCAGACCGATCGCGTTAATTGCTTCGGATACTGCTACTTGCCCGTATGGCACATCACGGAAAGCAAGCACCATCTTGTTGCTGTTCAACGGGGCTTGAGACCCCGGCGACAGCAATGGCAGAAGCACTCGATGGGCTGCTGCGATCGCCCGAATCTGGGTTGGAACCACTGCGATAACTAAGTCTGATTGCGCCAGAATTTCATTCGCTTGCGGGTGCTGTGAGCTACCTAAATCGACTACCGCCACGCCACCTTCAGCTCGAATGGAATCGAGAATTGGATTTAGTTGTGTTAGTTCGCCTCTTCCGGAGGCATGTGCTGTAGTCACCGAATTTGTCCCCCGGCTCCGCGCGTGGGTCAAAACTGCCACCCGTGTGACGCTTCGCTTTCCAGGAAGATTGACCTCATACTGCGGTAGCGCTTCAGCAAAGGCTCGCACCCTTACTTGCCCTTGGTTTGAGCGGAGGTCTTCCCAGCGCAAACCCGCTTCAGATTCAATTCCAAGCAGTAGATCGAGGCCACCGGTAGCTGGATCTGCGTCGATAAGCAAAACTGGATCATCAGCACTTTGACTTGGCATACCCGCATGGGTGGAGGCGAATAAGGCTGCGCACCCCGCTGCTGTAAGCGAACTTCCCGCTCCCCCAACGACAGGAAACACGGACACGATTAACCCGACATTGGCATGCGCCCTGCGGGTCGGGAAGTGCGCGCTGTCAAATAATCCTGTCACATCGGCTACATTCGCAGCCTCGGAAGTGGCACCAAGAAACGAGAACTCTGGTTGATCTTTTTGAGCTACCCGATACTTCCTGTGACCAATTCTTTCCACGAGATCAAGCGACTCTGCTGGCAAGAAGAAAATTGCTTCGCATCCAGTTTGCGCGGCTAATTGCCACTTCGGATCATCGTCTTCCCACGGTTCACAATCTGCATGAACTAAGAAGATTCCTGCACGACCTTCCGGCAAGGAACCCCGAGTTTGCACTAAGTGCTGGGCTGCTTCGCAGTCCAGCACGATCGCACTGGCTTCCTGCCACAAAGCACTATCCGGATCTAATTCGTTGCAAACTTCAACGGAGCGATCTGCTGCAGCGATAATCGTGAATGCTTCATCAGCGAGCATGGCATCGGCGATAGAAACTAGTACTACAGAGCTCGCCGCCGATCCATTCGACACCTGGGCAGTCGAAGGATTAGTGCTGAAGGGAAGCGAAAGTTTTCTTGGTGCGTTCACAAGCGCCTACTGTGCCAGCGACAACACCAAAGCTGGACGCAATCAACCTGCTTGAAATCACTCGCTGTGGATAACTATCCAGATGTGGAAAACACCTGCCTAACCTACTGGCAGTGGAAAGTGTTGACAGCTTTCCCGTCTGGGGTTAGATTGGTTTTTGTTCATTTGGAGCGGGGCTTTTGCCCCGCATTGAGCTCTGATCTATCAATGACTGAAGTCGTGGTAGGCCATCTCTCCCACAACGCCTCGAAGCTTAGGCTTCGGGGCGTTGTGCGTAGGCGCGAGTAATCGCTTTTTCCTTTTTCAAATACGCTGCAAGATCTGCATTTACAGCTCGTGCGACAACAAGACAGTTCTGGTGAATCACATTGACGTTATCCCGCACGATGGGTCGCCGATGGGCTGCACGATTGCGTACTCGATGCAGTAACCGAACTCGGCCAAGAAACCTGCGTTCATTCGGCATCCCAGATGCGGTTAACTCTAACTGCAGATTTGGCAGCAGTGCTTCTCTCCAGAGGGTCAGCTTGAGGGTTAAGGGTCAAAAAGCGTGTCTGAAACCACCCAAAAACACCCTATAACCTCGAACGTCACCCAAAATATATGCCCTACAAGCATATACCCACCCCATTGACCACAAAATCCCCGGTGTTGCAC
>JAEZZR010000002.1 GCA_023418505.1 Actinomycetes bacterium
AGCCATAAAAGTTGTGCAAAATGCACCTTCGGTGGTGCGCAAACGCACAATGATTTCGCGTTATGAGGCCATCGCGGCGTGCATGACTGTGCATTGCGCACCAAGCTGCAGGTAGAAGCGATTTTCAGACTATGCCCAATTCGCATTGCAAAAGGGGAGAACCGCCACCGGTCTAATACGTCACTGTGACGCAATACCAACAGGGGCTCGGTCTAGACGGGATGGCAATCCTACTTTAAATCGTTGATTAACGAATTTGCTTACCCAGAACCTCTGTTAGATTTTCAACCCACCTAGATAAAATGAATCCCCTAGATAAATCCACCCAGATATCACTCCAGCACAACCGATCCACAACCGATCCACAACCATAAAAAAACGACCCATACGGGTCGCATTCGGGAATCAAACGAAACTGAGTGCCGAATCTAGGCCACTAGATCCCGGCCGGATCAACAATGATCTAAGAGCCTCAGTAGTGGCCGGGGCTGAACCCAATTGAATTCCAACCCCAGCCAAAGTTCAAAGCACTAATCCCGATTGAAGTAAGCCAGCAGGCGCAGGATTTCGATGTACAGCCAGACCAAGGTCACTGCCAGGCCAAGGGCAATACCCCAAGCGTAGTTTGCTGGAGCGCCAGCGCGAACGAGGCGATCAGCCTGGTCGAAGTCCAGAAGGAAGCTAAACGCAGCTAGGCCGATGCAGACCAAGGAGAAGATGATTGCAAGCGGGCCGCCGTCACGCAGTGGAGAGTTGCCAGTAAACAGAGCCAGCAGCAGGTTACCTACGGCCAGTACGAGTACGCCGATCAAAGCAGCGGTCATGAAGCGGGTGAACTTCGGGGTAACGCGAATCGCACCCGACTTGTAGACCCACAACATACCGGCGAAGACACCGATGGTTGCCAACACCGCCTGGCCAATAATGACTCCGGCGTTTTCGCCACCAACCATCATGTCGGCAAACATGAAGCTAATGCCACCGACGAATAGACCTTCAAGCGCCGCGTAGGTCAGGGTAACTGCCTTCGAATCAAACTTCTTGCCGAAGCTGTAAACCAGCACGGTGATCAGACCACCGATTGCGCCAACCATCGCTAGCATCATTGCAAGGCTCGGATTGCCGCCCACCGTTGCAATCGCATAGTTGATCGCTGCGGTAGCGACGATCACGGCTAGGGTGATGCCGGTTTTGCTTACGACGTCGTCCACCGTCATCGGACGCTGGTCATGGCCACTTGGCGCCTGAACATCGTCCATTGCACCGTAAGCCATGCCCTGCTGCATCGTCTGGGAGTAGCCGCCCTGTGGGTAGCCACCGCGTTGGCGGTCTTCGCCACGCTCGACGGTCTGCGTCAAGGAACTAAAAGCTGGATTCGAACTTGCACGCACGTGAAGTCACAGCCTTTCCGAAAATCTCTTTTAATAACACTGTCATTTTTCCCAACGAGTATCCCCTAAATATTGTTCCCAGGCATTCCAGAAAATGGTTAGGATAGCGCCATGAGCAATACTGATCTGGAAACAAAAACTATTACCGGCACTGAGCCAGGAACTGATCTCGACACCGCGCCAAACGACGCACCTAGCCTCAACTTTTACAACCCGCTGACCGAGGAGCTCCAGCGCCGGCTGCTGAACTTCGCGAGCGTCGACACAACCGCCGCCGACACAACCGTCGCCAACACAACCAAAGCCGCCGCTATCCACGCCCCCTTCACCGGCGAACTGTTAGCGAAAATCCCGGTGGGCACTGCCGACGACGTCTCCCGCGCTTTCGCCACCGCCCGCGCCGCACAGGCCGACTGGGCTAATACCAACGCCGATGATCGCGGCGAGGTGTTTAGGCGTTTCCATGACTTGTTGCTTACTCATCAGAAGCAGATGCTCGACATTATTCAGGCGGAGACCGGGAAGAACCGCGCTAGTGCCTTCGAGGAGTTGATGCATACGGCCATCACTGCTCGTTATTACGGGAATCAAGGCGCGCAGATGCTGAAGCCGAGGAAGACGGCCGGCGCGTTACCCGTCGTTAGCCAAACTCAAGTGCACCACCATCCGAAAGGCGTGGTGGGTGTGATTGCGCCGTGGAATTATCCGCTTACCTTGTCGGTTTCTGATGCGGTGGCGGCGCTGATGGCGGGGAATGCAGTGGTGTTGAAGCCGGATTCGTCGACGCCGTTTACCGCACTGTACGCCGTGGAGCTGCTGCATCGTGCGGGGTTGCCGCGGGAGGTGTTCCAGGTGGTGCCGGGCTCGGGTTCGGTGGTGGGCCAGGCGATTGTGGGGCAGGCGGATTATTTGATGTTTACGGGGTCGTCGGCGACGGGTAAGAAGTTGGCGGCGCAGTGTGGCGAGCGTCTGATTGGTTTTTCGGCGGAGCTAGGTGGCAAGAATCCGATGGTTGTGGCCGATGATGCGGATCTGGACGCCGCCGTTGAGGGCGCGCGCATCGCCTGTTTCACGAACTCCGGCCACCTGTGCGTGTCCATCGAGCGCGTGTACGTGCACGAGCGCATTTACGACGAGTTCGTTGCCGCGTTCGTTGATCGGACCCGCGCGATGAGTATTGGCGCTGGCTACGACTGGGACGTTGAGATGGGCTGCTTGCAGTCGCAGGGGCAATTCGACACTGTGGTGGAGATGGTTCAGGAAGCTGTCGACGCGGGGGCAACTGTTTTGGCTGGTGGGCGGGCTCGTCCCGATTTAGGCCCGCTGTTCTATGAGCCCACTATTTTGGCTGATGTACCGGCGGGAGTGCGGTTGCTCACTGAAGAGGTGTTTGGGCCAGTAGTAGTAATCCACAAGGTGAGCTCCGTATATGAAGGTATCGCCGAGGCCAATAATTCCCGTTATGGGTTGAATGCGTCGTTGTGGACTGCGCCACGACGGGCGAAGGAGCTGGCACCGCTAATTGAGGCTGGTTCGGTGAATGTCAATGATGGTTTCGCTGCTACCTTCGCTTCGGTAACCGCTCCGATGGGTGGCTTTAAGGAATCGGGTGTCGGACGCCGGCAAGCTGCGGAAGGTCTGCTGAAGTACACCGACTCTCAGACAATCACTGTGCAGCGGATTACTCCGCTATCGGTTCCGGCGTTGCCACGGGAGACCTACGCCAAAGTATTCACCACCGCGCTGAAGCTGGGGAAGAAATTCGGGATTTTGCCATAAGCGTGGTGCCTTAAGCCGGGTGCCTTAAGCGTGCCTCAAGCACTTTCCCACCCAGCTAAGCCAAAATATATGTTTATGGATGCAGATATCATTTACCAGATCGTCACTGATCCCGGCTTCGCATTGGGCTACTTCGGTGCCATGGTCAACCACATCGAACAGGTGATCGGTGCTGCCTTCGGCATCTGAAGCTCCGGCATCTGAAGCTGCAGCATCTGAAGGCAGCCAGGCATTGGGGAAGCCAAAGAGCACCGGGAAGCCAAACAGCGCCGGGAAAGCACGCCTGTCTGATTCCCGCGTGGCTTCCACGGCTGCGTCCGTATTCGCGGATCTGTCCAAGCAGCCCGCACGCTTGCTGGATAGCTACAGCGTGTGGGGCTTGAGCATCCTCGTACTGTTCTTGGCTGCGGCCTACACCCCATCCCTGCTGCCGCGTACCTGGTTTTACCAGGGCTTAGTTGGCGGTATTACGGCCAACATCGGCTATTGCGTGGGCATTGTGCTGGGCAAGTTGGTGTCGGTGGTGTCGCGCTTTATCGACCGCCGCTGGGGCAAGAAGCTGCCCGATTTCTTCGACGACGACCGCAAACGCTGGATCGACCTCGGCGCGATCATCATGCTCACGATCGCAGTATGCGCGATTGTTGCTGGTTCGGTGTCCTGGCAACGCGATCAAGCTTTGCAGATGGGCATGAATGCTCCTGGGCCGATGCACTATCTGTATTCGGCCACGATGTCTGTGATTGTTTGCTTCGGTTTGATTTGGGCTTGGCGCGGGTTGGATCTTTGGACAGACCGTATGGCCGAAACTCTCCAGGATTGGGGCATGAAGTCCTACCGCGCTACTACGGCCGCCAACCTCTTGGCAGTAGTTGTGGTGTTTTTGGCAGCCGTGGTGTTGCTGCCGCAGGCAGGTTTCACGTTGATGGAGCGTCAGGCCGTCGAACGCAACCAGACATACCGCGAGGATATCCATCCGCCCGAGACCCCGATGCGCGCCGCAGGCCCTGGCAGCGAGATCTCGTGGGATGGCTTGGGTTACGAGGGCTCGCGTTTCATCGCGGATGGTTTCACCCAGCAGCAGCTCGAACAGGTCACAGGCCGTCCCGCCCAGGATCCCATCCGCCTCTACGCTGGCGTGGGTAATGGCGATACGATGGCTGATCGCATCCACGCCCTAATCCGCGAGCTCAACCGCACGGATGCCGCTTCCCGCAAGGCGCTGATGGTGATGCCCGTAACGGGTACCGGGTGGGCTAATCCAGTTGCGGCCCAGGCATTTGAGTTGCTTTACGACGGAGATACTGCCATCGCCTCCGCGCAGTTCGGTGTATTGCCGTCGGGAGCTGTGTTCTTAACTGGTAGTGATTCGCCGTCGGTCGCTGGCCGCGACTTGGTAACAGCCGTGGCAACTTGGTGGTCGCGCCTGCCGGAAGATAACCGCCCCGAGCTGTACATCTATGGTGAATCCTTGGGCACCGTGGGCGTCGAAGCTGCCTTGGAAATGCTCAACGTGTTGAACATCGTGCCCGATGGGGTGTTGATGGTGGGGCCGCCTCGGTCGAATAAAATTCACCGCGAACTCACCGAAGAACGCGACCCCGGCAGCCCCGAATACCAACCCGTGGTGGAGCAACACCCAGAGGTAAAGTTCGCAGCCACCGGGCGCCAAGCCTTGGCGTTAGGCATGGATCAGCAGTGGCAACACCGCGTGTTGTACCTGCAGCACGCTACGGATCCCGTGACCTGGTGGGAACCAAACCTCATGTTTGGCCGCCCCGATTGGCTGGTCGAACCAGCCGGTCCGGCACGCAGTTCGGCGATGGCGTGGTATCCGTTTATTACTTTCTGGCAAGTCTCCGCTGATCTTGGTGGTGCTGGCGATGTGCCCGATGGCTATGGGCACAATTACGCCTCGGAATTGTTAGATGCGTGGATTACGGTGACGGATTATGCGCTGCTCAACACCGCTCACCTGGATTTATTGCGACATCAGCTCGATGAAATTCTGTCGCATCAAGGCCCGGAAAAGGGCCACATCTCGCACGTGGAAAATTAAATTCCACGGCAGCGTTCAATAAAAAAAGTGTGCCCCCAGTCGGACTCGAACCGACACTGGATGGATTTTAAGTCCACTGCCTCTGCCAATTGGGCTATAGGGGCGTGCGCGTCACTTGTGCGAAGCGCACGATGTATTAATTTACTTCTCCAGCCTCGGCATCGTCAATTAGGCCGGCAACGATGCCGTCGAGGATGTCTTTTTCGCTGATCACAAACTGATCGGTGCCTGTGGTTTCGAATAAATCCATCAGGCCGTCAACCACGAGCACTCCGCCGGCGAAGACGTCCGCCCGCCCAGGGTGCATTACGGGGTTGGCAGCCAAAGTTTGCGCGTCGGCAGCTACTACTGCGTTGTTCAGCGGGCGCAGTGCGTTGAACCGCAACCGGGAGCCATGGATCGCCGCAGGATCGTAGCTTTCCAGACCCTGCGCCAACGCCGACAGCGTGGTGAAGGTCCCAGCGCAACCCACGACGGTGTGTGCCTCCGCGACGTCGACCGCCTGGCGCACCCGATCCATGTGGTAGGCGACGAACTCGCGCGCATCGGAGATCTCGTGCGGAGAAGCTGGCGACGAGTGCAGGAAACGCTCCGTAATCCGCACGCTACCCAGTGGCACAGACAGCGAACCGCGCACGTTGCCAGCGTGATCGCCCACGATGACCTCCGTGGAGCCACCTCCCACATCAATCACGCAGAACGGTTCCTGATCCGCGGGCAGATCATCGATTGCGCCGCGGAAGCTCAAAGCAGCCTCCTGCTGGCCGGTAATCACCTCGGCTTGGGTGTCCCAGGGGGCGAGCAGTTCGCGGGTCATCTCGAAGAATTCCTCGCGGTTGCTAGCGTCCCGCGTTGCCGAGGTTGCCACCATCCGCACCGCAGCCACGCGCTCGAGCTTCATCAGCTCCACGTAACGCTCCAAGGCTGCGCGGACGCGAGCCAACGCGTCGCTAGCTAAAGTACCCGTAGCATCTACGCCCTGGCCGAGGCGCACGATCTCCATGAGGCGGTGGAGCTCCGTGACCTCTACTACCCCATCGTGGTAGCGCGCGTCGGCGATCAGCAGACGAATCGAGTTGGTACCGCAATCAACGGCGGCAAAGCGGCGACTCACTGGCGGCTCACCCCGGCTTCCTCGCGTGAGATGCCCAGCTCAGCGGCGGTAGGCCAGTCCGCAGGAATCGCGGTGCCACGCAACTGCGTGCCTTCGCAGGCCAACGCCACGGCTTCGGTACCTAGCCGGAAATGTTGCGGCCCTTCTGCCAGTGCATATGCGATCAACACGTGCAGGCATTTCACGCGATCGGGCATCCCACCACCAGAAAAATCGGTGCCCAGGTCTTCCAATTCGTTGCGCTTTGCCAGATAGTGCTCGTGGGCGTTGCGGTAATCGGCGGCTAGCTCGGGATCTTGCGTGAGGCGCTGGCTCATCCACTTCATCACACCATCGACTTCCAGGCGGGAGGCCTCGGCGGTCAGGCGCGGATCCGTTAGGTAATACAGCGTTGGGAAGGGCGTGCCATCGTCTAGCTTCGGCTGGGTGGTCACCACACCAGGCGCCCCATCAGGGCATCGATATGGCACGGCAACTACCCCACGCGGGGTGCGTCCCAGTTGCTGGGTAATTGCCTGGATGTCGGCGTCGCTGACGTGTGGCTGATCCGTCATTTACAGTCCTTTACAACAGCTGTTCACGTGCCTTCGGGTTAAAGCACTTGAAAATGGGGAAAGTTGGTTGCTTGAGTAATCTGGGTTTTAATTCGCTTCTGGTACTTCTTCGGTAGGTACCGTAGGCAGGCGGTCTGGGCTAGTTGCTTCACGACGCCCTTCGTTGTCCTGCGCTGGAAGCTCGGGAGGGGTAGAAATCGAGGACCACAATTGCTCGTACCAACTGCCACCGGGCACCTCGACGTCTTCGACAGGTTCGTCGGTGGTTTGCGCTCCAGAGATCGCAGGGTCAATCAAGCGGAATGGAGTTTCGCCTTCTTCCACCAAGCCTAGGATCGCGCGGGCGCGTTCTTCTTGATAAGCAGGATCGTCCAGGCGTTCTTTTTCCGCTTCAAGTTCAGCAATGCGCTGGCGTTGCACTTCATTGTGTGCGTTAATTTCGGCCAGCTCTGCCCTGCCGGAAACGTAAGTGCGCAGCGGCACTACCAGCGTTAATGCTAAGAAAACTACCAGTACTGCTAACACCAGCGTGTACCGCTGCCCTAGCCCACTGCGCGCAGGGGCAGCTGAGCTTCGCGACGAAGCTGCGCTGTTTAAGCGCCTAGAGTTACCGGCAGATTTCATAACTCCATATGGTAGCGCACTGTGCGGATTAAAACGCCTAGCGGATTAAACGGCCGCGCGGATAAATCGGACGGAGAATAAAAAAGCCGCCACCAGAAAAGAAACTAAGTCCGAAGTCTCTTTTCCGTGGCGGCGTGGGCGTTAGTTTAAGCCCTAAGCCCTAGTGCTTACTTGAAGCGTGGGAATGCAGCGCGGCCTGCGTAGACTGCTGCGTCGCCCAATTCGTCTTCGATGCGTAGCAGCTGGTTGTACTTAGCTACACGCTCGGAACGAGCTGGTGCACCGGACTTGATCTGGCCACAGTTCAAAGCGACAGCCAAGTCTGCAATGGTGGTGTCTTCGGTTTCACCGGAGCGGTGCGACATCATGGTCTTGTAGCCAGCGTTGTGAGCCATTGCCACAGCTTCGAAGGTCTCAGACAGAGTACCGATCTGGTTCACCTTTACCAGCAGTGCGTTAGCAGCACCCTTGTCGATGCCTTCTGCCAAGCGAGCTGGGTTGGTGACGAAGAAGTCGTCGCCCACGATCTGAACCTTGTCGCCGATCTTGCGGGTCAGTTCAGCCCAGCCATCCCAGTCGTCCTCGTGCAATGGATCCTCGATGGAAACGATTGCGTATTCTTCAACCAGCTTCTCGTAGACGCCGATCATTTCTTCAGCGGTGTGCTCGCCACCTTCGAAGTGGTACTTGCCATCCTTGTAGAACTCGGACGATGCTACGTCGAGAGCCAAAGCAACTTCTTCGCCTAGCTTGTAGCCAGCTTCTTCGATTGCTTCAACAATCAGATCCAGAGCTTCCTTGGTGGAGCCAACGGAAGGAGCGAAACCACCCTCGTCGCCCAAACCGGTGGAAAGACCCTTGCCCTTAATAACCTTCTTCAGGGTGTGGTAGACCTCTGCACCAATGCGCAGGGCTTCCTTGAAGGACTCTGCGCCGATTGGAGCGATCATGAACTCCTGTACGTCCACACCGGAGTCTGCGTGTGCGCCACCATTGACGATGTTCATCATTGGCACTGGCAAGACGTGGGCATTTGGGCCACCGACGTAACGGAACAATGGAAGCTCAGCGGACTGCGCAGCAGCGCGAGCCACAGCCATGGAAACGCCCAAGATAGCGTTTGCGCCTAGACGGGACTTGTTGTCAGAGCCATCAAGCTTGATCATTGCCTGGTCGATCAGACGCTGATCAGAAGCATCCATGCCAACCAGCTCGTCTTCGATCTCATCAACTACAGCGGCAACAGCCTTTTCGACGCCCTTGCCCAAGTAGCGGTCTCCACCGTCGCGAAGCTCGTGAGCCTCGTGCACGCCGGTAGAAGCACCGGAAGGAACATCCGCCCGGCCTACAGAGAAGTCTTCCAACAGCACCTCAACCTCGACGGTTGGGTTACCGCGGGAGTCCAAAATTTCACGAGAATTCAAACCGATGATTGCAGCCATTAGTTACCTTTCCGCCAGAACTTTTCCGGCCAACAACTTCGATTGTTCCATGTTTTCGAAGCCAGCGCCGATATGATCTTGGCCACCTACGGCTCTAAGCCGGTTGGTTCAAGGCGTAATTCGCAGCTGCGTCCCGCACATTGCGGACATACTCTGCAGAGTTGTTGTACGAACGGATCGCCGCCGTCCAACCTTCCGGCGTACTGAGATCCCGCTCACCCGAGCACAACAGCCGGGCGGCAGCCATGGCGGCGTCGTCGATATTGTGCGGATCGGCCACCCCATCACCGGAGGCATCCACGCCATAGCGCTGCCACGTTTCCGGAATGAACTGCATCGGGCCGACCGCACGATCGTATTCAGGATCGCCGTCGATGACGCCATTATCGGTATCGGTGATCTCTGCGAAACCATCACCGTTGAGCTGTGGCCCGACGATATACGGGCGCGCGACGCCATCGGCATGAATCTCAGCGGACTCCAGCCACTTGCCCGTGTAGGTGCCGTGCCGCGTTTCTACTTTGCCCAGGCCAGCTAGCGTATTCCAGTGCAGATTGCAGTGCGGGTACGAGATGGCTGCGGTCACTTCCGCATTTCCATAGGCCTGCAACGCCACAGCTGGGATCCCAGTCGCTTCGGCAATCGGTGCTGCCCACTGCGCTAATTGCTCCGAGGTACGCCCGGGCGCTTCCACATCAATACGCGGTGCTGCCTCGGCCGCTGCCGGTGGCACGTCATCGGGAATTGGCTGCTTGGTAAACGGCGCCGTAATTGGGGAAAGCAAACTTGTAGTCGCACCAACTAGGCCAATCACTGCAATGACAGCGATCAACGTCAGCACTAAACAGCCACAGCCTCGCGACGGGCGTTGTTGCGCACCGCGCGATTGCGAACGACGGGGTTGCGGATGCCGTGGCGAATTTGGGTACGACGAACCCTCGGATTCATAACGACGCGATCCACGGGCAGGCATGACTGCACATAGTAACGCAAAAACCCACGGTGCCGGTAGTGTTAGTCGTCGCTTTCTGGCTGCAGGGCTGCCAACTCAGCTAAGTACTGGCGCGCAACCTTCCGGGTCCGCGCTTCAGCACCGCCTTCCAACTCTAGAGCTGGGTTAGGCACTTTCAGATCGACTGGGATCTCGGAATCTGGAATTCCCATCGAGCGGGCACGACGGATCGCTTCTTCCGCCAATGCCAACGCCGGTAGCTGCAACGCTGGTTCAGAGCGAGGGCCACCGCGACCAGCTGCCCAGAGGCGTTCTTGATCGTCAATAGACATTTGCTCGCCTTCGGCGACGGAGCCATCAAAGAGATAAGGCTGGCGACTACGCATCTTCATGACGAAAGCAGCAGCTACATCGTCGATGTCGAAGTCTTCAGCAACTTCGGCATGGAACAGGATTTGCAGCAAAAGATCGGAAAGCTCGCCGAGAATATCCGAACCTTCATTGACCGCATCAACGAATTCGTACACTTCTTCGATCAGATACGGCAACAAACTGGCGTGGGTTTGCTGCGCTTCCCACTGCCCCATGGCGCGAGCCCGCGCCATGATTTCGATGGCTTCGTCGAGGTGTGGAGCTACCGGGGTTGGGGCTTCCGGCTCTGGTTGTGGCTCGGCGGGCGCTACCTCCGGGACTTCTTCAGCCTCCTCAACAATGGGGACAGCTTCCACGACGGGGGTGGCGGTTGCTGTTTCGTCGTCAAGCTCTGCGAGCCCAGTAGTAATGTGCTCTTCTCCGGCGCGCAGACGCGACTGTACCTCTTCGTTGAGGCGGTCGGTAGTAACCAAGACGTCGGCGTGGCTCACGGAATGCCCACCGGCATCGGCGATCGCCCAACGCACGCGGATCGGCACCTCTTCGGTGTAGCACACCTCGCCAGCGAGCAAGTGAGCTGCCGACAATGGGATCACCTGAGGAAACCGCGGATCCAACTCAATGACTGCCATATCGACCTGCTCTCACCTAAAAGCTTGAAACGAACACAGAAACGAACACACTTTATGTTAGTTCTACTCATGCTAGTTCTACCCATGACAGAACTAACTAGTGGCTATTCCGCAGAATTCATGTCCACAGAATTCTTCGCCACAGAATTCATGTCCGTAATATTCATCTGCGGAATCCCTGCCATCCCGGTGAGGAAGTTGGCAACCCACTGCACCAATGCCACGTCGCGGACTGGTTTGGCGCGCAAACCCCGGCCTTCGCGCGGGATCGCTACAGAAACCTGACGTGTGGCGGCGCGATAGGTGGACTGCGGGTAGAGGCGCTTTAAGCGCACCTGCTTGGAATCGGCCAATTCCATCGGCGAAATCTTGATGTGCTGGCCCATCGTCTGGATTTCGGTCACGCCGAACTCCTTGCAGATCACGCGCAGCCGCGAGATTACTGCTAGGCGCTGCACTTCAATCGGTGGTTGGCCGTAGCGGTCGCGGAGTTCTTCAAGCACCACGTCGATGGCGTCCAGCGAATCGGCGGCGGCGAACTTGCGGTAGGCCTCGAGGCGCAGGCGTTCGGAATCCACGTAGTCGGCTGGGATGTTGGCGTCCACGGGCAGGTCGATGCGTACTTCTTTGGGTTGCTGCTCGTCGGCGTTGACCGGCTTGCCATCGGCGGCAGCCTTCAGCGCTTGGACGGCTTCTCCCACCAAACGCACGTACATGTCGAAGCCCACGCCGGCGATGTGCCCACTCTGTTCCGCTCCGAGCACGTTGCCGGCGCCGCGCATTTCCAGGTCCTTCATTGCTACTGCCATGCCGGAGCCGAGGTCGTTGTTTTGGGCGATGGTGGACAGGCGGTCGTAGGACGTTTCCGTGAGCGTTTGATCGGGTGGGTATAGGAAGTAGGCGTAAGCCCGCTCACGGGAACGTCCTACCCTGCCTCGGAGCTGGTGTAACTGTGATAAGCCCATGTGGTGGGCGTTTTCGACTATGAGGGTGTTGGCGTTGGCGATGTCTAGGCCGGTTTCCACGATTGTGGTGCATACGAGGACGTCGTATTCGCGGTTCCAGAAGCCGTTGACGGTGCGTTCGAGCTGTTCTTCACCCATTTGTCCGTGGGCTACTACCACGCGGGCTTCTGGCACCAGGTCGCGGACGCGTTGGGCAGCTTTATCGATGGTGGACACTTTGTTGTGCAGGTAGAACACCTGGCCGTCGCGCAGTAATTCGCGGCGGATGGCGGCGGCGATCTGTTTGTCCGATTGAGCCCCCACGTAGGTGAGCACCGGATGCCGATCCTCTGGTGGGGTGAGGATTTGGCTCATTTCGCGGATGCCAGCGATGGACATCTCGAGGGTACGCGGAATTGGGGTAGCCGACATCGTCAGCACGTCCACGTGGTTACGTAGTGCTTTGATGTGTTCTTTGTGCTCCACGCCGAAGCGCTGTTCTTCGTCGACGATCACCAAGCCCAGCTGTTTCCAGGCCACACCAGTTTGTAGCAAGCGGTGGGTGCCGATGACTACGTCTACTGTTCCGTCGGCAAGCCCTTTAATAATCTCCTTGGACTCTTTCGCGGAAGTAAAGCGCGAGAGGTTGCGAATCGTAATTGGGAAGCCCTCCATACGATCGCTAAACGTGGTGAGGTGCTGCTGCGCCAACAGCGTGGTAGGCACCAACACCGCCACCTGCTTGCCATCTTGAACCGCTTTGAAGGCAGCGCGCACTGCCACTTCAGTTTTTCCGTAGCCCACATCGCCGATCAGCACGCGATCCATTGGGGTGGATTTCTCCATATCGGCTTTGATCTCGTCGATCGCCACCAGCTGATCTTCGGTCTCGGCGTAGGGGAAGTTGTCTTCCATTTCCTGCTGCCACGGCGTATCTGGGCTAAACGCATGGCCAGGAGCGGCTTGGCGCTGCGCATACAGTTTCACCAGCTCATCGGCGATTTCACGTACAGCTCCGCGGGCTTTGCGCTTCGTGGTCTTCCAATCGGAACCGCCCATCTTCGACAGCGACGGCTTCTCGCCGCCCACATACCGGCTGAGCAAGTCGAGGCTCTCCATCGGCACATACAACTGATCCGCCGGACCACCACGCTTGCTTGGCGCATATTCCAGCACCACATATTCGCGGCGCGCCTGATCCTCGCCGGTGCCGATAGTGCGCTCGGTGAGCTTCACAAACCGCCCAATACCGTGCGTGTCATGCACCACATAATCGCCAGCTTCCAGCGCCAACGGATCCACGCGATTACGACGCTTAGCTGGCTTCTTGCGCCCAGCGCCAATATCCGCCACCCGGTTGCCGGTCAGATCCGCCTCGGTGAGCAGCGTCAACGCCCCACCCGGCAGACGCGGAAACTCCAACCCGCCGTAGAGCACACCTTGGTACAACGTCACCTGGCCAGGCCGCGGCTCTTCCGGACCGGTGGCAATGCGAGCCGCGATCCCAGCTTCCCGGAATTTTTCTGCTTGACGACGCACAGACGCCGGCGTAGCAGCAACATAAGCCACCCGCGCCCCAGCTACCGTGGCGCTGCGAGTAGCCGACATCAGCGCACCAATGGCTTTGAGATCTCCGCGCGGTGCGGCTGCGGCTGCGAAGCTTAGCGGGATGATGTCTTCCTCGGTCGCTCCCGCTTCCAACATGCCGGGTGGCGAAATCGACCACACTGGATCCATCGGGATGGAAGCCAAGCTGCGATAAGCGCTGGCTTCCAGCGCTTCTTCGGGCAACGGCGCCGTGCCACCCATGGCAGCAGTTTCCCAGGCTGCAGCCATGAACTCTTCGCCAGTGGCGATCAGATCTGCAGCACGAGAGCGAATCCGCTCGGGATCGCACAGCAAGGTGTGTGCTCCCTCAGGTAGTAGCTCTGGCAGGGTCACCAGTGGCTGTTTACTTAACAGCGGAATCAACGATTCCACACCATCAACCCACTGCCCTTCACCAATGCGGGTTAGCATTTCCTGCACATCGCCTGAACGGGAGGCAGCGAGTTTTTTAGCGGTGGCTTGTACTTCGTCGTCAAGCAAAAGCGCACGGCAGGCGAAGACGTCTAACTTTTCGACCTCTACTTCAGAAATCGTGCGCTGATCGCCCACCGAGAAGGCACGCATATCGCTGACTTCATCGCCCCAGAGCTCGATGCGCACAGGCAGCTCCTCGGTGGCAGCGAAGACATCCACAATGCCACCGCGCACCGCGAACTGACCACGGCGTCCCACCATATCCACGTGCGTGTAGCCCAGATGCACGAGCTGTTCCGGCAGGTCTTCCACTTCTTCGCCCACCTGCAGCTGTAGTGGCGCCACCCCATCAGAAATGATGGGCTGCACTAACGAACGCACCGCAGCAACCAGCACCGAAGCCTGCCCAGAGCTAATGCGATAAAGAGCCTGCCGACGCCGGGCTACCGTATCCACTGCTGGTGATAGGCGCTCGTGTGGCAACGTTTCCCACGACGGAAAATCCACCACCTTGTTACCCAGCATCGAACGCAACGCTGCGCTGAGCTCTTCTGCTTCGCGGCCAGTAGCCGTGACCACCAACACCGGCACCCGGCGCGCCAATGCGGCCACCAGATGCGGGCGTACCGCATCGATGCCAGACAGCGCTACCGGCGACTGGCCTACATGGGTAAGCACGCCCCGAAACTGCGGATCATCTGCAATAACGGAAGCAAGACCGCCCAAAGGCGCAGGCACTGACTGTTGGAGGACAGCAGAAGCAGATTGCGAAGCAGAAGAAGGCATACGGGGTAGTTTACGGGTTTGCCCGGATTGCGCCCGGATCAGGGGGATTCTGGGTCATGAGGATTCGGCTGCAGCGCCGATACTCCGTTCCACAGCAGATTGACCAGGTGGGCGACCACGACGCTCTTTTCGGGGGCTTGGTGGACTGCCTGGTCTTGCTCAGTGGCTGAATCCTGCTCCAGCCACCACTGCGCTGTTTGCGCTACCGCCCCTACCATCGCGTTGGCATATAAGTGCGCATAATCGCGAGGGAAACCAGACCGCGCCAACGCTTGGCTAAGTAGCGGTGCCACCGAATCGGTCGCCCTACCTAGCAGAGAAGAAAAGGTTAACGCGTCGTCGGCAGCTAAATCTCCCGTGCGCGAGAGAATAATGAAAGCTTCCGGGTTTTCTTCCACGTAGGTGAGCAACGCCCACACGGCCTTCTCCACGCGTTCGCGGGAACGGCCGAGCTGCACGGAATTCGTAATCAGCTGCTCCAGGCGCGCCATTTCCTCGGCCACCACTTGCTGGTACAGCTGCTGCTTTGAACCGAAATGTTCGTAGACCACGGGGCGAGACACCTCGGCGGTGGCTGCAATTTCCTCAATGGACGCACCTGTTAAACCCCGGCGTGCAAACACGCTTCGAGCCACTGCCAGCAATTGCTCGCGGCGCGCGGCAGCGGTTAGGCGGGAGCGTTTCTTCGGCGCACCACCTACACTCTCCGCGCCACCTGCACCACCGACGTCTGTGGCAGAAACTGCAGAAACTGCGGTACTTGCTGCAACATTTTGGCGCTGTTGGTGGCTCGGACTAGGCATATTGGAAGCTTAACGGGTTCTCTTGGTATCGTGTGTGCGGTAACAATTGCAGGGTAGTATTACACTGCTTTATTGCTTATCCCCCATGGTGTAATGGCAACACTCTGGTTTTTGGTACCAGCATTCTAGGTTCGAGTCCTGGTGGGGGAGCTTTTCGCCGAGGTACTGGGTACTACTAGGGTCGGGTACTACTAGGGTACTAGGTACCTTATCCCAACCGAGGAGTAGCGATTTATGGCTGACGGTACGAATACCGCAGTAGTCATCCTGGCAGCTGGCCAGGGCACTCGTATGAAGTCTGCAACCCCAAAGATGCTGCATCGCATCGGTGGTCGATCCATGTTGGAACATGCGTTGCATGCCGCCGATGGTATTGGCGCTAGCGATATTCACGTCGTGGTGGGGCACCAAAAAGATAAGGTCATCACCGCGATTGGCGATTGGGTGGCAGCTACGAAGCGCGAACCGGGGGTGGGAATCGCGCATCAGGATCAGCAAAAGGGCACGGGTCACGCTGTGCAGTGCGCGTTGGAAGATCCCGTGCTCGCCGAGTTCGACGGCACCATCGTGGTCACTACTTCCGATGTTCCTTTGCTTAACGACGAAGTGTTGGCCTCTTTAGTTGCAGAGCACAACCGCAAACCACGCGCTGCGGTCACTGTGCTCACTGCCACGGTGGATAACCCGCATGGCTACGGCCGTATTGTGCGCAATGCTGATGGTGAAGTCTTGTCGATTGTGGAAGAAAAAGACGCCACCGATAAGCAGCGCGCGATCACTGAAATTAACTCTGCGGTCTACGCTTTCGACGCCGCTACCCTGCGTGATGCGTTGACCAAGCTGGATACCAATAACGCACAAGGCGAGCTGTATCTTACTGACGTCATCGGCATTGCCCGCGAAGCCAACCGGTCGGTGCGTGCCCACCGGGTTTCCGATGCGCAGGTTGTCGCTGGCGCAAATGATCGCGTACAGCTAGCAGCTTTGGGACGCGAATTGAACCGTCGTATCTGCGAAAAGCACATGCGCAACGGCGTAACCATCGTTGATCCCGCCACCACCTGGATCGATGTGGATGTCACGATCGCGGAAGATGTCACCATCCATCCAGGCACCCAGCTGCACGGCAAGACTTCCATTGCTGCCAATGCGGAAATTGGCCCGGACACAACCCTGACCGATATGGAAGTTGGCGCTGGTGCCTCTGTGATCCGGACCCACGGTTCGGCTTCCAGTATCGGCGCTAATGCCACGGTGGGACCATTTACCTACATTCGCCCTGGTACCAAGCTAGGTGAGGACGCCAAGCTGGGTGGTTTCGTTGAAGCTAAGAACGCCGTGATCGGCACTGGTTCAAAGGTGCCGCATCTCACGTATGTGGGCGACGCCGAAATCGGTGAAGGCTCCAATATCGGCGCTTCCAGTGTGTTCGTCAACTACGACGGCGTGAATAAGCACCGCACCAAGATCGGTAACCACGTGCGCACGGGTTCGGACACGATGTTCGTCGCTCCAGTCAATGTAGGCGATGGTGCGTACTCCGGTGCTGGCACGGTAATTAAAGACGATGTACCAGCCGGTGCCCTTGCGGTCAGCGGTGGCAAGCAGCGCAATATCGAAGACTGGGTGATTAAAAACCGCCCGGGCAGCCCTGCTGCGCAAGCTGCGGAAGCTGCGAAGGCTCAAGATATGGCAGCGCCGAACGACGCAGAGCAAAACTAGAACCCCACAATTCAATAGACTCCTCACTGTTTCCCTTACAGAAAGTGACAACCCATGACAGGCCAGTGGACGGAAAGCCATAAGAATCTGATGCTCTTTGCGGGGCGTGCGCACCCAGAGCTAGGAGAAGCAGTCGCCAAGGAATTGGGCACCGAGCTCACTCCAATGTCGGCACGCGATTTCGCTAATGGTGAAATCTTTGTTCGTTTCGAGGAGTCCGTGCGCGGTTCGGATGCGTTCGTCATGCAGGCGCACCCAGCACCGCTGAACAAGTGGCTGATGGAACAGCTGATCATGATTGATGCACTCAAGCGTGGTTCGGCCAAGCGCATCACTGCGATTTTGCCGTTCTTCCCATACGCACGCCAGGACAAGAAGCACCGTGGCCGCGAGCCAATTTCCGCTCGCCTGGTGGCAGATCTACTAAAGACCGCTGGCGCCGATCGCATCGTTTCCGTTGACTTGCACACTGACCAGATCCAGGGCTTCTTCGACGGCCCGGTCGATCACATGCACGCGATGCCAATCTTGGCGGACTACATTTCCAAGAACTACACCTTGGAAAATCTCGTGGTGGTCTCCCCTGACGCCGGCCGTGTGAAGGTTTCGGAAAAGTGGGCTAACACCTTGGGTGATGCGCCTTTGGCGTTCATTCACAAAACCCGCTCGGTGGACGTAGCAAACCAGATCGTTGCCAACCGCGTGGTCGGCGACGTCGATGGCAAGACCTGCTTGCTAATTGACGACATGATCGACACCGGTGGCACTATCGCAGGCGCTGTCAAAGTACTCCGCGACGCAGGAGCTAACGACGTGATCATCGCAACCACCCACGGCGTCTTCTCCGGACCAGCTCGTGAACGACTATCGGCTTGCGGTGCCCGTGAAGTCATCACCACGGACACCTTGCCGCAGAACACCGAAGGCTGGGACAACCTCACTGTGCTGCCAATCGCGCCACTGCTGGCACGTACCATCCGTGAGATTTTCGAAAACGGATCGGTAACCACCTTGTTCGAAGGCCAGGCATAACAATTTCGTTTTTCTGCCATCTTCCCGTAGACTTTCCCCGTTAGTCTCGGCGAGGGTGGCATTTTTAATGCCCCGTTATCGACGTGTTTTAAGGAGTTTTATACATGGCTAAGCCAAATATTGTGAAGCTGGAAGCCCGCAACCGCACTGAGTTCGGCAAGGGTGCAGCCCGCCGTGCTCGTCGCGCAGGCGACATTCCAGTAGTGATCTACGGTGGCGACCTCGAGTCCCCACTGCACGTGCTGGTTGATTCCATCGACTTCCACGCAGTGATCCGTAACCACGGCCTCAACGCTGTGATCAACTTGGATGTGGAAGGCGAAATCCAGCTGTCCATGGTGAAGGCTGTGGATCAGAACCCATTGACCCTGGAAATCGATCACGCAGACCTGTTGGCTATTCGCCGTGGCGAGACCGTTGAGGTTGAGGTTCCTGTTACCTACGTCGGCGAGCCTGCTCCAGATACTTTGGTCATGCAGGACGCAGAGGTCATCTTGGTGGAAGCTCCAGTACTGTCCATCCCAGAAGAGATCGAGGTCTCTATCGAGGGCGCAGAGATCGGTACTCAGATCACCGCTGGCGAGATCTCGCTGCCTGAGGGTGTCAAGCTCACCGACGATGAAGAGCTGCTGGTAATCAACGTTGTTGAGCCAGAAGAGGATCCAGCTGGCGACGTTGATGCCGACATCGAAGGCATGGGCGAAGACGAGCTGCCTGACGAGGGCGAAGCTGCCGTCGAGGATGCAGAAGACGCCGAGAACGTAGAGCCAGAAAGCTCTGACGACGAGTAGTCTGCATTCCGTCAATATCTGATGACGAAATTGATTATTGGCCTAGGAAATCCTGGGCCGCGCTACGAGCTGACCCGACACAATGTGGGTCAGCTCGTTGTCGATGAACTAGCAGCTCGCGCCGGCGCTTTCGGGCAGCAGGCTCAGTTCAGTGTGCATAAGCGCTCTAATGCGCTGATAGTTCAATCCCGCGTGTCTGAATTAGCGGACTCGGCTAGTGTGCAAGCAGTCGGTGGCGCAGCAAGTGCCGTCGCTAGCGAGCAAGTAATCCTAGCCAAGCCGCGGACGTTTATGAACGTCTCTGGCACAGCAGTAGCTAATTTGGCGCGGTTTTTCTCGGTGCAGCCCACTGATGTGATTATGATCCACGACGAGTTGGATCTAGATCCGGGGGTTATCCGGGTCAAGCGTGGTGGCGGCGAGGGCGGCCATAATGGGCTGCGCTCTACCACCCAGTCTTTGGGCACAAAAGATTATCTGCGCGTGCGGGTGGGCATTGGTCGCCCTCCAGGGCGCCAGAATCCGGCCGATTATGTGCTTGCGCCATTTAGTGCTCAGGAGCGCCAAGAAGTGTTGCCTTTTACGCTTTCAGATGCGGCAGATGCTGCTGCCCTATTGCTCACGCGCGATTTACCAGACGTGCAGAATATCGTGCACGCGCGGTAGCTAGCCCCGTTTAGCTGTCGCGTCAACATTTATTACGGCACGGTTACAGGTCATCACATCAGGGTTACGGTTCCATCAAAAAAGTGCTGGAACCCGTCTACCAGCTTTAAATCGCCCGGTTGGCTTGGTTATGGTGAATCACAGCTTCGGTTGATAAACCGCAGTCCCCTGATCAAACAAATCGAGGAGATTTAGATGACCCTGCGCAAGAAGATTTTGGCTGTAGCAGCCGCTGGTGGCATGACTTTGGCAGTAGCAGCTTGCTCTGACGGCAACTCCGATGCGCCTACGGTGACTGAAACTGTCAACACCACCGAAAACGTACAGTCCTCCGCAGCTTCCCTGACCGACCAGGTCAAGGACGACGCCGATATCGAGGCTCAGGATGATGTCTACGGCGCTATCGCAGCTGTGCTGAACGTCCACCCTAACGGCGTGATCATCGACATCGACCGCGAGGACGACGACATGAGCATCTACGACATCTACGTGGTAGACGGCTCCGACGTGCTTGAGCTGCGTGTATCCTCCGACGGAAATATCTCCGAGAAGGAGCGCGATGACGACGATGACGATATTGCTAAGGCACAGTCCGCAACCGTCACCGCTGAAGACGCTATCCGCGAGGCCTTGAGCCAGCACGAGGGTGGCGTACTCGACGAGGCTGAGCTCGACGAGGACGACGGAGTGCTGACCTGGAAGATCCAGCTTGACGACGAGCAGGGCAACGATCTGGTTGAGGTTCGCATCCCAGCCTAAGTAGCCTTCAAGCTGTTTTAAGAGCTGCCGCCGATCATCGGTGGCAGCTTTTTTTCGTCTTTTCGCCTGCCTGAGACAGGTAGATAGACTTGGTGCCGTGTCTAAGCTCATCATCACTGACATGGACGGCACGCTGCTGAATCAACAGCGTGAAATCCCGGAAGCATTTTGGCCGGTAATCCATAAGCTATTGGATCGGGGTATCTTTTTTGCTCCTGCCTCTGGCCGCCAATACGCTACTTTGGCTGAACAATTCGCCCCTATCATCGACCGTATTTCTGTGATTGCCGAAAACGGCAACATGGTGGTGCGCGACGGCGAAGTTGTCGATGCTACGAACATCGCACCGGATACCGTGCGCGCGATCCTGGCTGCCGTCCAAAAGTTCAACGAAACGCATACTCAGCCTTTGGGCTTAGTAATTTGCGGGCAACAGGCCGCCTACTACACCACACCAGAGGGTCTGTGCGCGGCGTCGCAAGCTAAAAAGCTCGACGCTTACCCCACTGAAGTTGCCACCTACTATCACGCCAACCAGCAGGTAGCTGATTTAAAGCAGATCATCGACACCGATGGCATCGTGAAACTTGCGGTGTTCTGTGAAACCGATGTGGAACAGCCAGTCGAGGCTACCGACGGCTCCGCGGCCATCAGCCCCGCAGACTATCTAGCAGCACAGGCGCAAGGGTTGCGCTCTGTAGTGTCGGGCAGCAATTGGGTGGATCTGTTTTCCCCAGAGATGAACAAAGGTGTGGCACTGCAGAGGCTGCAGGAGCATTTAGGCGTAAGCGCGACAGATACGATTGTGTTCGTCGATTATTTGAATGATCTGGAGTTAATCGACAACGCTGGCCGAAGCTTCGCCATGGCCAACGCCCATCCGAAGATCGCAGAATTGGCTACCGATATGGCGCCGTCGAATGTGGATGAGGGAGTCGTCGTCAAGCTTCAGGAACTCTTCGCCGATCTGCTGGCTGAACCGGCGTGATTTAGCGTAGGCGCCTGCGGTAAGGTCTACGCATTATGACAAGTGCTTCTCAAGGCTTAGAAACCCCCGGCGCGCAGGCGTCTCCCCCGGCAGGCGCCCCTCATGCTTCGGCGTTGGCACAGCAAGCAGCCCGGCGGCGTACGTTCGCGGTGATCGCCCACCCAGATGCTGGTAAATCGACGCTGACGGAAGCACTGGCGTTGCACGCGCATGTGATCTCCGAGGCAGGTGCGGTGCACGGCAAAGCTGGCCGTAAAGCTACGGTTTCCGACTGGATGGAGATGGAAAAAGACCGCGGCATTTCCATTGCGTCTTCGGCACTGCAATTCGAATACGCCCCCGAGAATCACACCGGCGAGCCGTACATGATCAATCTGGTTGATACACCAGGTCACGCGGATTTCTCGGAGGATACCTACCGTGTGCTCACGGCCGTCGATGCTGCGGTGATGCTTGTCGACGGCGCCAAGGGCTTAGAGCCCCAAACGCTGAAGCTCTTCCGAGTGTGTAAGTCCAACGGCATCCCGATCATTACCGTGATCAACAAGTGGGACCGTCCGGGTAAGGCTCCCTTGGAGTTAATGGACGAGATCGTCGCCGAGATTGGCCTGCAGCCCACTCCCCTGTTTTGGCCAGTGGGTGAAGCAGGCGATTTCCGTGGTTTGCTGCGCCGCGGCCCAGAAGGCGAAGCGGAAGAATTTATTCGTTTCCAGCGCACTGCCGGCGGCTCCACCATCGCTGAAGAAACACACCTCACCCCGGAGGAAGCTGCCGCAGAGCAAGCCGAGGCCTGGGAAACCGCAGTAGAAGAATCCGAGCTGCTGTCTGCCGATGGCGCTGATCACGAGCAAGAGCTGTACCTATCCGGGGATACTTCACCGGTGATTTTCGCCTCGGCGATGTTGAACTGGGGTGTGCATCAGATTCTGGATACGTTGTGCGCATTGGCGCCGGCACCAGCTGGCCGGGATTCGGATCCGGCTGTGGTTGCTGAGGCGGCGTCCAGTGGCCAGGCTGCGGTGGTTTCGCGTCGTGAGCCTACTGATGCGTTTTCTGGTGTGGTCTTTAAAGTCCAAGCCGGTATGGATGCCCATCACCGCGACAAGCTGGCGTTCATGCGCATTGTTTCTGGCGAGTTCGACCGCGGGATGCAGGTACACCACGCACAATCGGGACGGAGCTTTTCGACGAAGTACGCGCTGACGGTGTTTGGCCGCACGCGTTCCACGGTAGAAACTGCGTACCCGGGCGATATTGTGGGTCTAGTCAACGCGGGCTCTTTGGCACCGGGTGACACCATTTACACTGGCCAGAAAGTGCAGTTTAAACCGATGCCGCAGTTCGCACCGGAGCATTTCCGGGTGCTGCGGGCAAAAAGCTTGGGCAAGTACAAGCAGTTCCGCAAGGCTATCGATCAGCTGGACGCTGAAGGTGTGGTGCAGATTTTGCGTAACGACGCCCGTGGTGATGCGAACCCGGTGATGGCTGCGGTCGGTCCGATGCAGTTCGAAGTGATGCAGGCACGCATGGCGCACGAATACAATGTGGAAACTATCGCCGATCCGATTCCTTATACGGTGGCTCGGCGCACAGATGCCGAGACCGCCCCACAGCTGGCTAAGCAACGTGGCGTGGAATTGTTTACGCGCTCCGACGGCGCTTTGATCGCTCTGTTCGGCGATAAGTGGAAACTGTCCTTTATTGAAAAGGAGCACCCAGAGTTCACGCTAGAGACTCTGGTTGCTGATTAAGCTGCTGGCGGAAGGGGCTCAGTGGCCACGCAGCTTGCGCCAGGCGGCGTCGCCCGCTGCTTTGGTGGCGCGCACAGTCCACTTCGCTGCTTGCTGCGAGGCCTGCGATAGACGCGCAGCCGGGGTATCTTCGGGCTCATTGTTTTGGCGGGCGCGCTCGCGGTTAAATGCGGCGGCGTCGTCAGCTTCTGCCTGCGATAAGGCTAGCGACGCAGCAGCTGCATGATCCCAGCACTGCTCTAACGTTTCCGCCAGATGCAAGGTGGCATCGATACGGCGTTCTAGGTCGCGGCGCTTTTCGCGGTAGTCGGCTTGAATTTCGTAGCGTCGCATTAACCGGCGAGCGTAGCTGGCATGTTGCCGCCACTGCTCAATCGGGCCGGCAGTAATCGAGGGATCCACGATGAACCGCATCGACCACGGATCCACCTCCGGCGAGGCAATATTATTAGCCACCCGAACTTCTCGATCCAAGATTTCTTGTACCAGCATGCGCGCACGAATCTCGGCGTTATGGGCGCGCGAATTACGTGAGTTGTCTGGTAGGAACGTCATTCTCTTTATGATACTTGGGATTCGGCTGGACCACTTGCTGGGCTCCGTGCCCAGCTGCTTGCTCGGATCTACTCACGCGCACCCACGTGATAAAGCCCCACGTGACCAAAACTCCGTAGACCAAGTACAAAAACGCCGAAGGATAGTAGCCGCCGGCAAGCAGCAACGGCACACCAACGATATCTACGGCAATCCACATCAACCAGAATTCGTTGATGCCTTTGGCCATGCCCCACGTCGCCAGCATCGATCCGATAAAGATCCACGCATCAGCCCACGGCCCCCAGGAGCCTAGCGCCTGGAAGATCAGTGCACAGACCACGGTACCGAACACTGCTACGGCTGCGATGAAGATACGTTCCTGCGTCGTTGCCCAACGCGGTTGCACTGCCGCGGTGGTGTTGGCCGCCGGCATGCGTCGATTGCGTGACCACTGCGCCCAGCCGTAAATGCTCACGGCCATGAACATCACCTGCCGGCCGGCTTGGCCATACAGATCCAGGTCTTGCGGGGTATGGAACACGCCACCTAAGAACACGGTGAACAGCAACGCATTGCCAATAATGCCCACTGGCCACGCCCACACCAGGCGTTTCATGCCGAAAAAGGCTGAAGCCAAGCCGAAAAGATTGCCCACAATTTCGCGCACGAGGATTGGTGCGCCTGCGATTGTGATCGTCGCAGTTAAAAAAGAAAAGTCCACAACAAAACTCCATCTCTTTCATCCGGACTATCACCGTCGGTTCTGGAATCACACCAGATCTGCTGACCTCGCTGGCAGTAGTGCCACCAAGCGCTCGCGGACTTGCCACATCTGATTTCTTAGCTGCAGATGCAACTCACCGCCGGTGGGGAATTTCACCCCGCCCTGAGATTGCAGTTCTAACTATACAACTGCCTTCCCCCACGTGGGGGAAGAAGCTAAATCAACCTTTAAAATGAGGAATATGAGCACCTCTGAGAAAAGCCGCCCGCAGCGCAAGCCCCAGCGCTCTTCCCAGCGCAAACCCCGCCGTTCCAAAGGTTGGAAGCCGGATCAGCATGGCGCCTGGGCAATGGTCGCCTTCCCGGCCCTTACCGGTTTGATTTTGCAACCTAGCTGGCAAGCCATCCCAGTGCTGCTTACCTGGTGGTTCGGCTATTTCGCGTTCTTTGCAGCCAGCATTTGGATGCGCTCGCGGTTCCGCCCGATCAACCGCAAACCGGTGCTGGTCTACGGTTCGGCTACCGCGGTGTTCGGCGTGATCTCGCTGATTGCGAACTTCTCGCTGTTGTGGTGGATTCTGCCCTACGCCCCGCTGGTAGCGATTGCGGTATACGAGACCTACCGTCGTCGGCCGCGTTCCCTGGCATCTGGATGGGCAACGGTCTTCGCAGCGATCCTAATGGCACCCGTTGCTGCCAGCGCGGGCGTCCCAGTTCATTTGTTTGACCTCGACGTACCCGGCCAAGTGTGGGTTGCCGTCGCCGTCTATGGTGCGTACTACTTGGGCTCGGTGCCATACGTGAAGACGCTGATTCGCGAGCGTGGCAAGAAGAACTGGCTGATTGGCTCGATTGGCTTCCATGTGGCAGTTCTCATTGCATTTTGGCTTACGACGGTTGCCGGCATCACCCACTGGTTTACCGTGGTGGTCTTTGCAGTACTGGCCATTCGCGCTGCTGCCATGCCGATTAGTGGCCAGCGTCGCACTAAGCCTTGGCGACCCCGCACGATTGGTTTGCTGGAACTAGGGCTTTCGATATTCGTTGTCGTAGCTGCATTTTTGTAATACTCTTGCGCTAGCAATAGGAATATTCTTCGGGGGAGGGATTGCAGTGCCAGCAACGGCCAAGCAAAGCAAGCAAGCAAAACAAACCAAGCAACCAGACTCATTTGTGCCGCGCACAGCCACCACGCTCGGCGCGGAGCTGTCGTTAACCGATATTCGCGCCACCTATAACGCACCGAGGCGAAAACTAGCGCCGGCATTTCTGACTGCAGGTAACTGGCGCCCGGCGCGCAGCAACCCTCATGGCAACAGCGCGGTGGACTTAGTACAACGCATCCGCCGGCCAGTTTCTGATTCCCACCAGCTAGCGGTGATCAGCGCTAAAGGTGGCGTAGGCAAAACCACCACGGTGATTGGTTTAGGCGCCACACTGGCTACGCTGCGCACTGATCGCGTAATTGCCGTTGATGTCGCCCCGGATTACGGCACGCTGGCACAACGCATTACTGATGCGAATCCAGCAACGCTGCGTGATCTACTTCAATCCGGGGTGGTGTCCCGTTATCCGCAGGTGCGTGGCTACACCACTGCTACCCCGTCGCGGCTGGAAATTCTCGCCGCCGATCATGATCCCCAGCTGGATGCCGCACTTACTGAATCAGAGTTCACCCGGGTGATGCATATTCTGCAGCACCACTACAACGTGATTATCAATGACTGCGGCGCCGGGCTTGTGCATCTTGCCACCACTAATTTGCTGGCTTCGGTGAACCAGCTAGTCGTGGTAGCCACTGATGCTTTCGATAGCGCCCACAGCGCTTGGAAAACGCTGGATTGGCTCTCTGCCCATGGCCACCAGGAGCTAGTGAGCACCGCCACGGTGGTTATCAACCATACGCATCCGGCGCACACCGCCACAGAGGATCTGGCTGCGATGTTCGCCGGGCGCGTGGCACACAGTGTGTCTATCCCCTTCGACGCTCACTTAGCTGCCGGTGCTCACGTGGAATTAGAGCGCTTACGACGGCCAACGGTCGACGCCTATCGCCAGTTGGCTGCCTGTATCGCCGATGGGTTTAGTTAGTGGTCAAGACACTGCGGATCGGGGTGGGATCCACGGCGTCGGCTCGCACTGGATCGAAGCGAGCATTGCGATCCTTATCCACCACCACAGCGCGCACGCCTTCAGCGAAGTTGCGGTGGCGGATCATGATTGCCCCCACCTGAGCTTCGTTTTGCAGTGCGGTGGCTAAATCAACTTTCGCGTTTGCCGCGTAGAGTTCCGCACCTGCCACAAGCGACATTGCAGAAGCAGAGCGCAACAGTCCATTGATCTTGTTGATTTGCTCGCGGGTGCAGCTGCCGGAACCGCCGCCGTAATTGTCCAAGGCAGTTTCCATTTCCAGCCAGGTGTCCGCGGCGAAAATCGGTTCGATACAACCCCGCAGTTCAGCTAATTCGGAAGGCTGGCCTACGGCGTCGACAGCTTCTTCATAACCACCTGCGAAACGCTCCAACGCGGCATCCACGCCATCAGTCTCAATTGCGCGTACGAAATCATCGATCTGATCTTCGGACACAAAGTGCGTTGCCCACCCCGACCACAGCAGGTCAGGAGCATTCAAGCGATATCCGGTGAGCCCTAAGAAACGTGCCACACCCTGCGAAGTGGAACCATCCTGGGTGGCAAAGCGCTGCGTTGCCCAAGTAACGCCCACATCGGGGACAAAGCCAATCGCCATCTCGGGCATGGCAGCACTAGCACGCTGGGAAACAATCCGATGGCTACCGTGCAAGGAAATACCCAGGCCACCACCCATGGCAATGCCATCGATCACAGCCACGTAAGGCTTCTGCTCGGCGAAATCAGCAATCAGCTTGTTCAGCCGGTATTCGATCTGGAAGAACTGGTCGCCTACCTCGGGGCGATCAGCCAGCACCTCGTCGCGTACGGCACGCACATCGCCACCGGCACAAAAGGCCTTGTCGCTTTCAGAGGTAACCACAACGGCCGAAATGGCATCGTCGCCCAGCCACTGCTGCAGATGCTGCGTCATGAGCTCCACCATCTGCAGGTTCAGCGAATTAAGCGCCTTCGGCCGGTTCAAACGCAACCGACCGACAGAGCCAACAACTGACGCCAAAACAGGTAGATCTTGATCACACATACAAATTAGTGTGACACAGATCAACCTAAAGTGGGAAGATCCTTAAGCTAAAAAAGCGTTATTTCTTCTTCGCCTTCTTGGCTTCTTTATCTTTCTTCGCTTCTTTCTTGCCAGCTTTCTTAGCGGCCTTGACCTTAGCCTTTTCTAGCTCGGCAGCGGCATCCGGCACGTAGCGGAACTCGGTCCGTGGTGGACGCTCGTAGTTAGTATCCGATTCCGGACGCTCCGGGATTTCTGGGACATTCCATTCGATGTGCTCGTAAGGAATCGTCGACAGCAAGTGATTGATCACGTTGATGCGCGAGCGCTTCTTGTCTTCGGATTCCACGGTGTACCACGGCGCCGAAGGGATGTCGGTGTGAATGAACATCTCGTCTTTAGCGCGCGAGTAGTCTTCCCAGCGCGTGATGGATTCCAGGTCCATCGGCGAGAGCTTCCAACGGCGCAAAGGATCTTCCCGGCGCGAGGTAAACCGCTTGAACTGCTCTTCATCTGACACAGAGAACCAGTATTTCCGCAGTAAGATGCCATCTTCCACCAACAGACGCTCGAAGATTGGCGCCTGGTGTAGGAAGCGACGGTATTCCTGCGAAGTACAAAAGCCCATCACGCGTTCCACACCGGCGCGGTTGTACCAGGAGCGGTCGAAGATCACGATCTCACCCTTGGTAGGCAGACGTTCGACATAACGCTGGAAGTACCACTGCCCTTGCTCGCGGGTGGTGGGTGCAGGGAGCGCTTCGATACGGCAGGTGCGTGGGTTCAGGTATTGGGTGATGCGTTTGATGGCCGAGCCCTTGCCAGCAGCATCGCGGCCTTCCATCACGATCACCACGCGGGCACCAGTTTCCACCACCCACTGTTGCATTTCTACCAGTTCCGCCTGCAGGCGCTTCAGCTCTGCTTCGTAGGCTTGCTTATCCAGTTTTGGGGGCCGCTGAATTTTATCCACTTGGTGATCTTTCCCGTTGCCTTCTGCCTGTGTACCGGCCTTATCGCTCATATGTCTAATACTAACGCCGGGTGTAGTAGCGCAAAGTGATTTGCGCAGTAATACCCGCAAAAGCCATACCGATAAGCACCACTATTGGAGCGACGATCCAGATATCACTATTAGTCACCGGCGCTACCAGTTGTGCGCGATAGATCCCATCCAGCGCCGGATCGATCACCGCAGCTTTACCTGCGAACAATGCACCCACGGCTAGCACACCACCAATAAAGGACGCGATCACAGCTTCTAGCACGAAAGGCGCCTGGGTAAACCAGCGGCTAGCACCCACCATGCGCATAATTTCGACTTCCGTCCGGCGTGAGTACGCCGCAATCTGCACCATGTTGGCAATCAGGAACACCGCAGCAATGGCTTGCACCACGGCAACAAAGAACGCTGCATTTCGGATGGCATCCAGGTTTCGGGCTGCGCCGACGACGTCGTCATGTTGGTTCGATACATAAACCACCTGCGCATATTCGTCGATACCCTGCAGTGGTGTGTCATCGGTTGGATCCTCTAAACGCACCAGTAGCACCGCTGGTAGCGATTCCGGGGTGGTGCTTTCCACCAAAGCCGGATCGGTGTTTTCAAACATCGCGACAAAGTGGTCGTAGTTTTGTTCGCGGTTGCGGAAGGTCACGCTGGTTACGCCGTCGCTGGATTCCAGGCGCTCGGCAACTTCCAAGCACTCTGAAGAGGTGCAGTTGCTATCGGCAGCCGAAACTTCGTCGCTAAGCTCGATCTGCACTTCCACACGATCTAAGTACATATCTTTGGTGCGGTTAGTCATGTCCGTGACCAGCAGACCCGTAGCTAGCAGAGCCAGCGAAATCGCGGTAGTAATAATCATCGCCACGGTCATGGTGATGTTGCGGCCCAGGCTGCTAAACGCCTCCGAAATAGCAAAACGCGTCTTCATAAAACCACTCTCCTACTTCTTCGGTGGCCGATTAGCGTCCCAGCCCGTACACGCCACGGGCATCATCGCGCACGAGTTTTCCAAGCGACAGCTCAATCACGCGACGGCGCATCGCATCGACAGCTTCATTGTCGTGGGTGGACATAACGACGGTGGTACCCATGCGGTTAATCCGATCCAACAGCAACATGATGTCCCCCGAAGTATCCGGGTCGAGGTTGCCGGTGGGCTCGTCGGCAAGCAAAATCAACGGACGGTTCACGAACGCACGCGCAATAGCCACACGCTGCTGCTCACCGCCGGAAAGCTCATTGGGATAGCGATTCGCTTTTCCGGCAAGGCCGACCATCTCGAGGGTCTCAGAGACCGCCGGGTCAATCTTCGCGCGGGACTTGCCAATCACCTGCAGGGCAAAAGCCACGTTTTCGGCGACGGTCTTCTTCGGCAACAGGCGGAAATCCTGGAACACGTAACCAATTTTCTGCCGCAGCTTGGGTACCTGGCGGGAAGGCAGCTTCGCAAGATCTTCGCCGGCAACTTCCAGCGAACCGCTGTCGATCTTTTCCTCGCGCACCATCAGCCGCAAGAACGTGGATTTACCGGATCCAGACGGTCCGATCAAAAACACAAATTCGCCCTTGTCGATATGCGCCGAAACATTATCCAGCGCAGGACGCGTTGAGGTGGCGTAGGTTTTAGTTACTCCGTCGAATGTGATCACATTGATCACAGTAGTCACAGCAGTGTTGCGGTGTCACACTCGAGATGGCTAGGCGCCTTGCGCCTCTTGCATCCGCCAGCGAATCCCGGCCTCTAAGAAGCCATCAATATCGCCATCGAGCACCGCCTGCGGGTTGTTGACTTCATAGTTATTCCGCAGGTCTTTGACCATCTGATACGGATGCAACACGTACGAGCGCATCTGGTTGCCCCACGATGCCAACCCACCAGAGCCCAGAGCGTCCATCTCGGCCTTTTCCTCGATGCGCTTGCGTTCTAGCAGCTTGGCCTGCAACACCTTTAGCGCCGAGGCTTTGTTTTGGTGCTGTGATTTTTCGTTCTGGCAGGTCACCACAATGCCCGTAGGTAGGTGGGTGATTCGCACCGCCGAGTCCGTGGTATTCACCGACTGCCCGCCAGGACCGGAAGAACGGAACACATCCATTTTGATCTCGGTATCAGGAATATCAATGTGGTCCGTAGTTTCCACAACCGGTAGTACTTCTACCTCTGCGAACGACGTTTGACGTCGATTCTGATTATCAAACGGAGAAAGTCGCACCAATCGATGAGTGCCCTGCTCTACCGAGAGCGTGCCGTAGGTGTAGTCGCCATGAACTACGAAGGTTGCCGATTTGATTCCTGCTTCTTCGGCGTAGGACACATCGTATATGTCCACCTTGTAGCCCGCTTTTTCTGCCCAGCGGACATACATGCGCATGAGCATCTCTGCCCAGTCCGCTGCATCCACACCACCGGCACCAGAGCGGATATTGATCACAGCCTCGCGCTGGTCGTATTCACCCGAGAGCATCGTTTGCACTTCCAGTGATTCCAGAGCTGCACGTAGCTCGCGACGTTCTTGATCGGCAGCCTGGCGTGCCTCGGCGGCTGCTGCACCGTCTTCTTCGTCGGCAAGCTCATAGAGCACTGGAACATCGTCCAACCGGGAACGCAACCCCTCGACCTTGCGCAGTTTTGCCTGTGCTGCGGACAATTCGGAGGTAACCGTTGCCGCATGATCGGGATCGTTCCATAAGTCCGGGTCGGCGGCCTTTTGCTCCAGCTCGCGGACGGAATCGCGCAGCGCCTGAAGATCCACAACCTTTTCAATCGTGGTAAGCATCGACGCCAAATCAGCCAGATCGGCGTCGATATCTGGGTTAAGGGAAGGGTTCACTGCGGCACACACGGGCTCTACCTTAGCGGGATCGAGGCAAAGCAGTCACAATGGAGAATATGACGCACCCAGATGCCAGCAACTTTCCGCCCGCTTATGGAGTACCGAAGGAGGCAGTGGCGGCTCGACGTCAGCTTCAAGACAACGCCGATCTTGCTACCGCGGTGGTACGCCGGGCAGGTTCGTTGGCTGCCCGGATGCGCGCCACTGGTGTGGAGACGCAGTTTAAGACCTCGATTTCGGATGTAGTGACGGAGGCAGATCACAGCGCCGAGCGTCAAGTCTTCGAGACGTTGGCAAGTTTGCGCCCCGACGACGGCATCCTGGGAGAAGAAGGCACCAACAAGCCCTCCGAGAGCGGCTACACCTGGGTGATCGATCCAGTAGATGGCACTTATAATTTCACCTCTGGATCGGACTACTGGTGCAGCGCGGTTGCTTTGGTGAAAGGTGATACGCGTGATTTGAGTGATTTGAAGGTGCTGAATGACCCTGCGCGTGTGGTGTTGGGTGCCGTACACCGCCCTGCTACCGGCGAAACTTGGATCGGCGGCCCGGAACTGGGCACCACCCGCATTGATAATGAAGGCAATGCGGAAGAACTGCGGATCGAAGGTGTTGAGGGGCCGAGTGCGCTATCCCAGATTTCCGTTGGTACTTATTTGCATTCGACGGTGTTTGGACAAGCAAGCGGCGCCGATTCAGATCCCGAAGATACTGCCGATATTGCTGCTTGGTCGCGCGCCGTGTCCGCGAGTGCTACGTGGCGCGTGAAGGGCTCGGCCTCTATTGATCTGGCGAGCGTGGCAGGCGGCCAATTCGGCGCATGGTTCCAGCGTGATGTGAAGCCGTGGGATTGGTTGCCTGGCTATGCCTTGGTGCTCGGCGCCGGTGGTGCGGGGGATCTGGTCGGACGCTGGCGGGTAGCCGGCTCTGCGCAGGCAGTCGCGGAATTAGCGGAAATCCTTGGTGGTAGCGAAGGCAACTCTTAACAGAGTTACCATAGGTCTATGACCTCTGATCTCGAGCTTGCGCACCTGCTTGCCGACGCCGCCGACGCCATTACCCTGCCCCGCTTCGAAGCCAGCGACTTGGCAGTGGAATCCAAACCAGATCTCACCCCAGTTTCCGATGCGGATCTGGCCTGTGAAAAGCGGTTGCGTGAATTACTGACGGCTTTGCGCCCCGAAGACGAGATCCTGGGCGAAGAGTTTGGCGGCGAGGCGAAGTTTTCCGGCCGTCAGTGGGTGATCGATCCGATCGACGGCACGAAGAATTTTGTACGTGGCGTTCCAGTATGGGCGACATTGATTGCTCTGCTCGAAGATGGCGTGCCGGTGGTGGGCATGGTTTCAGCTCCGGCACTTGGACGTCGCTGGTGGGCAGCTGCCGGCGAAGGTGCTTTCCGACGAGTAGACACCGCTGCAGCCGATAGCTCTCCACGCGTGCGAAAACTTGATGTATCCCAGGTGAGCCAAATAAGCGATTGCTCGATTTCCAATTCTTCTCTGACTGGATGGCGTGACCGTGGCTTGCGCGAGCAATTCCTACAGTTAACGGACGATGCTTGGCGCTTGCGCGGTTTCGGCGACTTCTTCTCTTATTGCCTGGTAGCCGAAGGCGTGGTTGATGTTGCCGCTGAACCGGAAGTTTCCTTGTGGGATCTAGCGGCACTTTCGATTTTGGTCACTGAAGCTGGTGGCACTTTTACCTCGATTGCCGGTGAAGCCGGCCCGCATGGTGGTGATGCTGTGGCTACCAATGGGTTACTGCACGCCGCAGTTTTGAAGTACTTAAACTAGGTTTCTCGCCGTCGCCTGCCTTACCCCACCTCTATCCCCCTACCCCTCACCTTTAAAGCAGTCCTGCCATGGGTTCGAAAAAAGATAAGAAAAGCAAGAAAAGTAAGAAGAAAGACCAGCTGAAGAAGCACAAGAAATATAAAAAGAAGTGCAAAAATAACAAGCAGAATAAGCAGAGCAAGAAGAACAAGCAACTGCTTAAAGCGCAAAAGCAAGCTGCTAAGCAGGAAAAGCTGGCTCAAAAAGTGATGCAGTTGGCGCATGCCAAACCAAAGGCAAAGTGTTGCCGCTCAAAGACTCGGTGTTTGCGTTGCCCGGTGGTGGTGCACAAGGTTAAGCGTGAAGTAACTGCTGGTCGCGTCGACCGCGACCATTTGATACGTATTGTCGAAGTCGCGCGCAAACGCTAAAACTGCAACACGCTAAAAGCATAAAAAAGGACGCTTGATCCAGAGCGACACTCCAGATCAAGCGCCTTTGGGGGAGCTTTATTGAGCTTTTCTAAAGCCCGCGCTTGAGCCCTTACTTGGACAAAGTGGTGCCCACAGAGTGCAGATCCTGGCAAGCTTCCACAATGCGCTCTGCCATGCCAGCTTCAGCCTTCTTCATGTAGGAGCGAGGATCGTAGACCTTCTTGTTGCCTACTTCACCGTCGATCTTGAAAACGCCGTCGTAGTTAGCGAACATGTGGCGAGCCACTGGGTTAGTGAATGCGTACTGGGTGTCGGTATCAACGTTCATCTTGATAACGCCGTAACGCAATGCTTCTTCGATCTTTTCCTTCTCGGAGCCGGAGCCACCGTGGAACACGAAGTCGAATGGGTTGGAGCCGGCATCCAGGCCAAGCTTCTTTTCAGCAACCTTCTGACCCATGTCCAGAACTTCTGGGCGTAGCTTCACGTTGCCTGGCTTGTACACGCCGTGGACGTTACCGAAGGTAGCAGCCAGCAGGTAGCGGCCGTTTTCGCCGGTGCCCAAAGCATCAACGGTCTTAGCAAAGTCTTCTTCAGAGGTGTACAGGTTTGCGCCAGCCTTGGCTTCCACACCGTCTTCTTCGCCGCCAACAACGCCGATTTCAACTTCCAAAACGATGTTTGCAGCCTTTGCCTTGGCCAGAAGCTCCTGGGCGATCTCCAGGTTCTCGTCGATAGGCACTGCAGAACCATCCCACATATGGGACTGGAACAGTGGCAGCTCGCCGCGGTCCACGCGCTCCTGGGAGATGGCGATCAGTGGGCGCACGTACTCGTCCAGAACTTCCTTCTGGCAGTGGTCGGTGTGCAGCGCCACGTTGATGCCGTAGTGCTTTGCTGCCTCGTGAGCAAACGCAGCCAATGCGCAAGCACCTGCGACCTTGTTCTTCACGTTCAAGCCGGAGCCGAACTCGGCGCCACCGGTGGAGAACTGAATAATGCCGTCAGACTCCGCATCAGCGAAACCCTTTAGCGCAGCGTTAATGGTCTCCGAGGAAGTGCAGTTGATGGCTGGGTAGGCGAATCCGCCCTTCTTAGCCCGGTCAAGCATTTCGCGGTAGACCTCTGGGGTTGCAATAGGCATGTAGGAATCCCTTCCAAAATCGTTTTCACGCTTTAAATCACGCTCTAGTGCCAATTATGCCTACGGTTTCCAAATTTGTCCGCCCCTAGCACGGCTGTATTTTGTGGGATCCGACACGCACGCACGACGCGCTACTGAGAGCACGCCTTCGCATCCCACCTATTCAACCCAATAGCTACTGCGTGTAGCCTATTGACCCATGACCTACCACGATCCCAACACCAACTACCGCAACCAAGGCCAATACCAACAGCAGTATTCACAACAGCAATACGGGAATCCGAATCAGAACCCACAGCAGCGCCAGCCAAAGTTCGATACCAAGTTGCTGATCGTGAATTTAAGCGTGCTCACGGTTCTGGGCGGGATCATCACCTTCGCTGCGGTATTAGTTACGGATCTGATTGTCTCTGCCATTACTAATACGGCGAACATGGCGAACCCAGAGATCCTCACCATGGCGATTATCAGCGCGCTACTGGGGTTGCTGGTGGGATTGGTGTACCTGCCGATTCATGGCACCGGCAACGAGACCTTATTTAACGTCGCCATCATCGCCCTTGCCGTGCTTGCTGCCGTGATTTACGTGGTTCTCGGCGGCTTGCTCGATGGTAATTGGCAGACGCTCACCCTGCTTACCGTCATTATCTGCACCACAGCGATTGCTTTGCTCGCACCGAGCCGCATCGAAGCCGCAGCGTTCTAATGTGTGCGACTTACGGTTTAGAGCCTGCCGACGAGTACCAACTGGCGTGCCTCAACGCCGCTATCGCTGATGCGAAGTCTCAGGAAGCCTTAGAACGCTGGCAAGCCCAGCGCCACGGCACGGCCAAAATCACTGGCGCCAAGGCCGTTAATTTGAATCCACTAGTGACGGCGACTGCTTCCAAGCCAGCCGACGACGATAGTCGCAGCCTCAGCTACCAGTTCCACCTGGCGTGGTGGTGGCTGCATCTAGGTGGCGAGCCTGCACCATTTTCAGCTTTCAACGCCCGCGACGATAAGCTGCTGTCTTCCCGCGCTTGGCGAGGCCCTTTCCGCAACCACCGCGCGATTGCTCCTGCCAGCTGGTATATCGAAAAGGGCCGTCGCTTCGCGTTGCCTTCTGGGGAAGATTTTGGGATTGCGACGATTACTGCTCCGTCGGCAGCCCCTGATGGATCGGAAATGCTCAGCTATGCGTTGGTGACCCGAGATGCTGTTGCCGAGGCAGCGTCCGTGCACCCGCGGATGCCTCTGATACTGCCGCAGGAATTGCACGAAGATTGGCTCGATCCTTCCTTAGCTGGCGACGGGGACTTACTCGCCGAAGCATTAACAGCATCGGAGCAGCTGAGCCATGAAATTCAATTAGTAGGTTAAATCAGCTGCTGGGATCGCTACCATTGCTGGCATGACTACCCTGAAGTTTCAATATTTCCCCGATGATTCCCTGGTGGGGTACGCGAGGGATATCGAAACTTATCTTTATATCGCACCAGTACAGGACCATCATGCGAAGCGCTTGCATCGAATGGAGCGGCTGGGCACTGGTGGTTTCAAAGCTGAGATCGAGGTACCCGATGACGCGGTAGGTTCTTTCGTCATCGCGCCAGTTTCTCAGGCGGTAGCCGGCGACATAGAAAATGCCACTGATACCCGTATTCGCTGGCGACTGTTAAGCAAACACGTACTTTCGTGCCAGGATCCTGGTGTCTCGGTGACGCCCGAAGCTGTTATCTATCCGCCAGAGTTTGATTCTGAATCTGGCCGTATTTTTATGCCGGAAGCTCCGGCGCGCCCTGGTTGGCCGGACACGAAGAGTGCTGTTGGGCGGGGGATTCAAGATTTGTGGAAAGAACAGCTAATTGACAACCGACCGGTGTGGCTTGCGGGATCTGATACTGCAAGCCACCTACTAATTCTTTTTGATGCGCAGCAATGGATTCGCACTCCCCTGCCGGCGGTGTTAGAACGACTTCACCGGGGAGGCGAACTGCCAGAAATGCGGATTGTAGCGGTTGATACTGCAAGCAACCGGCTAGAAGACCTTGGCTGCTCTGAAAGCTTTGCTGATTGGGTGGTAGGGGAACTGCTTGATCATTTCCCTGGGTTCCCGGCGAATCGGGTGGTTGCCGCTGGCCAAAGTTTAGGAGGATTGACCGCAACTAATATCGCGCGCTTATACCCGGATCGCATATCCCGTGTGGTTGGAAATTCCGCTAGTTTTTGGTGGCCAGAAAAGAACGGCCCTGCTGGTGGTGCAATGCTGCATCTTTTGAATGATGGCGCAGGTTCACGTGATCTCGTGGAAAACCAGGTGAAGTTTTATTTCTCTGCCGGCACCGCTGAAGGCGGTAGTGCTGAGCCCACAATGGTGGATCACATGAACACCATTGCTACCGCATTAGAGCACAACGGAATTGCGGTAAAAGCCGAGGTTTCTACCGCAGCTCATGAAATGGCGGCTTGGGAAGGTGCGCTAACCCGCGGGTTGCTTTGGCATTTTGGAAAGCAAGAAAGTTGAGCCCGCGGGGTGATCATCCGTCGTTAGCCATTTTGGCTATGTGCAGATCCTAGTGCTGAGAGCTGTCATAGATGACCTATGAAACGTCCCCAAACATCATATCTATCATCATCGTTGTAACCGTCCATTTCATCTTCGTCATCTTGATTGTCGTAATAACCAGAGGCTTCGATGGGCACTGTCACTTGGTCGTAGATTTCGATCTCTCGTATCTGCATCAGAATCTGCCTCATTCGCATGGACTGCATTCCTAGTGGCACTTCCAGTCGATCCCACATCGGCTGGTATTCGTCTACCTGCTTCTGGTAGTTGTTGCGGATCACGCTCCAGATCTCGGCGCGTGTCTTTTCGCAAGCTTCGTCGGTGGTTGGCTGATTCGTTGCTTCGTGCAAGCACTGGATCATGTGCAGGCTCAGAGAGTTCTTGTCCAGGTTCGGCGGGTTGTACTCGTCGATGTTCCTGCCCTGCATCCGCCACTGGTGTTTCATTCCTGTGGGGTGGTAGATCCGACTGTGGAGCACTTCTTTCATCTGGTCGATTTCGATGGTCTCCCACATGATCCTCTCTGCGTCCTCGTCCCAGTCCATCGGAAGCCCCTCCGGGGTTAGCGGTTTGCCCTCCGCTTTCGCTAGTTCCGTCCAGTCCTGTCTGGCTATGTCCAATTGGCCGTAGACGTTGTTTCCGATTTCCGTCGCCCACATCGTTATGTCCGCTGGCGACATGTCCCCCATCAGTCGTCCGGTTTCCTGGATGAACTCCAGTGTTAGAGGTAAATGCTTCATTGGGTTTCTCCTTCGAGTAGAGGATGGACTTATCAATTACGGACTGTTCCAAGAATCGAAACGATTAGCTGGGACACTTACCGATGACCATGACACCGCGGGGTAACACAATCACATATTTAATACTTTACTTCAAAATCATAGCATGCTTTGCCTACCCTGTTTTTATTGTCCCGCGGGCAGTTCGAAAAAAACCGAAGCCAATGAAAATCTCCTGCTGGGGGCGCATTTCTCAGAGACAAATCACCATGCACCCCGGCAGTTAAGCCACCAATCTCTACGGCTACTTCCCCCAGTTACCACCACGATCTTGGCACAACGAAACAGCACCGGTTTAAATCCGGGTGACATGAAACACTATGGCCGAATGAAACGGTGAGAATCCCTCACCACCGACATGAAAGGCCAGATCATGACCGAGATGTTACTCAGCGGAGGCTTCTGGGGAGCGCTCTTTTGGATTCTTGCGGCGGGAACTATCTTCACCGCCTGGCAAACTCGAACCAATGTGTTCACTTTCCTCGTCTCAGTTCCGATCCGGCTCATCGGACTGGGATTGTGTTGGTTCATGTTGATGTTCTTCGGAGCTTCATGCGCAACTATGGCAAAGGACTACGACGAGCGTGTTACTGAACGAGAACAGTCAAACCTAAAAAGCATCGTTCGCTTCGACTTGAACGTGCATGACATCTTGGAACACTCCCAGCGCGTCAACGAGCCAGATTTAGCCGAATCGCCATCCGACTAGATCAATCCTCGAGTTCCCCGCTATGCATGCCAACGGAAGCGGTATCCAAACCTACGCTGTTCCGAAACTGCTCTGGATCACCGTAGATCGGCAATAAGCTGGCGTGCCCGAAATTTGCGCCGTCAAGGATGCTGCCCCGAAGGTCAACTACATTGAGAAAAGTGTCTTCCACAGCCCGCATCAGACAAATCAAAATTCGAAAAGTCGTGGCCTCGCAGATTATTACCACGTAGCTAACGACGTGCGGTTCGAGACACTTCTCTCTACATCTTTTCCTACAAGCAATCGGATTATTCAGCTAACAATGCGAAATGAGTAAGAAATGCGCTAGAACTCGCCAGCAGACTGTTGAAAGCGGAAGTGTAGATGAAACGCCGGGAATTTTCTCCTGGTTGATCCTTGCCATATCTGCTGTTCTTTGCCCATATGGCACTACGGTTTCACCATCGTAGAAACTGGCTCAGGTGATTATTTTTCACGGCTGGTGAAACTGGGATACAGCAAATAGACCAAGCCAGCAGCTGCTACAGAAATGATCACTGTAACGGCAGCCCCCTGGTTCGAGTCAAAACCATCAAACATAATCCCGACAATCAACCACACGACCATGAAAGTCATCAAAGCTGTGAAATAACGTGTCATCAGAGTCCTTTCAGAGCTACAAATTAGTTTTGACACTAACTCTAACCTGCCCCTCGATCACCTATAACCGACTATGGAGGAAGTCCCCGATTCACATTCAAGAACTGAGAGTACCAATTTGGTGGCAGAGCCAGGATTCGCCCTAAATCCTGGCAGGTAGTGAATTTGGGTTGGCAGACTACGGGCGTTGAGTGTGCGCTGAATCGCTTTGGCCGTCCAACCGGCGTTTAGCCGTGTGCGCAACTCGCCGGCGATGTTGGGGACTTCCGTCGGGGGTATGTCGCGCATTGGTGCCGGCAGGCACGTGTGGATCAGTTTCCAGTCCGCCGGGGTTGGTGTGTGAGCGTCCTTGGGTTGGCTCACCTGACCGTCGCCACCGTCCGCCCGTGTCGTGTCGGTAGCGTCGTTGGCTGGCGAGTCGGCTTTAGCCGGGCGAGCCTGCCGTGGCTTCGATTGTGAGTTTTGTTTTTCCTTCCCGCCCTGCCCCTCGGAGGAGGTGGTGATTTCCCGGCCTTGTGGTGGATTGTCTGGGAGGGATGGAGGGAGGGAAGGGTTGATAGTTCTTTGATCTTTATATGGGGTGACACCAGTGTCAGTCTCATAAGGGGGTGTTTTGTCACCCTCATAACCTGTTTTCACTGTTTTCGACTTTGAGAGTGACATTTTGTCACCCTGAGCCTGACCAGGGGTTTTAGTGGGCGTTTTTGAGGGTGCCAATTTGTCACCCTCATGATTTCCTTGGTCGAGATAAACCCCGGCGAGCATGTCTGGCAGGTTGAGTACGTAGAGATTTGTGGCTTGGCGACGCCGGCCGTCGTAGCCGTATTGACTACGGGCGTGGACTTCAATGAGGCCTAGATTTTCTAGTTCGCGGATTTGCCGGATGATGGTGCGCTGACTTTGGCAGGTGCGTTTAGCGAGTTCTTTGATTGATGGCCAGCATTCGGCTTTACCGTCGAGGCGTGGGACTTTTTCGCCGTTGACGACTGTGGCGCGTTCTGCTCGGTCGGCGAGCATGATGAGGACGAATTTGGTGGAGGGTTTGAGGTTGTCAACGCGGTCGGCGCAGATACCCATTTCTACGAAGCCCATGATCTTTTTTTCTTTCTAGTTTTTTTTTGGTTGTTAGTGGTTGCGGTTAGTTACACAGGGGCGATAAACTGGGTGTCGCCCTCATCTCTAGGCGATTCCGTCTCGAGGTGTGTGTAAGCCCTTTTGAGGCGCTTGTTGAGTAAAAAGGTTTCGGCTTTTTCCCGCTGGTATCCCCCACCGGCGGGTTTTTTCTTTTCTCTGCCTTTCACGCGGCACCGCCCATAAGTTCGCGCACAGTCGAGGCTGGAATTTGCCAGTGGCCACCGGGCATTTGGACTACACCGGCAAGTTTTCCGGCACGAATCCACTTACGAACAGTTGCTGGGGCAGGCGAACCTGGAAGCAGTTCGGCAGCTTCACTCGGCGACAGCCAGTCCTTAACCGGCTGTTCGTTCCATTTCGTTTCACTCATGCCTTTAGTTTTGCAGAGCGCTGTTCATTACGCAAGGATACGGCTGTACCTTTTTAGACCGCTTGCGAACATTCGGCGCGCCCGTTACGCTATGAACCATGAGTACCAAAAGAGCACATTTTACGGCCGATGAAGCTATCGGGATCACCGTCAACCAACTCATGTTCTTAAATCGCGTCACGCGAAAGGAACTAGGTTCTTCAATTGGTATTTCTGGACCCGCCATGGGCAAGAAAATTCGTGGCGAGAACGGATGGAGCATCACCGACCTATTCGGCGTTGCCGAGTTCTTCGGCATTAGTGTTGTAGACCTACTCCCCCGCCGGGTACCGCAAACGCAAGAAGCCCCCGATTCGCAAAAGCGAACCGAGGGTTCCAACTTGGTGGCGGGGGCAGGATTCGAACCTACGACCTCTGGGTTATGAGCCCAGCGAGCTACCGAGCTGCTCCACCCCGCGTCAACCATCAACCTTTTACAGTTGAGGTACCGGGCTAGCCGTTTCCGGCCAACGGATGACTAATTTACATCCAATGCCCACAGATGGCAAATCTGCAGTTCACAAGGGACGCCGTCACTTCGGCGTCCCTTTTAGCTATGGCCTAAAACCTACTGGCCATTTGCTCGCTGATAATCAGCAGCAGCTCGGTCTAGATCAGCTAATGCCTGACCTTGTGCTGCATAATCCCCATCCTTTTGCGCTTGCTCAAGCCGCTGCAGCGCCGACGAAATTCGGCCAGCTGCTTCATCGCGGGCAGCCACATCTACCTGACCACGCGAATCGGAATCGCGATCCGAATCACCGCTAGCGGCAGCGCCTGCAGCTCCAGCAGTAGTTTCTTCGTCGTCAGCCTGCTCTTCCCGGCTCACATCCTCGCCTGCAACCTTCGTAGTTGCCGCAGGGTCGATGCCCACCTGAGACAGAGCCTCGCCCACAGTAGCGCCGTAGCCTACCTCACCGCGGTAGCTAACCAGCACGCGCAGCAGCTTCGGGAACGCCGTTTCCTGGTTCTTGCGCTGAGTGTAAACAGGCTCGACGTAAAGGATTTCGCCGTCGCCGACAGGAAGCGTCAGCAGGTTACCGTTGGTCACCACGTTGGTGCCCTCTAAGAGGGTGCGGTCCTGGGCAACTTCATCGGCAGACATCATCGTGTCCTGCGCCTGCTTAGGCCCAAGTGTTTGAGTATTCGTTGGTAGCGCACGAATCGTGATGTCACCGAAGGTTTCTGGATCAGACGACACACTCATGTGAGCAGACAAGAACTCGCGCTCCAGGCCACGGAAAGCCGAAATCAACTGGAAGCTAGCCTCACCGGTATGCGGATCACTTGCCACCACATAGTAAGGAGGCTGCGATAGACCGCGATCTTCCGGAGCGGTTGGGTCCTGCGGTACCGACCAGAAAGCGTCGTTAGCGAAGAACGTACCTGGGTCAGAGACATGGTACTTCGTCATCAACTCGCGCTGTACCTTGAACAAATCCTCTGGGTAACGCAGGTGCGACATCAGTTCATCGCTGATCTCGGACTTCGGCTTCACCACATCAGGGAACACGCCGCGCCACGTCTTCAGCACCGGATCCTGTTCGTCGAACTCGTAGATGTCCACGGTGCCGTCGTAGGCATCCACAGTAGCCTTCACCGAGTTGCGGATGTAACTTACCTGCTCGTTCGGCAAAGGACGTGGCGTGCCATCAGGGTTCAAAGAATCCTGGGTGGTTTCCGTGAGGCTGGTGCGCTCCGAGTAAGGCATCCGAGCCAAAGTGGTGTAGCCGTCGACGATCCACTTGATGCGCCCGTCGATAACGGCTGGATAGGTCTTGGTATCCGTCGTCAGCCAAGGAGCTACCTTCTGTACGCGGTCGCGTGGGTCACGGTTGTAGATAATCTTCGAGCCGTCACCAATACGGTCGGTGAGCAGGATGTTGAGTTCCTGGTAGCGGGCAGCGTACATCGCACGGCTGAAGATGTTGCCGATGTTGACGCCGCCGGTGCCGTCGTAAGTGAAGTTACGGCCGTCGGCGTCGTATTCGTAATCGCGTCCGTCGCCGTTATCGCCCACAATTGCGTAATCCGCATCCGAATTCGCAATCACCGGCCCGAAGTAGGTGCGTGGCTGTTCCAGATCCAAGTTCATGCCGTTTGGATCCTCGGATTCAAACAGATCTGCCACCGTGTACAGCGGGTAGCCACCGCGGGTGGAACCGGAATCGGCAGCCACCTCGTCGACCTTGTTTGCAGGGGCGGCCACGAAACCATTGCCGTGGGTATAAACGGTATGGCGGTTAATCCAGTCCTGCTGGTTGCCCTGCAGAGTCTGTGGGTTTAGCTCGCGGGCTGCAACCACGAAATCGCGCAATTCGCCATCAACTTCGTAGCGATCCATCGCCAGCACATCAGGGAAGCCGTAGAAGTTCTTCAGCTGACGCTGCTGGGTGAAAGTGCGTGGCAATACCTCTGGGTCGAGGATACGAATATTAGCCAGCGTGGCGGTGTCTGCTGCAATAGCTTCGGCGCCTTCTTCGATGGCTTCTTCGTCTTCTTCCTCTTCTGCCGGCACACCCCAATTACGGATGATGTCTACCTTGTCTTCGCCCAAACCGTAGTGGTACCGGGTGGACTCGATGTTGCGCGCGATGTACTCGCGTTCCTTGGTGGCACGGTTCGGATCCACAGAGAACTGCTCTACGGCCAGTGGCCAAGCCACACCAATCGCACCGGCAGATACCAGCATCAGCACGGTGGCCATTGCAGGGATGGCCAAGTTCTTCAAGAAGATAGCTGCGAAGAACGCTGCAGCCACCACCAACGCGATCAACAGCAACACGATCTTAGCTGGCAACAGCGCATTGATATCGGTGTAAGACGCACCGGTGAACGTATTCTGCCGGTTATTCAGCAGCTCGTAGCGATCCAACCAGTAAGACACCGCTTTCAGCAGCATGAAAATACCGGCCCACGTTGCCAGCTGCATGCGTGCCGCGCCGGAGACAAACGTCTTCTGCCCCGCGGTTGGGTTGCCAGCGCGAATGCCACCCAGCAAGTAGTGGGTGATCAACGACAGCAAGAACGCAATAATTACTGCGAACACCGCAGAATTAGCGATAAATACCCACAGTGGCAATTCGAAGGCGTAAAACCCTAGATCCTTGCCATACTGCGGATCGGTCTGGCCGAACTCCTGGCTGTTCAAGAACATCTGGACAGAACGCCAATTCGCCTGCCCCACCAAGCCGCCGAGGAAGCCGAAACCAATGGGCACAGCTAGCTGTACCGGACGCACACCGGATTCAGCCATCTTGCGGTAGATCACCTGTGGCGAGTTCGGGTCATTCTGGCCGATGAACTCCGGCCGCGCCCGCCACGCCCAATACATTGCAAACCACACAATGGCACCCAGCACCAGCGCGCTGAGCACGAACATGACGATTCGGGTGATCCACTGGGTGGTGAACACACCGCGGTAATCAACTTCACCGAACCACTTGAAGTCTGCGTAAAGATTCACCAAAATCGGCGCCAGAAAAGCTACCACCACGAACACCGCAACGGCGATGGTCAGTGCTTTTTGCCTGCCTGAACCCGATTTGCGTGGCCTAGTCATATTGAAAGACAAGGTCACTCCTTATTCTTCGTTACTAATCATCTTGTTAATCTTCTATCTCCTACTCTAAAGACAACGTAAAAGTTCGCTAGAAAGTTTCCTATGTTTTCTTCATCTGACGACGTCACAGACCACGCAGGTACGCCTTCTTCCGAGGGGCTCGCAGCAGTGCCTTACGACGAGCGCTTCACCGACAGCGGTTTTGCTGCACGGGCGTTGAGTCGCGCCACTGTGGAGGCAGTGGAATATGCGCATGCGGGTGGCTGGGATGCTGCACCGATGCTGTTTGCTTTGGCGCCAACTTCAGCGGTTGAAGAGGTCTATGGAGACTTTTCCGACGACGCTTCGCCTTTAACCTTGATTGCCCAAGATCCCCTATTAGAAGAGGTAGAAGGCGGTAGCCCAGAATTAGCCGATTTTCTGGCACGCACCATGTGGCCATCTGGCGTTGTTGGCGCGGTATTAGTGCAGGAAATTCTAGTGGTAGCACCAGAGGATGAAGCGCAGTTGGATGAGCTGCCATTAGCTGACCTTTCGTTGACCGAGGTACGCCAACGCAGCGATGCTGGAATTGCACGCCAGGCACGGTTGATCACAGGCGTTTTAGATGCAGGCAGTTCAGATTCCGGTCCGGCGTTAACCTTGCTGCAACCACGCCCTACAGAAGCACAGATTGCCGAGCGAGGCGCCTTCGCCGAAGACGACATTGATCTGCGCGAAGCAAATGGGCTTGCCGACGGGGTCATCGCTGCGTTACGGAACACGTTTCAGTAGAAGGCAGAGCCGATTATGGCGATTTCTAGGAATTTTTTGTTGCAGCTATAGGCCATTCCATTGCTGGGATGGGCTCAAACCGTGCCGACATTTTGCGTATAGTGAGAATCAATTGCCCCAACAGCCCCAGGCGTTTACTCTATTAACAGCTTCGAGTGGCGGATATATGACGCGTGTCACCTAGTTTAGCTAGGTGAACAGGTTGACAATCGCCCTCAAACCGAGTTTTATAACAAGGTGATAAAGATGCCGGGATCGGAAGACTGAGGAACTCTTAAGATGAAACTTAAATTCACCCGTCGCATTGCCGCGATTACCGCTGCTGCAGCGACCGTAGCAGCGGCTGTATTGACTGGCGGTGGCGCAACTGCCCTCCCATCCGGAAACTATGTTGCGTTCGGCGACTCGTTCCCAGCCAACCCAGGCAATAGCGATCCTTCTGAAATCGGCGCTGGTGGCTGCCCACAGTCGGTCAGCAACGTTAGCCGCAAGGTGGCACACAAGACTGGCCTGTTGCTGCACGACTACTCTTGCAACGGCAGCGTGGTCTACATGCCAAACGACCCAATTAAGATGCTGAACTCGCAGGTTGACCGCGCGATCGCTAACGGCCACCTGAACCACGAGACTCAGATGGTTACCTTCTTCTTGGGCGCTAACGACGCTATGCAGGCGTTCTGGGCTCCAAACCAGATCCAGGACGAACTGTTCAACCGCGCCATGGTTGATGCGATCAACAAGGTCAAGCACACCAACCCAACCGCACGCATCATGCTGGTGGGTTACCCAGAGATCACCTCTCGCGATAACGTGCACTTCGCTTGCCCAATCAACGCTTTTGGTTTCGCTCCTCAGATCCCTGCGGCACCAGTTCACACTATTGAGATGACTTTGCAGGCACGCCAGCAGCGCGCAGCAGCTGAAACCGGTGCCGGCTTCATCAACATGAAGGACATTTCGAACATCCACGTGGCAATGTGTGGTCGCGATGGCGAGCGTCAGGTCTCCGCAATCTTGGACTCTGACACCTCCCAGTACAACATGACCAACCACTTGACCTTCCGTGGCACCGACGTTTTCTCGGATATCATCGCAAACGTCTACCGCAGCACCTTCTAAAGTCCCTTGGGCGATGATCGGCCTGGTACTTGAAGAAAAAAGCGCTTAGAAGAATCATCTTCTAGGCGCTTTCGCTGTTAATGGGCACCTGCTAAGAACTAGACGGATGCCAAGAAACTTTCCGCCTTATCCACAGCAGCGTGGGTAGCTTTCATAAAAGCATCCACTGTTGCACTCTCACCCAATCCAAGATCATCGAGGCTACACGCTTGAGCATACGTTGGGCAGCATACGTTGGGCATTGAAGTCTTGTAACGTACGTACCCAGACGTCTGGAAAGTTGCTATCTTCAGGTCGTACTAGGTGTTCATGAAACTCATCGAGTTCAATTGTGCCTTCTTCGGCCTCCAGATGAAGTGCTATAGAGCTTTTAACGTCTTCTCTGGCTACCTCGAGCGTATCACCCGCCCCATATACGGAATGATCGATACCATAAGCCTCCCACAGCGGAGATTGGTTCTCGTACCAGCGCAAACGAAGACGAATCCCCCGGCCATTTTGACCGGGGGATTCTTATTAGTGGAGCCGCCGGGAATTGAACCCGGGTCCATCGCCACTTTGCCAGGGCTTCTCCGTGCGCAGTTCACACAGGATCTCTACTCGGCTCTCCGACTCGGGCGAACTCGTCTCGGATGATGAGCCCAGTTAACGGTGTGCAGTCCCGGTTTATCCCGTTAACACGATAAACCAGCAAGCCTCTTAAACGATGCCAGGTTCCAAATCAGAGGCAAACTTGGCCTGACAGACACGCAAGCTCGCTATTAGGCAGCGAGGGCGTAGTCGCGCTGAGTGTTCTCGGCGCTTATCAATTTGCTGCGACGCTTCAAATCGGTGGTCTCCAGCCTGCACCGGCACGCTTCCCCTAGCTCACTGAAACGATGTCGAAACCAAATCGACCCCTTCAGACACCACCCGATGAAGTATGCACAAATCGAGCGGAACGCCAACACTACCCGCATATGCAGGTAGTTGGCAAGTTTCTTACTGGCACCAATAGCCCGCCGTCGTTAAAGCTCAGGAGCCCTACCCTTGGATGCCTTTAACGCGACGCCCCAATTCACGGGTAATTTCACGCTCTTCTGTGCGACGCTTAATATCCTGCCGCTTGTCGTAGTCCTGCTTACCACGAGCTAAACCAAGCTCAACTTTTAAACGTCCCTGGTTGAAGTACAACTTCAAAGGCACCAAGGTGTTATTACCATCGCGGACTTTACCCCACAGCGAATCGATCTCCCTGCGGTGCAACAGCAGCTTGCGATTACGTTTTGGCGTGTGGTTAGTCCAGGAACCATTAGAGTATTCGGGGATGTGTAGGTTGCATAGCCACACTTCGCCGTCGTCAATCGTCGCAAAGCTATCCCCAAGCGAGGCACGTCCTTCGCGCAGCGACTTTACTTCCGTGCCCACCAGCACGATGCCGCACTCGTAAGTTTCCAAGATGTGGTAGTCATGCCGGGCGCGCCGATTGGTAGCGACGGTGAGTGTGCCGTCGCTAGATACATTCTTTTTCGACTTTTTCTTGCCCATAACCTGCGCAATCCTACCGACAAAGCGTGACTACTGGCAATTGCAAGGAAGCCGTCTACCCTCCGGCACCACCTGCAACCAGAAAATCACCGACAGAAATATCTGAATGCACTTCTCTTATTAGTGCCATACCGCGTAATCTAAGCTACGCGTATTTTTTAGCTGGATACTTCTTAGTAAATTCTTGCATGTCGCGCGATGAGAAACGAAGAGTAAGAAACGGCGGGTATGAATATGGGACAACCCCGAACTAAATCCCCAACAAAAACGGACGCGAAACAGGGACAGTCCCAGAGCGGCACCGAAAAGCCAAAAGGTTTCCTCGCTGGTTTGGAGAAGGTAGGCAACGCCCTGCCGAATCCATTCTGGTTGTTTGTGATCCTGGCGGGCATCGTGGTGGTTTCCTCGTGGATCGGCGCCACCATGGGCATGTCTGCCGAAGATCCGGCTACCGGCGAGCTGGTAGAGGTACAAAACCTCGCTACCACCGAGTATCTGCAGATGATGGTCACCGAGGCGGTGGATAACTTCGTCAACTTTGCACCACTGGGATTGATCCTGGTGTGCATGCTTGGTGTGGCGATCGCTGAATACTCTGGTTTCATTGGTTCGGCGATTCGTGGGGCGATTTCGAAGGTGAAGTCGCCAGTCATGCTGACCTTCGTGGTGGCACTTGCTGGCGTTACCGGTTCGATTGCTTCAGACGCCGTGTACGTGATCCTGATTCCGCTAGGTGCTGCGTCTTTCCGCGCGGTGGGCCGTAGCCCGATCGTAGGCGCGATGGTGGCCTTTGCTGCTTCTTCGGCTGGCTTCAACTCCTCGCTGGTTTTGAATATCACCGACGTGCTGCTGGCTGGTATCTCCACGCAGGCTGCACAGTTCGTTGATCCGGAATACGTGGTCTCGCCTTTGGCGAACTACTTCTTCACGATGGCGTCGGCAATTGTGTTGGCGATTATCATCACCGCTGTCACGGAGCTGTTCGTGACTAAGCACGTGCGCAAGACCATCGACGAAAGCCAGGTACAAAACGAAGCTGCCGAGTTCGTCAAGCCCGATACCGGCGAGGACGCAGACCAGGCTGACGAAGCTAGCGCCGACGAACCTGCCACCGACACCGACGCAGGCAAAGAGGATACCTTCGCAACAAAGACCGATTCGGCTAACGACGATTCCGCTGAAGGTACCGAAGAGCTAGCTTTGGATTCCTCGGAGACTCGCGGCCTGAAGGTCGCTGGTTTAGTAGCACTAGCTTTCCTTGCGGGCTGGGCAGCACTGTTGTTCGTACCTGGTTCGCCACTGCGTGGTGAGGGCGATGGCATTTTGAACTCGCCACTGCTCACCGACATCGTGGTGTCCATCGCCCTATTCTTCGCCGTAGTTGGTATCGCCTACGGCCTGGCTGCGAAAACCATTCGCTCCTCTGCCGATGTGCCTGCCTTCATGGAAAAGGGCTTGGGCACTCTAACTGCCATGATGGTGCTGTTCTTCGCAGTCGCACAGTTCACTGCATACTTCAGCTGGTCGAATCTGGGCACATGGACGGCGATCCGTGGCGCTGAGTTGCTGACCTCCGCAGATCTGCCACCGCTGGTACTCTTCGCAGCATTCGTATTGATGGTTGCAGTGTTGAACTTACTGATTACTTCAGGTTCGGCGCAGTGGGCTTTGATGGCACCAGTGGTCATTCCGATGCTGATGTACGTGGACATTGCCCCAGAAGTGGCACAGCAGTTGTTCCGTATTGGTGACTCGCCAACGAACATCATCACCCCAATGTCGCCCTACTTCGCTTTGGCATTGACGTTCCTGCAGAAGTACTACAAGCCAGCCGGCGTGGGTACGTTGATGTCGCTGGCTATTCCGTACTCGATTGCGATGGTGCTGGGCTGGTTCGCATTCTTCGTGGTCTGGTACTTGCTAGGCATTCCATTGGGCCCGGGTGTACCAATCCGGTAGGTTTAGATTCTTTTACTAAACATTTTTGCCTAGCTGCACTAGGCTAAGGGGCAATGAACACTTCAGATTCTTCTGCCCCTTCTGCCCCTTCTTGGTCCACTTCTTCTGGTGGTCTGATCATCGGGTTTGCTGATCAGGTAGATCACGATGATCCGCGCACCGTTTTCCGCGCCACCGGCATTCCTTATGCCAACGCCCCGCGTGGCCGGCTGCCTCAAATCCTCCATCCGGGTGTGGCTCCGATTCAGGCCACCACCCCAGGTCCTACTTGTCCGCAGGGGCCGATCTCTCCGATTTCGCGATTGCTCTCGCCGAAGGCTCAGCCTCAGGAGCACAGCGAAGATTGCTTGCGCTTAAGCATCACTACTCCCCCGGATCTGGCTGACGAAGAAAAACTGCCCGTCATCGTCTGGATCCACGGTGGCGGCAATAACTCCGGCGGTGGCGATCTGCCCCGCTTCGCGCCCCATCGCATGGTCGCTGATCATCGCGTGATCGTGGTGGGGGTGACCTTCCGCTTAGGCTTCTTCGGATTCTTAGGGACGCACGATTCCGAGCTTGCCGACGACGTTTCAGTTACTCCCGGCAACAGCCACAGCAACTTGGCGATTTACGATGTGCGCACTGCTTTGCAGTGGGTTGCCGAGCACATCGCAGACTTTGGTGGCGATCCAGAAAAGATCACTGCCTTAGGTCAGTCCGCTGGTGCCGATCTAATCCTTGCGGTTTTAGCAGCTGCTGGACATGAAGACAGCGACATTCCTTTCCAGCGTGCGATCTTGCACAGCCCACCGTTGTCTTTTATTGAAGGACTCTTCCCAGAGCGTAAGGCTCAGCGCGCCGAAATCTTTGAGCACATGCGCCAATGCCAAAAAGACAATACCGATCTGGTGGCAGCAGAAATCGAAGCTTCCAAAGCTACGCTAGAGAAATACCCCGACGCCGGAATGCCGCTCGGGCCGGAATACGGGCGGGCACCACTTCCCGCAGATGAGAATGTCATCGATGCGCTAACGGCGTCGTTAAGCAAAATCGACGTCGTATTCGGGCATACCCCGCGCGAGGCAGGCTTGTTTATTTGGCCGCATCCGAAGGCGCAGAAGGCGCGGAAGATTCCGTTGGTGGGTAAGTCGCTGGTGGAAAAAGCGATCCACAAAGCCACAGAGAAAACCTACTTGAGCGCCAAGTTCGCCGAGATTTCCAGCTCCGCCCGGCGCGCCTATCAATTCGAGTTCGATTGGGGTGCGGCCGACAACCCATACCGGGGCGTGCATACCAGTGAGTTGCCGTTGTTGTTCGGCAAGCAGGAAAGCTGGGAAGATTCGGTGCTGCTGGAAGATACGCGGTGGGAGCTGGTCATCGAAGACGGGCGTGCGCTGTCGCAGTTGTGGGCGCAGTTTGCTCGCGACGGTGAACTTGCCAGTGGTGCCACGAAGTTCCATTACGGGCAGTTGGATCTCAAGCAGCGCTAGCTATTCTGTACCGCTAGCTATTCTGTGCGGCTAGCTATTCCGTTGGGGAGGGTTCTGTGTTAAACTCACCCTATGCTTTCCCACCACCACGACCACGGGGATCATGGCGGACACGATCACGGCCACGGGCATAGTCATGCGCCGGCTACGGTTTCACCGAAACGCCTGATCGCGGTAACAGCGCTGACGCTGACGATCTTCTTCGCAGAGCTCATCGGTGGTTTGGTCTCTGGGTCGTTGGCGCTGCTCGCAGACGCTGGTCACATGCTTACCGACGCAGCTGGCCTACTCATGGCATTGGCTGCGATCTTCATTGGCCGCAAGCAGGCGTCGAACGCGGCGACCTATGGTTACCGTCGCGCTGAGGTTTTCGCCGCTCTGCTAAATGCGATCAGTGTGCTGGCTATTGGTGTGTTCATTGTCTTCGAAGCGTTCCGGCGTTTTGGCTCGCATACGGACATCAACACCACCCAGATGCTGATCATCGCCATCATCGGTTTGATTGCCAACTTGATTGGTATGTGGGTGCTGGCCGATTCTGCGAAGTCTTCGGTAAATATCCGTGGCGCTTACCTGCATATTCTCACCGACGCTGCCGGTTCGGTAGCTGTGATTGTTTCCGCACTGGTGATTAGTAGTACCGGTTGGGTTGCCATCGACGCCGTGGTCTCCCTCCTGATCGCCGGCCTGATTGTCCCTCGTTCGATCAAGCTAGCTGCCACCTGTGTTTCGATTCTGATGGAACGCACCCCACAAGGGGTGAACGTGCAGGCCATCGAAGCTGATTTATTAGCTATCGACGACATTGACGCCGTCCATGACCTGCATGTTTGGTCTGTCTCCGGTACGGAAACTCTATTGACTGCTCACATTGTGCTGGCGGAAGATACTCCGTACCCAGACTGCGATGTGCTAGATCAAGCTCAGACTGTGTTGCGAGACAAGCACAATATTGGCCATTCGACCTTGCAGATCGAACCACAAGGCCACAGCCAGCACGAGCCCGAAACCTGCCATTAGGCTGTTGCCTTCTTAAGCTTCTAGCCTTCGAGCTGCTCGCCTAGCTCGAGCCATTCCATTTCTAGCTCTTCCCGTTGCTGGCGCACCTCATTCAGTTCGCGATCCAACCGAGCTAGTTTTTCGGTATCGATTCCCGCTGGATCGGCACTGGCCTCGGCTAGCTGCTGCTCAAGCTTGGCTTCATTATCAGAAAGCTTGGTCATCTTTCGCTCAAGGGCATTCATCTGTTTGCGCAAAGCATGCGCCTGCTGGTTCGAAGTCGCCACTACGGCTGACGCTTTTGTCGCTTGCCCGCTGCCTTCAGCACGTGCAGCCAATTCCGCCCGGCGCTGCAGGTACTGCTCGATTCCACCTGGCAGATTGGTAATCTTTCCATCGCCGAATAGCGCCCAAGTACTGTCACAGATTCGCTCGATCAGGTAGCGGTCGTGGCTAATCACCACCAACGTTCCCGCCCAAGAATCCAGCAGATCTTCTAGCTCCTGCAGCGTGTCGATATCTAAATCGTTTGTTGGCTCGTCGAGAAGCAAGAAATTCGGCTCACTCATCAACACGCGGGTCAGTTGCAAGCGACGTCGCTCGCCGCCGGAAAGATCCCCCACCGGAGTGCGCTGACGCTTCGGGCTAAATCCCAGACGCTCCGCCAACTGCGAGGCACTAATCTGCTTATCGCCCACGGTGATGTAGCTGGCGATATCCTCGATCGCATTGATCACTCGGGTATCGGTGGGCAGATCATCGAGCTCCTGGCGCAGCCAACCCTGCTGCACGGTTTTGCCCTCAATGCGGCGGCCACTTTGCAGCGGATAGGTTCCCGCCAGGGCAGACAGCAATGTGGTCTTGCCAGAGCCATTCACACCGACCAAACCGATACGCTCGCCAGGCCCAAGGCGCCACGTTTGCTGATCAACCAGGATGTTGCCGGCTGGATCGGCGATGGTGGCGTCTTCGAGCTCTACGACCACTTTGCCCTGGCGTCGTTTAGCAAAAGCCAACAACTCCACGCTATCGCGCGGGCTTGGCACGTTGGCGATGAGTGCCTCGGCGGCCTCGATGCGATACCGCGGCTTCGACGTCCGCGCCGGCGCACCGCGACGCAACCACGCCAACTCCTTGCGCGCGAGATTCTGCCGGCGTTGCTCTGCCGCATCCGCCTGGCGCGCCCGCTCCGCCCGTGCGAACGTCCAATCGTTGTAGCCGCCGTCGTACATATCCACGGCGCCGTCATGCACTTCCCACGTACGCGTTGCCACCGTATCTAAAAACCAACGATCGTGGGTGACCACCACCAGAGCTGCTTTACGACGGATCAAATGCTCGGCCAACCACTGCACACCTTCAATGTCGAGGTGGTTGGTGGGCTCGTCCAGAATCAATAGGTCGAGGTCTTTGACCAGTGCAGCGGCCAGATTCACGCGGCGGCGTTCCCCACCAGAGAGTCCACCCAGCTGGCTATCCATACCTAGCTCGGTGACACCAAGGCCACCCAACACTTCGCGAATGCGGCTATTGCCTGCCCACTCGTGTTCGGCAACACCCAGCGGGGCGACGACGACGTCGTAGATGGTGGCGGTGTCGTCGAAATCTGCGGCTTGCGCGACGTAGGCCATTGCGAGATCCCCAGTACGCGCGACGCGTCCTTCGTCGGGTGGCTCTAAACCCGCCAAAATCTTCAACAGCGTTGATTTACCACCGCCATTAAGACCTACCACCCCGATCCGATCGCCAGTTTGGATTCCTAGACTGACCTGGTCTAACAGGACTTTCAACCCAAACGACTTCGAGATATTTTCGCAATTGATTAAATTCGCCATGACGTGATTAGTCTGCCACAGTTACGTGAGCTCCGGTACGCACACTGTGCACCATCCGCACCTGGCTGACATTGCCAAATGTGGCGGCATCAGTGATGAAATCCACGGCATCTTCCTTGTTGCCATCGGAGAACAAATACAGCAATCCCGGCCCCGTCCAATTCACTACTCCGTAGGCAGGCGCGCGCAGACTGCGGTACGGATTGCTTTGCGACGGGCGCTGCGCCAAGGTGGATCCAGTTTGCGGCGCTACTTCGATCTGGTTTTGCTGGGCGTCTCGGCGTCGGGAGTAAAACTGAACCGTTTCGCTGAGCAATGACTGCTGCACATCGCGCATTATCGGCCGGGCCTTAATTACTTCCGGTTGCATGGCGTTGACGAAGTTGCTGCCGACGGCATCCGCATCCCCACCGGCTAATCCTTGTTGCAACTGGCGCAGACGCGGTGGCTGCTGTGGTTGCTTGGCTTCGAGGGCTTCAAGCAGCAACTCTGGTAGGAAATCTGCTTCTGTTTTCTCTGGCTCATCCGTTTCGGTATCAACAAACCGCAGCCAGGAGGACGCCACCGACACCAACACCCATTGCAACTGTTCACGTGAAAGCATTTGGGCGAAGTCCGCTACGAAAGCAGCGCCGGATTCTTCGCTGCTGTCATCGCTGCTGTCTTCCTTGAGCTGGAACCGCACGATAGTGGCACCACCGCACATGCTTGCTGGCGCTAACGGATCGAACGTAGCTAGATCGCTTTCGCCGTCGTCAAGCGCAAACGCCAATGCTGCCAAGGTAGCTGCCGTCCGCCCAAACCCAACTGGTACTTGCTTATCGTGAATCACGATCTTCACAGGGATTTGCGCTAAACCCCCGAAAATGTCTCGCAGATAAGCCCCTACTGGCGCTGCCGCGTACGCCAAATCCGACCACTCGGTGCGTCCGGGCAGGAGCTGGACCGTAACAAAAGCAGAAATAGTCTGAGCCACCGCAACTTGACCATCAAAATAGGGCACTACCACGCCGGGAGCGGAAAAAGAGCCAAAAGAAATCCCGGGATTTTCAGCCGGATTTGCACTTTTGAAGCTAGACATGTTCTCTCCCAATTAGTAGGCTCGGCCACGGTAACTAACCAATATTGATAGAAGGATTTAAATCATGGGACTTTTTGACAAGGCAAAGCAGAAGGCACAGGAATTTGCCAATAGCGACCAGGGTAAGGAAAAAGTTGACGGTCTGCTAGACCAGGCTGAACAGACTGCTACCGACAAGCTGGGCGAAGACAAGTCCGATCAGGTTAAGAAGGTTCGCGACGGCATTGAAGGCCAGCTAGGCAACAACGACCAGGGTGGCGAAGAGCCAGAGCAGAACCCAGAGCAGAACTAATCTGACAAGCGGACAAAGTCCGCCACAGTTAAAGCTTCTCCCCGCAATTTGGGATCAATTCCCGCGGCGAGGAGCTTTTCTTCTGCCGCAGCACCCGAACCAAAGTGGCCAGATAGTGCGGCTCGTAGGGTCTTGCGACGCTGGGCAAAAGCAGCATCAATAATCGGCCACACTTTGCTGCGAAGTTCTTCGTCTACTGGCCAAGGGGCTTCGTCACGCTCGAAGACATCAATGCGCACCAGCCCAGAATCTACCTTCGGCGCAGGCCAGAACACCTGCCGGCCAATCGCACCCGCTTTAGATACCTGGCCGTAGAAGCCCGCTTTCACACTAGGCACACCGTAAATCTTGGATCCTGGCTGAGCACTTAGGCGATCAGCAACCTCTTTTTGCACCATCACCAGTACCCGCCGGATCGAAGGAAACGTCTGCAGCATGTGCAACAGCACCGGCACAGAGACGTTATACGGCAAGTTCGCTACCAAGGCCGTTGGCTCCTGGGCAAAATCACCCGCCTGCACCGTCAATGCATCCTTATGCACGATCTCTAACTCAGCACCAGGGGCATACGTCTGGATCGTTTCGGGCAGCTGCGACGCCAGCCGATCATCGATTTCTACGGCTGCCATGCGGCCACAGCGCTCTAGAATTGCCAAGGTCAAAGAGCCGAGGCCGGGGCCTACTTCGACTGGGTAGTCGTCGTCAGCTAAATCCGCGGCCGTCACAATCCGGCGCACGGTATTGGGGTCGTGCACGAAATTCTGGCCGAGCTTCTTCGTAGGGCTGACATCTAGCTGCTCGGCTAGTTGTCGAATCTCTACCGGGCCTAGGAATTTCACTTCCAACTGCGGCACTAGCGCAGACCAATCGCGGCGCTACATGCAGGCCAAGCACCCCATCCTTGCGACGCCTGGACGCGCTCGGCAACAGCGATCTGCTGTTCGCGAGTAGCACCAGCTGCGGTGGGCGCATACTGCGTGCCACCGTGGGCTGCCCAGGTCTGTGGGTGGAACTGCAAACCACCGGAGTAACCATTGCCGGTATCCGCTGCCCAGTTACCACCGGATTCACACTGTGCTAGCTGATCCCACACCGAGCCGGATGCCACCGAGGTCGCCGATGCAGTATGGCGTGCCTTGGTGCCCACACGCACTACGGCAGGCTGCGCTGGGGTGAGCACTTCCTCGGCGATAGTTTCGCGTGCTAGCTCCTGGCCGTCGCGAGAAATCACCTTGATGGTCAGCTTCTTCTCGCCGGCGGTACCGGGGGTATCTACCACGCGCTGGTCGTTGTACAGCGAGGAATCTTCGACGATCTGTTCGGCCGCTTCGAAAGCAGCGGTTTCATCAACGATGTCTTCTACCGTGCGCGAGACATTCACATGCATGTCTGGTTCCAGCACGGTTTCTACGGAAGGCTCCACAGTATCGCCTTCGTGCAGCTCAATGCCCTGCTCTTCAAGCAGCTCGCCGACGGTAACTACCGCAGCAGTAACCGGGCGGTCTTCGCCACGGTCGCGCAGCACGATGTCCTTTGCGGTAACAACGTGCAGGGTCACACCTTCGGCAGGGATTTTGCCTTTGCTTAACGACGGAGCATCGACCTTGTCTTCATCGGATACTTCCGTCAAAGAATCCAGCAGTTCGTCGATGGTAACTGCGTGCGTGGTGATCTCTTTCGGCTGGCCATCAACAACTAGAGTGACCTTCTTTGCCGAACGGTAGGTAATGCGCTCACCTTGAGCCAGCACTTGGTCGCCATCGTTTTGCTGCACCCCAGCTTTAGCCAATACGCGGTCGGTAGAGCCAAAGACTGCGGACACCTGCTGGATCTGGCCGTCAACATCTACTTCGTAGGTGTCGTAGCCAGCAACACCTGCGGTTCCGCCGGCGACGGCAACTACGAGGCCGCCAATCATAATCTTGCGAGGGGTGGTCAAATTATCGTTAGCACGATTGACGTGACGCTTGGCCATGAGCAGGATTTCCCTTCGAAGATTACGGGCGGTGAGATCTCAGGTAACAATACGATAAAGATCTACCGTTGTCTACTGCACTTTAGGGCAGCTGAACACCATAAATTCGACAAGCATTATCAACAAGCTGCTGTGCCATTTCTGCTGGTTCCATGCCACGGGCTTCCGCCATGGTGCGCACTTGCCAGCCAATGTAAGTCGGTTCGTTGCGGGTGCCACGGTAGGGCTCGGGCGTCATATAAGGCGCATCGGTTTCTACCAGCAGATTCTCTAGTGGCGCATCGGCTACTGCCTGCCGCAAATCATCGTTGCGCTTAAACGTCACATTGCCGGTGAAGCTCAAGATATAACCACGGTCAATCGCTTCATGGGCAACCTCGAGCGGAGAGGAAAAGCAGTGCAAGATCACTGTGCCTTCGAAATTTTGTAATTGATCTAACAGATCCGCATCGGCCTCACGGTTGTGAATCATCAGCGGCTTATTCACTGCGCGGGCTAATTCAGCATGCCACTGCATCGCTTCGATCTGCTGCTCGCGGGAGGCCACACCTTCCTTTTTGCCGATCCAGTACCAATCCAATCCGGTCTCGCCGATGGCAACCACACGTGGATCTCGAGCCATTTCGCTCAAGCGGGTTTTTGCTTCGTCGTCAAGCTCTCCTGCCCTGGTGGGATGGATCGCAGTGGCCGCCCACACACGTGGATCGGCGTGCGCTGCGGCGTAGGCGAGCTCAGTTTCTTCCAAGCCATCGCCAATCGTGCATACACCTACGACGCCAGCATCGGCCGCGCGATCGAGCAGCGCCTGCACCTGGTCAGCACTACGCGCACCACACGATGCCAGGTGCGTGTGTGCATCAAATAACGGACCGAACTTGGGGGCTGGTTGAGGTTCCGGGCGTTTCTTCTTAGCCATAATTCCACGGTAGTACGTCTGACACTGTTAATATTATTTAATACTCAACTTACTGGTGTAATAATAACTGCCTACCGCACCCAGGAAAGTGCAGTTAGGTTCCGGCTACTCCATCAGCCCAAGCAGGAGCCATACACCGGGACGTTTCTTCTGCTGACAACCTCAAGGAGATTGCATGCTCGACAACAACACCCCACCGAAAAGAGTATCCCGGTGGGAAAAACCCCGTTCCGGCAATTACGGACATAGCAATCCCCACGGCAAGAAGACCGGCCCTAAGCCCACGTTTTCCACCGAAGAGGCGGTACAGGCTGCACTAGACGTAGGCATCGATCGCTTTACGCTTGCACAGGTGTCGAAGCGACTGGGCGTATCTTCGCCATCGCTGTATCGCATCGCGCGCTCGCGTGCCGAGCTGGTAGATAAGTGCATCGCGTACATCGCCGATAGCACGCCCACCACCGCATTGGGCAGCAGCTGGCAGGAAGTTTTGCTGCATTTCGCCGAAGAAGCGTGGAAGGTCTACGAAAAGTACCCGGGCATGGATCGCATTGTGATCAGCCATCCATGCGCCTGCGTGTACTTCCAACCGCATTTGAGCGCCTACGCCGAAGCTATGCAAGCCGGTAATTTCCCGGGTGATGCCGAGCAGCGCGCGTTTTTGCTGGGCTTTGTTAATGACATCACCGCTGTGACCCACCTAGGCAAGACCGCCTCGGAGCTTAACGACGGCTGCATGATCAGCACCGAAGACGAATTCAAGAAGTTCGCCATGAAGCACGCCGAACGACGCCGCTTTACACCAGTGCTGGTAGAAAGCCTCTACGAGTCCAACGTTGATGCTTTACGACGTAAAGTGAACTTCGCTATCGCAGCAATGGAAGCACAGCTGAGCTAGCCGAACTGGGCTAGCTGAGCCGGGCTAACTGAGCCCGGCTAGCCCTACTGGCTTACTTCTGCACCGGCGCCCATTCGGGGCCGGTCTCTGCGAGCTCTGGATCGAGCTTGCTAAACAGTGGCTTTGGCTTAGCCAGTGGGGTGCCAGGTTTCATTTCCCAGCGTGCCCATGAAGCTAACTGATCGGCGTAATCACCCATGATTACCGGGTAGCTACGTCCTTGTTCTGGCAACCCGGTACCTACTGGTGCCACTGGCATATCATCGGCCACTTCGTGGATCTGTGGCATCGCTGCCCAGGTGCCTTCGCCGCCTAAGGTTTCGAAGACCTTCTGTGCACTTTCTGGCAGGTACGGAGTGAGCATCACATTGCAGTCGCTGACTACCTGCAGCGCAGTCCACAACACAGTAGCCAGGCGCTCACGCTGTGATTCATCCTTTGCCAGCTTCCATGGCTCTTGAGCTGCAATATAGGCATTGGCCTCGCCAACCACATGCATAATCGCCACAATGCCTGCACGGAACTTCGAAGCGGCGATAGCCTGACCGGCAGTTTCGAACGTTTGCTCGGCGAGGTCGAGCAAACGTTTATCGTCGTCAAGCAACTGCCCTGGTTGTGGTACCTCAGAGAAATTCTTAAACGCCATCGACACTGTGCGATTCACCAAGTTGCCCCAGCCGTTGGCGAGCTCGTTATTAATGCGGCGGACGAACTCATCCCACGTGAAATCGGTGTCCTGGTTTTCCGGACCGGCCACAGCGATGAAATACCGCAGCGGATCGGCGCCGAAATCCTTCAGGAAGTCCTTCACGTAGATCACCACGCCCTTGGACGAAGAGAACTTCGAACCAGACATGGTGAGGTATTCGGAAGAGACAACCTCGGTAGGCAATTGGAGCTCACCCAATTCGCCCCCATTACCACCCTTAGAGCCCTGGCCGGAGTACCCCAGCAGCTCTGCTGGCCAGATCTGAGAGTGGAAGGTGATGTTGTCTTTGCCCATGAAGTAGTAGGACAGCGCATCTTCGCTATTCCACCACTTCCGCCAGGCATCTGGCTGCCCGGTGCGATACGCCCACTCAATCGAGGCGGACAGATAGCCAACTACGGCGTCGAACCACACGTAAAGCTTCTTGGCATTGTTATCTGCCCAGCCGTCCAGTGGAATTGGCACACCCCAGTCGATGTCGCGGGACATCGCACGCGGACGGATATCCTCCAGCAGATTCAGGGAGAACTTCAGCACGTTCGGGCGCCAGTCTTGCCGCTGCTGGAGCCATTCGGACAGTGCTTCGGCGAGTGCTGGCAGATCCAACAAGAAGTGTTCGGTTTCGATGAACTGTGGGGTCTCGCCATTGATCTTCGATTCTGGATCGATCAGATCGGCTGGATCTAGCTGGTTACCGCAGTTATCGCACTGGTCACCGCGTGCACCGGAGGCGCCACAAATCGGACAGGTGCCTTCGATGTAACGATCCGGCAAGGTACGGCCAGTCGAAGGCGAGATCGCACCCATTGTGGTTTGACGCACCATGTAGCCATTGTCGTAGAGGCCACGAAACAGCTCTTGCACCACGGCGTAGTGGTTGCGGGTAGTGGTGCGGGTGAAAATGTCGTAAGACAGCCCCAGACCTGCTAGATCCTGCACAATTTGGCGGTTGTAACGGTCGGCCAGCTCAGTGACGCTAACCCCTTCCTTTTCCGCCTGGACTAGCAGCGGTGTGCCGTGCTCGTCGGTGCCCGAAATCATCAATACTTCGTTGCCACGCATTCGGTGGTACCTGGCGAAAACATCGGAAGGAACACCAAAGCCTGCGACATGTCCGATGTGACGCGGACCGTTCGCATAAGGCCAAGCAACTGCAGTAAGGATTCGAGACATAACCAATAGATTAATGCATCTAGCTCGCAGTTCTGATTCGTGGTTCCTTCGGGATTGGATGCCGTAGTCTTAGCTGTTGTGAAGTTGCCTTCGGCTGCCGCATCTGACCCTGCGCCTCAACGTGGCGAACCTGCCACCGCGTTTTTATTGCGCTGCGTGGCTGCTGGTTTTCGCCCTGCTGCACTGGTAGGGTCCTGGTTTGGCTACGACGCCGTGGTGGCACCGCACGTGCTTCTCGACGACCAGACCAGCCATGGCGGCAGATGGTTCTTCGGTTATCGCGCATATGAGGCAGCCGATGCAATGCCGGAGGAAGCCCCAAACCAGACCCAGCTCCTTGGCGGCCATGCGGATAGAGTTTTCGCTCTTCGTGATGGCGTGTGGTTCCAGTTGCTCCCGGTAGAGACTGGCGGGAGTTTCCGCGAAATTGAGCTTGCCGACGCCGTGGTGGAACTCCAGCCCGAAACACTGTCGCCTTCGGTACCCATTCGCTGGGATCTATCCGCGACTCGGTTGGAGAAGCTACAACAGGAACACCGTCATGCGGTCGAACAATGCTTGGAAGCCATCCGCGCCGGTGAGGTCTACCAGACCTGCATTTCTACCCGGTTCACTGTCAGTTACGGCGAACCACTTTCCTACTCCGAACGTCTACGTACTGCTGCTAAGTGGTTTTGCACCAAAGCAGAGCACTACCAACCCTCACGCGCTGCATTTTTACCCGGCGATGAAGCCCACCCCACCCTGGCATCACTATCGCCGGAGGAGTTTCTAATCCGCCGAGGAAACGTCGTACGCGAATCTCCCATTAAAGGAACGGTGCCCGCGGATCACGATCCCGAAGAGCTACTGCGCAGCCGCAAGGATGTGGCCGAAAACATCATGATTGTGGATTTGGTGCGTCATGATCTCGGGCAGGTGGCCAACGTCGGCGGCGTGAAAGTTACGGATCTGCTTGCGATCCGCCCGGCGCCTGGCGTGTGGCATTTGGTCTCTGAGGTAACCGCTGAGCTTCCCCCGAAGCTGACTCATCACGAGCTTATCGACGCCTGTTTCCCACCCGCCTCTGTTACCGGAACACCGAAACTGCGAGCAGCAGAATTGCTGCGCGGGTGGGAGCTCCAACGCCGTGGCGTCCACTGTGGCGCGATTGGCGCTGCCGTTGGCGACGCGCTAGAGCTCAACGTCGCCATCCGTACCGTGGAGTTTTATCCCGATTGCGTGGCAGCTGGTGTGGGCGGTGGAATCACGATCGATTCCACCCCCGAAGGTGAATGGCAAGAGATTCTGGCCAAAGCCAGGCCGCTGCTGGGCTAGCTCTCTAGCGGCTAGCTCTTTATCGGCTAGCTCTCGGCCTCTGGATCCTTCTTGCGCTTAGCTTTCCGTGGCGTCTTGGGCTTTTCTGGTCCCACACCCGGTTTGAAGCCAACGGGTTTATCCATCAGTGGTGGGCCAACTTCCATCATCTTGTTCTCACGCACCAAGCGCAGATAACTACGGCGCGCTTCGCGTTCCGCCTGATAAGTCGGATCTTGCTGCACGCCCTTGATCAGAGCCAGCATCATGATCACCACTACGATCATGAATGGCGAACCAGACACGATGATGATGCGCTGCAGTGGCGTCAGGATCTCTTCGCCACCGGTGAGCAGCAAAGCCACAGCAATCAAGGTGGTCATCAGACCCCAGATGCCGGTGACAATCGGGGTTGGATTCACGCGACCCCGCTGGCTCATCGAGCCCATCACAGTGGAAGCAGAGTCTGCCGTGGTGATGAAGAACGTCGCCAGCAACATAATCGTAAACGCAGAGATAATGCCTGGCCACGGCAGGTTACCCAAAAGCTCAAACAACATGGCCTCTGGGCGACCGTCGCCCCAAATGCTGCGATCGGTCTGTTCGAAATGAATTGCGGTGCCACCGAAGATCGCAAACCACAGCACAATCAAGCTGGAAGGCACTACTACGATGCCCACGACGAATTCTCGGATGGTGCGGCCACGGGAAATACGTGCCAAGAACATGCCCACGAATGGAGTCCAGGCAATCCACCAGACCCAGTAGAAGATCGTCCAGCCGGCCATCCAGTCGGCTACGCCCGGGTCACTACTAGAGGCAGAACGTCCCAGCATCTCTGGCAGCTGCGAAATGAAATCACCAATAGACAGCGGGATGGTGTTCAGGATGAAGATGGTCGGCCCGAAGATCAGAATGAAGATCGACAACATCGCTGCAGTAGCCATGTTGAAGTTCGAAACCCACTGCACACCACGTGCCACACCAGACATCGCGGATACCAAGTAGCCCACCGACAGCAAGCCGATAATTACCAGCATCACGCCCACGGTGGCTTCTTTGATGGCACCAATTGATGCTGCACCGGCAGCGATCTGCGAGGCGCCCAAACCCAAAGACATCGCGGTACTAAAGACGGTGGCGAAGATAGCAAGAATGTCGATCAACTTGCCGATTGGCCCTTCCGCCCGTCGTACGCCAATCAACGGTGCACACGCCGCAGAGATCAGCTGCGGGCGACCCAGACGGAAAGTCGTATAAGCGATAGATACGCCAACGACGGCGTAAGTAGCCCAAGCAATCGGACCAAAGTGCAGCAGGGTCTGTGCGAATGCAGTTCCTGTGTCCTCTGGTGGATGGCCTGGTACGCCGTCGCGGTAGTGAGACAAAGGCTCGTAGCCACCGTAGAACAGCAACCCGATGCCCATACCAGCTGCGAACATCATTGCGATCCAGCTGGGGGTGGAAAACTCTGGCAACTCGTCGTCGCGGCCTAATTTGATGTGGCCATAACGGGAAAATGCCAAGGCGATCATCACCGCGAAGAACACGGTTGCCATGATGATGAACAGCCAGCCGAAGTTGGTAACCAGAAATTCAAAGGCTGCGGTAGATGCTTCCTCGAATGGCTCCGGCAATCCGATCGCCCAGGTAGCGATACCAACAATGAACAACAGTGCCGGAATAGCAATCCACAGATCAACCGTAGATTTCAGCTTCGCCCAGGCGCCTTGCGGATGCTCTTGTCCACCTGTGTACCGAGGCGCATCGTCACCGGTTGGTGGCGATGAAACCGAACTGGATTTCTTCGACTCGCTCATCGGAGTTTTCCTTTATTTACTTAGGGTTAGAGGGATATTTATTCAGTTGCGTGCGCTTGGTTGTGAGGAGTTCGGCGCAGACGACGCGCATCCCGCTGCGCTTCCATTTCCGAGATCCGACGCTCGCGTGCCATGCGTAGTGCAAAACGACGCTGCTCGCGTTCGTCGAGGTACAACGGATCTTCGCTGAGGCCTTTCACCAGCGACACCATCAAAGCCAGGATAACCACAACGAATGGGCTAGCGGCCAAAATAGTCATGTTCTGTAGGTTGCCCAAAGCATCTGGACCACCCGTGACCAACAGGATGATGGCGATAGTTGCGGTAGACAGACCCCACATGGCGGTAACCGGGCGGGAAGCGACCTCACGGCCGTGCTGGCTCATGGTGCCCATCACCGTAGAGGCAGAGTCTGCCGAGGTAATGAAGAACGTTGCCAGCAAAACTGCCGCCAGTACCGAAGCGATGCTGCCCAGTGGCATCGTGCCCAGCAGTGCGAAGAGCTGGTTTTCAGCGTTGCCGTCACCCCAAATGGATTCACCAATCTGCTCGAGGTGGATTGCAGTGCCACCGAAGATCGAGAACCACACCAACGAAACTGCCGATGGAACGAGTACCACGGTGAAGACGAATTCGCGGATCGTGCGGCCACGCGAAATGCGGGCGATGAACATACCCACGAATGGCGACCAAGAAACCCACCATGCCCAATAGAAGATGGTCCAACCGCTCAACCAATCGCCGGCGGTGCCATCCGCAGAGTTAGAGGTACGCGCTGCCATCTCGAAGAACTGAGACAAGTAGGTGTTCGCAGCCGTTGGGATCATGTTCAAGATGATCACAGTAGGGCCGACTACCAAGACGAAGACAGCCAAAATCAGAGCTGCCACCATGTTGAAGTTCGATACGTACTGGATGCCGCGACCCACACCAGACAAAGCAGACAGCAAGAATGCCACACCAAGTACGCAGATAATGGTGATCCACAGACCAGTGGACGATTCTTCAATTACACCGATGTTCTGCAAACCAGCAGAAATCTGCATTACGCCCAAGCCCAGGGAAGCTGCCGTACCAAAGACCGTGGCGAAGATAGCCAGCACGTCGATAGTCTTACCCAGCCAACCTTCAGCGCGGCGCACACCGATCAGCGGGATGAACGCAGCGGAAATCAACTGCTTGCGGCCCAATCGGTAGGTGCCATAAGCAATAGCCAAGCCCACAATCGCGTAAAGAGACCAAGGATGCAGCGTCCAGTGGAACATGGTGGTTGCCATCGCGGTGCCGACTTCTTTTTCTTCATGGTTCGGCACACCATCGCGATAGAAATTCAGTGGCTCGGCTACACCGTAGAACATCAAACCGATGCCCATACCGGCGGCGAACATCATCGCAATCCAGCTCGGCGTGGAAAATTCGGGCGATTCGGCATCTTTGCCCAGGCGAATGTGTCCGAACTTCGATAGTGCGATACCGAAGATGAAGAACACGAAAATGGTTCCGGCCAGCACGAACAACCAACCAAGGTTGCCCACTACCCATCCCAGGGATTCGCTAGCGAAGGACGAAAATCCTTCGCCATCTGCCAAGCCCCAGATGACAATGGCCAAGACCAGCACCACCGCAGGGATCGTCACCCCGAGGTTTAGCGCTGGTGCAGTTTCTTCGTCAGCCGAAGGCGTTGGTGGAACATCTTCGTATGACTCGATTCTCACTTCTTGCTGGTCATCCATTCTTTTAACGTGACCAGAAACTAGGAGTTATTTCAAATGGAAACTGAAAAATCGCCTGGAAAAGGCACTAAATATGGGCGAATAAGCAAACTCTGCAGGTGGTTAAGGTTTCTATAGCTACTGTTCAGCTAGGAAATGCGCACGGTTTGATTACAATTCCTTAACGATTTCTCATAATTACTGCTCGCGACGTGAAATCACCGCGTCGTAGAGCTGCCTATGCTTGGCCAATCCAGCAATCGCAGCCACTTCCTTACACGCATCTTTGAGCTTCATGCCGGCGCCCACGCGCTGCTCGACGTGCTCGACCAGCTCGTCGATAGGCACTTGTACCGGATCATTAGTACTGCCTTCGATCACTACGGTGATTTCGCCGCGCACGCCGTCGGCAGCCCAATCGGCGAGTTCCTGCAAGGTACCCCGCCGGGTTTCCTCGTAGAGCTTGGTGAGCTCCCTACTCACCGCCGCGCGACGCCCACCACCGAGAATCTCGGCTGCATCTGCCAGAGTGGTAGCCAAGCGATGCGGGGATTCGAAGAAGCACACGGCGCGGTGCTCAGTCTTCAGGCTTTCCAACCAACTACGTCGGGCACCGGATTTGCGCGGCGCAAAACCATCGAAACAAAAGTGCCCCACACGCAAACCCGATAATGCCAAGGCAGTGGTTACGGCGCTCGGCCCTGGCAGGCAGGTCACTGGGAGGTTTTCGTCGTGACCGGCAGCCACTACCGCCAAGCCCGGATCAGAGACCACCGGCATCCCTGCGTCGGTGACCACCAACACGCGTTTGCCAGCACGGGCGGCGGTGAGCAGCTCGTCGATACGCGCTTGCTCGTTGTGATCGAAATTCGACACCACCCGGCCGGTGATCTCTACGCCCAGCGCGTGGGCGAGGTTAAACGTGCGCCGAGTATCTTCCGCCGCAATCACATCTGCCTGCGCCAACGCAGCGCACAACCGTGGCGAAGCATCAGCAATATTGCCCAAAGGCGTGGCCGCCAGCGTAATACCTGCCACCATTTCCGACGAAGAATCCGACATGGCTTTCATGCTAGCGTCCGATTGGGGCTTTGCCTGCACGCTGCGGTGGTTATGCTTGTCTCTTGTGTCCACCTCTGCCGTGAGAGCCGGCGCCGAGCCGAAGCTGTCGAAACCGCCGAAGCCGGCTAAGCCGCCGAAGCCGTTGCGCACCCCCGAGCCACTGACCCGCATGCATTGGTGGATTTTTGGTGTCTTGGGCACGTTGGCTGCACTTTCGCGCCTGGTGATGTTGGGCTACCCCACCCATAGTGGAACGCCGCTGTTCGACGAAAAACACTACGTCCCCCAAGCGTGGCAGATCCTGCAGTCTGGCCATGGGCTGCCGTTTCCGTTTTCCAGTGGCATTGAGGATAACCCCGGCTATGGCCTGATCGTCCACCCTCCGGTGGCTAAGCAGGTGATGGCTATTGGCCAGTGGCTGTTTGCGGATTCTGCGGTGGGTTGGCGTTTTATGTCCGCGGTTTTCGGCATCGCAGTGGTGCTCATGATTACGGATCTGACCCGCCGGATCACGGGCTCACATCTGGCGATGCTGGTTGCTGGTGGTTATGCGGTAGTCGATGGCGTGCTGCTGGTGACGTCTCGCTCTGGCATGTTGGACATGATCCAAACCGGCTTCATCATCGCCGGCGTCTGGCTGCTGATGGTGGATCGGGATCAGACGGCACGACGTTTGCACCAGTGGCGTGACATGCCTGACGACGATACTCGCCTCGGGCCGTACCTGGGTTGGCGGTGGTGGCGCTTGGCAGCCGGAGTGATGTTTGGCCTGGCACTCGGGGTGAAATGGTCGGGCTTGTATTACATCGCGGCCTTTGGCTTGTTCAGTGTGTTTTCCGATTTGGTAGACCGCAAGCGTGCCGGAGTGCAATTGCCTACGTGGGCTGCATTGGCCAAGGACACCTTGCCCGCACTCCGCGACCTGGTACTAGCGCCGTTGATGGTCTACGTGCTGTCGTGGCGCTCGTGGTTTGCCGAAGAGACTTCCGTCTACCGGCACTTACCCGCCGATAAGCGCGATCTGCCTTTCGAGTTACCTACCTGGCTACCCGATTCCTTGGCTAATTACCTGCACTATCAGTCTGGTGTGCTGGAGTTCCATGGTTCGCTAACCACCTCTACCGGCCATAATCACCCCTGGGAATCAAAGCCCTGGGAATGGTTGGTCTCGTGGCGTCCGATTCTGTACTACTCCGCCGAAAACACCTGCATGGGCGAGCGCAAATGCGACGCCTGGCTGATGCTGTTCGGCACTCCCCCGATCTGGTGGCTGCTAGTACCAGTAATGCTGTGGGCGATGTGGCGCTACTTAGCGCGTCGCGATGGCCGGTTTGCGGTGCCGGTGATCGGCTTTATCGCCTCTTGGCTGCCGTGGGTGATCGCTTTCGATCGGCAGATGTATTTCTTCTATGCCACGGCATTGATTCCATTTGTACTGATTGCCTACGGCATCATCGCAGCGGATCTAGTGAAGTGGACGCCACGTGGCAAACCGATAGGCCAAATCTTGGTAGCAATTCACATCGGCTTGGTAATTTGCGGCTTCCTATTTTGGATGCCGTTGCTCTACGCGATTCCACTCCCCGAACCGCTATTCAACCTAATGTTCTGGCTGCCCAGCTGGAGTTAATCGCTACCGGGGTGAGGTTCGCTTACGACGGTGGCACACCCCGAATTGGGCTGCCAGCTGCTGCGCGCCAGGCACCTGCAATAGCAGCCGGTGTGTAACCACCCAACCACACCATGGCCAGCACCACAGCCGAGGCAATCATTAACGCCAGTGCCCCAATCGTGGCTGGCTGGATGCCACTGATTACCCATTCGATGGTGCTAAAGCCAGTAGAGAACATCGCAATCGCACCATAAACCGGAGCAATCCCCGCAGCCACGCGTGTACGCCACGCTGCCCACAGCAATCCGGCACCCAGCGCAATTCGGATGGCTGCCATTTGAGCGGCATAGCCGCCTAGCTCTTCGCCAACGTTGGCTGCTGCCACGCCTAAGGTGGTGCCACCCCAAATAATCCAAATGAAACCCAGCACGACAAGCACTGTGCGGGCAGTTCCGGACATAATCCGCCACCGTCGCGCCCGAGCCCGACGTTTGGGCTCTACACTGGCTAGGATTTTTTCTTCGAGTAGCTCATCGCGAGCAGTTGCTGGATCGGCATCGTTCGTAGGCACATTGTCGGAGCCGACTTCTGCTTCTTCAATTCCAGCATCCGTGACAGGGTCAGATTTCTCGGATACTCGATCTTGCACTGCATGAATTAGTAAAGACCGGTTCAGCGAAACCGTACGTTCAAACCACAGCTGGCAGTCTTTGCAAATACTTAAGTGTGCGTCTACTACGTCGTCGGCAATTCCGGGATCTTCCCCATCCAGCCGGGCTGATAACGCGGCCTGAATTGCATCACATTCCATAACGTCTGCTACCTCAACGCAATATCAGCTGGAAAATACACGATCCAAGCTAAACCGCCCCGAGCCAAAGACCGCCACCATCAGCAAACCACCGATCAGCGCGAGCACAAGTTCAGCACCATTGTCACGCACAAACAAGCCGTTACCAAGATGCACTGCCCACCAGGCACCCAGCATCTGAATGATGAAAATACCGGCCACAGCAGGTGCCAGCAGGCCTACGATCAGCAGTGCGCCACCGATAAGCTCTAAAAGTGCGACCAACCAAACCGTCAGCTCTGCTTGGGGGATTCCGCTTGCGACGAAATAGCCCGTCGTCTTATCGACGCCGGTCAGAAATAGCTTGTCCCATCCATGTGCCACGAAGATGACGCCAAGGATCAATCGCAGAACAAGCAAAGCTCCATCACGTACACCTGGGCGATCCATGCGGCTAATGCTACCCGAACGCTATCCGGCGAAACGATCGCCGTGATCGCGGCTTGGTCGCACCGAACGTAAGTGGTGATCTGCTGGCTCGGCGGTTTCGAGCTCTAGTTCTTCTGGCTCTAAACCGAAATCGGCAGCAGATGCGAATGGCAGGTCGGCGAAATCAGCTGCTTCGTCGTCAAGCTCTACTACTACTGCTCCTGGACGGCGCAGACGCTGTGGTACACCGAGCTCGTCGTCTTCGTAATTGCGCACGCCTAAGCGAGCCATCTTGATGCGCTGGATGCGGCGGGCGTTGAGCTCGCGTTCCGCGATCACCGTGCGCCGCAGAGTAACCAGGTAGACGGTCAAGATTGCCACTCCTGCCAGTGGCAGCCACCAAGTCCAACCGCCGAAGAAGAAGCCAACTGCAGTAGCAATCACTACCGCCATCACCAGGATCATTACGCTGCGGCGCCGGCGATCATAGCGAGTCGCTGCGTAACGCTGTGCTGCCTCTGGATCGAAGCCACCGCGACCACGGCGACGCTCGGCGAAAGCGAGATCTTCCTCGGTCAGATCATCTTCGGTGAGCTCTTCTTGCACGAAGTGATCGCGCGATTGAGGCTCGGTGTCTTCGGCGAGCTCTTCGGACTGGGACTCGGGCTCGGCTACATCGTCTTCATCAGCTTCATCGTCTTCGACAATGCCCATACCCATGGCATCTTCGAGCACCAAACGTGGATCTTCTTCAACCGTGCGAGTAACTTCATCGCGACTTTGATCGGCTCGGGTCTGCGAGGCACGGTTCAAGCTAGTGACGTTCTGACGACCTGCTTGCTCTGTGTCTTCCTGGTTCGAGTCTTCCTGCTCTGTGTCTTCCTGGTCCGAAGCGGTCGCAGCTTCAAGATCTGCTTCCGACGATTCTTCGGCACTAGAAGCGTCAGCGCTCGCGGCTTGGTTACCTTCAGCGGCCTCAGCCTCAGCCTCATCGTCAGTGATAGCCACAATTTCACCGGTAACTGGTGCATCGTCGCCGAGGTCTAGTTCCTCATCGGCATCGTTTTTACGTCCGAAAGTCCGCGCTAGGCGGCGGCGTGCCACTTCCAAGCTGGCGGTCGAAGCGGATTCATCAGTGTCGTCAATCAGCACTAATTCTTGACTATCAGTGGCGTGGTCACTCTCGGGCGCAGATGGCTGAGCATTAGTTTCCTTGGCGCCGTCGTCGGCAGCGTTGTCAACGAGCTCTGCATCAACGAGCTCCACGTCGTCCTGATTGTCCTCCCGCGCGCGACGCACATCGCGCTGCGAAAACGTAGGCTTGCGACGCGAACGAGTCACCTCATCGCCACCCCGGTGAAGCAGGCGCGTCTTACCCAACGCATCTGAGGTGCGGCGGATCGGCTCCCGATCACTGACCACCAACGGAGCCAGCACAAAGAGCCAAACCACCACAAACAGCACCAGCAGCAGTGAGGTTGACATTCACGGACCTCCTACAAAAGACAACAAAAGCCACAACAGCTAACTTTTCCCAGGGTAATGGCAATTGAAAGCGATGCGGCTAAGGCACGCCGCGGATTTCGTTGCCGTGGCCACTAACTAATCGCCATGCCACGCCTCTGGTTCGGCGTAGCCTGCCTGGGTCACTCTGCCTACTACAGCAGCCGGAGCAATCGTGGACAGCAGCTGATGATCGCGCCACGCGCCATCCATGTGGAACGCCTCGCGTACCACACCCTCTAGCTGGAAACCGCAACGTCGCAACACTTCCAGAGACGCAAAATTATCCTCTCGCACGGTTGCTTCCACCCGGTGCACACCGAGTTTCGCTGCCGCATCACACGCCAGTGCCACTGCTGCTGTAGCAATGCCTGCGCCATAGTACGGCGAGCCCACCCAATAGCCCACCCAGCACGAAGCCACGGGATACGGCCGAATCGAGCCGAGCGTGACCATGCCACGGCACTGGCCATCAACATCGATTGCGGTTACTACCGCAGTGCGGTCGCGCTCCATGAGTTTCCATTGCCGGCGCAACCGGCGAAACTCACCTGCCGAATGCAACTCTTCCCACGATCCGTGCACCGTGGGCTCGACCCGTCGTAAAGCGTGTTCATCTAGCAACCGCAACCGGCGCCACTGCTGATAATCACCGCGCACCAACGGCCGCAAACGCACTGCCCCGGCGGGTACGATCAAACGCTCCGAGCGCATCGCCGCAACGCTCTTACGCCTGGCGCGCCAGGAACAGCACCTGCACCTGATCGCCTGGGCGCACGTGCGTGACCTCGGGCTCGATCATGATGAGGCAATTCGATTCGGTCATGCCGGCAAGTAGGTGCTGCTGCGCTGCCGATGTTCCACCCAACGGTTGTACCAGGTAATCCCCAGTTTCCCGATCGCGCATTAGCTGCCCGCGAATATAACCGCGCCGGCCAGCCACGCTATCAATCGACGCCACAACCCGAGCTTGTACTGCTTTACGACGCGGATTGCGCTTGCCCAACGCCAACCGAATCAACGGGCGCACCATAACCTCGAAGACCACCAGCGCAGCTACTGGGTTACTAGGCAGCAAGAACACTGGGATCTTTTCTTCTCCCAGCAATCCGAAGCCTTGGACGGAACCAGGATGCATTGCCACTCGCGACACATCGATTTCGCCAATTTCTGCCAGGATGCGGCGAATCTCGTCGCCTGCTTGGCCACCGACCGCGCCGGTAATCACCAGCAACTCGCTTTTAATCAGTTGGCCTTCGATGATTTCGCGAATCCGGCGCGGCTCGCCGGCGGCAATACCCACGCGGTGCACATTGGCGCCGGCATCGCGGCCAGCAGCACTTAAGGCATACGAGTTCACATCGAATACCTGGCCAAGTCCAGGAGCACGATCAATATCCACTAGCTCCTTGCCCACCGATAGCACTGCCATGCGTGGCCGCGGGTGCACCAACACCTTCGAGCGACCCACTGCAGCCAGCAGTCCCACATGCGAGGCATGGATGACGGTGCCAGCAGAAACTGCGACGTCGCCAGGCTGCACATCGTCACCGATCTTGCGCACAAAATCGCCCGAGCGCACCGGACGGATCGCCCGCACGCGACGGCGCTGATTGCTGCCCCCAGCCATGCGATCGGTAGCGGGATCATAGTCAGTCCAAGTCAACGGCAATACAGCATCGGCCAAGGTAGGCAGAGGCGCCCCCGTTTGTACCCGCACGGCCTGGTTCGGCTGCAAGCGCATCGGATGATGCGAACCAGCCGCTACTTCGCCAACAACCGGCAGCTCTACTTCAGAGAAGTCAGTTAAGCGCGAGCGCTCCCCTGATCGCATGGCGGCTTCGCCTGCCACATCAACGGCGCGTACGGCATAGCCATCGATAGCTGCCTGGTTAAAGCCTGGGAGCGGATTTTCCGCCAGCACATCCTCGGCACACAGCAAGCCTAAAGATTCAGAGATCGCGATCCGCACAGGATCGGGGCGAACCGCATTAGCGGTAATTACTGCTAGTTGCTCTTCTACCGATCGCATCAGTCCGCCTTCAACCGTTCTGTGAGATAGTTACGCAACCCCGGACCATAATCCGGATCCTGCAGCGCAAAATCTACACACGCACGGATAAAGCCACCAGGATTGCCCAAATCATGTCGGTGCCCATGATGCACCACAATGTGGACTGGGTGGCCTTCTTGAATCAGCAGTTCGATAGCGTCGGTGAGCTGGTACTCGCCACCTTTGCCACGCGGAATGCGTCGTAAAGCATCAAAAATGGCGCGATCCAAAAGGTAGCGCCCGGTAGCAACAAAGTTCGATGGTGCTTCGCTAATCGCAGGCTTTTCCACCATGCCCCGCACCGCTTTGACCTCTGCGCCTACGGCTTCGGAAATATCGGCCTCAGGGGCTTCAATATCGAACACGCCGTAATTAGAGACCTCTTCATCAGGCAGCTCCAGCGCACACAACACCGAGCCACCAAATTCACGACGTACCTGCGCCATCTTGTCCATCACACCCACAGGTAGGACTAGATCGTCTGGGAGCATGACAGCCACGGCGGTTTCGTCGTCGTCAAGCAAAGGCTCTGCCACTAACACCGCATGGCCAAGACCAAGCGGAGTTTCCTGTACCACCGACTTGACGTCGATAAGCTCCGGCGCACGACGCACCTTCGCCGCAATCGCGTCCTTCCCGCGCTGGGTGAGCAACTCCTCCAAATCACGACGCGGCACGAAATGCCCCAGCACCCCGTCCTTCTGCGGCGCAGTTACCACTGCCAGGCGCGCAGCACCCGCACTAGCTGCCTCTGCGGCGATGATCTCGATACCCGGCGTATCTACTACCGGCAACAATTCCTTCGGCACAGTTTTCGTAGCCGGCAAGAAACGCGTACCCATACCCGCAGCAGGCACAATCACCGTACGCAGACGAAAACCATCCGTGCCATCAGCAGAGAAATGAGCAGAGGAATCGGTAGTAGAGGTCATAGCCACACGATACCTATCAGACCTACGAAACGGCTTGAGGCGTGCGCAGATTCGGGTAACTTGTATCTCATGGCCACTGAGAAGAATGAATTGCGGGCAGCTACGGCCACCCAACGCGCGAATTACTCTCTGTCGATGCGGGTTCGCTCGGACGTGTTCTTGTTTATCAACGTCATTACCTGGATTCATTCTCGGCTTAGCGACGCTTCCGGTTACAGCCCAGCTTCCCGAAATGCAGTTGCTCACGACGATGGAGCTGCCGACGAAACTCCCGTCGCAGAGACCACCATCGATGAACTGGGCAATCGCCTGGAAACACTGCGCAGTTTCGATAAGCCACTGGTAGTGGCAGCCTATGTTCCGGCCGAGGACGAGCCCGGCGCGGCGTTGAAGCTCGAAGTTATTGACCGCATCATCGCGAATAAGGGCGCGGCGAAGGCGGTGCCGGAGCGGGGTCAGCAGGCAGCGTCTGATCGGGATGAGCACCATGCTTCCGTGCCCGACCACCTGCGCAGTGCTTTTATTGAAGCTCTCGACGCATTCCTACCGGAGGGCTCCACGATTTTGCTACCCCAGTGCCCACCGGGGCCGGCAGCGCCGTTGCACTGGGCCCAATACGAAGGTGTGGGCTCGTTGCGCGTCGGCCGCTACGGCCTGCTGGAGCCCATCGGCCAGAATCTAGGCGCCGAAGCGGCAAACTCTGCTGATCTGGTGCTGGTTCCGGGTCTGGCAGGCGATCGTCACGGCAATCGTCTGGGCCGCGGTGAAGGCTACTTCGATCGTTCCATGGAGATCTTTACCTCTGAAGTGGCAGATCGTATCGTGCCTACCCGTACTGCTTTACTGTTATTCCCCGATGAGCTTTACGACGCTATTGCCGTAGAAGAACACGACCTACCGGTAGATACGATCATCACCTCGAAGGAAATCCTGGAAATTCCTGCCTAATTTTTAATTCCTGCCTAGTTGTGGCGAACCGAACTGGGTGAAGCTACGTCTGTCTTTTGTAACGATGCAGGCGTATCTGCGGGTTGCAGATCTTTTATAAGGGCGGGAGCGATCATTTCCAGTGGTGTTTTCCAGGGCTATTCCAGAGGTATCGCCATACCGAATTCGGTTTTTCTTGCGGCGCAGGTGGCGCCATCTGGCCGCCATCGCTTTAGTGGTGCTGGCCATCATTGTGGCAATTCAAGATGCCACCGGAGCTACGAAGGGTGCGGTACCGGTTGTGGTAGCTACGAAGAATATTGATGCTGGGGTAGGCATCACCGAAGCTGATGTTGCTATCAGGCATCTCCCCCGCGAATACGCCACAGAAACGGCGCTGAGCGAGGTGGCTGCAGTAGTTGGCAAACGCGCCGCAGTGCCAATTACCACTGGTGAGGCACTTACTTCCCACCGGATCATTGATTCTGAATTGGCAGCTGCGGTCACGGGCGATGCCGAAGCTAGCATCGTGGCAATTACCCCGTCAGATGGCGGCTTATTACCGGTACTGAACGCCGGCGATCGCGTTGACATTATTCGAAGTGGCGATGATCACCTCACTCCGATTCCCGTTGCCACCGATACCCGGGTACTATTCGCTGATACCGACAGTGGCGTGGTTTATTTGGCCGCACAACCGCATGTTGCGGTACTTTTGGCTGCCAGTTCAATCGAAATACCGCTAACTTTGGTGATGGCTGCACGCCACTAGAGTTTTCACACGATTTTTATTTCAAAAAGGAAGACACCATGCTTAAGGGCTTTAAAGATTTCATCCTGCGCGGCAACGTCATCGACTTGGCAGTTGGTGTGGTCATCGGTGCTGCATTCACCTCTATCGTCAGCGCCTTCACCGACAACCTGCTACAGCCACTGATTAACTCCATCGGCGGCGCCGAAGTAGAAGGCCTAGGTTTCCGCATTCTGTCCGACAACCCAGCAACCTACTTGGACTTCGCAGCTGTTATCACCGCGGTAATCAACTTCCTGTTGGTCGCTGCCGTGGTCTACTTCGTAGTGGTCATGCCAATGAACAAGTTCAACGAAATGCGTGAAGCTCGCATCGAAACCGCTGCCGAGCCAGAGGTCACCGAAGCTGATCTGCTCACCGAGATCCGCGACCTACTAAAGGAAAACAACGCCAACAACGGCACTAAGCAATAAAGCGCACTAAGCGATAAAGCGCATCACTACCTTCACTACCTGGTCTGGTGCTAGACGGCGGCTAAACCGCAGAGCTTTCTCCACTAAGGAAACTCCGAAGTGAATCTGCTGTTTACGCCACGGATTCTTCGTAGTTACGCTACGCCAGACCTGGGTAGCTACCTCTTCGGGTGTGATGTTCACACCCAACTTATCGATACTGCGGGCATCGGCTTCCGCAAGCTTTGTATCGGTCCATAATGGCGCCACAGTGGTAACGCGGATCTTATCCTTGCGCCACTCTTGGCCCAGGCCTTCGGTCAAACCTTCCACATAGAACTTTGTTGCCGAGTAGACGGTGATATCTGGTTGGCCGAAAATAGCCGACGCACTACTGATGTTCACCAGATGGCCACCACCACGTAGGTACCGGTGGCCATACCGGGCGCCAAAGGTGACGCCCAAAGCATTAACGTCGAGGATCTTGCGAATCCGATTCGGATCTTCTTCGGCTACCGGACCGCTAATGATGATGCCGGCGTTATTGTCCAGCACATCAATATGCCCACCAACTTTGCTGGCAAATTCGGCCAGTGCCTCTTGCCACGAATTCTCGTCCGTGACATCCAAGTATCCCGTATGAACACGGGACTGCTGTGCTGGTGGCAGGTTATCTGCCCACTCCACTTCGGCGAGATCGTAAGCGCCTACCGTCCAGCCTTCGGAAAGAAACTTCCACGCAGTAGCTTTACCGATTCCGGACGCTGCGCCTGTAATGAAAATTGACTTCATGCACCACAGGCTACCCCGCAGCTGCATAAATTTGTTCAATTACAGAAAATCTTTAGTGGCAGATTTAAAGCGGACACCCCACCAATTAGTCCCGCCAATGCGGTGGCCGTTGTTCTTGCCAGAATTCCTCGTCAAAGCCGAAGCCACCTGCATCCGAACCATGCGCCCAACGCCGCTGCGCCTGCTGCCGCTGCGCATTCATATAGCGCTCAGCGCTCTCCCGGCGCTGCTGCTCCTGCGATTTCGGTCGCGCCCCTGCTCGACGACGTACGCGCCGGGCGCCTCGGCGGTCCTGCCTCTCCGCCGCGCCGTCGTTAGACTTGCCAGCAGTCAAGATCTTGAATGATGTGGTGAGCCAAAGGGCCAAGCGTTGCCATACCGTCGCGCACTGCCGCACGAGTGCGAGCTAGGTTGACGATCACCGTCTGCCCAGATACCCCTGCCATACCCCGCGATAGTCCTGCTTCGGGGGAACCAGCTGCCAACCCAGAGGCACGCAGTGCTTGTTCCAAACCCATCAGCCGTTTGTCAAGCACCTTCTTGGTGGCCTCAGGCGTTGCATCACGCGGTCCCACACCAGTGCCACCAACTACCAGCACCAGGTCAGCGCCACCGACCACAGCGGTTTCCAAAGCTTGTCGGATCTTGCGCTTTACCAAAGGGGTAGAGACTACTGCGTCAACAGTGAAGTTATCTTCTTCTAGCAGCTCGATTAGTAGGCGCTGATAGCTTTCGTCATCATCATTGTTATCGCCTACCAACACCACCATGGCGCTACGCGGTAGTTGGTCGCTGGAGTGCTTTTCAATCTCAGCGAGTTCTCCTGGGTCGGGTTCCTGAAAAATTACTGTTTGGGCATTCACCAGTGGCTCGACTTTCTAATTGGCGGTGTCTATTTGGCAGTATCTGATTGGCAGCTAATTGGAAGCTAGTTGGCAGCTTCCAACGTGACATCCACATTGCGGGCGTCCGCGCCGTAACGATCGGATACTGTCAGTGTGACAGTATCGCCCACTTTATGCGAGCGAATTGCCGCAATTAGTCCCACTCCACTATCAATTGTTCGGCCATCCACCGCAGTAATCAGATCGCCTTCGCGCAAACCAGCTTGATCTGCTGGTCCTCCTGCCTGCACCTGACCAATCATCGCGCCCGGCTCTGTGCTTTGCACACTGACGTTAGCCAGGATTGCAGGCATGGTTACGGTACCGGTTTCAATCAGCTCGTCAGCGATACGCCGCGCCTGTTCAATCGGAATGGCAAATCCAAGACCGATTGAACCTGCTTCCGATTCAGAGCTATTCGACGCAATAACACTCGGCACACCAATCAGGTGGCCTTCCATATCCACCAGCGCGCCACCAGAGTTGCCGGGGTTAATTGCAGCGTCAGTCTGAATCGCGTCGATAAATGCGGTTGCTTCGCCACGGCCTGCTACCACTGGGCGGTTCTTCGCAGAGACAATGCCCGTAGTCACAGTAGAGCTCAGCCCCAATGGCGAACCGATCGCTACCACTTCCTGGCCTACCTGGAGATTCTCAGAGGTGCCCAACGAAATCGGAGTGAGATCCGAAACGCCTTCAATACGAATCACAGCGATATCGGTAGCGGCATCGCCGGCAACCAGGGTGGCCGCGTGGCGAGTTCCGTCGCTAAGCAACACCTGCATCTGCGCGTTCGGATCGGCAGCAGCGGCGACCACGTGATTATTGGTGAGCACCAACCCGTCCGAAGACAGGATCGAGCCCGAACCCGAATAACCCGCGGTAGGAGTGGTGACCTGGATGGAGACCACGGAAGGCAAGACCTTCTCGGCGACTTCGGCGACCGAGCCTTCTGGAATTGCGGCAGCTTCGGCACCTGGTTCGTCCAAGGCATTGCGCTGCTCGCCGGAGGTGCGCACCGAAGACGTAGAAGAATCATTGCTTGACGACGCCAAGTACACGCCAGCACCACCAGCGACACCGCCGACTACGGCACCGGCGAGCACCAAAGCAGAAATCGCAAGCATGCTTACTTTACGTCCGCCAGAGTGCTGGGCTTGTTGGGACTCGGGGGTAGCCTGAGGAGCAGCGAATTGCTGTGGTTCGGCTTTTGGCGCGGCATGTGGTTCGGCATCAGGGTTCGTGTAGAACTCCTGCGTTGACTCGGTGGACGACCACTGCGGCTGGGCGCCCTGCTGAGCGCCCTGCGGATTGTTCGGCTGATCGCCACCTTGCGGCTGATACGGGGAATTTGGCATGCCACCCACTGTGCCTGACATCGCTGTTAAATAGATAAGAAGCTGCTGGAACTTTCCTCAATTATCTCGAATAATTAGCCCGGCAATTTCTGCGCGCTTTAAGTGAGATTATTATCTTCTAATAAATGTGGTGCCGGCTGGCCAGGAAGGCGAACTCGCAGTTGAGCGCCGCCATCGTCGGATTCTTGCACCACGATCGTGCCCCCATTGCGCACAATAACTTGCTTAACAATCGCCAAACCAAGGCCCGAACCCGGCATGGAACGCGACTGAATCGAACGGTAGAAACGCTCGAAGACTTTTTCGCGATCGGCTTCCGGAATGCCCGGACCCGAATCGGCCACAATAAATTCGGCAATGCCGGCGCTTTCTTCATCTGCGCGCAAGCGCACTCGCACCACGCCATTTTCTGGCGACCACTTTGCCGCATTATCCAGCAGATTCAGCACTGCCCTACCCAACGCTGCCGGATCACCGTAGAGGTACCAGGGCTGCAACTCCGTATCGAATTCCACATCAGGACGGCGACGGCGGGCGCGCTCTAGAGAGGTATCGATGACTTCGCGCAGATCCACTTCCTCAATCACCTGCTGCGGGCCGTCCTCGCGCGCCAGATCGACTAGATCGCCCACCAAGGTGGAGAGTTCCTCGATCTGTGCGATCACATCTGCTTCTAAGTCTTGGAGATCTTGCTCCGAGATCGAACCTGAAGGCGAACGCGACGCCATCATCAACAACTCGATGTTTGTGCGCAACGACGTCAGTGGCGTCTTTAGCTCGTGCCCTGCATCTGCAACGAGTTCCGATTGCTTACGACGCGAGGCCGCCAAAGCCACCACCATGGCATTGAAGCTTCGGGTGAGGTTGGCTAATTCGTCGTCACCTTCGACTGGAAGCTGGCGCAATTCATCCGTTTCTGCAATGCGATCAGCTGCCCTGCGCAGCCGTGCCACCGGTGTTAAACCGGCTGTGGCCACCGTGATACCGGCGCCGATGGCGAACAGCACGCCGAACGCCGAAATAATAATCAGCACAAAGGCCAGTGATTGCAGGATCGCCTGCGTCGAGCTCAAATCTTGTGCCAGCACCAGCGTGGCACCAGAAGGATCGTGCACAGCATAGATGCGACGGCGATTTTCCTCGTCGGTACGGAACGAATCCGGACGATAGCCACGTAACACGGCAAGCTCAGGCCCGCCGATAGTAATGGAGTCACCTTTGCCAGTCACGCTGCCCTGGCCGAAGTACATCGCATCCAAGTCCGGGTTCAGGATCTTCAACCGATCCGAAGTAATCACCGGTTCAATGGCGAATTCGGAGGCATACGGCGAATTGAGCAGCTGATTAGCTTGGTTCGCCAGGTTTTCATCGACCTCGCGATACAGCGTGGCCTGCACAGTGATGTAGGCGACCATGGTGAGCAAACCCACGGTAAACGCCACAATCAGTGCAGTAAGAGTGGTCAGCCGCCACCGCAGCGTAACGATACGCAGCCTGCGGAAGAACATATTGTCCAAGAAGCTGGACTTTTCTTCCTGCATATCGAATTCAGGAACATCGACCTTCGCTACGTCTGACACAGTGTCATCCTAGGCGCGCTACTAGGCCAGATTGAAACTGGCCTACGCCGTGCCCATAAGTTTTACGGCCACAGATTTACGGCGCAGTCTCACGCAACACATAGCCCACACCGCGCACCGTGTGGATCAAACGGGTCTCGCCACCCTGCTCGGTCTTGCGACGCAAGTAGCCGATGTAGACCTCAAGCGCGTTGCCCGAGGTTGGGAAGTCATAACCCCATACGTCTTCCAAAATCGCATTGCGCGACAGCACGCGACGCGGATTGCTCATCAACAATTCCAAAAGCGCGAACTCGGTACGAGTTAGGCTGATCCGTCGCGAGCCACGGTGTACCTCGCGGGTTTCTGGATCCAAGGTGAGATCTTCAAAAGTCAGCTGCGCTTCGTCGCCTAAAGCAGTCGGCTCCAGAGCCGCACGACGCAACAACGAACGAACGCGGGCAAGCAGCTCTTCCAAAGCAAATGGCTTCGGCAGGTAGTCATCAGCACCGGCGTCCAATCCGGCAACGCGCTCCGAGACGGAATCGCGCGCCGTCAGCATCAACACCGGCAGATCATCGCCTTCACTACGCAAACGACGGCACACGTCCAAACCATCCAACTTCGGCATCATCACATCCAAGATGGCCAAATCCGGACGATCCTCTTCGATGCGAGCGAGCACCTCTGCTCCGTCGCTAGCTAGCTCCACCGAATAACCGTTGAACGAAAGCGACCGACGCAGGGATTCGCGAACCGCCTGATCGTCGTCGACTACCAAAATTTTCATACCCACCATTGTGCACAACAAAACCCCCGCCTGCCCGGAACACCCAAGCAGACGGGGGTAGAAAATATTGAGAAAACTCTAAGTGATTAGAACTTTTCTACGTCTACCAAGCCAAGCTTTGCAGCCTTGACCAGACGACGTGGAACGCGAACAACCTCACCGTTGATCTTCACTTCCTGGAGGGCGACATTGTCAGCCTTCCACTGCGAACGACGGAGACGGGTGTTGGCACGCGACATGCGGCGCTTTGGAACTGCCATTGTGGAAAACCCTCCTTCTTACTTCTTGGAGCGACGTAGGCGGTTGCCGTAACGACGCTGGAACTTCTCGACGCGACCAGCGGTATCCATCACGCGCTGTGCACCAGTCCAGAATGGGTGCGATTCGCTAGTAACGTCAACCACGATCAATGGGTACTCTTTGCCGTCTTCCCACTCAACGGTGCGCTCGGAAGTAGCAGTAGAGCGGGTCAAGAACTGGTGACCCGTGCTTGCGTCCTTGAATACCACTGGGTGGTAGTCAGGGTGGATGTCCTTCTTCATTAACTCTCGTTTCCCTCAGGATTGAAACTTCGGGTCGCTTCCTGGACGATTATTATTGCTTTGCGTTTTCGCTTACGCGGGTATCGCATGCAGCCCAGAATCGTGCCCGAGTTGGGTAACAGATTGCGAGACAACAATACAGCCCACAAGGCTTAATGCCTAATCTAATACTGTTTCCCCTACTGTTTGCTGCGGGGATTAGCAATTTCAGGGGCGTACCTGTATGCTCGACAGTCGCTGTTGTCTATTTATTCGTTAGAGTTTGCATTCAACACTGCAGCAACCCGCGGATCGATAGATGCCACGCATCGCAAGAAGAGTAACTGCCACGAAGGTAGTTGCTAGTAAGAGCCAAAAGCCCAGTGGGCTTTTTTCTTTTGCAGGCAGCCGAAGGCAGTTACCACGATGCTTGGATATCTAACGGTCCCCAACTGGGGCGCGATATGCGTCGTTAGCAGTTGCAACTGCCTTGCTGGGTGCAGACCACTAGGAAGCAAAGGAAATCCCATGTCGGCGATTTGCCAGGTCACGGGACGGAAGCCGTCGTTCGGCAAGTCCGTATCCCACTCGCACCGGCGTACCTCGCGCCGTTGGAACCCCAACGTGCAGCGTAAGAAGTTCTACCTCGCATCTGAAGGTCGCACTATCACCCTGAACGTTTCTCCAAAGGGTTTGAAGACCATCGACAAGCTCGGTATCGAAGCTGTAGTTGCTCAGATCCGCGCACGTGGGGAGAAGATCTAAATGGCACGTAACGATATTCGTCCAATCATCAAGCTTAAGTCGACCGCTGGCACTGGTTACACCTATGTCACGCGTAAGAACAAGCGGAACACTCCAGATCGCATCACCATCAAGAAGTACGATCCAGTAGTCCGCAAGCACGTCGAATTCCGCGAGGAGCGCTAATTCATGGCCAAGAAATCTAAGATTGCCAAGAACGAGCAGCGCAAAGAAATCGTCGCTCGTTACGCAGAGCGTCGCGCTGAACTCAAGCGCATCATCAAGTCCCCTAACAGCACCGACGAAGAGCGGATGGATGCACAGTACGAGCTGAACCGTCAGCCTCGTAACGCTTCCCCAGTTCGCGTTCGTAACCGTGACGCAGCCGATGGCCGCCCACGTGGTTACCTCCGCAAGTTCGGTTTGTCCCGTGTTCGCATGCGTGAAATGGCTCACCGTGGCGAACTTCCGGGTGTACGTAAGTCCAGCTGGTAAGGAAGGCACCTCATGAAGCGCAATCAGAAGAATTCCAAGGCGCGGATGGAGCAGACCCGCCGCCCGAAGAAGAACCCACTCAAGGCCGCTGGCGTTGAGAAGGTTGACTACAAGGACATTAACTTGCTGCGTCAGTTCATCTCTGACCGTGGCAAGATCCGCTCTCGTCGCGTGACGGGCTTGACCCCACAGCAGCAGCGTCAGGTTGCTACTGCAGTCAAGAACGCCCGCGAGATGGCTTTGCTGCCATTCACCAGCCGCTAATTTGGCTCTCCCGCTGATTTGGCGCTGGCTCGCATGACGAACATGTGACGACAGCGTGAAACTTTTCACAAACCACATCCACCACCTCGGTGGGTGTGGTTTTTTAATGTATATACCCATAACTGCCGGGGCGCTTACTAGAGAGATTTCTTATGGCTTTACGACGCTGCTTATCCGCACCCTTGATCGCGCTAGTGGCAATGATTGCATTGCTCGGGATATTGGTGGCGGGGTGTGGTAGCGGCGGGGATGACGGTGGAAACGGGAACAGCGCTGGTAATGCAAGCGATGCTGCAAATGCCCACACGATCGAGGACGTCGCCGGACGGGAGGTGTCCGTGCCAGAGCAGATCGAGCGCGTAATCCTCGGCGAAGGCCGAGCTGTGTTTGCTACTGCGGTGCTCAATCCTGATGATCCTTTCCAGCACGTCGTAGGCGTAGGCAGCGATCTGCACGAAGCTGCACCCACGTTCGAAGAACAAGTACTCGAAGTAGCGCCACATGGCAGCGATATCGCCGTAGTTGGCAACTTCGGCAAGGGTGATGTGACGGTAGAAAACCTTCTCTCCCTGGATCCCGATGTATTGGTGCTCACGCTCGACCACCGGGATACTCTGGCCGATACTGGCTTCTTAACTCAGCTGGATTCTGTGGACATTCCCTATGTGTTTATCGATTTTCGCCAAGACCCCATCGCCAATACGCCTAAATCTGCGGAACTGTTAGGCAAGCTTTTTGGCGCGGAAGAGCGCGCTGCCGATTTCGCTGGCTATTACGAAAACCAAGTATCCCAAGTGACTGATCGATTGGCTCAGCTGGAAGATCCTGCCGCTGAGAAACCAGAGGTCTTCCTGTGGCGTGCCGCTGGCATGATGGATTGCTGCTCCACGATGAAGGATGTGAATCTGGGTAACCTGCTTACCGTTGCTGGTGGCCGCAATATGGGCGACGAGCTACTGGATACCGAATTCGGCCAGATCACTCCAGAAAAACTCATCTCGATTCAGCCGGAGCAAATCATTGTTACTGGTGGTGCCTGGGCAACGGATAATGATCAGCCAACGTCTTACGTACCACTGGGCTACAACGCCACACAGGATAAGGCCGAAGCAGGTTTGGCAGGTTTGCTGGAAACTCCTGGGTTTTCCGAGCTGACCGCTCCAGCGTCGGGAGGCTTCCATGCCATCTACCACCAGTTCTATCACTCGCCATATAACTTCATAGCACTAGCGCAATACGCGAAATGGCTGCACCCCGAACTGTTCGCGGATCTAGATCCAGAGCAGATTTTCGTAGACTTCCACCAGCAGTGGTTGCCATTTGCATACTCTGGCACGTTTTTCGTAACCGATACTCCAGCCGAGTAAGGTTCGCGATTCGTGGCTCAGAAGACAACTCGCGACGGCGTCGCTAGCTATCGCAGCCGCAGCAGACGCAAGCTAGTTGCGATCGCAGTGCTGTGCTGTATGGCATTTGGCGCGTTCGTGGTGGCCACGATGGTAGGTCCCTTCACAATCCCCGGTGGCACCGTAATCCGCGGGTTGTTTCAACCGGAAGCGCTCGATACCACCACCCGAACCGTGCTGTGGGAGCTGCGCTTTCCGATGTCCGTGATGGCAGTGCTGATCGGCGCATCGCTGGCGCTGGCGGGCTGCCAGATGCAAACTATTTTGGACAATCCCCTGGCTGAACCTTTCACCCTCGGCGTATCTGCTGCAGCGGCCTGCGGTGGTGCAGCTGCCATTGTGCTGAATTGGCACTTGGTAGCCCAGCCACAATTCAATCTGAGCCTAATCGCCTGGCTCTCGTCCTTCTTAGCCGTAGCGATTATCGTCAGTGCTTCGATCTGGCGTGGTGCTGGTGCTGAATCGATGATTCTGCTTGGCATCGCATTGGTGTTTCTCTTCCAGGCGTTACTGGCACTGCTGCAATATCGTGCTTCTCCGGAAGCTCTGCAGCAGATCATCTTCTGGACGATGGGATCACTCCAACGTGCCACGTGGACTGCGAATGGAATAATCCTGGCTGCACTGATGATCGCGGTTCCGTTTACCTTTGCGATGTCCTGGCAACTCACTGCACTGCGCCTGGGATCGGAGCGTGCTGCTGCCCTGGGTATCAATGTCACGGCCTTACGCGTAATCACGATGGTGGTAGCAAGCCTGTTGGCCGCAACCGCCGTAGCTTTTGCGGGCATCATCGGTTTTATCGGCTTGGTGGCCCCGCACATTGCCCGGCTTTTAGTCGGCGAGGATCAGCGCTACTTTGCGCCGGCCTCGATGGCAGCAGGCGCTGCGGTGATGGCAATCGCACATGCCGTATCCATCACTGTGGTACCTGGTGTTGCCATTCCGATCGGCATTGTCACCGCGCTGGTCGGTGTGCCGTTCTTCGTCGTGTTAATTTTCTCCCGGCGCGGAAATCACAGCCGAGCTAGGCAGCAAGGTTAAGGGGTGCACTCATGCAGAATCATTCGAATCGACATTCCCGTGCGACCCCAGAGTCTGTTTCCTCCCCGGAGTCCGTCACCTTGAGTATCGACAATCTCACCGTCTCTTACGGCACGCGGAAGGTGCTCTCGAATGCGACGATTACTCCCGTGGAAACTGGAACTATTGCCGGCATCATCGGCCCGAATGCCACTGGTAAATCCACGTTGCTAAAAACTATTGCTGGGATTAAGAAAGCTGACGACGGAAAAGTCACCCTATCCGTCAACGGCCAGGCTCTCTCGTCGAAAGCGAAGAAAAGCGCGATCGGCTACGTGCCACAGGATTTTTTGTCTAGCGCTGCGCTCACCGCGTTCGAATCTGTGCTGATCGCGGCCCGGCGCCACACAAGCACGCACAACCGCCTCCTTCTCAGCATCGGCAAAGAACCCCTCCATGCCGTGGCAGCTGTCCTCGAGCGCCTCGGGATCACGCACCTCTCCGATCGATATATCGGCGAACTATCCGGTGGCCAGCGCCAATTAATTGCTATCGCGCAGATGCTCGTGCGCCAGCCAGCGGTCATGCTGCTGGATGAACCAACCTCAGCTTTGGATCTGCGCCACCAGGTGGAGCTACTGCAAACCATTCGCCACGAGGTTGCCACTCGGTCGTGCCTCGCGCTAGTCGCGATTCATGATCTGAATCTTGCGGCACGCTATTGCGATTATCTGATTGTGCTCAGTGGCCAGCACATCGCAGCCGAAGGCCGCCCGAAAGACATCATTTCCTCTGAATTGCTCGAGGAGGTCTACGGCTTCCGCGCCCGAGTTTTAGACGACCAGGGTACGCCGGTAGTGTCCCCCGTCGTAAGCTAAATCCACGTACCAACCTACCTACCAACTCAAGTAACAACACTGCCCCATTACCATCCACACAGATTTGGAGAGCCCACCATGGTGTCGCTGAGCGAAGTCCTGATTGGTTTCGGCTCGGTGGCGATCATCATTGTGGTGGGGTGGCTGGTGGCGCGGCGTGGACTGCTGGGCGCGCACGGTGCGCAGGCACTGAACATGACGGTGTACTGGGTGGCACTGCCGTGCATGTTGGTCAGCACGCTGGCTACCGCTGATGTGGGGCATGTGTTTGGTAGCCAGTTTGGAGTAGCTGCGCTGTCGGCGCTCGCGGTGATGGCGGTGTATCTGCTGGTCGCACCACGTTTGGTACAGCAGCGTTCCACGACCGCGGTGGTTGGCGGCATGGCGGCGAGCTACAACAACGTTGCGAATCTGGGTATCCCAATCGCTGCCGCCGTATTGCACGACACCACCGCCGTGATCCCCGCGCTGATCTTCCAGATTGCGTTCTACGCGCCGATTTGCCTCACGGTGATGGACATTCTGGAATCCCGCCACTCCTCTGGAGGTGCTTTACGACGGGTGCGTCTGCGCGACAGCTTGCTCACTCCCCTGCGCAATCCCATTTTCCTCGCTGCGATGACAGGCTTGGTGATTGGTTTGGCACGCACTCGCTTCGAGCCGATCGCGAATTTCCCGGAGCATCCCGCTTCGGCGCTGGTTCTCAAACCCGTAGAACTGCTCAGTGGCGCAGCTGTACCGATGGCGTTACTTGCGTTCGGTGCGAGTTTGGCGGGAGCTCCTGCTTTACGACGGGGAATCTCCCCACGCCGGGCAGTCGCGCTGTCCACGCTGGGCAAAAACATTTTGCAACCTGCACTTGCGGCTGCGATCGGCTATTTCCTCTTTGGACTCACCGATCATGCGTTGCTTTCCGTGGTGGTCGTCGCTGCGCTGCCTACAGCACAAAATGTCTATACGTTTGCTTCGCGGTTTGGGATGAATACCGTACAAGCACGGGACACTGGCATCGTGACCACTCTGAGCTGTGTACCTGTGATCCTGCTTATTGCGTTGGTGCTGGGCTAGGAGCTGGAACTGCTAGCGCTGCCCCGACATGCGAACAGCGGTTTTGTCTATCCTGGGTGAGCATGGACTTCCTTTCGCGTCTATTAGCAGTTGATCCGGCCTCACCTCGGCTGGTTTGTTATGACGAAACCACAGGCGGTCGCACCGATATGTCCGGTACCACGTTGGATAACTGGGCTAGCAAGATCGCCAATTTCATGGTGGCTGAATTAGAGCTCGAACCTGGCGATACTGTGGTGTTGGATCTGCCCGCTACCTGGCAGGCGCTGTGCATCATTTTGGGAGCCCAACGCGCCGGTGTTCGCATCATCACTGCTGCTGATGCTGCCGATTCCGAGGAGCCTTTCGCCATTTTCACCGTGGTGGATCGCGCGGATTCCTGGGCTTCTACCTGCGAGGACGCCTACATCGTGGTGGTAACCGATGATGTTTTTGGACGTGGCGTTGTGGAATGCGGGATTTCGCTTCCCGACGGAGCAATCGACTTCGGCCCCGAAGTCCGCCTACAGCCTGATGCTTATTTGGGCATATTCGACGTGAAAAATGACACCACCGCGGCACTCATTGGCGCCTTATCCACCGCTGAGATCAATAAAATGGCCAGCGACTCCACCCGAGCGAATGCGCAAACGAGCACCAGCGAAAGCGAATCACTACGCCTAGTCAGCTGGGGGTGGCAAGATCCGACCACCTTAAGCAACGATCAGTTGGCAGAGTTTGTTGCCGGGGCACTGTGTTACCCGTGGCTGAATAATGGGTGCGCTATCGTCGTGCGCAAAAATCCTGAGGTCGATGCTGAAGCGCAAAGTGCACGGCTGCATCGCATTGCCGAGGTAGAGAAAGCAACGATCGCCGGCACTTAGGTTTCAGGGCCAGTCTCGCGCCTAACCTAGCAGGCTCTCTTTGAGTTTGCGGTCCTTTTCCAGGACGGCGTTTTTCATCTGCTCTTGGTATTTCTCCATGGCAACGATCAACTTGGGCTCCCCTGCAGAGAGAATCCGCACCGCCAGCAAACCGGCGTTCTTCGCGCCACCGACGCTGACCGTAGCCACGGGAACCCCAGCTGGCATCTGCACGATTGACAGCAAAGAATCAATGCCCTCGAGATTTTCTAACGGGCGTGGCACACCAATCACCGGCAGCGGCGTGGCTGCTGCCACCATGCCAGGCAGGTGGGCTGCACCACCTGCACCAGCGATAATGCACTTCAAGCCACGATCAGCAGCCGTGGACGCGTATTCCAGCATCCGCTCTGGAGTGCGATGCGCAGAGACCACCCCCACTTCAAAGCGAATACCAAACTCAGCGAGCACTTCTGCTGCTGGGCGCATGGTTGGCCAATCCGAATCGCTGCCCATGATCAAACCGACCAAGGGTTGCTCTGAATTTTGCTCACTCACTGTTAGTTGTTCCCTTCGGATTGATCGTGCCAAACGCCATCAACGATATAGCCTGCAGCTAGCTCAGCGATTTCACGCAGCCGTGCCACACCGGCTTCGGAAGCATCATCGCCGCAAATATTGACATGCCCCATCTTGCGGCCAGGACGCCATCCCTTGCCGTACCAGTGAATTTTCACCTCTGGGAAGCGCTGCCACACCGCAGCAAAGCGTTGCGCCAAAGGTAGCTCTGGATCGACTTCGCCACCCAGGGTATTGCGCATCACCGTCACTGGAGCCACAGTTTGCGTGGCTCCCAATGGGTAGTCCAACACTGCGCGTAAGTGCTGTTCGAACTGGTCAGTAACGCACCCGTCTTGAGTCCAGTGCCCGGTATTATGTGGGCGCATAGCAAGCTCGTTGACGAAGATTTGCGGCTGGCCTGCGTCGTCAAGCACTTCGAAAAGCTCGACCGCAAGCACACCTGTCACGCCCAGCGATTCGGCGATGCGCACCGAGAGTTCTTCAGCCTCCTGGCGTAACTCATCGCTCATATCCGGCGCGGGTGCGATGGCCTCGACACAAATGCCGTCTTTCTGCACCGACTGCAAAACCGGCCACGGCTGCACCTGCCCGGAAGGGGTGCGTGCACACATGGCAGAAAGCTCACGACGGAGGGCAACTTTCTTCTCCGCCATCAGTGGCACGCCTTGATCGAGTAGGTCTTGAACCAGTTCGGTGCGGCCTGGGGCTGAACCTTCGGCGGTGGAATCGTCCGCGACCGGGAACCACACGCCATGACCATCGTAGCCACCCCGGCGCGCCTTCAAACACACCTGGCCGTCTACCTGGTCGGCGAATTGCTGCGCATCTTCCACCGACTCGATCTGAGCAAACGGCGGCACGGGCGCACCGATCTCGGCGAGTTTCTGGCGCATCAGCAACTTATCTTGGGCATAAATTAACGCCTGCGGGCCGGGTTGAACGGAGATGTTCTGGCTCTGCAGGCGTTGGAGGAATTCGTTGGGGACGTGTTCGTGGTCGAAGGTCACCGCATCGGCGCCGGCAGCGACCTTTTGCACGTCGGCTTCGTTTTTATAGTCACCGATGGTCACATCAGCGCATACTTGTGCGGCACTGGCGGAGTGATCGGCGGCAAGCAATCGAACAGTCTGTCCCAGTTCAATCGCTGCGGTTTGCATCATTCGTGCCAGCTGGCCGTCACCAATAACTGCCACTACTGGCGAACCCGGCGCGTGCTGGGGAGGCAGCTCTGGCTGGCGCTCTGAATGCTCGGTGCTGATTTGGTCTGTGTTCGTCTGTTTCACGTTCGAAGCCACGGTGCCATCATAACGGGACAGCCGGATTTCCTTGAGCGAAACCGAATCACACTACAGCTCACGCTACAGCTGCTGGATGGCCTGTCGGATAGCTTTTGCTACTTTGCGGGGTTTGGGGATCCCGTCGATAGCTATCGGCACCCCATAGGGATAGACGGTGAGCACCACGGATTTCTTCTGCTTTTCAACGTTGCCAATCGAACGCAGATCATAAATCGTGCAGTGGCGCCGGAACACGCCTTGGCGCAGGATGATCTGAAAATTCGTGACTACCAACCGGTGCGACAGCCATTCCGCGGTAGGTTTCGCAGCCCGCCACGCAGCCAGGATGAGCCACAGCGCAATCAGGCCGGTGCGCAACGGCGAGCCGCCCGCCGTCGGATCAGCTGCCATTGCCTCTGCAGGACCGGCAAACACCGAATGATCCATTAGCCCAATGATCAGCCAAATCACACCGGTGAGCGCCAGCACTTCCAGCAACGGCCACAACAATTGAGAAAAGTTTGGATTGGTATCAACGATGACGTATTCGCCTTCATGCATATGCGCCCACGGAAATTGCTGCTGTGCCATCGTTGCTACCCTCCTACTCGAATTTGCTGCTTCTGCTCGAACTTAAGCCACCTAAACTATGCTGGCTAAACCATGAGCCAACATACTCTGATTCTGGCGTCGTCTTCACCTTCGCGTCGGCAGGTGCTGCGTTCTGGTGGCGTAGAACCCCTGATTATCAGCCCTGGCATTGATGAAGATGCCTTGCTGCACTCCCTGGCCGATCAGCCGGCTGCGCACAAGGTTGCTGCATTGGCGCGCAGTAAAGCGCACGCGGTAATCGAGCAGTTGGCGCCCGATCAGCACCCGGAACTCGCAGTAGGTGGCGGGCGGATCATTGTGGTGGCGTGCGATTCTATGCTGCTTTACGACGGGGAACTATCCGGCAAACCATATACGGAAACAGAAACTATTCGGCGTTGGCAGCTCCAGCGTGGCAAAGCCGCTGAATTGCTCACTGGCCACTGCGTGATCGAAGCAGAGGTTACGGATGGCGAGGTCACCCAGCTGCGCCAACACTGTGAAACCATTGCCACCACAGTGCACTTCGGCTCCCCTACTAATGCTGATATTGCTGTCTACGCGGCTACCGGTGAGCCATTGGGCTGCGCCGGAGCGTTCACCTTGGAGGCACTGGGCGGCTGGTTCATCGACCGCATCGAAGGCGACACCACAAGCGTGCTCGGCCTTTCGCTGCCACTGCTGCGTCGCACGCTAAACGGATGGGGTTATCAGGTTTCGGAATTTTGGCGGGACTAAGAACCACAACCAATAAAAAAGCTCCCACCAATCGGCGGGAGCCTAAACGCTAACAGTTGCTTAGCTTGTTGCTGATTACTTAGCTTCGCAGCGCGTGATCGCTTCGTCAGCCACCATTTCCTGGATGCCCATGTCCAGTTCAGAGGTAAAGCCCACGCAAGAGCAGTTGATTTCACCTAGGACGTAGGTGTCTTCGCCGTCTTCTCCGTCGGCAAGCATGAAATCGGCAGTCCAGATCAATGGGATGTTGTCGCCGCCGAGCTTCTCTGCAATTACCGGGCGAGCTTCGGCGAACATGTCGATCAGTTCCTGCCACTGTTCTGGCTTGTCGTAGGAGTACTTCGCACCAGAGAACAGCGTGGCCGAGAAGTTATCGCCACCGGCAGCTGGCTTCTTGTGGACCACGAATACTGGGTGTGGGCCGACCAGCAGAATGCGGATTTCGCCTTCCACGATGCGAGGCATGAAGCGCATATCTACCAGCATGCCGTTGTCGCCGATAATGTACTGGTCACAGAAGTCCATGAACTCGCCTAGTTCGCGAATTTCGGTGTGGTTATCCACGGCCTCAGTGCACTTCAACTTCGTATCCAGTGGCAGTGCGGTGCCTGGTTCTACCTTGGCGGCGAGTTCCTTATCTTCTAGCTGCACGCGCCAGATGCCGGAACCCGTGGAGCCACGGTTTTGCTTCAGCACACGCTCGCCGTACGACAGCGAGGTTGGGAAGGTCTGGTGGAAGCTTTCGACGTCGTAGTAAGCGGCAGTGTCCGCAGGTACCAAGTCGGTGTCGTTGAGCTTAACCAGCGCGTCCTTTGCGCCGTAGGCCATCATCTCTTCTGGGGTAGACATGCCTACTAGGCCGGCTTCGTTGCTCAACTTGGTTAGCAAGTTGAAGTAGCCCTTTTCGCCACCTGGGATGTTGCCTGGGTTTACGCGGGAGATGTAGCCGTCGAAGTTTGCCGAAACATAGTCGAACAATGCTTCGGACCACTCTGGACGGTAGTAAACCACCTCTGCGTTCCAGCCCTTTGCCTTGATGGCGTTGACGATTGGCATGGTGTCTTTACGGTGGCCGTCGAAGTACTTGTCTGATCCGCCTTCAACTTCGAATACCACGATGCTTTGCTTCAACTTGCACTCCTTCGCACTGCGGCGCACATGGGTTTTTCCAGCGCCGGTTGGGAAATAAAAATCTAAAACAACCTCTTAAAATATTTTAAGGTGCAAATTTCGCAGATGCAGCATGCGCGATGTGCTGAGCTTCGAAATTCACCCCCGAATGTGATCTAAGTCAAGTTTCCAACCTGCCTGAGACCCTGGGAATACTGAACGCAGTTTCCTACCCTTCTAAGGCAACCCGTAGACTAGCCGTACAACACGAATAATTTTTCCTAGCAGGAGCAATAACATGCCGGTACCAGCGGATCCGAACCCCGAGTTCGCGCAGTATGCTCACCCCGAACGGGTGGTGTCTAGCCAGTGGTTAGCTAGCAATCTGGGAAGCCCTGGGCTTCGCGTGGTGGAATCCGACGAGGATATGTTGCTCTACGACATCGGCCACATCCCCGGCGCGGTTCGCATTGATTGGCATCGCGATCTGAACGATCCCACCGTGCGCGATTACATCGACGCCGAGTCTTTTGCGCAGCTGATGCGCTCGAAGGGCATTTCTCGCGACGATACCGTGGTGATTTATGGCGATAAGTCCAACTGGTGGGCGGCTTATACCCTTTGGGTTTTCGAGCTTTTCGGCCACCCAGATGTGCGTCTACTCAATGGCGGTCGCGATGCGTGGATGGCTGAGGAACGCGAAACCAGCTTCGATACCCCGTCGTACGCCGAATCTGATTACCCGGTTCCCGAGCGGTTAGATGCCCAGCTCCGCGTCTCTTCCGCGCAGGTGCGTGAATTATTAGATGAAGCTGCCGACGACGACGCGCAACCGGCCGCCGCTTTGCTCGACGTGCGTACTTTCGAGGAATACGTCGGCCATCGCACGCATATGGTGGATTACCCACAAGAAGGCGTGCTGCGCGGTGGCCATATTCCTACTGCGGTGAATGTGCCGTGGAATCTTGCGGTGCATCCTAATTCGCGGTTTAAGTCTTACGACGAGCTGGTGGAGATCTACCAGAAATACGCTACTGGCGGCTCTAGCGCTGATGCGGCTGGCTCTGCTGCCGGCGCCAATAGCGAAGGCACCATCGTCTATTGCCGTATTGGCGAGCGCAGTGCGCATACCTGGTTTGTGTTGACCTACCTGTTGGGCTGGAAGAATGTCCGTAATTATGACGGCTCGTGGGTGGAATGGGGCAACATGATCCGCGTGCCTATCACCCAGGGCAAGGAACCAGGATCCGCTACCGAGGCCGTTTCGCGAGTTCGAGGCAAATAATTCACCATGATGGCGAAGCTGCCGAATCAGTTTGAAAAAGAGTTCGACGCTCTTACGCGCGCGTGGCGTACCCGCCGTGATGAGCCCATTATCGCTGCGATCGATCAGGGCACCACTTCTACCCGATGCATCCTGTTTGATCGCGACGGCAAAAAGCAGGGTATCAGCCAGCTCGAACACCGCCAGATCATGCCGCAACCGGGTTGGGTGGAACACGATCCGAAAGAGATCTGGCGTAACACCCGGCGCGTAGTGGCCGACGTGATGGCTAATTCGGATTGGAATGCCGACGATGTAGCCGCCCTAGGTATTACCAACCAGCGCGAGACCACCATCGTGTGGAATAAGAACACTGGCAAACCGGTATATAACGCCATCGTGTGGCAGGACACTCGCACTACGGAATTGTGCCGGCATCTGGAGGAAACTCTCGGCGAGGCTCATATCCGTAAAGTTACGGGTCTGCCGATTTCGACGTATTTCTCTGGCCCGAAGATCTCGTGGATTCTGGATAACGTTTCCGGCGCACGCGAGGCTGCCGAAGCTGGTGATCTACTCTTTGGCACCGTTGATTCGTGGTTGATGTGGAATCTCACCCGGCGCGACAAGCAGGATAAGAAGGGCTTGCACGTCACTGACGTCACCAATGCGTCGCGCACGATGCTAATGAACGTCGAGACCCTCGAGTGGGATGAAGAGCTTTGCGACGCCATGGGCATACCGATGTCTATGCTGCCGACGATCGTTAGCTCCTCGCAGTATTTGGGCAAGGTGCGATGGCAAGGCAGCCTGGCAGGCGTGCCAATTGGTGGCATTTTGGGCGACCAGCAAGCTGCATCCTTCGGGCAAGCGTGTCTAGAACCGGGTGAAGCGAAAAATACCTACGGCACCGGTAACTTCCTGCTGCTAAACACTGGGACAGTGCCGCAGCGCTCTGATCATGGGTTAATCACCACGATTGCCTACCGCATTGGTGATGAAATGCCGGTCTACGCCTTGGAGGGTTCCATCGCGGTGACCGGATCGCTGGTGCAATGGCTGCGTGACAATATGGGGCTGATTGCTACTGCCCCAGAGGTAGAACCATTAGCGCGCACTGTGCCCGATAACGGTGGCTGCTATATCGTGCCGGCGTTTTCAGGTTTGTTGGCACCACATTGGCGGCCTGATGCCCGTGGTGTAATCGCCGGACTGACGCGCTTTGTGAACAAAGGCCATATTGCTCGCGCCACTTTAGAGGCAACCGCCTATCAAACCCGCGAAGTTGTCGATGCCATGAATGCCGATTCTGGCGTTTCTTTGACTGCACTTCGCGTAGACGGTGGCATGGTCCCCAATAACCTGTTGATGCAGTTCCAAGCCGATATCCTTGGCGTGCCCGTGACCCGGCCTGTGATTACTGAAACTACTGCTCTCGGGGCTGCCTATGCAGCGGGATTGACCGTAGGGGTGTGGCGTTCTTTGGATGAGATTCGCCAAATGTGGAAAGAAGACCAAACCTTCACCCCTGATATGGATGGCCAAGAACGCGAGCGCCTGTTCGACGAATGGAACAAGGCAGTATCGCGCACCTTGAATTGGGTGGACTAGTACGTGGCGCAGTGTTGTAAACTACGTTCCGGCTTAGCTTTCAATAGCGAGTCGGATTTTGCCCTAGTAGCTCAGTGGATAGAGCACGGCTCTCCTAAAGCCGGTGTCGGAGGTTCGATTCCTCTCTGGGGCGCAACTATAAAGGTCAGCTATAAAGGTCAGCACTTCAACGTATGAATTGAAAATGCTTTCGGCGCATCTGCCTGAAGAATGCACTTCGAAGCCCCGCTGTACAAATCACATTTTTCTATAAAGCTATTACGGCAGAATCAGCCTAGGATAGCTTTCATGACGAACCCACAAGATCAGCATTCGCAGGATCAATACCCACAAAATCAATACACGTATCCAGAGAACCCACCGGCTAATCAGGGCTATGGCAATCAGGGCTACAGCAACCAGGATTACGGCAACCAGGGCTACGCTCCGGGTTCGTATAACTACGTCCCACCACAGGGCAATGGCTTTCCGGGTGGCTACCAAGGTCAGTCGAAGAATAAGATCCTTGCCGCTGTATTGGCCTTCTTCCTGGGCGGTTTTGGTGTACACAACTTTTACCTTGGCTATAACGGCCGTGGAGCCACCCAGCTAATTCTCACTATCGTGGGCTACCTCACTGTACTCGTGATGATCGGATTCCTGTTCCTCGGGATCGTATGGCTCTGGGCGTTCATTGAATTTGTGATGATCCTGCTCGGCGCCGGTGGACTAAATAAGGACGCCAAAGGTGTCCCACTATCCACCTAAACGCATATCTCAGATACGCATTTAGGTGCTGGCTGAATTAAACTAGGATTCATGCCTCCCGGCGCAATGAATCTCCCTAGCCCCAGCCCACGCAACACTGAAGGCACTCACGCTACCGACGCAGGTTCTCTGCGCAAGCCAGCGCGAGTGCCTTATCTGAAGGTGCCGATTACCTGGCTCATCATCTTGGTATTGGCCGGGTTAACTCACCCCTTCTTGCCCGAAAATCGCTGGCTGATGATCCACATCTTCACCCTTGGTGTGTTGGTGAATTCGATCATCATTTGGTCGGCACAAATTACGGAGCAGATTTATCATCAGCGCCCTGTCCCACAGGTAGTTCGCCAACGCGGGATCATCCTTGCAGTTCTCAACCTTGGCATTATTGCAGTTATCGCAGGGCAATTGCTCTCACCGGATTTGGGATGGGACTCCCCTCTCATGGCCACCGGCGCGATACTTATCGCCGCGATGGTGCTAGTGCACTTATGGCAACTGTGGCGACTCCGTCGTGAAGCACCTATCCAATCACGCGCACGTTTCGATCCCACACTGTGGCTCTTTAGTGCCGGCCAGCTGCTACTCGTCCTAGATTTGGTCGATACAGCGTTGGTGCAGTTCGGCTCGGACGGGGCACAAGTGGGTGTCAAGGCAACAGAGTTTGCCACGCTTAGCCATCTGATTACCAATATTTTTGGCTTCATTGGCCTTACTGCAGCCGGTGCGCTGGCGCTGCTATTTCCGACTATTTGGCGCACGCGGGGCGACTTCTGCAAAGACCGGATGGTGGCTGTCATCCTCATCGCGGGTATCAGCATCGCGACGTTGGTGGTGCACCTCGGCTCACTGCTCCCCGCCCGCCTGGCGTTCACGCTTACTGCAATTGCGCTACTGATTTATGCCGGCGGCTGGTTGCTTCGCTTTGCCACGTGGATTCCGCTTATCCGGAAAGTTAGTGCCGATCCGCGCGATCGGGTTTCCTTTGCCGCACTTTCGATCACGGCCGCGCGGGCATGGTTGTTCTTTACAGTGCTCACCGTCGCCGGCACTCTTTTCCGCGGCGAGCACCCCACCTTGCCCGCGGTCGCACTTCTGGTGGGCTTTGCAGCGCAACTGCTGATCGGCACGATGTCCTTCCTGCTACCCAACATGATGGGTGGACCGGCGCATGCGGTGCGGGCTGGACTCTATCGCCTCGACGCAGCGGGACTCTATCGCTTCACACTGGTCAATGGTGGACTGGCACTGTGGCTACTACCAGCTAGTTCCTCATGGTTGAAGGTTGTTGCCTCATTGTTGTGCGTGGCGTCGTTGGCAGCATTTCTGCCTTTGCTGCTTAGTGCGCGTCGCCTGCAGCGAAAGGCACTCGCCGAACAGCAGACGCACGCAAGCGCCAAATCCCACTCACGCACCGAACTTCGCACTCACTCTCGTACCGGCCAGATCACTGCTGGTGTTGCCACGTTGGCGCTGGTACTGGGGCTCTTCACCTTGGCAGATTCGACTCCGAACGCCGCTTCCACTGCCTCTCAGAGCACTACCGAAGCTACTGGCACCACAGAGGTCACCGTCACCGCCGAGGACATGCACTTCACCCCCGATCACATCGAGGTCCCTTCCGGCCATCGCTTGCTGCTCACCGTGGTCAATGCGGATCCGCAGCAGGATCATGATTTGCGCCTGGCCAACGGGATGGAAACCGGTCGCATGAGCCCCGGCGACGAAATTGTGCTCGATGCAGGCGTGATCACCGCTCCCTTGGAGGGCTGGTGCACGATCGCCGGCCACCGCATTCAAGGCATGACCTTACAGATCACTACTGATGGCACTAGTGCTAACGACGACGCGTCAACCACCACAGACCACTCATCTTCGGCGCATTCGAATCATGCAAACCATGCTGCTTCCAGTGGCTCTTTGGCCAACCCGGAAACTTTGGATCCAGAGTTGGTGCTTGATCCGTCGTTAGCGCCTGCTCCGCCGCAGCAAGTACACGAACTTGCCATCGACATCACCGAAACTACGTTCGACATCGACGGCATGACCCGCGGCCGCTGGACTTTCAACGGCGGCCTCATGGGGCCAACCATCCGAGGCAAAGTCGGCGATATTTTCGAAGTCACGGTAAGCAACCACGGTTCGATGAATCATTCCATCGACTTCCACGCGGGCATGGTCTCTCCGGATGAAGTGATGCGCAATATCCCGCCTGGGGATAGTTTGGTGTATCGCTTCCGCGCCGAACATGCCGGCGCATGGTTATACCACTGTGGCACGGCTCCAATGTCGATGCATGTCGCTGCTGGGATGTACGGTGCTGTGATTATTGATCCGCCTAATCTGGCGCCGGTGGATCACGAATATATTCTGGTGCAATCAGAGGTCTACGGCCTCACCGGCACCAGCGACCACCCGGTGGAAGAAACCGCGCTGCAGGCCGGCACTCCAGATGCCACGGTGTTCAATGGTTTGGAATTCGGCTACCTAGCGCAACCTCTAACGATCAAGGCCGGTGAAACTGCACGCTTCTGGATCGTTAATGCAGGCCCTAACATCGCTACGGCCTTCCATATCGTGGGCACCCAGTTCCACACGGTTTACAAGGAAGGTGCATATCTGCTGAAAGACGCAGCTGGCGGCGGAGGCTCCCAAGCGCTCGATCTATTGGCCGCCCAAGGCGGCTTCGTCGAGGCGCGCTTCCCCGAGGCTGGCACCTACACTTTCGTCAATCACCAGTTCATTGATGCCGAGCGTGGCGCCAAGGGGCAGGTCATCGTCGAATAGCTACCCCTAACGCTTGCCGTGCGACGGAGGATCGCTAGGTACGTGAGCTGGACGACGACTTTCGAACCCTTCGCGCAACCGCGGGACAACCTCGGTACCCAGGATCTCAATCTGATCCAGCACGATGTCCAGCGGCAAGCCCGCATGATCGATCAAGAATAGTTGTCGCTGGTAGTCACCTACGGCGTCGGCATAGGTGAGGTAGCGATCCACCACCTGATCCACGGTTCCTACGGTTAGTGGCGTGGCCTTTTCGAATTCCTCCAACGAAGGGCCGTGGCCGTACACCGGAGCATTATCGAAGTACGGTCGGAAAATCCGCTTCGCCTCCTTTTCCGTATCGGCGATAAAGACGTGACCACCTAACCCCACAATGGCCTGATCCGCTGCACCATGGCCGTGGCGCTCAAACTGCTGCCGATAGCGCTGCACCATCTGCTGGGTGTGCTCGATATTCCAGAAAATGTGGTTATGGAAGAAGCCGTCACCGTAGAACGCGGCTTGGTCGGCGATCTCTGGGGAGCGAATCGAACCATGCCACACGAACGGCGGCGCATCATTAAACGGTCGCGGGGTAGAAGTAAATTCACGCAATGGAGTGCGGAATTGCCCTTCCCAATTCACCGCCTCTTCGCGCCACAATCGATGCAATAGCTCGTAATTTTCTAGCGCCAGCGGAATGCCCTGGCGCAGATCCTTGCCAAACCACGGATAGACCGTCGGCGTATTGCCGCGCCCGAACATCAAATCCATCTTGCCCTCGGTGAGTTGCTGCAGCATCGCGTAATCTTCAGCGATTTTCACCGGATCGTTAGTGGTGATCAAGGTGGTTGCCGTGGAATAGGTCAACTTTGGATATTTCGCAGCTAAGTAGGCTAACGACGTCGTTGGGCTCGACGAGAAGAACGGCTTGTTGTGGTGCTCGCCGATGGCGAAAACATCGAGGCCAACTTCTTCTGCCTTTTTCGCCATTGCATCCCAGGCTTGGATGCGCTGGTGTTCAATAGGAGTAACACCGGTGGTGGGATCGGTGGTGATGTCGCTGACGCTGAAGATGCCGAATTGCATGGCACTAAGTCCTTTCAAAATTACTGTTCTATGACATGTCAACAATATTAGCGTGGCATTATTCCCCGTCGCCGAGAGCCACTCTCCCACCACCAGTAGAGGCGTAAAATCCTGGTAGAGAACGTGGTAGCGGGAACTTCTTTTACAGCTGCTGCGTTAAAACTGCTACCATCCACGTTTGCTTTTGCTCTGCACTTGGCAATCCGTAAATAGCTAACTAGATTAGGTAACTCATTTATTGAAAGGAAGACTGCAGTGACCACCACCGCTGTTCGCTCTATCGCTGCGCGCACTGCGCTGGCTCTTGCGATTGGTGCTAGTCATTGGGCAATTGTTGGTTGCGACGGCGATAGCCAGCCCACCACACCAACATCGGCCATTTCCGATTCGGTTCAGTCTTCACCAGCATCCGAGAACACCGATGCTCAGGACAACGCAGATAGTTCTGCTGATTCCGAGACCAATTCCGACGAGCGTAAAAACGACGCCTCTGGTACAGATCAGGATGCATCTCTAGCTAACGACGGAAATACTGCCTCAAGCGATGAGCCTGCGAATAGTTCAGCGAACAATGCTGAGTCCGGCGCTTCGCTTGGCGCGAGTGATGCTGGCGCTGCTGGCGCTGGGCAAGGTGGCTCAGGCAGACAAAGTGGCCAAGCAGGATCCAATAATCCGGCTGGTTCTCAACCGGGCGATGCACCAGCTACAGAACCGGCGCCCGGCGCTAACAACCCTGCTGATCCAGCAGCCAATGACGGCGACAGCATGGCTTCCAGCAATCAGTCACCAAAAATCGGTCGCCCCTGCCCTGGCCAAGTGGGTCAAACCAAAACCGGTATGAATGGCCAACAACTGATTTGTAGCGATAACGGCAATGGTGCCACGTGGACTGTGGATGCCTCTGCCACCGAATGGCAATAAAAAACGCGCACCTTTCGGTGCGCGTTTCTTAACAGCTACTTTCCTAACCTTTTCTACTTCCCTACCCTACTTCCGACGTGGTCTGCGGTAGAACGGCGTTGGTGCCACAGTAGCGGTCTGCTTTTCGCCATCAATATCCACGGTCAGTTCGGTGCCCACTGAACCCAACCAACGATCAATGTAGGCAAAAGCCAGTGGCTGCCCAAGCGTTGGCGATACCTTCGAAGACGTAATCGAACCAACCACGTTGCCCTCGGAATCAAAGACTTCAGCGCCAGTTTCAGCATCCTTGGAACCGCTTAGCTTCAAGCCCACCAGCTGCTGCTTCGGCTGCGGACGGTTCACTAGCGCATTGCGGCCAATGAAGTGTCCCTTGCTTGGCCCCATCACAGACTGGTTGCCTACCTCGAGTGGCGTGCGCTCCCGAGATAGTTCGTAGCCATACAGTGGCATACCTGCTTCCAAGCGCAAAGTATCCCGGCATGCCAAGCCACAAGGCAGACCATTAAATTCCTTGGCACCATCAAGCAAAGCGCGCCAAGTTTGGGCTGCAACCTCGGACTTCGGGAAGAGCTCGAAACCATCTTCGCCGGTGTAGCCGGTGCGAGCGACGATCATCTCAGAGCCAGCAACTTCCAAAATCGTGCAGGAGAAGTACGGCAATTTACCCAACACTTCTTGAGAATCTTCTGCCACTACCTTGCGCATCAGATCCAGCGACTTCGGACCTTGGACGGCAATTAGAGCCCGGGTTTGTGAGCGATCATCGATCTCAACGTCGTAACCGCCCTGACGCTCCTGCAAGGTAGCCAGCACGGCATCGAAATTGCCGGCGTTTTGTACCAGCATGAAGTCATTGATTCCCAGGCGGTAGACGATCAAATCGTCAATGATGCCACCATCTTCTTGCACGATCATCGTGTACTTGGCTTTGCCCAAGGCAATCGGCTTAATCGCCGAGATCAACGTATGAGCCAAAAATGATGGAGCTTCCGGGCCGGTGACTCGGATCTGTCCCATCAAGGACAGATCAAAGATACCCACCTTATTGCGCACTGCGTGGTGTTCTTCTACAGCATCTGAATAAAACTTTGGCACCACATAGCCGCCTACGTTGCGCATCTCTGCGCCTAAAGCCACATGCTCGTCGTAAAGCGCACTCTTGCGACCCTCTTCGAGGTTTTCTTGCGGGGTTTTCGTCTGCGAAGCAATATCAGCATCAGACATGGGTGATTACAAATCCTTCGTTGTTCATGGGTGACATAAAAATCGACGGTTACCTTTTAGCTTAGGTAACCGCCGTGCTAATCGTCATGTTGGCAGCTACAGCTGGCCAAGATTATTCAGATCGCATGTTCCAGTGGGTTTTTAGTGGTCTACTGCCGCTTCCGTTCCCACGCCGGTGAGCGAGCGAACTTCCATCTCTGCAGCAAGATCCTCGAAGTTATCTGGCTTGCCCATGTAAGTACCGATGATTCCGGCCAAGAAGGCCAACGGAATACCTACCAGACCTGGGGAGGTCAATGGGAAGATCGCGAAGTCCACGCCGGAGATCATCGACGAAGGCGAACCCGATACTGCCGGGGAGAAGGCGATCAAAAGCAGCGAGGCAATCACACCGGTGTACATCGAGGCCACCGCGCCCGTGGTGTTGAAGCGACGCCAGAACAACGACATCAAAATGGTTGGCACATTTGCCGATGCTGCCACCGCGAATGCCAGGGAGACCAAGAACGCCACGTTCTGACCCATCGCCAGGATGCCCAAGATAATGGAAACCACGCCCAGCACCACCACGGTGATACGGGAGACACGCACCTGCTCTGCCTCGGTAGCCTGCCCGCGACGGATCACAGCCTGGTAGAGATCCTGCCCCACGGAAGCCGAAGCGGTAATGGCTAGACCTGCCACCACGGCCAGCACTGTTGCGAAGGCGACTGCCGAAATGATGGCCATCGAAATCGAGCCGCCGAGCTCGAAGGCCAGCAGCGGTGCGGCAGCGTTCGCGCCACCAGGAGCCGCCATAATCTTGTCTGGCCCAACCAGTGCCGCAGCAGCGTAGCCCAGCACCAGGGTAAGCAAGTAGAAGCCACCGATCAGAACAATTGCCCAGGTTACAGAGCGGCGTGCTTCCAATGCAGTTGGCACGGTGTAGAAGCGCATCAGCACGTGTGGCAAACCAGCCACACCCAGCAGCAGCGAAAGGCCAAGGGAGATAAAGTCCAGCTTGCTGGTCAGGGTCTCACCGTACTTCAGACCTGGTTCCAGGATGGCAGCAGCTTCGTAGCCGTTTTCTGCTGCGTACTGCGAGGATGCGTGCATATCCACTGCGTTTTGCAGCAGCTGCGAGAAGTTGCCACGCACACCGATGAAGATCACGATGGTCATGATCACCACGGCGCCTACCAGCAACACAGCCTTAATCATCTGCACGTAGGTGGTGCCCTTCATGCCACCGATCAGCACGTAAGCCACCATGATCAGACCCACCACGGCCACCACAATCGCTTGACCCGAGGTGCTGTGAATATTCAGCAGCACCGACACCAGCGAGCCCGCACCAGCCATCTGGGCGATCAAGTAGAACAGGGTTACAGCCAAGGTAGAAATTGCCGCTGCAGTACGCACTGGGCGCTGCTGCAGACGGAAGGACAGCACGTCGGCCATCGTGAACTTACCGACGTTACGCAGTGGTTCTGCCACCAGCAGCAACGCGATCAGCCAGGCGACGAAGAAGCCCATTGCGTAGAGGAAGCCGTCGTAGCCATTCAAAGCAATAGCGCCGACGATGCCCAGGAAGGATGCGGCCGAAAGGTAGTCACCTGCGATAGCTAGACCATTTTGACGGCCCGAGAACTGTGCGCCACCGGTGTAGAAATCCGAGGCGCCCTTGTTGCCACCTTTGCCGGCGCGGGTCACGATGATCATCGTGCCCACAATGAAGGCCACGAAGACCGCGATGTTCAGGATCGGGTTGCCGGTAGCAGGTGCGTCGGCAGCGAGAAGAAGTGAGTTATTCATTGCTATGTCCTACTTTCCGCTCGCGTTACCGTTGTTGCCCGCAGCTAGTTGCTCTGCGATTTGGCCAGTTTCCATCTCTTCGCGAATCTTGGCCTGCATTGGCTCTAACTTGTTATTCGCAAAGCTGATGTACAACCACGTGATTAAGAAGGTGGTTGCGAATTGCGCCAGCCCTAACACCATGCCCAGGTTCACGAGGCCAACTACTTGCTTCGCCATAACATCTGGCATGAACATCGCAGCGGTTACGTATGCCACGAACCACACCAGGCCGGCGATCGTCATTGGAAACGTAAAGGAACGAAAAGTGGTGCGCAGTTGTTGAAACTCTTCTGTCTGCCGCACATAGCGGTATTCCGCCGCACCAGGCTTATGCCGGTTTACCGGCATTTGATGTGAGGTCACGATGGTGGCCTTTCCATTTCTCAACGTGGATCACAGGTTGCAGCCCCCGGCATGCGGTACCGGCAGCCCTCACCCATGTGTCACACATCACAGGTTTTATGTGTGCACCTAAAGTTACCTGCAACACATAGAAAAACGAAACCAATTGGCCATTAAAACTTCTTAAACTAGCAACAACCCCTTATAAAACGCAGGTGAGCTGCTATTTTAAGAAATTCACAGGTTACCCCCGGCAGAATCACTTACTGCTTTACGTGCTGTTCTGATTGCTGCTCTGACTGTTGCTCTGGCGAAGTTCGGCGTTTGCCGATCTGCCACACAATTTCAATCACTGCAGCGGCGACAGCCCCGGTAGCAAGCGACGCTGCCAACAGCCCATTAGAGACTGGATATAGCTTGACCAGTTCGGCCAGCACTGGCACCGAGAACAACACCACATACGCGGCAGCAGAGACTGCTAGCAACGCTATCTTCCAAGGCTCATACGGCCGAGCTACCACCACCAGCACCCAAAATGCCGCGACAATCAAAACAATCAACGTTGCCGTGGAGGCCTCGCCCACCACTGCTTCATCGGCTTGCGGGCCGGGATTAACTTGGAGCCAGAACAAGAACGTCGCCAAGCCAATAATGAAACCCGACGGTGCGGCCAAACGGAAGACCCTGCGAACGAAACCACTGCGCGCGCGTTCGTGATTCGGCGCCAAGGAGAGCACAAATGCCGGGATACCGATAGTGAACCAGCCAGTGATGGTGACGTGGATCGGCTGGAATGGGTACGTCATGCCCAGGATGCCTACCAGCAGCGCGAGCGTGATCGAATAGATCGTCTTGGTAAGGAAGAGGTTCGCGACGCGTTCGATGTTGCCGATCACCCGACGACCTTCGCCGACGACGGCTGGCATAACTGCGAATTTGTCGTCCAGCAATACCAATTGGGCAACCGAACGAGTAGCCGGAGCACCTGAGCCCATCGCCACGCCGATGTTGGCGTTTTTGAGTGCGAGGACGTCGTTGACACCATCGCCGGTCATGGCCACGTGGTGCTTGTTTTTCTGCAACGCGGTGACCATCTCTCGTTTTTGCTCGGCGGTCACACGACCGAAAACGGTGCCTTGCTGTACTTGGTTGGCGAACTCATCGGTGCCAACCATGGGCAGTTTACGAGCATCAACTGGATTTTCAGCACCTTCAATGCCCGCTTGGCGGCCGACGGCACCTACTGCTGCAGCGTTATCTCCGGAGATAACCTTGATCTGCACGTTTTCACGGCCAAAGTAGCGCACGGTATCGGCAGCATCGGAGCGCACGGTTTCTTTCAGCACTACCAGTGCTAGCGGGTGCAGTTTGAAACCTTGCTCGGCGGCATCAGCAGCTGAGGTGTGTGCGCCGTGGGGTAGTTGATCGATTTGGGCATCAGTTTCGGCGAGGACCAGGACGCGCACGCCAGAGGCCATGAGCTCGAGAGCACGATCAAGTGCCGGCGTGTTTTCCTCCACGAGGACATCCGGTGCACCAAGGACGAACGCGCGGGATGATGTGGCGCTGCTAGAGGCAACGTCTTTGGCGGCCACATCGGACGAATCATCAGCCACACTGAAGCCACTCCATTTGCGCTCGGAGGTAAACGCCACATCGGAGGCGACGTCGAAAGGCGTGATGTCGGTGGAGGTGGCGGCCGTATTGGCGGAGCCGTCGCCAGCTTCACCGTTACCGCTATCCCGCAACCCCGTTGCGATAGCGCGGGCGGTGGCGTTTGGTCGCTCATCTAGCGTCGCCAGCGTCCAGAGCGCGCGACGCACCAGTGCCTCGGAATCATCCAGCACCTCAATCGATCCGAGGTACATCGTGTTTTCGGTTAGTGTGCCGGTTTTATCCACGCACATGGTGTCAACGCGGGCAAGGCCTTCGATTGCGGGCAATTCGTTAACCAGCACACGCTTTTTGCCCAATCGGATCACGCCGAGAGCAAACGCTATCGACGTCATCAGCACCAAGCCTTCAGGCACCATCGGCGCCAAAGATGCCACCATCGCCAGTAGCGAGTCATTCAGATCATCCCCAGCACGGAATAACTGCGTGTAAATCGTCAGCGCACCTACTGGCACCAAGATCCACGAAATCACCCGCAAGATTTCATTAATCCCACGGAATAGCTCTGAATCTGTCAGTGTGAATTTACTAGCTTCGGCCGCCAGCTTTGCGGCGTAGGCCTGCGCACCTACTTTCGTTGCTTGATAGGTAGCACTACCGGCAATGACGTACGTGCCGGAAAAAACTTCGTCGCCAGCTTGCTTGAAAACTGGCTCAGACTCGCCGGTCAACGGTGATTCATCGACCTCCAGTCCGGCGACGTCGCGCGCCACACCGTCAACCACAATCTGATCGCCTGCGCCTACCTGGATCAGATCATCGACCACAATTTCTTCGCGGTCGATCTCCTTCGCATCAGCGCCATCGCGAATCACCATCGGTTTCGCACGCCCCACGATGGACAGCTTGTCCAGCGTGCGCTTGGCTCGCAGCTCCTGGATGATGCCAATCGACGAGTTAGCAATAATCAACAGCCCAAACGCGCCGTTTACCCACGAACCGGTGTACGCAACGATCGCGAACAGCACCGCGAGAATACCGTTAATGCGCGTCACCACGTTGGCGCGAATGATTTGGCCAACGGTTCGTCCCGACGTTGGCGGTAGATGATTGACCTTTCCAGCTTTACGACGCTCGTCTACCTGGCGCTGGGTTAACCCCTGCGAATCTGTAACGAACGAAGTGCTGGTGGCGGTGTCAGTTTCAGTGGCGCTCACCCGCTCCACAGTAATGGAAAGTAGCCCTATCTATTGACAAACTGTTGGGTTTATACAACACTCTGACGTATGAGCCCTCCAAAAAATCCGGCGAAGGAACCGATTTACAACCGGATCGCAGTGCTACGCGCCGAGCACAACCTGTCTCGTGCCCAGCTGGCGGAAAAGATTTCGGTCAATCGACAAACGATCGGAGCGTTAGAACGAGGCGACCACTACCCCAGTTTGGATCTCGCGTTTCGGGTCTGCGAGGTTTTTCACCTCCCCGTCGAGGCGGTCTTTTCCCGACAAGAATTCCAACCCATGTCGCGCGAGCTCTACGCCCCAGATTCCCCAAGCAGAGCGCACAACTAAGCAACGCATGCAATCGAGATCCGACACAAGACAGAATCCAACACACAACAGATCGGAGCCCTCTTATGACTTCTCTCATTGAACGCTGGAACACCCGGCGCGCCAACCGGTATCTCAGAAGACGGCAGGCAACCCAAAATGCGTTTCCTGGGCTGCGTCGTCACTCCGCACGTCGCAAGCTCTGCCTCGTGCACTACGGCTTGACACTAGCGATGCTGATCGTAGCCATCATCATGGCAAGCACAGTGCACAATTCGGAACTGGCTGCCCCCGACACCCCAAACTCTTACATTATTGTAGGCCTCTGGATCTTCATGACCATCTCGATAATGTTCACCTACGGGTTGCTGAATGTTGTCACCAATTACTTGGGACAAACTCCGGTTAACATTCTGGATGAATATGAAGCTTCCCAGGTGGAGGCGTTCCGCAGCTTTACCTACCGCATCGCTGACGGTGTGATTTTAATCTTCGTAATCGGATTAACCCTGGTAGGAAGCAAAATTGTCTTAGATTCACCAAACTGGGGTGAGCTATTGCCCTATCGCCTCGGGCTGATCGGAATTCCAATCTACATCCTTATCTTTTCCTTGCCCACAGTATTGTGCGCTTGGACGATGAAGGACTAAAAAAACGTTAAACATAATTAGTTAAAAAGGATCCAAGCATATGGCTTTAGAGTTAAAGAACTTGCGTAAATCCTACGGCGATCTCACAGTATTGCAGGATTTGAGTTTAACCGTTCGCGCGGGTGAAATTTACGGATTTGTCGGTGCCAACGGTGCCGGTAAAACCACCACGATGCGTATCGCGCTAGGAGTTCTCAGCCGCGATGGCGGTACCACCACACTTAACGGGGCGGATATCGACGACACCGTGCGTCGCACGATCGGCTACATGCCCGAAGAACGCGGGCTGTACCCCAACGAAAAAGTAGCCGACCAGCTGCACTACTTTGCGGGCCTTCATGGATTATCTAAGCAACACGCAGCAGAAAACGTCGACAAGCTGCTAGAAATGCTCGATCTTTCCCATCGCCGGGATGACAATCTGAATGCGTTGTCGCTAGGCAATCAGCAACGCGTGCAATTGGCGGCGTCGTTGGTGCATGACCCTGCGGCGTTGATTCTTGACGAGCCATTTTCTGGGCTCGATCCAATCGCCGTCGAGGTGATGGCAACCGTACTCCGGCAACGCGCCGAGCAAGGTGTGCCGGTGCTGTTTTCCTCGCATCAGCTGGAGCTGGTGGAACGGCTCTGCGATCGGATTGGTATTTTGCGCGATGGTGCACTGATCGCCGAAGGCACGGTGGCCGAGTTGCGCAGCGGGGGCAATCAGGTCATCGCACTCACTGTAGAAGGCGCTAGCGACGAATCAAGCACACCCGCCTGGACAGCCAATATTTCCGGAATTACCCAGGTAGAAGCCGATCCGCACAATGCGCGACGCTACTTGTTTACGGTAGCTGCCGACGCCGCGCCGGATACCGATCAAGCTTTGCTTGCCGCCGCCACCAAGGCGGGCACGGTGCGTGAGTTCGCACCTATTGCTGTACCTTTGACCAAGCTTTACCAGGAGGTAATTCACTCATGAGCAACAATCAGTACTCAGCTGCCAGTGCAATTGGCTTGGTCACGAAGCGTGAATTGCGGGTCAATCTGCTGAAGAAATCCTCCATCATCACCCTGATCATCGGTGTATTGCTTGCCGTAGGTGGCGTCTTAGTGGCGTCTTACCTCACCCGCGATTCCGATGAAGAGAAAACCTACCAAGTGGCAGTAGTTGGCGAAGCCCCATTTGCTGCTGCCACCGCTGATGGTATTAATGCGCACGCGGACGCAGCTGGTACCGAAGAGGGGCAATCCGGATCTGGCGGATCTGCCGAATCCGCTGGATCGACGACTGCTGGTTCCGCCTTCCTCCCTGGTATGGATGGTGGGACCGACCGCATCGAGCTGGTACCTGCTGCCGATGAATCAGCAGCTCTACGCATGCTAGTAGATAAACAAGCCGATGCCGCACTGATCCCAACCAGTGATCCAAAAGTGTGGACGTTCATTGATCTCGACACACCCAATTGGCTGGCCACAGCTTTCGACCAAGGGCTCACCCAACAAGTGCAAGGCGAAGCCATCGCCCTGGCTGGCGGCGATCCAGCGGAGTTCTTTGCAGCTGCCGCCCAATCCGGATTAGTTTTCGAGAACTTCGAAGACGATCAACCAGCACACTACAACGTCGATCCCGCAGAAATGATTACCGGCTTAATCCTGGTCGCCCTGATTTTCATGGCAATTCTGACTTTCGGCAACGCAGTGGCAGTTTCCGTAATCGAAGAAAAATCGTCGCGAGTTATTGAAATTATTCTTAGTACCATCCGTCCGAAGCATCTGCTGGCCGGAAAAATTCTTGGTACCGGAATTGCAGGACTGGTTTATACCTTCGTAATTGTCGCCGCTGCTGCAATCACCGCAATTGCTACCGGATTGCATCAAACATTTACCATTCCATGGCACGTGGTGGGCTGGTACTTCCCATTCTTTATCTTGGGATATTTCTTCTTTGCCGCTTTATATGCGGCTACAGGTTCACTGGTCAGCCGGATGGAAGATTTCGGCGGCGTGCAATTCCCTGTGATGATTTTAGCGCTGGGCAGCATTTATGTACCCGCATTCGGCTGGCATTCGCTGGATAGTAGCTTCATGCAGGCATCTGGCTGGATTCCACCGGTTTCGATCGGTACTGCTCCGCTGCAATACCTGGTGGGCAATTTGAATACCGCACAGTTACTGATGTCCCTGGGGCTATTGGCCGTAGCTGTAGCCCTAGTGGTGCTATTCGCCGCTCGCGTCTACCCTCGTAACGTCTTGCGCACGGGCAGCCGAGTGCCATGGAAGCAGGCACTTTCCGGCAAAGAGGACTAAGCGCTCACTTATCTGCCGGCCAATTTCTGCATGATTTGGTCGGTAGTGCCATAGGAGCGTTGTGCGCCTAACGACGACGCAGCATACCCAGACACCACCGCAGCCACCTGGGCTGCATCTACTAGCGATAATTCTGCACCAAGGCCGGCCAACAAAGCCGCCAGATAAGCATCCCCGCACCCAGTGGTATCCACAACGGAAACTGCTACTGCGGGGATTTCTGCTACCTCATAACCCTGCTGTGTCTTTTCCACTACTACAGATCCCGCAGCACCTAGGGTGACTACCAGCTGGCTAATGCCATAAGCGTCCTCAATCAGCTGGGCGGCATGCTCCCATTGCACTGCATCGGTGTAGTGGCTTGAACCAGCAAGATCAGCCCCGAGGCCTACCAGCAACCGGGCTAATTCGTGTTCATTCACGATCAGCACATCCACTGCACTAAATAGCTGTTCCGATACCTCTTTAATCGGCGAATAATTCAGCACCACGCTCACACCGCGCTGTTTGGCCGCCTTGGCAGCGGCTGCCACTGCGTCGGTGGCTACTTCTAGACACAGGCCAACCACAGCTGCTTCGTCGTAAAGCTGCTCTGCTACTTCGGCCACGAAATCGGAAGTCACGTGGCTATTAGCGCCGGCAGAGATCACGATCGTGTTTTCCGCTTCGGCATCCACCACGATCAGCGCGGTACCGGTGGGAGTATCCGGGCGACCAACCAGCGACGTATCTACGCCCGCCTTCTGCAACGAATCGCACAGCAAATCGCCGTGAGCGTCGTTGCCTACGTTGCCGGCAAAACGCACCTGAGCACCCAATAGCGCCGCAGCCACCGCCTGGTTCGCCGATTTCCCGCCCGGCAGCTGCGCCAAATCCGATCCGGGAACGGTCTCGCCTGCCTGCGGTAGCTCGCGCACTACCACCGTGAGATCCACGTTCGCAGACCCCACTACCGCAATCTTCGGAGCTGCTTGTTTAATCTGCTGGAGAAGCGCAGTGCTGTTGGCTGTGGTTTTCATCGGTTTACTTACCGATCACGCGGCCAATGCGCGTCATGAACTCGTTGAGGAAGCGCTCTACATCCACGCCAACAGCAACGCGGGTGGTCACTTCGTCGCTGTTCAGACGGGTTTCATCGCCAATCGTGCGACCACGCGTGTTGCCTTCAAGATCCACTTTCATGTTGCGCTCTAGCAGTGTCACCAAGCTTGGATCGACGGCTACAGCAACCGCCAGCGGATCGTGCAATCCGCAACCACCGAGGTGCGGTGCCGTCGTGTCGTAGGCACGGATGTAGTAGTCCGTCATTTCCGCCAGCGCTTGTGCAGCTGGAGTGTTTAGCTCGCGCCACTGCTTGGTTTCTTTGTAGGTCAGCAGGGTCTGCAGCGTGACATCCAGGCCAATCATCGTCACGTCTTTGCAGCCGCGGAACACGGCGTCGGCAGCTTCGGGATCCTGGTTGATGTTGGCTTCCGTCCACTGGTTCACGTTTCCAGGCACGGTCAGCGCCCCACCCATCAACACAATGTGAGCATTTTCGGCAAACGACGGATCCTGCTGCATGGCAGCAGCAATATTCGTCAGCGGCCCGGTGGGCACAATCACCAAATCATCGCCGTACTTGCGCACAGACTCGCACAAGAAATCGACGGCGCTTTGTTCTTGCTGCTGATTAGCGCTGGTAGGAAGCGTGACATCACCAATGCCATTGCGCCCATGAATGAACGCGGAGATCTCCAGCACCTCGAACGAATCCTTGGCACTGGCGTGTGGCAGACCTGCAAAAACCGGCACCTCGGATGCGCCGAAGAGATCCAAGAGCGCCAAGTCGTTAGCCACTCCAGTTTCTACAAGCACATTGCCGTAGGTGCCGGTTATGCCGATAAGTTCTAGCTCTGGCGAGCCTAGTGCGTAGGCCAAGGCCAGAGTGTCATCAATACCGGTATCAAGATCTAAGATGATTTTCTTGGTCATACCGACCAAGCGTAGTGATGTGAATTACTGAACGTCCAGAAGATCAATCACAAAAACTAGCGTCTTGCCGGAGAGAAAGTGGCCGCTGCCTGCCGGACCGTATGCCAACTCTGGTGGGCAGATGAGCTCACGACGGCCACCGACCTTCATTCCCGGAATACCTTCTTGCCAACCGGCGATCAGGCCGTTCAGTGGGAACTGGATGGACTGGCCACGGTTCCAAGAAGAGTCGAACTCTTCGCCGGATTCGTAATCCACGCCTACGTAATGGACTTCTACGCGAGCACCTGGAGTAGCTTCAGCGCCGTCGCCTTCCACGAGATCTTTTACTACCAATTCGGTAGGGGCCGATCCGGTCTTCGGCGTCATTTCTGGCTTGGACATGGGAACTACTCCTTTAAACAGGTACAACAGTCAAACAGGTACAACAGTCACTATTAAAAATTAGATGAAAAAACACGCGCGGTGGCACACACCACCTGCGCGTGTCTAAGTCTGCAGCAGTTGCATCGCAGCAGCGCTGGCTAATTAGCGCTCGCTACGTGGCACAAAGCTGCGCTGGGTTTCGCCGGTGTAAATCTGGCGTGGTCGGTTGATCTTCGAGTTTGGATCGGTGACCTGCTCGTTGAAGTGAGCAATCCAGCCTGGTAGGCGGCCGATAGCAAACAGTACGGTGAAGAAGTCCGTTGGGAAGCCCATCGCACGGTAGATCAGGCCAGTGTAGAAGTCCACGTTCGGGTACAGCTTGCGCTCTACGAAGTAATCGTCGGCAAGCGCAATCTCCTCGAGCTTCATAGCCAGATCCAGCAGCTCGTCGCCACCTAGGTGCTCCAGCACCTCGTGCGCGGTCTCCTTTGCGATGGCAGCACGTGGATCGTAAGCCTTGTATACACGGTGACCGAAGCCCATTAGGCGTACACCTGGCTCCTTGTTCTTCACGCGGTTCATGAAGTCCGTAGCGTCGCCACCATGGTTGTTCTGGATGTCCTCGAGCATCTCCAGCACAGCCTGGTTTGCGCCACCGTGTAGTGGGCCAGATAGGGCGTTAATACCAGCGGCGATCGAAACGAACATCGAAGCGCCAGAGGAAGCAACCATACGCACGGTAGAGGTAGAGCAGTTCTGCTCGTGATCAGCGTGCAGAATCAACAGCTTGTCTAGAGCCTTGACCAGCACTGGATCAACCTCGTAAGGCTCGGTTGGGTAGCCGAACATCATGCGCAGGAAGTTCTCACGCGCATTCAGAGCATTGTCTGGGTACATGTATGGCTCGCCCTTAGACGCGCGGTATGCGTAGGCGGCCAACATTGGCACCTTCGCCATCAGGCGGGTGGCAGCTAGTTCACGCTGCTTTGGATCCAGTGGATCCAGGGAGTTCTGGTAGTAGGAAGCCAGGATGTTAACCGAGGAAGCCAGAATCTGCATTGGGTGCGCATTGCGTGGGAAGACATGGAATGCGCGACGGAAGTCCTCATCCAACAGCGTGTGGTGGCGGATTTCCCAGTTAAACTTCTCCAGCTGCTCCTGAGTAGGCAGTTCGCCGTACATCAACAGGTAGGAAATCTCGTTGAAGGTAGCCTTTTCCGCTAGCTCTTCAATTGGGTATCCGCGATAACGCAAAATGCCGTTACCGCCATCGATGTAACAAATCTTCGACTCGGTGGAGCCGGTTGCGGTGTAGCCAGGGTCGAAGGTGGTCAACCCGGTTTCCTGCAGCAACTTACCAAGAGCGATACCGGAGTTACCCTCCGTAGCCTTGACGATATCCATTTCGAATTCGCCGCCAGGGTAATGAAGTACGGCCTTGTCGTTTTCAGTAGCCACAATATCCCTTTCGATGTCAGTCTACGTGCCGCCAAGGAGCTCCAGGGGAGCCTCAGTGGATTAGGACACACTCTAGCAAAAAGTGTGAGCACCGCAACAAAATCTAACGCTGAGTTACAGCGCTCTCATTTCAATACTTTAGCATTACAACTTACTTTTTCACGCAAGGGGGCGCTTACAAAAACCGGACATATACAGGGGTTTTGTAACGCACCAATAACTCTAATCAGCAAAAAATACTAACCTACCTGCGCATTTAAGTTTTAGCTAGCAGAGAAAACTTTCTGACTGAAAGAGCTATTTTCTTGTCTTCTTCGCTACTTTTACCACGCCCACGTCAGTACGGGGTCTATGGTCGAAGTACTGTTGGACTTGATACCACCGAGTGTTGGTTCCACCGAGTTACCGCCACCGACGAAAGGCTCTCATGACCGAGAACATGAGCGAGAAGTTCCCTACCCTTCCTGATTCCTTCCTACCTGCCGACGGTCGCTTCGGCTGCGGTCCATCGAAGATCCGCCCAGAGCAGTTGCAAGCGATTTCGCATGGTGCGATTTCTGTTATGGGTACCTCCCACCGCCAGCCCGCGGTGAAAAATGTGGTGGGCCAGGTACGTGAAGGTTTGGCCAATCTATTCCAGCTGCCTGATGGCTACGAAATTGTGCTGTCTTTGGGTGGCGCCACCGCGTTTTGGGATGCAGCTACTTTCGGCCTCATTGAAAACAAGTCCATGCATCTGTCTTATGGCGAGTTTTCCTCGAAGTTCGCGAAGGCAGCTAAGCAGGCGCCGTGGTTAGACGAGCCACAGGTGATCTCCGCTGAACCGGGTACCGCTCCGGACGTTGTCGCCGGCGAAGAGGGCGTAGATCTGATCGGTTGGGCACACAACGAAACCTCCACAGGTGCGATGGTGCCCGTCGTACGCCCTGAAGGTTCGGAAGGTCAGTTAGTAGCTATCGACGCCACCTCGGGCGCCGGCGGTCTGCCGGTAGATATTTCCCAGGCGGACGTCTACTACTTCTCTCCTCAGAAGGGCTTTGCTTCCGACGGTGGTCTATGGCTAGCAGCAATGTCCCCTGCCGCGTTGGAGCGCATTGAAAAGATCAAGGCTTCGGGGCGCTTCATTCCAGCTTTCTTGGATCTGCAAACTGCGGTAGATAATTCCCGCAAGAACCAGACCTACAACACCCCAGCAGTGGCTACCTTGCTGATGCTTGCGGATCAGGTTGAGTGGATGAACAACAGCGGTGGCTTGGATGCCATGGTGGCGCGCACCACCGAGTCTTCGTCGATTCTGTACGAGTGGGCTGAGCAGCGCGCCGAGGCTTCTCCTTATGTTTCCGATCCAGCTACCCGTTCTTTGGTGGTGGGCACCATCGACTTCGACGAGTCCACCGTAGACGCCGCCAAGATCGCGAAAGTTTTGCGTGCCAACGGAGTATTGGATGTCGAACCATACCGCAAGCTGGGCCGCAACCAACTGCGTGTAGGCATGTTCCCAGCGATCGATCCAGATGATGTACGCAAGCTGGTTGCTGCGGTGGATTGGATCATTGATTCCGGCCACGCCCAGCCGTAAATTTTCGCCCCTGGCAAGCAGTTGTCCGCTACTATGAAACTACTTCGTCGCTAGACGTCAGGGTTTCTTGGTAGCTGCAAACAGGATTATGCCCTGTGGATTAGGAGACAACAGGATGACTGACCAGATGCCAGACTCGCCAGCCCGGGAGCTGAAATTAGCTACCGATGCGGTCAGGCACGTCACTTCCGATTCTCCTGGCACTGATTCCGCTGGACCCCACCTGGCGTTCCAGCTTGCTGGTGGCACAGATAGTGCAGATCCAGCAACTGCTCAGGATTATTTTCTTGCGCTTGACGACGACACTGTGGCTGCCTTGCAGCGGCTCCTCTCCGAGGTAAAACCACAGGAAGATGTCTCCGAGGCGGCAAGCGACGCCAACGCCACAGAAGAGCAACCGCAACCGCAATCCCAGACAGCTGCAGCAGAACCGACTGCTTCAGAGCCAGATTCCCAGCAGCCAGGTTCCCAGCAGCCAGTTTCCCCACAGCCGAAGACTTCCGTCGTAAAGCATCCTCTACGTCCCCGTGAGATCCAGGATCGGATCCGCGCTGGTGCGTCGGTGGAGGAATTGATGGAGTTTTCGGGCATGTCGGAAAAGAAGATCATGCCGTTTGCATACCCGGTGTTGGCCGAACGCGCGCGCATTGCCAAGCTGGGTCGCGAATCCCATCCTCGGCGCAGCGATGGTCCGGCCACCCTGACGTTGGGCGAGATTCTGGCTACAGCTTTTACCGCGCGTGGCCACGAATTATCTGACGCGCAGTGGGATGCCAAGCGCGATGCTACTGGCCAATGGATCGTTACTGTTACCTGGGAAGTTGGCCACTCTACTAATATCGCCGAGTGGAATTACCAGGATGAAGGTGGTCACGCAGTCACGGTGTCGCGCAATGCAATGGCAGCCGAATTAGTTGATCCCGATTATCACCGCACGAGCGCTCAAGAACGCATGCCACAGGCCTGGATTCGTTCCAGTGATATTGCCACCGGCCCGGTTGCCGACGACTACTCGGATGCCCACGGAGCAGGCGGCGCAGCCGAAGCTGATACCGACGATTTCGACGAAGCAGCATTTCTGCAACATCCAGAAGCTAAAGGTGAAGAGCAGGCTGGTACCCGTCGTAAGCGCAAATCTGTGATGCCGTCGTGGGAAGACGTGCTCCTCGGTGTGCGCCCGGGCGAGCGTAATAACGATAGAAGGAAATAGCGATGGGCACTGTGGTGACGTTGTGGTTCGTGGACATCCCCACCCCGCTTGACGCCCTCACACCCGAGCCGGCCTACCACCGCGGATTCGGCCGCAAGTTCTTAGCGCTGTACAACCCGCGCCTGCCCATCACGCCCATTGGCGATTTCCCATTGAACCGTTCGGCAGCTGCCGGGCGCGACGAGTTCTACATCGGCGGGTTCGCAGGGTTGTCCGTAGTACAGACCGAAGTGGAAACGCTGGCGAAAGTCTCAGAAATTTCCGAGCACCTACGCACCAGCATTGAAGCTGCCGACGTGTACGCACACGCGATCGACATGTCTAATGGTTTTGCCGGGTATGCGCATTGGCACAACGGCCAGCTGAAGCGGGCGATGTCTGCCCTGCCAGAACGCACTTTGGAAGACGAAGGCCTGCCCCTGCCGATAGAAGGCGACTTCTGGGCAGGCCGCCGTGGTAGCGCGACCGATACAGATGATCCAGCCTACCGTGCAGAAACCATGAATATCGTGGGGCTATCTGCGGTACGCCTGCCTTTCGTACCCAGCAAGCTCGCCGATGCCGCTGTGGAATACTGGCTGGGCTTTGATCCGCAAGGCGAAAGTCCGGATATTCCGGTGAGCGCATTTGCTGTCGACGGCCGGAAAGCCAGCACGGATACTGTGGCAAGCACTGCCGGAGGTGCTAGCGGAACGGCTGATACAGGTGCTGTGGCTGGTGCTAGCGCTGCGGCTAGCACAAGTGTTAGCGCTGAATCCGAATCCGGCTTTGCCTTCGACGATTACGAAGACGAATACTCCGATTCCACCGGAGCTACCGAATCAGTAACCAACACCTTGGCTATTGCAGGACGTTCCGCCAAGAAGGTGGGCAAAACCGCTGGCGGTTGGGCGGTCAAAGCCGGCAAGTCCGTGTGGGCTGCCGTGCAGCGCCGCAACCGCAGCTAGCGCTTAGCCTTTTCGGCTGGCGCTTAGCCTCCAGCTAGCGCCTAGCCTTCCAGCAAGATTTGCAGCGGTTCTGCCACGAAGTAAATCACGAACAGAATCGAGACCACCCACATCAATGGGTGCACTTGCTTCGCGCGACCGGCAAAGAGTGCCATCAACGCGTAGGTAATGAAACCAACACCGATGCCGTTGGCGATCGAGTAGGTAAATGGCATCATCACGATGGTCAAGAAGGCAGGCAGGGCAATATCGAACTTGGTGAAGTCGATTTCAGTGATCTGCGACATCATCATCGCACCCACGACCACTAGCACTGGTGCGGCCGCTTCAATCGGCACGATTTCATACAGTGGCGTAAAGAACATCGCCAGCAGGAACAAGGTACCGGTGACGACGTTGGCCAAACCAGTACGCGCACCATCGGCAATACCAGCGGCAGAGTCCACATACACCGTGTTCGAGGATGCCGAAGCACCACCACCAACAACTGCACCGAAACCTTCTACTACCAGCGCGCGCTTCATATCAGGCAGGATGCCCTTTTCATTGACCAAGCCGGACTGCTTGCCCAGGCCAGTCATGGTGCCCATCGCGTCGAAGAAGTTTGCCAATACCAAGGTGAATAGCAAAAGCGTGGCGGCCAAAGCGCCTACTCGGGTAAACGCGCCGAAGAGATCGAAATTGCCCAGCAACTCCAGATCAGGCAGCCCACCAAGGCCGTCGGGAGCCGTAGGAACTGCCAAGTTCCAACCGGTTGGATTGGGTTCGCCGTCTACGAAAGACGGACCGGACTTGGTTACGGCTTCCACAATCAACGCGATGATCGTGTTGGCCACGATACCTAGGAACAGGCCACCGGGTACGCGCATGATCACCAGCGCGCCACAGATGAAAATACCAAGGATGAACACGGCCGTGGGCCAGCTCATAATCTGACCATCAATGCCTAGCTGTACTGGCACAGTGGTATTGGCAGCATCTGGGATTCGGCGCACCAGGCCACCGTCTACCAAGCCGATCAAGGCAATGAACATGCCGATACCAACGGTCAATGCAGCTTTCATCGACGGCGGGATGGCATAAAAAACGGCGGTTCGGAATCCCGATACCGCCAATGCCACGATGATGACACCGTCTAGCACAACAAGGCCCATGGCCTCTGGCCAGGTTAAACCTTCGTTGGCTACGAAGGTCACCGCCACCAAGGTATTGATACCAAGGCCTGCTGCGAGGCCGAATGGGTATTTAGCGAAAACACCAAAGGCGATAGTCAGCACACCTGCGGCGAAGGCAGTTACTGCTGCTACCTGTGAGGTTTCTAGAGATACTCCGTTGACGTCTTCAATCCCGCCGAGGATCAAAGGGTTCAACAAGATGATGTATGCCATTGCGAAGAACGTGACTACCCCACCACGTACTTCAGTAAAGACTGATGATCCGCGTTCGCTGATCTTAAAATATCGGTCGAGTGCCGAAGACCCTGCAGCGGGCTCTTTTTCCTGTGACGCTGCAGGCGCGGACTCATGACTCATAAGAGAGGTCCCTTCTTAGGATTCTTCTTCAGGCGTCGCGGAGTGGGCGCCGCAACCATGATCTTGGTGAACCACTGTGCCGTCAAATGCCCACTTATTGACGCACACTTCCCATTCCTTCCCCAACGGACCCGATAGCGGGACCTGGAATGCACACGATTGGCAATGCTCTAAAGCCTCTTTGGCAAAAAGGCTTTCCGGCCCAGTTTCGCCGTCTTCCCACCGGTGGCTAGTTTGCCTTTGGCCTTCGGAAGACAAGTGCCGCGTGCCGGTCTCATCCGTCGTAAGCCTTTCGTCGTCGGCAGCTACGGGCATCAGATCACGCGGACCTAAATCGCCGGGGCGAATCCGATCCTCGTAAGGAACCCAGTCCGGCGCTTGGAGAGCCTGATTGCCAGAAACTAACGCAACTTCACTTACGGTGATGTACAGCGAACCTGCCGCAATTGCGATGACCACGTGCCATTCCCAGCCCCGGTAGCCTTCCAGCTGTGCTTCGAAGCGGTGGGTGGCTACCCCAGGTGCGATGATGCTGGCACCGAGGTGTTTCCCGTCGCTTTTTGCTCCACTGTCGTCTACGTCCGCGATCGCCTGCCGCGCAATGTGTGCGGCCTTCCGGCTGACCGCGCGGCGATTACGTCGCTGCTCTGCGGAGTCGGATTGGTTTTCGGTCACGCGTACATACTACGGTTTCGATTACTCTCTAGGTAGTCAAGTTGTCCAGGCAGTAAATCCGAAAGTGAGTCGCCCGCGTGAAAAGTAATCGGATGCGTGCAATTGCGGTAGTTGCGCTGATCGCCGTGGTGGGTTTATTGATCACCGTTGCGGTGGTTGTAGTAGATCGGCTTAACGACGACGTTGTGGATGATCCCACCGCCGTGGAACTTATGTGGCGCCAGGATGATCAAGAGCAGACGATCCTGCCGTATCGCGTGTGCGACCTCTTTGAAGAAGACGCGTGTGAGACTTTCGAGGACAACACTCTGCACGTGAACCTGGAATTGGAAGATACTGCGGAATTACACGTCGGCGAGGCTAGCCGGTACACATGGGTATTAAGCCGTTTTTACGCTGACGACGCATTAAATGTGAGCGATAGGAATAACCCTGGCCAATCGGTCTCTGAAACGATTGCGGGCTCTACCTCGGTCAATGGTGAGCGCACGGCCCTGGGCGTGGTGGAAGTGAGCACCACCGTGGTAGGAAAAAACGCCGCTGACGAAGAGACTACTTACGGGATTACCTGGTCTATCGTCAACGACGCTGCGGGGGAATAAATCTGCGGGGGAGTAATTAAGGTGCGGGCTGGCTGAGCTTGTTGCTCACCAGCCGCGGACTTGCCACGGACTTGCTGCGGACTTGCCGCGCTGGCGCGCGGCCGCCTAGTCCAGCTCTGCTGCTACGGCGCGCAGCACCTCAGCTACCTGCCGGGAATGCTTGCGATCCGGGTAGCGGCCCGCATTGAGATCGCGCTGCACCGTGGATTCCAGCATCGAAATCATGTCGGAAATCATGCTGTTGAGCTCGGTTGGCGAATGCTTTTTAGCTGGACGACGGCTTCCCCCACGGCCACGACTGCGACGAGTTGGTTCCGAAAGCACCTTAATACGAAGTGCCTGCGGGCCTGGGCGGCCATCTGCAAAGTCGTATTCAATACGTTGCCCAGGATGCAGTTCGGTGATGCCGTCAGGTAGAACGGCATGACCGACGTAGACATCTTCACCCTCAGGATTGGAAACGAAACCAAACCCGCGGTCTTTGTCGTACCAGCGCATCTTGCCGATAGGCATAACGAAGTCACCTTTCTCGAATTTCTTAGAACAAATAAGTATAGCGGATGCTGCAAGTAATCTGGCTGGGTTGTTTGGGCGCCTGGACGGCACAAAAATAACAACTTGATAACGTGACCTTAGTCACATTTTATTGGAACCCCATCAACCACATTCGTACCAAACCGCAGCTAACTGCACATTTCTGCTGCTTTACATAGAACGATAACGCGAAAAATCCCTGGAAAATTCCGCGAATCAGCGTGACTATTTCGTTACCAACCAGTACGGTGCAATAACGAAGCACTCGGGTGACGTCAGTGGCGCATCTGAAGTCACCAGAATCTATCGAGAGGAAACTTCCGTCTTATGGCACGTCACGCTGCTAAGAACCGTTCGATCGTCTCTACTAGCGCCAAGGTTGCGCTTACTGGCGCTGCTCTAGGCGCCGGTGCAGCTATGTTCGCTCCTACCGCATCTGCAGCTCCTGATTCCGACTGGGATCGTTTGGCTCAGTGCGAATCTGGTGGAAACTGGCACATCAACACCGGTAACGGCTACTACGGTGGCCTGCAGTTCGCTGCTTCCACCTGGACTGGCTTCGGTGGTGGCGAATTCGCTCCAACTGCAGACAAGGCCTCCCGCATCGAACAGATCTACGTGGCTGAAAAGGTTCTCGCCGCTCAGGGTTGGGGCGCATGGCCAGCTTGCTCCGCAAAGCTTGGTTTGAACTCTGCTCCTACCAACCGCCCACACCCACACTCGGCTCCAGCGCAGGTTGCTCCAAGCAACAACGGTGGCAATAGCTCCCCAGTAGCTGGATCGCCAAACTTGGGCTTCGATGTAGATCAGATCCGTTCTTTCGTTGATCGCATCGCCAACGCTCGTACCCCTCAGGATGTCAAGGGCATCGTTAACGAAGCTCGCGCACTGGCAACCCAGTACGGCGTTCCAGTTCCAGCTGAAGTGAACCGCGCTGCAGACGCTGCACTATCCGTACTAGATCTAGCTGCAAACTACATCTAAGCCAGTAAAGCCAGTAAAGCCAGCAAAGCAGTAGCTAGGCACAAGAAAAGCTACGTACAAGAAAAGCCCGCTTATTTCAAGCGGGCTTTCGCCATTGGTGGCATTGCTGCCTGCACGACCAGACAGCAAGTGAAAAACTAGTTACCGAACTTGCCGTTGATCACAGTGTGTGGGTGTACGTACCCCAGGGTCTTCGGATCAACTGGGAATTCGATGCTGCCGAAAGGCGAATCTGCGCCTGCATGGTGAGCGATCAATTCCGTAACAGCATGCTGCCCTGGCTCCAAGTCCTGTGGCCAGCCTGGATCTACGTAGTGGTCTTTTTTCTTCTCAACGTTAGCCATAATTATGATTCTCTCAGAAATCGGGCGACCAGTCACGCTAGCAACGGTCTAAGGTGGGATTGTCATGCCAAAAACTACCCCCGATTCTATGCCGTCGTTTCCAAAGTGGCTATCTAAGCAGCCCGACGATTTCCTCATCCGCCTGCTCCACAACCGCCTGCAGGTAGCTACGCCGCAACCTGCTGACTTCGACACTTTGGCCGCTAGACTGCAACTTCGCTCCGATATGTGGCCGATTTTGCTGCAACTGTCGGCGCTAGAATTGGCGGTAGCAGAGGCCGCTATTTATTTGCTTGACGACGAAGAAGAAGCCGCTACTTCCATCACCGAGCTCTCCGATACTGTTCAGGAATTCTTAACAGAAGCTGAGTACGATTCGGCCGATCCGCAACTAAAGCTTCCAGAGCTTTCCGACGTCGTTAGCGCTTTGACGCGCCTACAAGAATTCGGTGTGGTCTATGGTCTTGATACTGCCCTAGATCCCGCAGACGCAACGGTTACTTTCAGCCTGGAGTTCCTAGACTCCTACCCCACGTGGTGGTCGGTATTCCCGTCACCCGGCGCGCCTTCATTGCAGAAAGTGCGCGCGATGCTGGCGGACTTGGATGAGGCGCAGCTGTCTATTGTGCAGAAGCTCGCGGAGCATCGTGGCATGGGGGCGTCGAAGGATGCTGCCGAGGATGCTGATCCAGAAACTCCCGTGGCGCGGCTACTAGCTGCAGGAATTATCGAACGTGTCGAAGGCAATCTGGTGCGTCTGCTGCCCGAGGTACTGCGCGTGGTCAGTGAGGAACAACTGTCGGTGGGGCAGCTGTCATTTATGGAATCGGTTGCTGTTAGTCCGCGCCCGTCTCAACTTCCGCCACTACCGCTCGAGCACTTACGCAGCGTCGATCATGCCTGCCTCGCGGCGGCGTATCACACGGCTTCTCAGCTGATGGATTTCCTACAAGCCCTCGGCCGCACTCCTCTGCCGGAGCTCAAATCCGGTGGTACTGGTGCCCGATCCCAGCAGCGCCTGGCCGAAACCATGGGCATCACTGAATTAGAGCTCGCGCGCGTCGCCGATTATGCCTGGCGCGCCGGCCTGGTTTCGGTGGGTGTGCCACGTCCGCTACCACCAGCCGATAATGGCGGCACCTATTTCGCGTCTACCGAGCTTGCCGACGAATTCCTCGCCCAACCCATCAGCACCCGCCTAGCCTGGCTGGCTGCGTGGGCGATCACTGCGAAATCACGCCCTTGGCTAATTGGCACCAAGGACAACCAAGGCAAGCGCATCGCGTTGTTTGGCTCTAATACCCGCCCGCGCTTCACCGATGGAGACAATGCTGCCGACGATGCCCTGGCTCCCGATTTCCAGCTGCTGCGCGTGCTTGCTGGTCGTGCCGTCGCCACGCAAGAGCCGCAGCTCTCAACCGACGACGCCAAACAGTTATTCGCTTCCGCCCGCCCTTTCGCGGCACTGAACTTCAGTGATGCAGATTTCGACCACACTCTCCAGCAATGGGCAGGCAGTGGCTTAGTGCTGCTCACCCGGCGCGCAGGTATCGACTACATCGCAGTATCCAGCTTGGGCATAGCCGTGGCCACCGCACCACACGCCAGCAATCCCGATTCACGCTTGGTAGAAACTGTAGCGGCTTTGCTACCACCAGCTACCGATCAATTCTTGGTACAAGCGGATCACACGATCATGGTGCCGGCTCCAGCCACTGCAACGGTGGAACAGATGCTTCGCCTGTGCGCTGCCGTGGAATCGCCTGGATTAGCCAGCATGTATCGGCTCACCGAAAAGACTTTGCAACATGCGTTGACCAGTGGAGTGTCCGAAACTGAACTGCTGAAATTCTTCCAGCACCACACCATTGGTGCAGTCCCGCAATCGGTGGAATATCTGATTAAGGATGCAGCTCGGCTACTGCAGCAAGAAACACCAACCGGTGCACCAGGTCGCGCATCCTCCTCCGCTAGGCGCCCATCGCGGATCCTCGAGCCACTACTGATCTTCAGTACCAGCTCCGGCTCTGGCTCCAGCTCCAGCCCCGGCCGCACGGCCCCCGAGGACAATTTCCTTGACTATTTCCGCCAACTTCTTGCCGATACCTGCCTGAACAACGCGCTACTTCCGCAGGAAGACAATCGCCTGCAGCGGCTTGGAAACGTCGTAAAGCACCTAAAAAGTACGCAACTGCCTGGTCGCAAGAATCCCGACCACCGCAATCCGCGCCCGCAGAACTACCCCAGCTATACCGCGATGTTGCAAGCGGCGGTACACAGCGGAACCGCGGTGGAGATTCAATTTGCCGGCAATAGTGGTGAGATTAAGTCGCAGGTGATGCAGCCGTTGTCGCTGGCGGAGGGGAATGTAATCGGGCGCAATAGCGTTACACATACAATCACGCGTATTGCGATGTCGCGTATCGTTTCCGTGCAACGCAGCGAGTAACTACCCGCGCGAACTAGTGCGACTACAGCGCACCACTACGAACCGCTGAAGAAAGGCAACAATGGGATTTGGAACCGCGCCGTTGATCGTGCAATCGGATAAGACCGTCCTGCTAGAGGTCGATAATCCGGAAGCTAACGACGCCCGCGCTGCCCTGGCTCCCTTCGCCGAGCTAGAGCGCGCGCCCGAGCACATTCATACCTACCGGATCACGCCACTGGCGTTGTGGAATGCTCGCGCGGCCGGCCATGATGCCGAGCAAGTAGTCGATGCGCTGGAGCGCTATGCCAAGTTCCCGGTGCCGCAGCCACTGCTAATCGATATTGCCGAGACCATGGAGCGCTACGGCCGGCTGACCCTAGTGAAGCATCCGGCGCATGGGTTAGTGCTGGAGTCTACGGATCCCGCAGTACTCGCGGAGGTCACGCGCCACAAGAAGATTCGCCCCATGCTAGGTGAAGCGATCGATGCTGCCACCTGGACTGTGCATCCATCTGAACGTGGCCGGCTCAAGCAGGAGTTACTCCGTGTGGGCTGGCCGGCGCGCGATACTGCCGGCTATGTGGATGGCGAGGCCCACCCGATTAGCTGGAAAAACGACGCCGAGGATCCCTGGGAACTGCGCGATTACCAGCGTCAGGCTGCCGATTCTTTCTTGCATGGCGGCTCTGGCGTAGTGGTGCTTCCGTGTGGCGCTGGCAAGACTCTGGTGGGTGCGGCCACCATGGTGGATACCGCGCGCACCACACTGATTCTGGTGACCAACACCGTTGCCGGCCGTCAATGGCGCGACGAACTATTGCGGCGCACCTCGCTGACCGCCGACGAAATCGGCGAATACTCCGGCGAGAAGAAGGAGATCCGTCCGATCACCATCGCCACCTACCAGGTCACCACCCGCAAGACGCAGGGAGAATACCGCGCCCTAGAGCTGTTCGACTCCCGCGACTGGGGCTTAATCATCTACGACGAAGTACACCTCCTACCCGCCCCCGTATTCCGGATGAGCGCGGATCTCCAATCGCGCCGCCGCTTGGGGTTAACCGCAACCCTGGTACGCGAGGATGGCGCCGAGGGCGATGTCTTCAGTCTGATCGGCCCGAAACGCTACGACGCCCCCTGGCGCGACATCGAAGCCGCCGGCTGGATCGCACCCGCCGATTGCGTGGAGGTGCGCGTCACCCCCAGTGAGGATGAGCGCATGATCTACGCCACCGCCGACCAGCGCGATCGCTACCGCCTGGCTGCCACCAGTGGCGCGAAACTGCCGGTAGTGCGCCGCATCCTGGAGCACCACGCCGGCGAACAGACGCTGGTGATCGGTGCCTACCTGGATCAGCTCGAAGAGCTCGGCGAGAAGCTCAACGCCCCAGTGATCGACGGCAAAACTTCCAATAAGAAGCGCGAAGAGCTTTTCGACGCCTTCCGCAACCGGGAACTAAACACCCTAGTGGTATCCAAGGTGGCGAACTTTAGTATCGACCTTCCTGAGGCCACCGTGGCGGTACAGGTATCGGGCACGTTTGGCTCGCGTCAGGAGGAAGCACAGCGCTTAGGCCGTCTGCTACGCCCAAAGGAAGATGGTTCCACCGCGCGGTTCTATAGCATCGTCACCCGCGATACTTTGGACACGCAGTATGCTGCCCACCGCCAGCGGTTCCTAGCCGAACAAGGGTACGCCTACCGCATCGTGGACTCCGACGATCTGTTTGAGTAACAGCTTGGCCTATTCGGAGCTTGGCCTATTCGGAGCTTGGCCTATTCGGATGTGACCTAAACTATTGGACTATGAGTTTGTTCACCGTCGATAAGCCCTTTAACAAAGCGAACAACGAGTATTACTGCGATGCACGTCGCCTGCAGATCAGCGGTTTCTTACTTTCCTTGCTGATTGCGGTTTTTGGGGCTGTGATTTGGTGGCAGGCGGGCTCGGGCGTAGCAACGGCGTTGGGCATCTTCCTGGTTGTGGCTGCCGTTTTTTATGCGTTTGTCTCGGCGTCGATCACGCGGACGCTGGATAAGCCACAGGATCTGTACGACAACAATCCCCTCTGCGCTGCCATGATCGCCGAGGTAGAGCCACGGTCCATGACGTTGCTCGCGCTGGTTGATCGCGATAAATCCGCTACTGATAGTGCCTCGCTGGACATCCTGAAGCAGCCGGCACTGGCGGTACGGACGGTGACGAAGATTGCTGGCACTCCGCGTTCCGTGGGTACCCGCGTGCCTTCGGTTGCGGTGGGAGGCAACAATCGCAAGAAGAACGAGGCTTACGATCAGATCACCGCGGTTTCCGTTGCATGGGCAACGCCGAAAACCACCGATGTGAAGAAAGCAGAACAAGCTATCGACGATCGCGTGTGGCAGCTACTCCAGTCTCACCTGGATAAGGTCGCCGAAGTGCGCGATACCAAGAATGACCTGATGCCTATTTCCGCCAAGAATCGCGATTAATCCGATCGATTTCTTCCTTGTTGTACTCGCCGGGGTTTTCTTCGGTGAGCTCTTCACTGAGATTTAGCTGACGACGGATAAAGCGCGCAATATCCGAAAGCCGCTGGCGCTGAACCGTAGGTGCGGCTACGACATGAGTGCCGAGGTATTCGGCAGTTTCTAGATCTTCTGCGGTGGCGGTAAGTGTTTTCGCGATGGCTTCCGCTACATCCTCGGGGGCGGTACCTACTTTGTCGGCGCTGCCGAGCTGGATAAACACTGGGATGTGCGTGTTCGTTGCTTCGAGCGATGCCACGGGCTGAAGCGTGGCTGTATCTTCGAAGCGGGGGTTGGTCAGGATTAGCCCAGACAGTGCGGATTCATAGTTGGAGTCTTGGTGTGCAAGCGCTACTAACGTGGCGCGGGCTACCGGAGCAGCACCAGTGGATGCCCACAAGAAAACGTGGCTGTACTGCCCGAATTGTTGCTGCAGGGCTTCGATTGCTTTGGCTACATGCTGGCCTGATTCTTCAACTGAAGTCTCTGGCAGTAGCGGATAGTCCACATCGCAGACCGCTACCCCGGCACGCTGCGCCAGCGCAGCACACTCTGGGGTAAACACATTCGCCCATGCCACACCGTTGCCGTTCCAACCATCTCCAGGGTGCAACGCAACAATGACAGCTTTTGGCGTTTCTTCGATCTGCGCAGCTGGCGTTGGATAGCACAGAGTTGCTGGCACCCCGGCTAGTGTGGTCTCGTCGATCCGCTGCTGCGGATCAGCGTACGCGGTATATGGCAACTGGTGATCGACACCAGCACCCAAGACCAGCATGGAAGCGTGGACGATAGAGTCTGGCAGCCGTGCCATCTTCTGGTTGCACTCGGCGCGCTGGGAAGCGAGGTCGGCGTTTGAAGGCAATGCCGTGTGTTCCCCGTCGTAAGCAGAGACGTGTTCTTCCAAGTAATCGACCAGTTGCTGCAAGCGTTGATCGTCGCTAAGCAAAGGCACGAACTCGTCGGCGCCGTAACCGGCGGTAATGGAATTAACCTGGTCTAAGGGATCGGTATTCGTCTGCTCTGCTTCAGCCATGGTTCAATCCTGCCAGCAGTACAGAAGAGGCACCAACCAGATACGCATCTTGTTGAAAGCGCAATTTCTGTGCTGGAAGGGTTGATCGGGGTGCAGTTTTTTATCGGTACGGAATTGGCAGCATGCGGCCAGTTGCGGGGTCTTGTACTTGCAAACACCGAATGCCAAAAATCTCGAAAACCAATTCGCTAGACATCACTTGGTCGGTATCTCCAGCTGCAACTACTTCGCCTTCTTTTAACGCAATAATGTGGTCAGCAAAGCGCGCAGCGTGCGTCATGTCGTGTACCACCATCACAACGGTTCGCCCTGTTGCATTCAGTTCCTTGACTAGGTCGAGGATCTCGATCTGATACGCCGGGTCGAGATAAGTGGTTGGCTCATCTAAGAGCAAGATCGGTGTCTGCTGTGCGACGGTCATCGCTACCCAAACTCGTTGGCGCTGCCCTCCCGAAAGATCGGTGGCCAGAATATCGAGCAACGATTCAACGCCGGCTTGTGAAGCTGCCTGTTCAATTGCTGTGTGGTCTTTACGATCTAACGATCCAAAAGCACCTGTGTAGGGGTATCGACCGTAAGCGATCACTTCACGAACTGTTACCCCTTCAGGTGTGACCGGTTGTTGCGGAAGGAATGAGACATATCGCGCGAACTCACGCGAAGAAAACTTTTGGATCGGATCGCCGCCGAGAAACACTTGCCCATGCGCTATTGGCTGTTGCCGCCCCAGCGCACGAAGCAGCGTCGACTTTCCACAGCCATTCGGTCCGATTAGAGCGGTAATCTTTCCAGTTGGTATATCTAGGCAGACATCTTGCAGCACGGGCGGGCCACCATAGTTGACGGTAATCCCGTCTGCCCGGAGGCTCCGCGCTGGATCGAGACCTGAGGCATCTAGACTTGAGGTATCTAGACTTGAGGCGTTGTCCGTCTGGTGTACGGGAAAATCGGAATTCAACGCGCCTCCTTAACTGAATTTTTCGGCAGTACCGCGTTGCGCGGTGTACGAGTGTGTCCCTGCGACATCCGGAACAGTAGATATACAAAATAGGGAGCACCGACTACCGCGATCAGTGCGCCAACCGGAATCTCAGTTGGCGCGAATGCCCAACGACCAAACGCATCGCACACAGTCACTAAAGTGGCTCCTGCTAAAGCTGAAACAGGTATCAAGCGGCGTCCATGCGTACCGACGAGTAAGCGGGCTGCATGCGGCACAATGATGCCGGCAAAGCCCAGCACGCCAGCTGCGGCAACAGCTGCGGCTCCCAGCGCAATGGCGCAGAGCACTGCAACTACGCGCCACAACATTTCATTTACACCCACCCCGACCATCGCGGACGAATCCAATCGCAACATGTCTAAGTGCCGTGAGACCAGCATGACGATCCAGATAGTAAGAATTACTACCGGCGCGATGACGATGGCATCCGATAGCGACCGGGCGTACAAGGAGCCCTTCAGCCAGGTCATGGCTGCACCGGCTTCAGGAGCTGCCTTAACGAGTAGTAATTGCGTTAGCGCGCCCAGCCCCACCGATACCGCCACGCCTGTCAATGTAAGACGAATAGGATCCTTCACTCCGCGGCCAGCGAGTAAAAGCACCAAACATGCACCGATGAGCGCGCCGACGAACGCCACAGGCGTCAAAGCTTGAGCAGGCAGCGAACCAACACTTAATAAAGCTGCAACCGCTGCGAGTCCACCGCCAGAAGTGACACCAACGGTATCTGGAGCGGCCAATGGATTTCGCAAAGCTAATTGCAGCAGGGCGCCAGATACAGCCATCGCAGCACCTGCCAAAATTCCAACTAGTACGCGTGGCATGCGGTATCGCCATACCAGTGCGCCACCGGAGAAGAGCTCGTGAATTATTTCCTTGGGAGGTTTCATAACTGCACCGATCCCTAAGGCCAATACGATCGAAAAGAACAGACCAACGACGAGCACACCGAAGACTATCCAATACCGGCGCTGGGAGATCATTGACTGCCTCCCACTGCCCCAGCTTGAATTAGTTTTCTGCTGTGGCTCGTCGTTTTCCTGCGGGGCTGAAGCCGGTTGATCCCCCACAGAAGTAGTGGAACACCCGCAATAGAAGTGACCACGCCAACGGGAGTTTCTGCTGGAGCCCATAGCGCCTGGGCAATTGCATCAGCTACAAGTAGGACTGTCGCTCCGATCAATGGTGCAATTACCAGAAGCAACCGATGGCGTGGTCCGACAATTCGGTGTGCGACCACAGCAGCCATGAGCCCCAGAAAACCGATCGGACCTGTTGCAGCAACAGCAGGTGCCACCAAAAGAATAGCTGCGCTAACTGCAAGAATGCGCATGATTCGGGGATTAGCTCCAACGGAACTCGCTAAGGCATCACCGGCGGCGAGGGTGTCCAAGCCACGTCCCGATAGCCAAATAATCGGCATAACAATAGAAACAGTAACGAGACAGGGGACAATATCTTCGAATCTCACACCTCCCAGCCGGCCAGATAGCCAGGACAATACGGTGGAGAGCTGCGCTTCATCTAAAACAAGAGTTATTGAAGTTAACGCAGAAAACATTGCTGAAATCGCGATTCCCAATAACACCATTCGCTGTATGGCCGAGGCACCACCAGGATCGACTGATTGGGCACGTAAGCCGAATCCAACGGTAATGAGTGCAGCGAGCCCCGCTCCTAACAGAGCACCGGGTAACACGGCTGCTCCCGAGATGGAGCTTGTGATCGTAGTTGCCACAACAGCACCGAAAGCTGCACCTGCGTTCACGCCAGTGATTTCTGGATCCGCAAGCGGATTATGGGTCGCAGTACGTAGCAAAACGCCAGCTGCACCTAAAGCAATACCCACAATCGTCGCTGTAGCGAGTCTATCGCGCGCCACGGCGTAAACTTCATCAGCTAATTGTGGCGCATTGATTGGCACAGTGACAGCGTCTAGACGCCAAACCCACATGCCAAGAATGAAGAGCAGGCACAGGGCAATTGCTACTGCGAATCCAGTACTACGTGGACTGCGTTTATTGGCTGATGGCTTCCCTCCGCCCGATTGACTGGCGTTAGGCGCAACTCGGGCGGAGTTCTTCTCTAGGATGCTACGAAGGAACGAAATAGCAGATTGTCCTTACGTATTTTTCGGCGGGCGAGATGGTCTCACGTGTGGCGATTAGGACTGTGCCTGAGCTGTTTCGATGATTTGATCCAGCATTGCTTCGGCAGCCAATGGGCCACGCGAACGGCTCCATGTGTCTTGTTCTACGTCAACAATCTCTGCAACAACATCGGCATAAGGGCTAGAACGGAATCCCTCGATGTCGTTGTACAAATACATCATGTTGAGGTTCATTTCTGGCAGTTTGTCGCCAGTTAGTTCCGCGACGTCTGTCTTGGATTCGATCGCACTACGTTCCCCGGTGTATCCGTAGTCATAGCCGACTGCCTCCAACAAAGAACCAGGAAAAGACTTTTCGATCCAGGTGTAGAGGGTGTTCTTCGACCATCCGATGAGGGCAGTTCGGGTACCCGGTTCCACTACTTCTTTGGCCTGTTCAATCTTGTCTTCGATACGCTGACGGACTTCCTTCGCTTCATCTTCTTTGCCCAACTGCTTGACAATATCATCCATGGAATCGAGAACGTCTACGTAGGATGCATCCGAGTAAGCCTTAGTTTCAGCGATCTCTTCCAACTGCGGGATGATTGCTTCCTGGCGGGTAGGGCTAGCCAAAATGAGATCTGGCTCGAGAGACTGAATTACTTCCAGGTTTGGCTGCTTCGCCTGGCCAACGGAAGTAACACCATCTAGTTTTCCTTCCAAGGTCTGCGGAACCATGGACTGACCAATTTCAACGATGCCAACTGGCTCAACGCCCAGCGCTACGAGAATCTCTTCATAACGCCAATCGAGGGCAACGACACGCTTCTCGCTTGAGTCGTTTGATTGGGATTCGGTGTTCTCGGATTCAGAACCGCAGGCAACGATGAACATTGAACCTACGGCAGCGGTGATTAGAAGGAGGAGCGTCCGAAGGATAATGGAAGACCAGGGATTTTTTGTACGAGCTGCGTAAGACGTTTGGGCTCGATTAGAAGTTTTCATACCCATATTCCTAGCATGATTAAGCATTCTAGAAAAGGGTACCCTCCCCTTTTTTAGTGGCCGTTTTCATACGCCAACTAATGCTGGAGCTAGCCAACGGGCTGAACAAGAAAAACTAGGGGTCTCGTCGCTACTTCAGTCGATTACAGAGGCGCTAACCAAGGATCGAGACCCCAAGAAGATACCCCAGAAGCAACCGCAGCTTTCAATGCGGTTGTATCCAATGAATTGTTGGCCACCATCGTTAATAACACACATCGAGTAAGCGTCCGCTGTAAGCGGGCTCTTTCCATAACCCGTACACAACTTCGTGGAAAACAAACTCGACACGACAAACGGGTTGGGTGCGCATTGCACAGTAGAAGCATCAAGAAAGACGCGAACGGGAGCCACCGACTGTGCAATATGGGCCCTGATGGTGCAAAACCGTCGACAAAAACCAGCCCCAACGGCCGAAAACAGCCTCAGATTCTGTGCATATTGCACCCTCGAAGATGCAAGGCGCACAACCAAACACGTCAAAAACGCATGTTGCAGCTTGTTTAACTGTGCATTCTGCACCCAAAACAACCCACCAGCTAAACAGCGTGAAA